>DAMBVB010000009.1:0-124872 GCA_032053185.1 Lysinibacillus sp.
TCGAGCAACCCGAGCAGTTTTGGTGCAAACCCGAGCAGTTTTTCAGGCAACCCGAGCAGTTTTGAGGCAAACCCGAGCAGTTTCTCGAGCAACCCGAGCAGTTTTGGTGCAAACCCGAGCAGTTTTTCGAGCAACCCGAGCAGTTTTGGTGCAAACCCGAGCAGTTTTTCAGGCAACCCGAGCAGTTTTGAGGCAAACCCGAGCAGTTTCTCGAGCAACCCGAGCAGTTTTGGTGCAAACCCGAGCAGTTTTTCAGGCAACCCGAGCAGTTTTTCGAGCAACCCGAGCAGTTTTTCGAGCAACCCGAGCAGTTTTGGTGTAAACCTGATCACTTTCTCAGACTCACCGAGCAGTTTTGTCTCTCACCCAGGGAGGATTAGTTCCTTGTTTTGGCGATACATATAGCAGAGAATACGTTACAATAATAATATAGTAGTTTTCGGAGGGATTTTTAATGATGAAAAAAGAGTTTGCTGTCATTGGACTTGGACGTTTTGGAGGAAGCATTGTTCGCGAACTAATGAGTCAAGGCGCACAGGTTATGGCGATTGATCATTCCTCAGAGCGGGTGGACGAGTTTGCTTCGATTGCCACACAGGCCGTTATCGCAGATTCGACGGATGAATCGGTATTAAATTCATTAGGTATGCGTAATTTTGAGCATGTGATCGTAGCAATCGGTGAAGATATTCAGGCTAGTATTTTGACGACGATTATTTTAAAAGAAATTGGTGTGCAGCAGATTACTGTAAAAGCTCAGAATGACTACCATGAAAAAGTGTTGCACAAAATTGGGGCAGATTTTGTCGTGCATCCTGAGCGTGACATGGGGATACGTATTGCCAATAATATGCTATCTAATACGGTGCTTGATTATTTAGAGCTTTCGGATGAACATTCAATTATGGAGCTTAAGGCCAATGATGTGATTGCAGGCTACTCCATTATGGATTTAGATATTCGTGCAAAGTATGGGATTAATATTGTAGGCCTTAAGCGTGGTTCAGATATCATCGTATCTCCGCAGGCGAGTGATAAAATTTTGCTAGGGGATATTATGCTTGTCATTGGGGCAGATGTAGATATTAACCGCTTTGTCAAAAAGGCATTGAATGGATAATGGAAAATGAATAAACGAAGATGGAAACTAGTTATAGTTGCTGCAATTATTTTGATTGGCGCTTTGACATTGCAGTCTCGCGAAAAAAATGAGGAAGAGGCTATTTCTAACATATTAGATCATGCAGCAGAAATTGATGCAATTGAGCTATTTAAAGGAGAGCAATCTTTATTTAAAGCAACACGTCAGGATGCAACTGCCTATATGGAAAACTATCCGCTAAGCCATGTTAAGAAATTAAGTAAAAAAGAACGAGCTATATTTGAAGAAAAACCAATGTATCATATTGTCTACGAAATGAAAGGAGAGCCTTTATATGAGGTAGATATTTTAAAGGTCGCTATTAGCTCTGAGCTAAGTGAAGAATTACAGCAGATGGTTTTTAATGTTGGTGATCAGCAATATTTGATATATTGGGCAAAAGAGAAAAAAGCACTTGAACAATCAACAAATACGCAACGCTTACTTGAACAATATGTTAAATAAAAAAGGGTAGTGAAAACAGCATCTGGTCCTGCACCCCTAAAGTTAGAGTCAAAATCTAACTTTAAGGGGTCACTACCTCTAGCTGTCATCACTACCCTTTCTTGTAGCTAAGGAAAATAACCGAGAACATAGTAGCCCTCTAGGCTAAGTGCTACATTGTCGGCTTCGATCCCGCTGGCAAAAGTGGTGGAGCGTTTACTTTTGCTTCGGGGCTCTCCATCGCTTTAGCGTGCATTTGATCTTAGGACACAATAGTATTTTTTCCTTGAAGTGCACGTTCTTGCATTTCTACATCAAACTCTTTTTCAGATTTCGATACGACTACACAAGCTACACCGTTACCAATTAAATTTGTTACGGCGCGTGCCTCAGACATGAAGCGGTCAACACCAATTAATAGCGCAATCCCTTCGACTGGAATCATTGGGAAAGCAGCAAGTGTTGCTGCTAATGTGATAAAACCAGAACCTGTTACACCAGCGGCTCCTTTAGATGTAATCATTAAAATCCCAAGAAGTGTAATGATTTGAATCCAAGTCAAGTCCATTCCGTATGCTTGTGCAATAAATAATGCAGCCATTGATAGATAGATTGACGTTCCATCAAGATTGAAGGAATAACCTGTTGGTACTACTAATCCAACAACTTGTTTAGAGCAACCAAAGTTTTCTAATTTGCGCATCATAGATGGCAAGGCAGATTCAGATGATGAAGTACCAATTACTAAGATAATCTCCTCTTTTATATAAGCGATAAATTTAAAAATATTGAAGCCGAAAAATTTTGCGATCGTTCCTAAAACAACGACTACGAATAAGAACATTGTAATGTATACTGCAGCCATTAAGAGACCTAAGTTACCTAGCGATTTCAATCCAAAATTACCAATCGTATAGGCCATCGCACCAAAAGCACCTATTGGAGATATTTTCATCACCATACTTACGATTTTGAAGAAAATTTCTGCCACTTGTTCAAAAAATGTGATGACAGGTTTTGCAGGTGCGCCAATAGAAGCAGCAGCTAAGCCGAATAAGATTGCAGAGAATAACACAGGAAGTAATTGTCCTGTTGCAAGTGCACCTACAACGTTTTCAGGAATAATGCTAGAGATGAAAGCACCTAAGCCTTGCTCAGACTCTGCTGCAGCTTTTGTATATTTTGAGATATCGGCGTCGGAAGCACCTGATGTATCTAAACCTGTACCGGGGCTAACGATTAATGCAACAGCAATACCGATTGCTAAGGCAATGGTAGAGACAATTTCGAAATACAGTAACGCCTTTCCTCCAATTTTTCCGACCTTTTTCATATCTCCCATACTACCGATTCCAATTACAACTGTTAAGAAGATAATAGGAGCGATTAACATTTTAATTAGCTTAATAAATAAATCAGCCAGGATTTTAAGGCTTGTACCAAAGTCAGGGAAGACAGCCCCAACAATAACCCCTAGAATAATTGCAGCTACAACCTGAACAGTCAGATTTTTCAGTAATTTCACTTTATGCTACCTCTTTTCTAAATTTTCTCTTTGATATCGTTTTCACTAGAATTATCATAGCGAATCCTTTTAAGAAAAAGAGATTTAGAAAATAAGAAACATATCGTTCATTAAGTACATTCCTCCATATTTAAAATAAAACGTAGTGTTTTCAATAACTCAATCTGTTATGATACTCTGCGAATAATTCAATATTGTTATAATACAAAAATAATTGAAGAAAGAAAATTTTGTTTTGTGTCAATTTTTCGTAATATTGTTCATTAAGTTCATGACTTATGTCAACTAAAAGTGTTGTCAAAAGATTTTTTTGAAGATAATCTTAAAAGCATATCATGGAATTGACATTTTGAGCATGAGTAGAATCTGCCCATGAAGCTTCTCTCATATGAAATGCAGATTTGGAAAGGGTAGGAATTAAAATGATAAAAATGCCTGTAAACGGCAAAATCCTGTTTGTGACATTTTTAATCATTGCATTCTCCTTTTTACTTGGTGGCATTTTTATACTTGGAAACCTCATAACTGAGCAAGAAAAGGAGTTTGGTCAGCGTGCTATGCTCGTTGCGCGGACTGTATCAAATGTGCCAGAAATCAGTATGCATTTGAAAAATGACAATATTAAAGAAGCGGCGAAAAATGTTAATAAAATAGTAGATGGAATTCGTGTTGTTAATAAAGCAGAGTATATCGTTGTCATGAATATGGATCGTATTAAACTATCTCACCCAGTCAGTAAAGAAATAGGGAAGCGTAGTGAATCACAGGATTTAAATGCTTCCTTTAGTGAGCATTATTATGTATCGAAGGCGCAAGGGGAAGTGGGTGTAATGATTCGAGCTTTTGTCCCTATTATTGATGACAAAAAAGAACAAGTAGGCATAGTCGTTGTAGGGTATTTACTGCCAACTTTTATTGAAATGTTGCAAAATTATGAACATGAAATTTTTATTACTATTCTACTATCGCTTGTTTTTAGTATTTGGGGGGCATATACACTTGGCCGACATATTAAAAAACAAATGTTTGGGCTTGAGCCTCATGAAATTGCCAAGATGTATGTGGAAAGAACAGAAACGTTCAATGCTATGCACGAAGGCATTATAGCGGTCGATAAAGAAATGACTATTACAATTTTTAATGAAAAAGCAGCTGATATATTAGGAGTTACTAGAAAGATAGAGGATTGTATCGGAGAAAAGATTTATGATGTATTGCCTGACACACGATTGCCTGAAATTGTTAAAACGGCAACACCAGTATACGATCAAGAGCTTTACATCAACCATCATAGCATTTTGAGTAATCGTGTCCCAATTATTGTAAATGGCGAGTTAGTTGGAGCAGTTGCTATGTTTAAAGATTTAACAGCAGTGAAAAAGCTTGCGGAAGAGGTAACAGGTGTAAAAGCTTTTGTTCAAGCACTGCGCATACAAACACATGAGCATAAAAATAAACTTCATACGATTGCAGGACTTCTGCAATTGGGACATACAAAGCAAGCACTGGAATACGTTACCGCTACTACCGAAAATGAAGCTTCTTTAACGAAGTTTTTGAATGAACGCTTTCATAATGAAAATATTTCAGGATTATTGCTAAGTAAAGTTAGTTATGGCAAGGAATTAGGCATACAAGTAGAAATTGATCGGAAAAGTCATTTTAAACGCTTTCCACCATTATTAGATCACCACGATTTTGTCGTATTGTTAGGAAATTTAATTGAAAATGCCTTTGAAGCGCTAAATATTCTTTCAAAGAATGATAAATATGTAGCGATTTCTGTAGATGAGCATGACGGTGTGCTAGCAATTGCTGTTTCTGATAATGGAATTGGGATGTCTGAAGGGGTGCAAGCTCGTATGTTTGAAAATGGATTTTCTACAAAGGCAAGTGAGAATCGCGGTATCGGCTTGCATTTAATACGTGAAATTGTAAGTAAAGGTAATGGCGATATTGAAGTAGTGAGTGAATTTATGAAAGGGACAAGTTTCTTAATTTTATTTGAGTTAGGGGAAGAGTAGATGAATGTAATAAATGTGTTATTAATTGAAGATGATCCAATGGTACGAGAAGTGAACAGGCAATTTATTGAGCAAATCAACGGATTTTCAATGATAGGCTATGCTGGTAATGGGATAGAAGGAATAGAAAAGATTAAGCAATTAAACCCTGGACTTGTCTTTATGGATATTTTTATGCCTGAGCAGGATGGCATTATTACGTTAGGAAAAATTCGTGAAGAACATATTCCAGTTGATGTTATTGCCGTAACTGCTGCGAATGATATGTCTACTGTGGAGAGAATATTACACCTAGGTGTCTATGATTATATTATGAAACCTTTTACGTTTGAGCGAATTGAACAAACTTTAAAGAACTATCAAGCTTATAGAAAGAAAATAAGTGGTATGCAAGATCTAACACAGCGTGATGTGGATCATCTAATGCAGCAACGTATCCCTGAGCAAATAGTTGTTACTCCAATCACTGAGACAATAATAATTGACGAGCTACCAAAGGGTTTTAACAGAGCGACATTAGACAAGGTACTTGCCTATATTCAAGAAAGTAACGAAGCCGTATCAGCGGAAGAAGTGTCCAACTACATTGGAACGGCCCGTGTAACAGCTCGACGTTACTTGGATTTTTTAGAAAAACAAAGTTTATTAAAGGTGGATATACAATATGGAAGTGTGGGACGTCCTATCCATCGATATTATATTTAGCTTCTTTCACCATGTTGACGATACATATAGCAGAGAATCCGTTACAATAATGGTATGTTATTTTTCGGAGGATTTATTATGGAAATTAAAGATATAATTGATTTTAAGAAAGCTTATGGGAAGTAGGTTTAACACATGTTCAACATTCGGAAAGAGTCGCTATTTAAATTTTTGAAAATTCTATTTCCAATCGCACTTTTAGCAATAGCCATTTATGAAATTCTACAAACGATAAGTGGGATAGATGTTCATTTACTTAAGAAAGAAGTGAATGAATTGCAGATATGGGAGCTCTTATTTATTCTTTTTATCACCTTCTGTGCCATTACACCTATGATTTTTTATGATGTTATTTTAATGAAAATAGTAGGAATCAACATAAACAAACGTAATTTGCTGAATCATTCATTTATTGTGAATACCTTCTCAAATCTTATTGGCTTTGGCGGTTTAATTGCTATATTTCTACGTAATTATTTCTATTCGAAATATAAAGAGGATAAGGAAGACTTGTTAAAAAGCATAGCCTCCGTAACACTCTTTTATTTAACGGGGATTTCACTGTTAGCTTGGATGATGTATATATGCTTTTGGGACTTCCCATTGCTAAAAGAAGTACGATGGTTAAAGATAGCGGTTATTCTTGTCAGCTTATATGTTCCGATTTTTATTGCTATGTTGATCATTCGCAATAAAAAAGTAGGTTTTATAAAACCAAAGATCTCGCTTCAATTACTGGGTACTTCCGTAACTGAATGGCTTGCAGTCTTTTTTGTTATCTGGATATTAATTTTTATGTTGAAGATCCCAATAGAATTATCCGATTTAATCCCCATTTTTTTAATCGCTTCCTGTGCGGGAATTGTCAGTATGATACCTGGTGGAGTTGGCTCATTTGACCTTGTTTTTTTATGGGGGACCCAAAGTTTAGGAATCGCTGATGAAAAAGTGCTTTTTCTATTAATTTTGTACCGGATGGGCTACTTTGTACTTCCATTTTTAGTGTCTGCTCTTTTATTTGTCAAAGAATATTGGAAACGTTGGAATCAATCATCGGATGACTTGCCAAATATTATTTTTCAGAAGCTTAGTCACATGCTATTAACGATATTGGTATTTCTCTCTGGCATTGTATTATTACTATCAGCGTCGGTGCCAGGTATTTTAAGTCGACTAAAAATAGCTCAGGAATTTTTATCTTCGCCAATCATGCATGTCTCTCATCAAATGACTGTTGCAGCTGGCTTTATTCTCTTAGGGTTATGTAGGGGAATTAAATATAAAGTCAAAAGGGCATATCAGATTTGCCTCATTGTGCTAAGTAGTTCTGCATTATTTTCCATTTTTAAAGGCTTGGACTATGAAGAAGCCATTTTTTTATTGATTGTCGCAGGGCTGTTAATCGCCTCAAAAAAACAATTCTACCGTGAAAGTTACGTTTTGACATGGGGAATAGCTTTATTTGACCTTGCTGTAGTGGCAATCATTACAGCGATGTATGTATTGATTGGTTATGTGAACTTACCTAGTGCCAAAATTCATATTCCAGCCGCTCTGCAGGAATACATCATTACTGATTACCGAGATTTATTTTTTAGTGCAGTCATTGGCATCCTAATAGCAATTGTCATTTCTTATATAGGTTATTTTATCCGTGCACCAAAGAAGATGGAAAAGCTTTTATCAAGTGAGCATGAAGAGAGAATCAAAGATCATTTGTGCAGCTATAAGGGAACGGAGTATTCACATTTAATTTTTTTACATGATAAATTTGTACATTGGAATAAAGAAGGTACAGTTTTATTTTCTTATCAAATATATGCTGATAAGACTGTTGTACTAGGAGATCCAGTGGGGAATGAATCGGATTATATATCTGCTATTCAGGAATTTTTGGAATTGGCGGATAGGCATGGCTATACACCAGTCTTTTATGAAATTAACAATAAAATTTTCCCTTCTTTACATGAGCATGGATATAGTTTTTTTAAGCTTGGTGAGCAAGCTTTTGTAGATTTAGATAAGTTTACACTTGCTGGTAAGGGAATGAAGGGACGTCGAGCTGTAAAAAATAAATTTGAACGAGAAAATTTTACAGTTGAAATAATAAGCCCTCCTTATTCACGGGAATTAATGAATGAATTGCAAGAAGTATCAACGAAATGGTTGCAGGGAAGGGCAGAAAAAGGCTTTTCTCTTGGCTTTTTTAATGAACACTATTTAAACACTTCAAACATTGCCGTTTTACGTGGTACAGAAGGGATTATTGGCTTCGCCAGTCTCATGCCAATGTACGATAATGGTGAAAGACTCTCAGTAGATCTCATGCGCTTTAAGCCGGGAGCACCATCTGGAACGATGGATTTCATATTTCTATCACTCTTTGAATGGGCAAAATCAGAAGGCTATCGTGTTTTTAATATAGGGATGTCGCCATTGTCCAATGTCGGACAGTCTAGGTATTCCTTCTTGAGTGAAAAAATCGCGTCACAAATATTTTTGCATGGGCAGCACTTCTATCATTTTAAAGGATTGAAAAACTTTAAATTAAAATATGCAGATTTTTGGGAGCCGAAGTATATAGCATATCGAAAGAAATCTTCATTGCCATTTACAATGGCACAAGTCACGTTATTAATTGGTAAAAAGAGAAAATAAGAAGAGTGAGAAGTTAATTAAGGGATATAAAGAGTCTGTGCTACTAGCATAATTAACCGCATTGGTCACACAGCCAATCAAAAAAAGATGCATTGCAAAATTACTTTGCGATGCATCTTTTTTATGCGTTTAACGCAGGTAGAACAGCGGACATCGCTGATAAAAGAGCAAGAACCGTTGAAAAAGCATCAAACGCCGAAGATCCACAACAAAATAGCGTTAACATTTTTACTGGAAGTCTAATTAAACATTGCCTCTAAATCATTTAATGAAATCGGCCTTAATATTATCTAAATGTTTTTAAAACAGGTGGTGCTTGTTTAAAAATGTTATGGCCTTGGACGCGCAGCGGGTAGGGGAACGAAGGCTAAAAGCTCACGAACGCCTTCGTGGCAAAACGTCCTGTCGCTATCGCTACGGTAACACTACACTTTCGCACAGCCACCGAGGAAGCGCCCTGTCGTAACGGAAATTAGCTCACTTGACGGTGATGATATAAAAGGGTCTCCTTCAAAGAGAGGACACTGAAAAACTAAAGAAATTCATTTTTTATATTATAAATCTATCTTTTGTTAGATTTATAAACTCAAAAAAGTCGATTTGCATCACATTTTCTGTGGCAAATCGACTTTTTCAGTGCCCTCCTTCAAAGAAGAGCTCTTTTTTACATGTATTTATTAATTTTCTTCAATATCTTTTCGGTTTTTCTTTAACATTTTAGATAGCAATTCATAAACGATTGGTACAACAACTAATGTTAATAATGTGGAAGATAGTAAACCACCGATTACGGTAATTGCTAAGTCTTTTGAAATTAGTCCACTGCCACCATTACCAAGAGCCATTGGAATCATTGCACCGATTGTTGCTATGGCAGTCATAAGGATTGGACGTAAACGAGTTGTACCAGCCTCTAAAATGGCCTCGCGCATAACAAGTCCGTCACGCTCCATATGGATAATACGGTCTACTAATACGATGGCGTTTGTCACAACGATACCGATCAGCATTAATAGTCCCATCATTACAGAAACAGAAATTGTTTGACCTGTAACGAACAAGCCGACAAAAGCACCAATTACTGCGAATGGTAGTGAGAATAGAATTGCAAATGGCGCTAAACCTTCACCGAATGTTACTACAAGGATGAAATAAACGATAGCAATTGCAGCTAACATAGCAATTCCAAGCTTCGTAAATGTTTCTTGCATGTCTGCAGCCACACCTCCAACGCCAGTCGTTACACCTTTAGGTAAATCTAATTTATCAATTTTTTTATCAGCAGCTGCAGTTGCTTTTGACATATCGTCACCGATAATCGTACCAGAAACTTTTGCGAAATATTCACCTTTTGAGCGAGATAATGAGTTTAATGTAGTGCCTTCTTCTACTTTTACTAACTCACCGATTGTCATTGTTGTGCCTAAAGCTGTTTGGATTTTAGTAGCTAATACATCATCAAGAGATTTGGCCGCAGCTTTTTCTCCACGTTGTACCATAACATCAATATCTTCACCATCATACTGAACTTTAGTTAGAACTTCTGGGGCTGTATTTTCATTTAAAGCCATGACAATTTGAGCAGTAGTTAAACCGTATTGTAGAACATTTTTTTGCTCTACTTTTAATGTATGCTCAACGAATGGATCTTCAGTATCAGACGTAATGTCTTCTAAACCATCAACTTCTTTTAATGCGCCTTCCACTTGTTTCACTGCTTTGCGAAGCTTATTTAGATCTTCACTATATAATGTGTAACTTACTTCATTTGAGGACGCCGACATTGATGAGAAGTTTTGAGATTTCCATTCTCCTGATTGACCGATGTTCGTTACATAGTCTTCAACTTCTTTGCGTGCTTCAGGGAAGTCCTTCATATCTGGATCGAAGATAAGGTACATTAAGGCACCACCAGCACCGCGACCCATCATCATTGCCGAACGATCAACGTGTTTAGGGTCATTGATTGAAACTTGTAAAATATTAACGTCTTTACGTTTCATTAATTCTTTTTCTACTGTTGCAACATTTGCCTCTGTATCTTTCATTAGCTCGCCTGTACCAGGAGTATACGTTAAATACATAACCTTATCTTCTTGTGAGCCCATGAAACTGAAGCCGATAAGTGGTGTTAAAGCAAGAGAACCAACAAGCAATACAATCGCTATAACGGATGTAATGACTTTATGATTTAATGCTTTTGCTAGTACACCTTTATACCAAAGAGCTAGTTTACCAACTTCTTTATGTTGACTTTCTTTTTTCTCACCGTATATTTTTTTACGGAATAGGAAGTGAGATAACGCTGGAACTATTGTAATCGCCACTATTAATGAAGCACCTAGCGCAAATGACATTGTTAACGCAAACGGCATGAATAATTCACCAACCATACCGCCTACAAAAATTAGTGGAGCGAATACTGCTACAGTTACTAATGTAGAAGAAAGGATTGGTTTGAACATTTCAATTGTCGCTTCACGAATAAGGGCACGACCTGTTAGTTTTTCTTCTTTTAAATGGATACGTCGATAAATATTTTCAACAACTACAATGGAGTCATCGATGACACGACCAATCGCCACGGTTATCGCACCGAGAGTCATAATATTTAATGTGATATCCATCCAGTTTAATAGTAGTAATGCCATGAATACTGAAACTGGGATAGAAATAATCGAAATAATTGTTGATTTGAAATCACGTAAAAATAGTAAAATAATTAGTACAGCAATGGCACCACCGAATACTGCTTTTTCAATCATTGTGAACACTGAATCTTCAATCGGTTTACCTTGGTCAAGTGAGATATCCACTTTTAGGCCGTCTAATGATTTTTCTTCGTCTTTCATTAAATCCTTCACTGCGTTTACGACTTTTACCGTATTTGCATCTTGAGCTTTAACGATTTGAATCGCAATTGCATCTTTGCCATTTGTACGTGATACGGATTGTACTTTACCTTCGACTTCAATCGTTGCAATATCGCCTAAGCGAACGAATGGTGAAGGATTTGTAGCGGAAGGTGTAACTGGAATCAATAAATCTTTTAACTCATCGATAGATTGTACTTTACCGTCTACTGAAACGGCCTGTTCACCTACAGTAAATTGATATAAACCAAGTGAGAGTGACATATCACTTGCTTGAATCATTTGCTTGACAGAATCCTCTGTTAAGCCAAGAGCAGCCATTTTTGCTTGATCATATTTAAAAGATACTTCATTAATGTGCTGACCATTGATAGTTGCTGAAGCAACGCCATCAATTTTTTCGATTTTAGGAAGTAGAATGTTTTCTACTGTTGACGTTAATCCAACAATATCTTCCTTAGAACTACTAACCGATAAAGCAACAACAGGCATCATATTCATGCTTATTGCCATAACTGTTGGTTTTTGAGCACCTTCAGGTAATTTTATACCATCTAAAGCGGACTCTAATTGGCGCTTTTTCTCATCCATATCAATTCCGTAGTCATATTCCACTTGAACTTGTCCTACGTTTGAAGAGGATGATGAGTAAACCGCTTTTACATCTTCCAAGCTTTCTATTGATTTTTCAAATGGTATGGAAAGCTCATTCATCACCTGTTCAGGTGTTGCACCAGGGTAAACACCCATTACAATTAAATATGGTATAGAAATGTCAGGTATGGATTCCATCTTCATTTTTGTACCTGAATAAATACCAGAGACAGTGATGATAATTGTTAATAACCACACTGCCAATTTGTTTTTCAATACGAAATTAACTAAACCTTTCACCTTCACACCTACCCTTATTGACTAACTAGATTTCGTTATTTATACTAATGACTAATCAGTCATTTGTCAATGAAACACTTTAGGAGAGAATTAAAAGTATGTTAAAAAAGCAACTTATTATGGAGAAAGCGTTGGAGCTATTCTCCGAACAAGGCTTCGAAGCTACATCTGTACAGCAAATTACAGAACGATGTGGAATTTCAAAAGGTGCATTTTATTTATCTTTCAAAACAAAAGACGAGCTTCTAATGTCCATGGTAGAGTATTATCTACAACAGTTTGTTGCTGATATTGACCAAGTAGTCAGAAGTTCACTTAGTAAAGATATCGTTTTGGTAGAGTTTTACAAAAGTGTTTTTCAATCATTTAAAAAGAATGCTGCATCTGCCCGTGTGTTTTTTAATGAGAAAGTACTTCTTGCAAAAAACGAGTTGTTTCAGAAAATAAGAGCCTATGATGCCGATGTTACTAAATTGATTATCTATCTGCTTGAGCAGTTATATCAGGATGAACTCTCCGAGACAAAATATGATGTCGTATATTGTATTAAAGGATTTATGAAAAGTTATTCAGAACTTTTTATTTTTTCCGATATACCACTCGATTTAGAGCAATTGGCTAAATCTCTAGCTGAAAAGACGGAAATTATTGCACGGCATACGACGATACCATTTATAACTGAAGAACTCGTTAGATTAACGGAAAAACCTTGTAATGAAGAAGTTTCACAGGAATCTTTGCTAGAATTAATCGAACAACATCTAGATGGATTAGAAGACACTATAGAACGCGAGTCTCTAGAATTATTAAAATACCAAGTCGAAAATCCAACTTATAGTAAACCGATTTTAAAAGGTTTAATTGAAAACATACGCTTGCAGCCGAATTATCGGTGGGTTGCTTATGTAATAGCTAAACATTTTAATATTTAGGCATAATGACAGGATTGCTCATCTAACGGGTGAGCAATCCTATATTTTATTTTCAATATAACAAAATGTTTCCTGTGGCTGCACTTTATTTATGACACTGCAAGATGCTGTACGAAAAATTGAAGTGTCAGCGGCAATTATGTATTTGTCTCGGCGACTAGAAGTGATTGCAGAGTTTCTGATAATACTATGAATAGGAACATGATTCCATTCAAGTAGCCATGTCTTTTTTTAATTATCATCAACTTATTGTCGTTGAAGTGATTTTAGCGTCGTCATACTGTATACAAAAAAGAACAACGAGGTTCCAAAAAACGAAAATAAAAAAACTACGCAATTGCGTAGTTTTTTGCAATGAGGTTAAACCTCCATAATGATCGGTAAAATCATAGGACGACGTTTTGTTTTTTCAAATAAATATGGTCCCAATACGTCAGTAATTTCGTTTTTTAGCTCAGTCCATTGAGGAGTTTTGCTTTGAATTGTCTCGTTCAGGTGACGGTTTAGCATTTTTTGTGCTTCATTAATCATCGTACCTGACTCACGCATGTAAACAAAGCCTCGTGAAATAATGTCTGGACCGGAAACGATTTTTTGGTTTTCCATATCCACACTTACAACAACGATCACTAAACCTTCTTCGGAAAGAATGCGTCGATCACGTAATACGATATTGCCGATATCTCCAATACCATTGCCGTCAATATAAACGTCTCCTGAAGGAATACGACCTGCTATATGTGCTTCGTTGGCACTTAATGCTAACACGTCTCCATTCTCCATAACGAATGTATTTTCAAGCGGAACATCACAATCATCTGCTAAATGAGTATGCATTTTCAACATACGGAATTCACCGTGAATCGGCATGAAGAATTTAGGTTTCATTAAGCGTAGCATCAATTTTTGTTCTTCCTGAGAACCGTGACCAGAAGTATGGATATTATTTAGTGCTCCATGTATAACTTCTGCCCCTGCACGGAAAAGTAAGTTGATGATCTTGTTTACACTTACTGTGTTTCCTGGTACTGGAGAAGAAGAAAAGACAACTGTGTCACCAGGCTGGATTTGGATTTGACGATGTGTACCATTGGCAATACGAGAAAGGGCTGCCATCGGTTCACCTTGAGAGCCTGTACATAATATCATTACTTCATTGGCAGGAAGACGATTAATGCTTTGAGCATCAATAAATGTATCCTTTGGTGCATTAATATAGCCTAGTTCACGACCGATTGTAATGGCATTATCCATTGAACGTCCGAAAACAGCAATTTTTCTCCCGTATTTTATTGCAGCATCTGTTGCTTGTTGTAAACGGTGAATGTTGGATGCAAAAGTTGCAAAAATAATACGACTATCCACCTTACGGAAAATTTCATCGATACTTTTGCCGACTGTACGCTCTGACATTGTGAAATTCGGCTTTTCTGCATTCGTACTATCTGAAAGTAAGCACAGTACCCCATCACGGCCGATTTCAGCCATTTTTGTTAAGTTGGCTGGCTCGCCTACAGGTGTAAAGTCAAATTTAAAGTCACCTGTATGGACGATGTTGCCAGGTGGTGTTTTTACAACGATTCCGTAAGCATCTGGAATACTGTGCGTTGTTCTAAAGAAGCTAACAGAGGTTTTTCTAAACTTAATAACATCCTCTTCTTTAATTTCGATAAGCTTTGTTGTACGTAGCAAGCCATGCTCGTCTAATTTATTGCGTAATAAACCAAGTGCAAGCTTACCGCCGTAAACAGGGACATTTACTTGACGTAATAAGTAGGGAATGCCACCGATATGGTCTTCATGTCCATGTGTAATAAATAATCCTTTGATTTTGTCGACGTTGCGTACTAAATAAGTGTAATCCGGGATTACATAGTCAATACCGAGTAAGTCGTCTTCTGGGAATTTAATACCGGCATCAATTAAAATGATTTCGTCTTGAAATTGAACGCCGTAAGTGTTTTTGCCGATTTCGCCCAGTCCGCCGAGCGCGAAAACAGCTGCTTGGTCATTTTTAACAAACTTCATGTTTGTTAAATTTCCTCCAAGATGAAGTTCGGACTTGCTTGTTCGTAGGCTAAATAGTTACCTTCAAGCAGTTGAACGAACTCAATGTTGTAGTTTCGGTCTTTTAGCTTTTCACGTACTTCGCGTTCTGAAGCAGCTTCAAGGTATAGACTTTTAGTGTTTTCGCGAACTGGAATTTCATTTGCATTTTCTTGATAATAAACTTTGTAAATCATAGTTTGCTCTCCTTTTATTGCGTACAATTTTCTTGCACCTCTGACTAATACCACACACGTACTACAAGAAAAAACAGCAAATTTCTAATATGCGAAGGAAGAAATTAGGTGTTTGAAGTTCTTGTATCTCAGTGTTTCAATCCAGACGTAATTACAACAAGGTGTAATTGAATTAAGCAATGAGACAGTGGTTGCACATAGCCAAATAAATGCATTTCCTTTATATTATCACGCAGTTACTCTAAAATAAAGAAAAGCCCTTCAAATAATGAAGGGCAAATGTTAGGCAATTGATTTTTTTCCGAGTATGCCGCGAAGTTGCTTCAACAATTTGCGTTTGAGTTTCTTCAGCATGGCACATCACTCCTTAGGTTCATTATAATAAAAAATATTGCCTCTGTAAAGTCATTAACCTTGCTAAATAATACATAATGAAGGGGACAATTGGATGAAGAAAATATTATTTTTTGATGTAGATGGTACACTTTATAATAGTAGGAAAACATTACCTATTTCTGCGAAAGAAGCGCTTTTTGAAGCCCGTCGCAAAGGATATGAGATAGCGATTGCAACTGGACGTGCACCTTTCATGATCCAATCCTTACTAGAAGAGCTGGATATTAATACGTATGTGACATTTAATGGGCAATATGTAGTTTATCGTGATGAGGTTGTCTATACAAATGGTGTTGAGAAAGACGAGCTAGCTAAAATCATTGCCTTTGGTGAAGCGCGAAATGAACCTGTAGTATTTTTAGACGACGAGCGAATGATTGCATCTGTGGGAAATAACGATATGATAGCAGAAAGCTTAAATACAATAAAATATCCATATCCAAATTTAGATTCAACTTATTATATGCAGAACGAAATATACCAAACACTTATCTTTATGGAAGAAAAAGATGAGCGTTTATACCGTGAAGCATTTCCAAACGTGCAGTTTGTACGCTGGCATCGCTATTCTTGTGATATTTTACCAAAGGGAGGCTCGAAGGCTGCTGGTATTGAAAAGGTCTTGGAGAAAATGGGGCTGACACTAAATGATGCTATTGCTTTTGGGGATGGTATCAACGATATTGAAATGCTGCAGGCTGTTGGGACTGGTGTTGCGATGGGGAATGGACATGAGAGAGTAAAGGCTGTGGCTACCCATATTGCAGAGCATGTGGATGACGACGGTCTTGCCAAAATCATGCGCCAATTAAAGATTATCTAAAGAAACTAAAAAACTACAGAAGCAACTAGTTGTAAGAATTGATTACAGCTAGTTGCTTTTGTATTTAGTAAATTATTTTTTTAGTTGTACAACTTTATCCGTGAAATGATTGATAGTGTCTTTTGGGCGTGACACTCACTAGCACAAATGATGTGAAACACCGATTCTGCTTCACATAAATCGTATAGGCTAGTCACCGCAAAGCCACTATCCAAACGAACAAGGTAGCAGGCTTTTAGGGAATGTTTCGTTGTAATGTTCGATTAATGGGTGTATAAAATCGACTACGCCATTTGACGTTCCGAGAACGTAATTGTGCCTTTTAAAAAATCTTCAGCCCGTCGAATGCGACTAGTGGATGACACGATATGCAGGGGTTTGCTTTCGTTCTGTGCTCCTAATCGCGCTCGTATGGTATAGAATTTGGAATTTCCGCAAATGGATTTTTTTCATTGATGCGATCGTAAAACATAATGCCATTAAGGTGGTCTAATTCGTGTTGGAAGGCTATAGCCGGCATGCCCTTAAGTCGCATTTTTTTCTCTTCACCGTCAATAGTTTTAAATTTAACTGTAACACGAGCATGACGTGGTACATAGCCTGGAACATTACGATCTACAGAAAGGCAGCCCTCTCCTGTTGCAAGGTATGTGTTTTCGACAGAGTGGCTAACGATTTTTGGGTTGATGGCTACAAAACTTAATTGTTCACCAAAGTCATCTGTTAAATGAAGGGCAAACATTCGATGTAGGCTATTTACTTGATTAGCAGCTAATCCAATGCCACCGCGTAAATTAAATTTATCTGCCATTTCGGGATCTTGGCTGTTTATTAAATATTGAAGCATGTCCTCTGCAAGCTGTCTTACTTCATCAGTTAAAGGGAATTTGACCTCCTCAGCTTTTGTGCGTAAAGTCGGATGACCTTCGCGAATAATATCATCCATTAAAATCATATATGAATCTTCCTTTCAACTTTGTAGTGCTTACTTATAAGTATACATCACGTCTTAAAACAATCACATGAAAAAAGAACTCATTTGAATATACTTAAAAAATTTTTCTTTGGCTATGCTATTAGATTGTCTGAAACTGGGGCATTCTACTATTGGTAATCATGTAGGGAAACATCATAAATTGTATTTTTAATCCGTTGTTATAATACAGTTTCTATTAAAAGGTGGTACAGTATAAAACAGAGTTGTTTAATCGTTATTTTAGAAAAAATCTTTGTTTATACGCGTAATATATGATTGACCGACAGTATTTTATTCAGTATACTGAGTGCAAAGAATAAGTTGTACTAGTTAAAATGGTGATTTATTTTAATACAGTTGAAAGGGAGATGTGACAAATGGGCAAGAAAAACAATAATATTTTTGATGCTAAACAAACGCTAACTGAAATCGAAGATAAGTTTGAAATGTTTCAAATTTTGAATGAAGAAGGCGAAATTATAAATGACGAGGCAGACCCAAAACTATCTGATGAGGAGTTAGTTGAGTTAATGACGCGTATGGTTTATACACGTATTTTAGACCAACGTTCTATTTCTCTTAACCGTCAAGGTCGATTAGGCTTCTATGCACCAACGGCTGGACAAGAAGCATCACAACTCGCTTCACATTTTGCGTTAGAAAAAGAAGATTGGATTTTACCAGGTTACCGTGATGTACCACAAATCGTATGGCATGGTTTACCTTTAGATAAAGCGTTTTTATTCTCACGTGGTCATTTTATGGGGAATCAAGTTCCTGAGGGTGTAAACGTATTAGCACCTCAAATCATTATCGGTGCACAATATATTCAAGCTGCAGGTGTGGCGCTTGGTATTCAAAAACGCGGTAAAAAGGCTGTGGCAGTAACTTATACAGGTGATGGTGGTTCATCGCAAGGGGATTTCTATGAAGGCATTAACTTTGCAGGTGCGTTTAAATCACCAGCAATCTTCATTGTACAAAATAACCAATTTGCCATTTCAACACCTCGTGAATTACAAACAGCTGCAAAAACAATTGCTCAAAAAGGTGTAGCAGCAGGCTTACCAAGTATTTTAGTAGATGGAATGGATGCGCTAGCAGTTTACGTAGCAACACGTGATGCACGTGAGCGCGCTGTTAATGGCGAAGGTCCAACTCTAATTGAAACAATGTGCTATCGCTATGGTCCTCATACAATGGCAGGGGATGACCCAACGCGTTACCGTACAGCGGATACAGATAATGAATGGGCACAAAAAGACCCTCTTGTACGCTTCCGTAAATATCTAGAGGCAAAAGGTCTATGGGATGAGCAAAAAGAAGAGGCTGTTATTGAGCGTGCAAAAGAAGAAATTAAAGAAGCGATCAAAAAAGCCGATGCTGCGCCAAAACAAAAAGTGACACAATTAATGGAAAACATGTATAAAGGCGAAATGCCATCTAATTTAAAAGAACAGTATGAAATCTATAAAGAGAAGGAGTCGAAATAACCTATGGCACAAATGACGATGATTCAAGCAATTACAGATGCACTTCGCACAGAATTAAAGAATGACGAAAACGTTCTTGTATTCGGGGAAGATGTAGGTGTCAACGGTGGGGTATTCCGCGCAACTGAAGGCCTACAAAAAGAATTCGGTGTTGACCGCGTATTCGATACACCATTAGCAGAGTCAGGTATTGGTGGCTTAGCAGTCGGCCTTTCTCTTCAAGGTTTCCGTCCAGTTCCTGAAATTCAGTTCTTCGGCTTTGTTTATGAAGTAATGGATTCAATTAGTGGTCAATTAGCACGTATGAGCTATCGTAGCGGCGGTGTCTATAATGCACCAGTAACAATCCGTTCTCCATTTGGTGGTGGTGTACATACACCAGAAATGCACTCAGATAGCTTAGAGAGTTTAATGACAGCGCAACCAGGGTTAACGGTTGTTGTACCATCTACACCATACGATGCGAAAGGTTTACTCATTTCATCTATTCGAAATGATAACCCAGTCATTTTCTTAGAGCATTTAAAATTATATCGTTCATTCCGTGAAGAGGTACCAGAGGAAGCATACGAAATTCCACTAGGTAAAGCGGATGTAAAACGTGAAGGTAAAGATCTAACCATCATTGCCTATGGTTTAATGGTTCACGAAAGCTTAAAGGCTGCAGAAGAGCTTGAAAAAGAAGGTCACTCTGTAGAAGTTATTGATTTACGTACAATCCAACCTATTGATATTGAAACAATTATTGCGTCAGTTGAAAAAACAGGTCGTGCAATCGTTGTACAAGAGGCTCAAAAACAAGCAGGTATCGCTGCAAATGTTGTCGCTGAAATTACAGAACGCGCGATTTTAAGCTTAGAAGCACCTGTACTTCGTGTGGCTGCACCAGATACTGTGTACCCATTCCCACAAGCTGAAGGTGTTTGGTTACCAAACTATAAAGATGTAATGGAAACAGCGAAAAAAGTTTTAACATTCTAATGTACTTCTAAACGACGGTAATATAGAAAGGATGGGTACACATGGCATTTGAATTTAGATTACCAGATATAGGCGAGGGTATTCACGAAGGCGAAATCGTGAAATGGTTCGTTAAAGCTGGGGATACAGTAAAAGAAGATGATATTCTTTGTGAAGTACAAAATGACAAAGCAGTGGTAGAGATTCCTTCACCAGTTGAAGGGACAGTAGAGGAAGTTTTAGTAGGAGAAGGCACAGTAGCGGTTGTTGGCGATGTCTTAATCCGCTTTGATGCACCTGGCTATGAGGACTTAAAGCTAAAAGGTGATGACCATGGTGAAGCGAAAACGGAGGCTCAAGTTCAAGCGACAGCTGAGTCTGGTCAGAAAGTCGAAAAGGCACCTGTTCAAGATGAGCAGGCTCCAGTGAAAACTCCTGAAAAAACTGAAGCAGTAGCTGTAGTTGAAGATAATAAGCGTATCATTGCAATGCCTTCTGTACGTAAATTTGCTCGAGATCATGATGTGAATATTCGTGAAGTTAAAGGTACAGGCAAAAATGGCCGTATTTTAAAACAAGATATTGAAAATTTCCTAAATGGCGGAGGCGCTGTAGCGGCTGAAGTAGCACCAGTGGCTAATGTAGAAGTTGCTCAGCAAGAAACAACTGCACAAGCAGCACCAGTAGTTCTTGAAGGTGAATTCCCAGAAACACGTGAAAAAATGTCGGGCATTCGCAAAGCGATTGCAAAAGCGATGGTTCACTCGAAACAAACAGCCCCACATGTTACACTAATGGATGAAGTCGATGTAACAGCTCTGGTAGCACATCGCAAAAAATTCAAAGATATCGCCGCTGAAAAAGGTGTTAAATTAACGTACTTACCTTACGTAGTTAAAGCGCTTATTTCAACTTTACGCGAATTCCCAGAATTTAATCGCTCATTAGATGATGCAACACAAGAAATTATTCAAAAGCATTATTATAATATTGGTATTGCAGCAGATACAGAAAAAGGTCTATTAGTACCAGTTATTAAGCACGCGGATCGTAAATCTGTTTTTGCAGTATCAAACGAGATTAATGAATTAGCGACAAAAGCACGTGAAGGCAAGCTTGCACCGCATGAAATGAAGGGCTCTTCGATGTCAATTACGAATATCGGCTCTGCAGGAGGACAATGGTTTACTCCGGTAATTAATCATCCTGAAGTAGCTATTTTAGGTATTGGTCGAATTTCAGAAAAACCTGTAATAAAAAATGGTGAAATTGTAGCCGCACCTGTGTTAGCATTATCATTGAGCTTTGATCATCGTATGATTGATGGAGCCACTGCGCAAAATGCTTTAAATCACTTAAAGCGTTTGTTAAGTGAACCAGAATTATTATTAATGGAGGCGTAACAAAAATGGTAGTAGGAGATTTTCCAATCGAAACAGATACTCTTGTCATTGGTTCAGGTCCTGGAGGATATGTAGCAGCAATCCGTGCAGCTCAAACTGGCCAAAAAGTAACAATCGTTGAAAAAAATGTACTTGGTGGTGTGTGCTTAAACGTAGGCTGTATCCCATCAAAAGCACTAATTTCAGTAGGTCACCGTTTTGAGCATGCTAAACATTCAGATGACATGGGTATTATCGCTTCTGATGTGAAATTAGACTTCTCAAAAGCACAAGCATTTAAAGACAGCGTTGTTAAAAAATTAACTGGCGGTGTAGAAGGCTTACTTAAAGGTAATAAAGTGGAAATTGTACAAGGTGAAGCTTATTTCGTTGACGCTCATTCAGTGCGAATCATCAATGGTGAATCTGCTCAAACTTACACATTTAACAATGTAATTATCGCAACAGGTTCTCGTCCAGTTGAAATTCCAACATTCAAATTCTCTAAACGTGTACTAAATTCTACTGGCGCACTTGCTTTACAAGAAGTACCAGGTAAATTAGTCGTTATCGGTGGAGGCTATATTGGTACAGAGTTAGGCTCAGCTTATGCTAATCTTGGCTCACAAGTAACAATTATCGAAGGCGGAAAAGATATCTTAGCTGGCTTCGAAAAACAAATGACACAAATCGTGAAAAAAGGCCTTAAAAAGAAAGGCGTTGAAATGGAAGTAAATGCATCTGCAAAAGGCGTTGAAGAAACAGAAAACGGCGTAGTAGTAACATATGAAGTTGGCGGAGAAGAGAAAAAAGTTGAAGCTGACTACGTATTAGTAACTGTAGGTCGTCGTCCAAATACAGATGAAATGGGCCTTGCTGAAATCGGTGTTGAATTCGGTGAACGTGGTCTTATCAATGTTGACAAACAGTGCCGTACAAATATTCCAAACATCTATGCAATTGGTGATATTGTAGCGGGTCCTCAGCTTGCTCATAAAGCATCTTACGAAGGTAAAGTTGCTGCTGAAGCAATCGCGGGTGAAAAATCAATCGTTGATTATTTAGCTATTCCTGCTGTATGCTTCACAGATCCAGAAATGGCAACAGTTGGTTATAATGAAGAGGAAGCGAAAGCTGAAGGCATTGAATACACTGCAGCAAAATTCCCATTCGCAGCAAATGGTCGTGCACTTGCATTAAACCAAACAGAAGGTTTCGTGAAGCTTGTTGCGCGTAAAGAAGATGGCTTATTAATCGGTGCTCAAATCGTAGGTGCTGGTGCATCAGATATGATCGCTGAAATGGGCTTAGCAATTGAAGGCGGTATGACTGCTGAGGATATCGCGTTAACAATCCATGCTCACCCAACATTAGGTGAAATTACAATGGAAGCTGCTGAAGTATTACTTGGCAACCCAATCCATATTGTAGCTAAAAAATAATAGTTTCATTAAAACGGCTATAAAGCATGTGCTTTGTAGCCGTTTTTTGTATATTACTTGTCATTTTGATAAAGTGGTTATATCAAATGAATATTCGAAAAATATAGATCTTGTGAAGTACCGAATAGATCTCTGACATTGACTGCTAGATGTCAGAAAATGACAATGATATTTTAAGAGAAGTTAACAAAAACTGGGGTGATAACAATGGAACTAGGCTTGAAGGGGAAAGTAGCAGTTATTACAGGTTCAAGTAAGGGAATTGGTTATTATACAGCGGTGCAGCTTGTGAAAGAGGGGGCAAAGGTTGTACTTTGTGCTCGTGGTGAAAAACAGCTTCAAGTGGCTGCTAGCTGTATTAAAAACGAAACAGGCGAAGACGTTTTAATTGTACCGACTGATATTACAAAGGAAAAAGATTGTAAGTACTTAATTGAACGAGCAGTAGAGCATTTTGGTCGCCTTGACATCCTTATTAATAATGCAGGTACAGCTTCAGCTAATCCATTTGAATCGGTTAGTAGTGAGCTATGGCAAGCTGATCTAGATTTAAAAGTGTTTGGTGCTGTCAATTGTTCAAAATATGCTGCACCTCATTTGCGTAAGGTTGGTGGCGGTGCAATCGTTAATGTGACTGCGGTAATGGCAAAAACACCACCAGCAAATTCACTACCTACTACTGTAAGTCGTGCGGCAGGACTTGCGTTAACAAAAGCTATGAGCAAAGACTTAGGTAAAGATAATATTCGTGTGAACTCAGTTTGTATAGGGCTTATTCGTAGCGATCAAATAGAGAAGAAGTGGAAAGAAGAAGAGCCAGAGCTTTCGTGGGAAAATTATTCTCGCAAAGTAGGTCAAGCTATTCCCCTTGGTCGGATAGGGGATACTCAAGAAGCAGCAAATGTCATTACTTTTTTAGTATCTGGTGCAGCTAGTTATGTGACAGGAACTTCTGTAAACATTGATGGTGGTTCAGGACATGCATTATAGAGTAATAGTCGAGGCGTAATTGATAAGTGTCTAGTGTTTAGACAAAAAGGATGGCTCAAAGTGTTTCTGGAGTTATCCTTTTTTTCTATTATTTTCCTAAAATTATAATAGACAGAAAATTCCTGCAGATGTAGAATAAACGTTATAGGGGGTGAAATGTGGCGGAATGTTGAACGAAAGTTTTGCTTCGATGTTAAAAAGAGTTGTTCGTATTATTGTTCAGATTGGGATACTCAATATTTTTTATTGCATGGGTGTTGGTATTGTGGCTTTACTACATGTACCTCTTCCAGGAAGTGTAATTGGATTACTATTACTAGTACTTTCACTCCATGTTAAATTAGTTAAAGTAGAATATATTCAAGATGGAGCGGGTTTCTTAATTGGTGTATTAACCTTATTTTTCATTCCTGCAACAGTAGGAGTGATTGACTACCCTGAACTTTTTTCAACAACTGGCCTATTGATTATGCTAGCCGTTATAGCAAGTACGTTAATCTCTATTTATGTTACAGGATTACTTAGTCAAATGGTTGAGAAAAAAGAGCTGGCTAAAAAAGAAACAGAAGCCATTGTAGAAGAGGGAGAGGGGGAATTAACGGTTGATTGAAATTATTGTTGTCGTTGGCACCGTCGTCTTGTTCGTGTTATTTACAAAACTTTATCAACGTTACCCACATCCTTTAATGATTCCGCTAGTGACGACAACTACGGTCAGTGCTGTTATGTTATTAGTTTTTAATATTTCATATGCTACTTATATGGGGGGAGGGCAATGGCTTCAAAAAATGTTAGGTCCAGCAGTTGTAGCCCTTGCTTATCCTCTATATAATCAGCGTGAGATCATTATGAAATATAAGTATACTATTTTGTCGGGTATTTTTATCGCAATGATTACGGGCTTAGCGTCAATATTTGTTATGCTGAAATGGATTGGCGTCAATAAAAGCTGGCTGCTGACGGCCTTGCCTAAATCATTAACGACACCTGTAGGTATGCAGGTGAGTGAGACAATTGGCGGCATTCCACCATTAACAGCAGTACTTGTCATGCTGGCAGGGTTTGTAGGCGCTATAATAGGACCATTAGTCATAAAATACGGCAAAATTGACTCCGCCGTTAGTAGAGGTGTTGCAGTAGGTAGTGCTTCACATGGCGTTGGACTTGTTAAATTAAGAGAATACGGAGAACAAGAATTATCAGTAGGCTCGCTTGCTATGGCCTTAACTGCAATTATAGGCGCATTTTTATGCCCACTTTTTGTTTATTTATTTTTGTAAAAGGGGCTGGGACAAAAGGATTTTAGCCAAGGAAAAATCCGAACTATATTACCAAACGCTCATTAAGTAAGTGCTTCGTAATAGTTCGGGTTTTCTGTTTATTTGTTAATTTAAACATTATCCGGCTTTCATAATGGGAAATTAGTTATGTCCCAGCCTCTACCATTAAATAATAGGTTTACGTTCTTTTATGACGCGAATCGTTTTTAATGTTGTATCTTCTGGTCCTTGAACGGGTAAACCAGCTTCAATATTCATTTGAATATAACGAATATTTTCTTGAGTAATTATTTCCCCGGGAATAAAAATCGGAATACCTGGGGGATATACCATAACGAATTCTGCACAAATACAATTATCCGCTGCTGCAAGTGGAACAACTTCAGTATCTGCATAAAATGCATCACGTGGTGACATAGCAAGTGCGGGAATTTCTGGTACATTAACCATTGTTTCAGTAATAGCAGCTTCTGAATCGAATGCTTTTGACATACGACTAAGGGCATTGATGAGGAGATTAATTTCCTTTTTCGTATCACCTAATGTCACTAAACATAAAATGTTATATAGATCCGATAATTCCACTTCAATATTTGCATTGTGACGAAGCCATTCCTCGGCTTGATGTCCAGTGATACCTAAATCTTTAACACTTATTAATAGCTTTAAAGGATCCATATCATAAGTTGCTGATGAATTTAATTTTTCTTTGCCAGCACATTTTAAATGTGGAATTTGGTTAATGCGTTTACGTGCATCCTTTGCCAAACGAAGTGCATCACCGATTAAATCATAACCATGAATTGCTAGCTGACGTCGTGCTGTGTCAAGAGAAGCAAGTAATGGATAAGATGTCGATGTCGTTGTTAGCATCGACAGGACAGCTTGTACACGTTTTGCAGAAACGAGTCCTTCACGAACATTCAAAATAGATGTTTGAGTCATAGAGCCACCAAGCTTATGTACGCTTGTTGCAGCCATATCAGCCCCAGCTTCCATTGCGGAGTAAGGAAGATCATCATGAAATTTAATGTGTACACCATGTGCTTCGTCGACAACTACCGGAATATTGCGGCTATGGACTATTTCGACAATACGCTTTAAGTCAGCTGAGAAGCCGAAGTACGTTGGATTAATAACTAGAACTGCCTTAGTATCTGGATAAGCATTTAAAGCTTTTTCAACAGCTTCAGGCGATATTCCATGTGAAATACCATATTCACTGTCTACTTCAGGATGTATAAAAATCGGGATTGCACCAGCGAAAACAATCGCCGACATAATGGATTTATGAACATTCCGTGGTACGAGAATCTTATCACCTGGACCGACGACGGTCAGAATCATCGTCATGATGGCGCCACTAGTACCTTGAACGGAGAAGAATGTATGATCAGCACCAAAGGCTTTGGCAGCAAGTATTTGCGCTTCTTTAATGGCGCCCTTCGGTGAATGTAAATCGTCTAGTGGAGCAATATTAATTAAATCAATTGATAAAACGTTGTCGCCGACGAATTCTCGGAACGCAGGGTCCATACCTTGCCCTTTCTTATGGCCTGGAATATGGAATTGAATTGGATGTCTGTTCCGATGTTTAAGTAATACGTCGAACAATGGAGTCTCTAATTGTGACAACGCAGGTACCACCTCACTTTATAATATCTAAGAAAACAAATGAATTATAGCACCTAATTGCGAGAAAAAATAGACTTTGCAGAAAAAAATAAAAATAAAAGGATTTTTTGATAATTTCGAGAAATTAGTATCGTAGGAAAGGGGAAATACTATGGAGTGGAATACACGTGTAACGAAGCTTTTAAATATTAAATACCCAATTATTCAAGGGGGATTAGCCTATTTAGCCTATGCGGATTTAGCAGCAGCGGTGTCGAATGCTGGGGGGCTAGGTCAAATAACAGCAATGAGTTTACGAGATCCTGACTTATTGCGTGCAGAGATTCATAAACTACGAACATTAACGGATAAACCGTTTGGCGTAAATTTTGCAATTGGTATGTATGGTACTGGCTATGAAGATATGGTACGTGTTGCAGTGGAAGAAAAGGTACCAGTTGCTACAATGACTGGAGGGAATCCAGCTCCTATTTTTGATAGTTTAGAAGGAACGGATATTAAAAAATTAGTACTTGTTGCTGCACGTAGACAAGCTCAAAAGGCAGAAGAACTGGGTGCAGATGCTGTTATGGTTGTAGGGCAAGAGGGCGGAGGTCATCTTGGACGCGATGATATAGGGACAATGGTACTTGTGCCCCAAGTTGTAGATAGTGTAAAAATACCTGTTATTGCCTCGGGTGGAATTGGTGATGGCCGTGGCTGGATGGCAGCGCATGCACTAGGGGCAGAAGGAATTGAAATGGGCACGCGTTTTATAGCGACAAAGGAATGTGTTGATGCCTCTGAGGCTTATAAAGAAGCCTTAGTCGCAAGCACTGAGGCAGATACGACTGTTATAAAACGTTCTATAGGTGCACCAGCAAGAGCGTTGCGCAGTGAATTTACGGAAAAGATTTTAGAAATTGAGCGTACTACACCTACGTATGAGGCATTAAAAGATTATATTAGCGGGGAAGCAAATAAACGCTTTATTTATGATGGCCAAAAAGATGAAGGGCTTGGCTGGGCTGGACAAGTTACAGGAATGATTCATGATATTCCAACAGTCGAGGAGCTGATCACTCGAATGGTTGCAGAAGCAGAAAGTATCCGGGTAAAATGGGGTCATTAACATAAAGGTGGTTATGTCCATATGGAATACTCTTATCCGTTTTCAACTGATTGGTCAACAGAGGAAATTGTTGATGTTGTCCAATTTTTTGAAGGAATTGAACAAGCTTATGAAAAAGGAATTAAGCGTGAAGTAATGATGGCGAAATATCGTCGTTTTAAAGAAATTGTACCTTCACAGGCCGAGGAAAAATCAATTTTCCGTGAATTTGAAGAAGCTAGTGGCTATGTCAGCTACCCTGTTGTGAAACAAACAAAAGAAGCAATTGATGGCACGATTATTAAAGTTGCCCCAAAGCAACGTAGATAAAAAACGGGGACGTGAGTATTCTCACGTCCATATTCATGTAACTAATATGGCTGGTGTCAATTCAGTAGAATCCTTCGAAAACAATATAAAACATTTTCCCTTTTTTTGAAAGTAGAGAATAAATAAGGGAATTTCCTCAAACCTTCATCCACTAAACAAATTTCCATTTACCAAGGATAATAAAGTCAGTATTCCACAAAGGTTTTGTCATTGAAAATGGTTTTAATTATGATGTCACAATGCTTGTAGCATAATCCGGCAAATTTTATTTTCCAACAATGATGTTATAAATAGGGAGTAAACGGCTAAAGGTTTCTTCGGTTAATTGATGAAGTTGATTAGCTGACAGCTTGACAGCTTGATCTTTTGGCATATGGCGACCTACTAAAAACTCGCCTTTTTTAACATCACGTAATCGGATAAGTAATTCATCTAGCTTGTCTTCCTTTGCATCTTGCATGGAGGTTGCTGCTGGAGACATGTGATCCCCAGAGACAATGAAATCGTCAGGAAGCTGCTGTAGCATTGCTTTGTTGGCAATTAAACGTTCTGCCATCACTTTTTTTTGTGGAGCTTCATAAATAATAGCTAAGACGATGAATAAATGTGTGCTCCAAAGACCAATCTGAAAGTGAGGTAATGATTTATAACCTCTTTTGTACGGAGCGAAGGCAACCCAACTGTCATTTGGGGGATTTACTGTTCTACGCGCATGCTTCGCAACATGAGGATAAAATGCTTCTCCAAGATGACTTGAAAAGAAGGAAGAAAAATCCTCTCCAAGCAATTGGAATTTTGGTCGTACACATACATTTAATGCATCCATTCTCTGTTCTAGACCATCTATTTGAAAAACATTGAAGTCTTTGTTCGTCCACTTTATTTTCGGCATTTTTATTAACTCCTTTCGATTTATAAGGTTTATTTTATAAGGAAAATGGGAAAAAATCTTATAACAAGCACTTTATCGAATGTGATAAGTTTTTGTAAAAAATTAAAAAAGGAAGTGATTTTTATGAAACCAATCGTAAAAATTATACGTAAAGTCGATATTGAAAAGCAATATGAACACATTTTACAATTAGAATTAGATTATGAATTAGCCTCGCTATTCTCGGCAATGAATGAAAAAAATGAACTTGAAATTGAAAAAAGTAAAAAACGTTTGGCTGAAATTCAACTGGAACTTGAAAGCTTGCACGCCTATGCGTAATAAAAATTTTATACCGATTTGAAAAATCACTTGCTGAATATTCCGACAGCAGGTGATTTTTATTGCTATAAAGGGTAAAATAGACAGTATGTCATAATGGAAAGTTATATTTCCAGGAAGAATTTGTGCTACTTATTAACAAAAAAATATTTTAAGTAGGCTAAAGCGTAAGGCCTTTTCTTATAATCGAAGGGTGGGTTTTTATGGATTTACAACAAATTGATCATTTTGCGAAAAGTATTATATATGAAGCGGGTAGCCGTATTCGAGAGGCTTTTTCGTACAATCTAGTTATCGAGACAAAATCAAGTGCCAATGACCTTGTCACAAATATTGACCGTGAAATAGAATTATTTTTTATCGAAAAAATACGAGATTTCGATCCAACCCACAAAATTTTAGGGGAAGAGGGAATGGGAGAGAAAGTAGAGTCGTTAGAGGGTGTTGTATGGATTATTGATCCAATTGATGGCACGATGAATTTTGTGAAACAACATCGTCATTTTATGATTTCTATCGGTATTTTTGTTAATGGAGTAGGCAAGCTCGGTTACATATTTGATGTCATGCGTGAAGATTTATTTTATGCGATTGCAGGGGAAGGGGCATGGTACAATGACTCAACATTACGTAAATTGCAGTCAGTCAAAATCGAGGAATCGGTCATTGGTATAAACGCTCACTGGGTAGCACCAAACCGACACATTCACCATGAAAAAGTAATTGAAATGGTTCGGAAAGTGCGTGGTACGCGGTCATATGGTTCAGCCGCAATGGAAATAGCATTTGTTGTCAGTGGTAAACTAGATGCTTATGTATCTATGAGACTATCGCCGTGGGATATTGCTGGAGGTACGATTATAGCTAAGGAAGTTGGTGCTATTACTACTAATTTACATGGAGAAGGTTTTGACTTCTTGCATCAGGATACGTTTATCATTGCTAATCCTTCCATACACAAAGAGTTATTAGAAAACTATATTGTGCCTTATGAATAATAAAGGAGCCATGTCTATTTTTTAGACAGGCTCCTTCATACATTAGCAATCAACTCTTAATTAAAGTAAACCTTGCTCACGTAGTTTACGTTTCATTTTAAAGGCTGTCATGAAAATGACACAAGTAGCCACAATGCCTGCTATTATACCTAATACACTGCTAATTGCCACTGAATATCCGATCGAACACATTGCTAAAACAGCGGCTAATGCGTATATGGCCATTACGATTTTTGCACGATTCATAGCCGAGCCTCCTATATTGAAAATTTATAATGCAATTATATTTTTTTAGAATGATGTAAATTCTAATAAGGACATTTCTATCCTTCTTGTGCTATAATATCACAGTTAAACATTCGAAAAAAGAATATGGAGTGGAATAATGACAAACTTACGTCAAGATCTTCGCAATATCGCAATTATCGCACACGTTGACCATGGTAAAACTACTTTAGTCGACCAATTATTAAAACAATCGGGTACATTCCGTTCAAACGAACGTGTTGAAGAACGTGCAATGGACTCTAACGATATTGAACGCGAACGCGGTATTACGATTTTAGCTAAAAATACAGCAGTAAACTATGAAGGAACTCGTATCAACATCCTTGATACGCCTGGACACGCTGACTTCGGTGGTGAGGTAGAACGTATTTTAAAAATGGTAGATGGCGTTGTGCTAGTTGTCGATGCGTATGAGGGTTGTATGCCACAAACACGTTTTGTGTTGAAAAAAGCATTAGAACAACGTTTAACACCAATCGTTGTTGTTAATAAAGTAGACAAAGATTCAGCTCGTCCACTAGAAGTAGTAGATGAAGTACTTGAATTATTCATTGAACTAGGTGCAGATGAAGATCAATTAGACTTCCCTGTTGTCTATGCTTCAGGTGTAAATGGTACAGCTTCTTTAGACGCTGATCCATCTAAGCAAGAAGCGGATATGAAATGTCTATTTGAGAAAATTATCGAAGCTATTCCAGCACCAATTGATAACTCAGAAGAGCCATTACAATTCCAAGTAGCTTTACTTGACTATAACGACTTCGTTGGACGTATCGGTATTGGTCGTGTATTCCGCGGAACAATTTCTGTAGGTCAACAAGTATCTCTTATGAAGTTAGACGGAACAGTGAAAAACTTCCGTGTAACGAAAATCTTTGGTTTCTTCGGCTTAAAACGTGAAGAAGTTGAGACAGCAAAAGCTGGTGACTTAATCGCCGTTTCAGGTATGGAAGACATCAACGTTGGTGAAACAGTTTGCCCTGTTGAGCACCCAGACGCGCTAACGCCATTACGTATTGATGAGCCAACTTTACAAATGACTTTCTTAGTAAACAATTCTCCATTCGCAGGTCGTGAAGGGAAATGGGTTACTTCTCGTAAAGTAGAAGAGCGTTTACGTGCTCAATTACAAACAGACGTATCTTTACGTGTTGAAGATACTGATTCTCCAGATGCTTGGACAGTTTCAGGTCGTGGGGAGCTTCACTTATCTATCCTTATCGAAAACATGCGTCGTGAAGGCTTCGAATTACAAGTGTCAAAACCACAAGTAATCGTGCGTGAAATCGACGGCGTGAAATGTGAACCTTTCGAACGCGTTCAAATCGATGTACCTGAAGAAAACGTTGGTTCAATTATTGAATCAATTGGTACACGTAAAGGTGAAATGCTTGATATGGTGAACAACGGCAGTGGTCAAGTTCGTTTAACGTTCTTAGTACCAGCTCGTGGATTAATCGGTTATACAACTGAATTCATGTCGATGACAAAAGGTTTCGGTATTATCAACCATACGTTCGATTGCTATCAACCATTAATACCAGGAAAAATTGGTGGCCGTCACCAAGGTGTACTAGTTTCAATGGAAACTGGTAAATCAACTACTTATGGTATGATGCAAATTGAAGATCGTGGTACACTGTTCTTGGAGCCAGGTACAGATATTTACGAAGGTATGATCGTTGGAGAAAATACTCGTGACGCTGATATCACTGTAAACATCACAAAAATGAAACAAAAAACAAACATCCGTTCGGCAAACAAAGACCAAACGAATGTTATTAAAAAGCCACGTATTTTATCACTAGAAGAAGCGCTTGAATACTTAGGTGATGACGAGTACTTAGAAATCACACCAGAATCTATTCGCCTTCGTAAACAAATTCTAGATAAAAACGAACGTGAGAAAGCAGCGAAAAAATTAAAAAACGCTGATAAATAATTTTTTGCTGCCACGAAAGGAAGATAAGTCTTGGATATTAAGTCCGCTTTATTAGGTGAACTAAATGTTATGCAAGTTGCTGCACAAACAAACGCAGAGGAAACAGCTGAAGCCTATAAGAAAATGGCAGGGATAACACGTTTTTTATATGAAAACTTACCGAACTATGATATTGCAGGCTATGTTCTGTTTGCTCTAGTGTTTTTGCTTTCTGCACTTGTTTATAAACTAGGCTTTGCAAAGAAATTAAAACTATCACAAAATATTGTTATTTACATTTTCCTGTTTTTAGGATGTATTATATTAACATTTTTTGCATTATATCTTCCGATGGTAGAAGGGCTCATTGTAGCAGCGTTAATTTTAATCGTCTATAAAACACGTTTGTGGCGTGAAAAAAGAGAAGAGCAACAAGCTACTAATCAGTGAAATAACTTGACCTAAATAGAAACAGTCTTAGCGTTTAATTGCTAAGGCTGTTTTCTTTTGGTTTAAAGGATCATCATCAAAACGTATGGTTGATTTCCGTTCCGACTGGGCGCTTTGTTGCTGACGCTTCGCTTTCGCGCAGATAAAACATTTGTTGCTGACGCTTCGCTTTCGCGCAGAGCAGAGCTTCCTGGGGGCGTTCGATGAGCCGCTTCGCTTCGCTGCAGGGTTAGATCACTGATCCCCAAGGAGTCGCCCAGTCTCCACTACAATCAACTATTTGCATAGGATACGTTTTTACAAAATCATCCACAACTTTTGGTGATGAACCATTTTAAAGGTAGCACTCTGAGAGACTAGCAAAAGCAACGAATAGAATGTCATTCAAACATTGGGTATTTGAACAATTTTAAAATATAGGCACCGAAATCTTCCGATATGAATAAGTTAATGTTGATAGGCTTATTTTCATCAATCAAGGAGGAAAATAGAATGCGTTGGCTTAAAAAAGGTTTATTATTTAGTGTTATTGCTTTATTACTCCTTTCGTTGACGGCGTGTAATAAAACGGAGCTTAAAAAAGTCAAAGTTGGAGAAGTGATGCGCTCGATTTTCTATGCGCCGCAGTATGTAGCATTTGAAAAAGGGTACTTCAAGGATGAAGGGCTTGCTGTAAAGCTACAAACAATTGCAGGTGGCGATAAGACTATGACGGCGTTACTGTCTGATGGCATTGATATCGCCTTAGTTGGTTCGGAAACTTCTATATACGTAACGCTCCAAGGCGCCAATGACCCGATTGAAAATTTTGCACAGTTAACACAAACAGATGGCACGTTTTTAGTGGCGCGCAAAAAGATGGATAACTTTTCGTGGAATCAATTGAAAGGCTCTACATTTTTAGGGCAACGTAAAGGTGGAATGCCACAAATGGCGGGTGAGTTTGCACTGAAAAAGCATGGCATTGACCCTGCAAACGATTTAAACCTCATTCAAAACATTGATTTTGCTAATATTGCTACAGCCTTTGCTTCTGGAACAGGGAATTATGTACAGCTATTTGAACCACAAGCTAGCATCTTTGAGAAAGAAGGGAAGGGCTATATTGTCGCTTCATTTGGTACTGAATCTGGGCAATTACCTTATACATCGTTTATGGCGAAAAGCAGCTATTTAAAGGACAATGCGAAGACAGTTCAAGGCTTTACAAATGCATTGAAACGAGCACAGGATTTTGTACAACAAGCAAGCCCGGCTGAAATAGCAAAAATTATTCAGCCATACTTTGAAAATGTAGATGTTGGATTAATTGAAACAGTGGTGGAACGTTATAAATCACAGGGTTCCTATGCTACAGATCCTATTTTGAATAAGGGGGAATGGGATAACTTGCAAAAGATCATGGAGGAGGCAGGTGAACTTCCTCAACGGGTGGATTATGAAAAGCTTGTGAATACAACCTTTGCTAAAAAGGCAGCTGAGTAATATGGAATTTTTAGAAGTAGAAAATATTCACCATAGCTATTTTTCGAATACACAAGCAAAGGAAGTTTTACGTGATATTAATTTAGATATCCGTGAAGGTGAGTTTGTTTCTTTTATAGGCCCGAGCGGATGTGGGAAAACAACGTTATTATCAATTATTGCGGGCTTATTTGCATCTACAGAAGGCAAGGTATACATTGATGGGGAGGAAATTTCATCACACAATCAGTCTCTCATTGGTTACATGCTTCAGCAAGATTATTTATTTCCTTGGAAAACCATTGAAGAAAATGTCACGATTGGTTTGAAAATCATGGAGCGAAGCACTAAAACGCATAAAGTAACTGCAAAAGCACTTTTACAAGAAATTGGTTTACCGCAAGTAGGGAATAACTATCCGAAAGAGTTATCAGGGGGCATGCGTCAACGAGTAGCACTGGCAAGAACTCTAGCAGTGGATCCTAAAATTTTATTGTTAGATGAACCATTTTCGGCACTTGATTATCAGTCGAAATTAAAACTGGAGGATTTGGTTGTAGAAACGTTAAAGGCCTATCAAAAAACGGCAGTTCTTGTAACACATGATATTGGTGAAGCCATTGCAATGAGTGAACGAGTATTTCTATTCTCTGCAAATCCGGGTACTTTGCATAGAGTATTTGAAATACCTTTGGAGTTACAAGAGCTCTCACCTTTTGATGTTCGACAGCATCCGGCATATTCACATATATTCCAAACTATTTGGAAGGAGCTGGAGAGTATTGGATAATGCTTTATTTAAACAGTATCTGCAAATGTTAAAAAAAGAAAAGCGCTATGTTCGATTCTATCAGCTTATCATCCTACTCGTATTTTTTTGTGGGTGGGAGCTTCTTTCAAGAGTTGGATGGATTGACCGTTTAATTTTTAGTTCACCAACGCAGGTATGGCACACATTGGTAGAAAAAGTGAGCGATGGTACATTAACAGTTCACGTCGGTGTTACGTTAATGGAAACAATCATTGGCTTTATTGCTGGTACATTAATAGGCACTTTAATAGCAATCGTATTGTGGTGGTCGCCAATGCTATCAAAGGTACTTGATCCGTATTTAGTTATTTTAAACGCCATGCCGAAAGTTGCTTTAGGACCCATTTTAATAGTCGCGCTTGGTCCCGGTTATTTTTCAATTGTAGCGATGGGTGCGTTGATTTCAATCATTATTACAACGATCGTCGTTTATACAGCTTTTAAAGGGGTTGATCCAAACTACAGCAAAGTATTACAAACTTTCGGGGCAACTAGATGGCAAATATTTAAAGAAGTTATTTTACCCGCTTCATTCCCTACGATTATTTCTACTTTGAAAGTAAATGTAGGACTTTCTTGGGTAGGTGTCATTGTTGGTGAATTTTTAGTTGCCTCAAAAGGGCTAGGTTATTTAATTATTTATGGCTTCCAGGTGTTTAATTTTAATCTTGTGCTTATGTCACTGCTCATCATCGCCTTTTTTGCGACGATTATGTATCAGGTTGTCGAGTTGTTTGAAAAGGCGATTGTAAAAAATAATGGTTAAACGGCAAAGGAGGTGTCTCAAATATATGAGTCACCTCCTTCGACTGTGTTCCTCTATTTCTGCTGTACCTGACGCTTTGCTTTCGCTACATAAAACACCCGCTGAAAAAAGTAGTTAAAATTCTTTATCCATTTGTGGTGAAGTACGATAAAAACGGAAATTTCCTGTTTCAATGCGTGCAACGGTATTGTCCTCAATACGACCGTGGCATGTACTGCACATATACGTATGAATTGGTCGATTGCGTAATTTTTTTGCTAACGGTAAATTATCATCTAAATTGTTAATTGTATCGCAAATAACGCATTTTACGCGCATTGCAATCCCTCCTACTCTGCACGAATCGCTAATACATTTTTGATAGGGTTGTCTACGTTTGAACCGTCTCTAAATAGCACATGAACAGGGCCATCTTCTAATAATGGCTTGCCATCTTGGCTATATTTTAAAATGAATGTATGAGCTTCTTCGATTGTAAATGGATATTCTTTGCCATCTTCACATTCAATGACGATTGTTGTTGCTTCAGGTTTAATTTCAGCATTTTTTAAGAAGTGACTTAATTCGATCCCGAAAGTACCTGTTTCCATCCCTTTGCGGTCAAATTTTCGTTCTGATTTTAATGTTGGTGGGAAAGTAGCTCCTTCCATAATCTCCCGTGACCAGTGAGCACCTACCTCACGCATATATTTAATATCCGCATCTTCGTCAACTTCTTTTGTGTCGAAGTACGTTTTTAAATCTAATTTACGATCATCGAAAATCCAAACAGTGGGATCTAATGTTAATTGGAATGTAACTGCGCCCTTGATAGGAATTATTGTTTCCATAATAGAAATCCTCCTCAAATCTTGTATATCTATGAAATAGTATAACGCTAATGACTAGAGATAATAAAGAAATATCATTCGATTTCTCTATTTTCCAATGTAGACACTTGCATTTTTAACGACTAAAAGATAAACTTTATTAAGATAGAATCGAAGAAATATCAGATAATGGGGGCGTCCTCATGGATACTAAATCGCAAACTTCTTTTCAGGAGAAGGCTTTGGAGCTTTTAGTTGCTGATGCAGACAAAATTGCTCGCCTCATTCGAGTACAAATGGATCATTTAACAATGCCACAATGCCCTCTATATGAAGAAGTATTAGATACACAAATGTTCGGCCTTTCACGTGAAATTGACTTTGCTGTGAAGCTTGGACTCATTGAACGCGAAAAAGGCAAAGAAATTCTCGATTCACTCGAGAAAGAACTTTCTGTACTACATGACGCGTATACAGACAAATAAAAAGAAAAAACTCAAACGCAATTTGCGATTTGAGTTTTTTTTCTAGAATGAGGTTTTCCGATGAAACAATATTTAAAACGTTATGCACAAAATTTTGATTACCCATTATTTTTTACGGTCCTATTACTAAGCTTATTTGGATTAGTAATGATTTATAGTTCAAGTATGATGGTAGCGATTGCAATAAAAGGAAAGGCGCCAAATTATTATTACCATAAGCAAGTAATCAATTTAACTGTAGCTTTTCTTGGGTTTTTAGCAGCGGCATTTTTCCCGTATAAGCATTATGCCAATAAAAAAGTGATGTTGCTACTTACGGCTGTATTAGTTGTACTATTTACTTGGGTAAAAGTTGCTGGTAATGGTGATGAAGTAGGAATAGGGTCTAAAAGTTGGATTCACGTTCCTGGTCTAGGGAACTTTCAGCCTTCTGAATATGCGAAGCTATTTATAATTTTATATTTTGCTGCTGCTTTTTATCGGAAAGGAAAAAAATATACGCTTGAAAAGCTACAACCAACAGAAATATTTTATCCAATATTCCTCTGGATTCTTATTGTTGCTGGGGTAGCCTTTGAAACCGACTTGGGAGCAAGTATTATTCTTTGTGGAATTGCTGTTTGTGTAGTAGCAGCAAGTGGCATTCCATTTAAAATATTTTGGAAGTTTTTTGGGGTATTGGGTGCGTTTGGTGGAGTCATCCTTGGTATACTATTGGTATTTAAAGGAGATATGTTAACTCAAAACCGTCAAGGTCGTCTTCTATCATACGTCAACCCGTTTAATTATGAAAATGGTAGTGGTCACCAAGTTGTTAATAGTTATTATGCAATTGGCGGAGGCGGTTTAGAAGGAAGAGGTCTTGGTCAGTCGATTCAAAAATTGGGGTATTTGCCTGAACCGCAAACCGATTTTATAATGGCGATTATTATGGAGGAACTAGGAATTTGGGGAGTTCTTATCGTTTTAGGTGGTTTAGGATTTATTGTATATAGAGGGTTTTCGATTGCGTTGCGTACAAAAGATCCGCTAGCACGTATGATTACGGCTGGTATTGCAAGCTGGATTGGCTGGCAAACGTTTATCAATCTTGGGGGTGTAACTGGGTTAATCCCGTTAACCGGTGTCACGCTACCTTTTATTAGCTATGGCGGGACATCTATAATTATTCTATCTTTAGCGATGGGAATATTGATCAATGTTTCTATGTTTGAAAAGGTAGAGAGGAGAAAGACACAATCATAAAGGGGGATATCAATGGAATCAATCAAAAAAATTCTCGTAGCCAATCGAGGAGAAATTGCAATTCGTATTTTCCGTGCATGTACGGAGTTAAATATCCAAACAGTAGCCATTTATTCGCGCGAGGACAGTGGGGCTTTCCATCGTTTTAAAGCAGATGAGGCCTATTTAGTGGGAGCTGGCAAGAAACCAATTGATGCTTATTTAGATATTGAGGGCATTATTACGATTGCCAAAGATGCTAATGTTGATGCGATTCATCCTGGGTATGGTTTTTTATCAGAAAACGTGGAATTTGCACGTCGATGTGAAGAAGAGGGGATTATCTTCATTGGACCGACTTCAAAGCATTTAGATATGTTTGGAGATAAGGTGAAGGCGCGCGAACAAGCAATTGCTGCAAGTATTCCTGTTATCCCTGGTACAGATGGTCCAGTAGCTAATTTAGCAGAGGTAGAGGCTTTTGCTAGCGCATTTGACTATCCAATTATGATTAAGGCAGCACTAGGCGGCGGTGGTCGTGGAATGCGCCTTGTTTATACTAAAGAGGAGCTTGCTTCCTCCTATGAACGTGCAAAATCAGAGGCGAAGGCAGCGTTTGGCTCTGATGAGGTATATGTAGAAAAGGCAATTATTAAGCCGAAGCATATTGAAGTCCAAATTATTGGCGATCAACAGGGCAATATCATTCATTTATATGAACGTGATTGCTCGATCCAACGTCGTCATCAAAAGGTTGTTGAAATCGCACCATCTAATTCAATTTCAAAAGATTTGAGAAGTCGAATTTGCGATGCGGCGGTTCAATTAATGAAAAATGTCTCATACATAAATGCCGGGACAGTGGAATTTTTAGTTGCAGGCGAGGATTTTTATTTCATCGAGGTCAACCCTCGTATTCAAGTAGAGCATACGATTACTGAAATGATTACGGGTGTTGATATTGTACACGCCCAAATTAAAGTGGCGGCAGGCTACAGTCTGCATAGTGAGGAAATCCATATTCCACAGCAGGCGGATATGCCAATGATCGGTTATGCGATTCAAGCGCGTGTCACAACGGAAGACCCAGCAAATGACTTTATGCCAGATACAGGGAAGCTGATGGTGTATCGTTCAAGCGGTGGTTTTGGCGTTCGATTAGATGCCGGTAATGGCTTCCAAGGGGCTGTAGTAACACCGTACTATGATTCGCTGCTAGTGAAAATTTCAACGACAGGGATGACGTTTAAAGAAGCCGCAGCCAAAATGGATCGAAATTTAAAAGAGTTCCGTATTCGTGGGGTGAAAACGAATATCCCATTCTTAAATAATGTCGTGACGCACGAGAAATTTTTAACGGGTGCATTTGATACAAGCTTTATCGATACAACACCGGAACTATTTAATTTCCCGGAGCGCAAGGATCGTGGGACAAAGCTCTTAAGCTATATTGGTAATGTGACATTAAATGGCTTCCCAGGAATAGAGAAGAAGGCGAAACCAATTTTTGTACAGCCGAGCATCCCAAAAGTCGATAAATTAATCATTCCTCCAGCAGGGACAAAGCAAATTTTAGATGCCCGAGGAGCAGACGGGCTTGTGAAATGGATTCAAGAGCAAGAGGATGTGCTATTAACGGATACAACTTTCCGAGATGCGCACCAATCACTTCTTGCGACACGTGTACGTTCACAGGATATGTTCGAAATTGCAGACGCAACAGCGCGCATGATGCATGATTTCTTCTCACTCGAAATGTGGGGAGGCGCGACGTTTGATGTGGCGTATCGCTTTTTAAAAGAAGACCCATGGGAGCGACTTGCCAAGCTACGTCAACAAGTACCGAATGTGCTATTCCAAATGTTATTGCGTGGTGCGAATGCAGTTGGCTACACAAACTACCCAGACAATTTAATTCGTGAGTTTATCGCTGAATCAGCGGCATCAGGCATTGATGTATTCCGTATTTTCGATAGCTTGAACTGGATAAAAGGAATGGAAGTAGCCATTGATGCTGCACGTCAATCTGGTAAAATTGCTGAAGCTGCTATCTGTTACACAGGAGATATTTTTGATGAAACAAGAGCAAAATATTCAGTTCAATACTATAAGGAAATGGCGAAGGAACTAGAGGCAGCAGGGGCCCATATTTTAGCGATAAAAGATATGGCTGGATTATTGAAGCCGGAAGCAGCGTATCGTTTAATTTCCGAGTTGAAAGAGACGACAACTTTGCCAATCCATCTGCATACGCATGATACAAGTGGCAATGGTATTTATTTATATGCCAAGGCGATCGAGGCAGGAGTGGACATCATTGATACGGCGCTCGGTTCGATGGCAGGTTTAACGTCCCAGCCAAGTGCTAACTCCTTGTACTATGCAATGAAGGGCAGTAAGCGTGAGGTTCGTGCCGATATTGATGCGCTTGAAAAGTTATCGTACTACTGGGAAGATGTGCGTAAGTATTATAAGGATTTTGAAAGCGGCATGATCAGCCCACATTCTGAAATTTATGTCCACGAGATGCCAGGTGGCCAATATAGTAACTTGCAGCAGCAGGCCAAAGCAGTGGGTCTTGGGGACAGATGGGAAGAAGTAAAACGCATGTATTCCCGCGTAAACCTTCTATTTGGCGATATTGTCAAAGTAACCCCATCTTCAAAAGTAGTCGGTGATATGGCGTTATTTATGGTACAAAATGATTTAGATGAAAGCTCTGTACTGACAAGAGGACAAACTATCGACTTCCCAGATTCTGTGATTGAGTTCTTCCAGGGCTATTTAGGACAACCACATGGTGGCTTCCCAGAGGCACTCCAAAAGGTTGTGTTAAAGGATCGTGAAGCAATTATAGTACGTCCTGGCGAGCTATTGGAGCCTGTGAATTTTGAGCAACTAGAGGCGGTACTAGAGGGAAAATTAAATCGTGCCGTGACGAAACAGGATGTGTTAGCGTTTGCTTTGTATCCAAAAGTGTTTGAAGAGTATGCAAAAACAGTGAACTCCTTTGGCAATATTTCGGTATTAGATACACCAACATTCCTTTATGGGTTAAAACTAGGCGAAGAAATCGAAGTCGAGATCGAAAAAGGAAAAACACTGATTATTAAACTTGTTTCCATTGGTGAACCACAGCACGATGGAACGCGTGTTATTTACTTTGAACTAAATGGTCAATCTCGTGAACTAGTGATTCAAGATATGACTGTCGAAGTAGATGGAAGCTTGGCATTAAAAGCTGATCCAAGCAATCCAAATCAAATTGGGGCAACGATGCCAGGTACGGTTTTAAAGGTAGTTGTATCGAAAGGAAGCTCTGTTAAACGTGGGGATCACTTATTAATTACCGAAGCGATGAAAATGGAAACAACAGTCCAAGCACCGAAAGACGGTGTCGTGAAAGAAGTATATGCTAGTGCGGGCGACGCCATTTCAACCGGCGATTTGCTAATTGACATTGAATAATGGATAAAAAAGAAGGTTATTAGATGGCTTTTAAGCATACTAATAACCTTTTTTATTTTGCTAATGGACTCTTTACTATATTATAGGGTTGATTTCCGTTCGGGCTGAATCACATGACATCACTTTTTAACTACTCGGGAACTATCGCCCAACTTTTGAATTGTATCGACATCACTTTTTAAGATGTGCCAATAAATATTTTTAATAATAAACTTGTCGATTTTTTGACATTTTACTTAGGTAGAAGCGTTTGGAAATAAAAAGATTCGCCATCGAAAAATATGGCGGATCTTTTTCTACTATTTATTTGTTTTTTTCATTATAATTGCTACGTGCAACTAGCATTACCATATAGCAAAGTAGACCGAATAGCATTGAAATAAATAATGAATGAAGTAATGCGACTAATAAATTCAATTTAGTTAGAACTACTAGCATACCAGCAATCACTTGTAAAATTACTATCGTAAAGGCAATAATCCAGCCATAGTAAATAACCCGTTGATGTTTATATTCTTTTACAGCGTGCCAAGTTATGTATGCAATCCAAATGAAAAACATAAGAACAGCTAGACGATGCCCCATTTGCACCCATTCATACATATTATTAAAAGGTGCGAATGGTGTTTCATTATAGCAAAATGGCCAGTCGGGACATATTAAGCTAGAATCTGTATGACGAACAAGCGCCCCTGTATAAACGACTAAATAAGAATAAATTGTGACAGCAATCGTATGCCAACGTAATTTTTTTCCAATAAAAACGTTATCGGCATCAAATTTCCGATCGACTTCAAATACAATCATAGAAAGGAGGAGAACAGCAGCAAAGGAAATAAGAGAAATCCCAAAGTGGAGCGCTAATATGAAATCACCTTGTCCCCATAACACTTGAGCTGCTCCAATAAGAGCTTGTGCGATTAAGAAAAACATCGCTAAGAAACCTAATAATTTTACTTCACGAATATGACCGAGTTTACGCCATGTCCAAACTGTTAACGCAAAAATTGAAATAGATACGACCCCAGTTACAAGACGATGTGAAAATTCAATTAAGACTGCTGGTGTAATTTCTTTTGGAATAAGAGAACCATTGCAATCAGGCCAGTTTCGACCACAGCCTAAGCCACTATCTGTTTTGGTAACAAGTGCTCCACCTAGTAAAATAAGGAGCATTCCAACTGTAGCGCCAACAGCAAACCATTTCATATACCTGTTGTGTTGCATAAAATGAGTCACCTACTTTATCTATGAACATTACATGAAAGTAATGTTTCTGCTACTAGATAATATCGAAAATACAGGTAAAAAACAACTTGTAAAGAGGAGGGAGTATTAGATGTCGATTCCATTTCACAAATTGTTCATAATTTCGTACTCTAACCTTCACAATTCATTTTAGAAAATGTTTTACTATAGATATGTTGTTTTAATTATATTTCTAGACAAAGCTAATTTTTACAACTTCATCTAAATTTCACTTAATGTCTAGAAATCAATCGCAAATTTCGCTATAGTAATTGGTAGCGGAATATGCTTACAAAAATGAAAGGAGAGGGATCATGTCAAACGGTCGTGCACTGACGGCTACTAGAAATAGTGGACCAGCATCAACATCTGTTGTAAAAGATTTCTTAGCACTAATAAAAATTGGAATCGTTAACTCGAATCTTGTCACAACGTTTACAGGGATGTGGCTGGCATTTCAATTTACTAGTAGACACTTTTTGCAAGAGCTCGATGTCATCTTGTTCACCATGCTGGGTGCGGCATTAATAATAGGTGGCTCAGGCGCAATGAATAACTTTATTGATCAGGATATTGATCCAATCATGAAAAGAACGAAGGGTAGACCGACAGTAACGGGTAGATTTAAGCCGAATTTTGTATTGACGATTGCCCTCTCATTTTTAATTGTAGGTGAAATTTTGTTATTTGCGGCATCATTTGCGGCCGGCATGTGGGGACTAGTAGGAATATTTGCTTATGTCGTTCTGTACTCAATGTGGTCAAAGAGGAAGCATGTTAGTAACACGGTTGTAGGAAGTATTTCAGGGGCGATCCCACCAGTTATTGGGTTTGCAGCAGTTGAACCTACATTAGGTCCTGGAGCACTTGCCTTATTCCTTATCATGTTTGCATGGCAACCACCGCATTTTTATGCACTTGCTATGAAACGCACTGAGGAATATCGTGCAGCTAATATACCAATGCTACCTGTAGTAAAAGGATTTAAACGTACGAAGTACTCGATGTTATGTTGGATTCTTTTATTATTACCATTACCATTCCTTTTACCAGAGCTTGGGGTTGGCTTCTTAATTCTTGCCACTGCATTGAACTTGGGCTGGGTGATTCTAGCTTGTAAAGGCTTTACCACAAAAGATGATATGAAATGGGCAAATAAAATGTTTATCTATTCGTTGAATCATATGACCATACTATTTGTATCCATCATAATTTTTGCGTTGTTTAGCTAAATTTAGGGTTCTTTCTTTTCCTAAAGAATTCATTATAGACAGAACTTATTTCCTAGGTACACATGAAAATACAACAAAGAAAGAGGGGTTTAATTAAGCTATGATGAAAGGGCTTAAAAAATGGCGTCTTTTTTCACTACTAGCAGTGATGATGGTTTTCCTTTCTGGTTGTGGTGAAGATTATATTTCTGCACTAAAACCATCTGGTCAAGTAGGTAAAGAACAATTCAATCTATTAATGCTAGCTACTGGGATTATGACGTTAGTTGTAGTAGTAGTATCCGTTGTCTATTTGCTTGCATTCTTAAAATTCCGCCGTTCAAAAGTTGGCGAAAACGTTATTCCTAAGCAAGTAGAAGGAAGTCACACTCTTGAAATAATTTGGACAGTTGTTCCAATTATTTTATTATTAATCTTAGCAGTACCAGTTGTTACGGCTACTTACAAATTTGCAGATGTTGCTGCGATGGACGAAGTAGATGAAAACGGTGACAAAACAGCACTTACAGTAAATGTAACTGCTAAATTATATTGGTGGGAGTTTGAATACCCTAACCAAGGTATTGTAACGGCACAAGAATTAGTTGTACCAACAGGTCAAAAAGTTTACTTTAACTTAAAAGCTGCCGATGTTAAGCACTCATTCTGGATTCCTGCTGTAGGCGGTAAAATGGATACGAACGTAGATAACTTAAACAAGTTCTATCTAGAATTCGATAAAGAATCAAAAGACCTTAAAGACGGTGTATTCTATGGTAAATGTGCTGAGTTATGTGGTCCTTCACACGCTTTAATGGACTTCAAAGTTAAAGCATTAAGCCCAGAGGCATTCGATGCATGGGTAGCTTCAATGAAAGCAACAGATGGGAAAATGGCTGACAAAACTTCAGCTGATCTAGGGGAAGCAACATTTGCTAAGAGCTGTATGGGTTGTCATGCTATATCAGGTACAAGTGGTGCAGGCACACCAGGTCCTAACTTAGCTACTTTTGGTGACCGTAACCGTGTTGCTGGTTTCTTAGAACATAATGAAGAAAACTTAAAAGATTGGATTCAAGATCCTGGCAAATTCAAACCAGGTAACTTAATGATGAATCCAGATGGTACTGCGCCAATTTATGGCGACTTAACTGACGAAGAAATTCAAGCTCTAGCAACTTATATCATGGGCTTATCTGTAGAGAAATAATTTTAAGTTTTATGTAACAAACTTTGAGGGAGGTAAAAGTTGTGAGCTCATACACACAGAAAAAGGGCTTTGGAGCAACTGTCTGGGACTACATTACAACTGTTGACCATAAAAAGTTAGCAGTAATGTATTTATTAGCCGGTACATTGTTCTTTGCTATCGCTGGTTTTGAAGCGTTATTAATGCGTATTCAATTAATGAAGCCAAATAACGATTTCATATCAGCTGGTTTTTTCAATGAATTATTAACAATGCACGGAACGACAATGTTATTCTTAGCTGCGACGCCATTACTATTCGCATTTATGAACATGCTTGTACCATTACAAATTGGTGCACGTGACGTTGCATTCCCGTTCCTTAACTCGTTAGGGTTCTGGTTATTTTTCCTAGGTGCAGTATTCCTTCACCTGTCATTCTTTATGGGTGGCGCTCCTGATGCGGGCTGGACGTCTTATGCATCATTATCTTTATATTCTCCAGGACATGGTATTGACTTCTATGTTCTCGGTTTACAAATTTCAGGAGCAGGTACATTAATTTCAGGTCTTAACTTTATCGTGACGATTATTACAATGCGTGCTCCAGGTATGACTTTCATGCGTATGCCATTATTCACTTGGACTTCACTTGTATCAAGTGCATTAATTTTATTCGCATTCCCTCCATTAACAATTGGATTATTAATGATGTTATTTGACCGTATGTTCGGTGGTAACTTCTTTGACCATACTATGGGTGGTAACACAATTATTTGGGAACACTTATTCTGGATCTTCGGACACCCAGAGGTTTATATTTTAGTATTACCAGCGTTTGGTTTATTCTCTGAGATTATTCCAGCGTTCTCTCGTAAACGTTTATTTGGATACTCTTCAATGGTATTCGCAACAATTTTAATTGGTTTCTTAGGGTTCATGGTTTGGGCGCACCACATGTTTACAGTGGGTCTTGGGCCAACAGCCAACGCAATCTTTGCTGTTGCAACAATGGCAATTGCCGTTCCAACAGGTATGAAAGTATTTAACTGGATCTTAACTATTTGGGGCGGATCTATTAAAGTGACAACACCAATGCTTTATGCACTTGGTTTCATCCCGTCCTTCGTTGCGGGTGGTGTTACAGGGGTAATGCAAGCATCTGCACCTCTTGACTACCAATTACACGATTCTTACTTTATCGTTGCTCACTTCCACTACGTAATCGTTGGTGGTATCGTAACAGCGTTATTTGGTTCAGCGCACTTCTACTGGCCAATTTTCTTCAACCGTATGTTAAACGAAACGCTTGGTAAAATTACTTTCTGGGTATTCTTTATTGGATTCCATTTAACGTTCTTCGTTCAACATTTCTTAGGTTTAATGGGTATGCCACGTCGCGTATTCACTTACATGGAAGGTCAAGGTTGGGATCAGTTCAACTATATTTCTACAATCGGTGCATTAATGATGGGTGTAGGGGTTATCTTAATGGTAGTCAACTGCTTAATGTCTATTAAAGGCAAACCTGCAGGTCGCGATCCATGGGGCGATGGACGTACATTGGAATGGTCAATTCCACAACCAATCCCATTCTATAACTTCCGTCAAACACCACTTGTTCGTGGGTTAGATCCATGGTGGATTGAAAAACAAGAAGGTAATAAAGAAATTACATTTGCTGAGCCAATCGGTGATATTCATATGCCAAACAACTCAGCTATCCCATTCGTTATTTCGATAGGCATGTTTATCGCAGCATTCGGTGCTCTTTATAATCCAGATGTGGATAAACCGTGGTCAATTTATATTTTAATTGCAGGTCTTGCAATTACATTTGGTGCTATGATTTTCCGTTCTGTTAAGGACGATCACGGCTTCCACTTACACAAGGAAGAAATTCTTGAAATTGAAGAACATCTTTATGGCAAAGGAGGAAATAAATAATGGATTTCAATACTAAATTTACTCCTCATACTTGGCCAGATCATCCTGAACAAGCGACGATGGAAGGGAAAAATAAAGTTGTTGGCTTCTGGATTTTCCTTGCCTGTGAAGTTGTGCTTTTCGCAAGTTTATTCGCTACTTACCTAGCGCTTAAGAACAAAGGGCCTGCTGGCATGGAGTTCACAACACAAAGTCTATTTGAATTACCTCTAGCTTTCGCTATGACGATGTTATTATTAACATCTTCACTAACATCGGTTTATGCCATTTACCATATGCGTAACTTTAACTTTAAAGCTATGCAAACTTGGTTTGGTATTACAGTACTTTTAGGACTTGGATTCTTATGTCTTGAAATTTATGAGTTCTACCACTATGTACACAAAGGCTTTACATTTGACCAATCTGCATTCTCAACTGCGTTTTATTCATTAGTTGGTACACATGGTTTCCACGTAACATTAGGTCTTGTGTGGATTACTACGCTAATGCTTCGTAATGCTAAGCGTGGCCTTAACTTATACAATGCACCTAAATTTTTCGTGGCTGCTTTATACTGGCACTTTATCGACGTAGTTTGGGTATTCATCTTTACAGTAGTATACTTGATGGGAGTGATCGGATAATATGTCTTCACACGATACACCTATAGTTGCTAAGTCTCAGGCGCAATACGAGTATGATCGTCATCATAATGCCGTTCATATGCGTAAACAAGTAATCAACTTTGCGATGATGATTTTCTTTACGTTTATCGCATTTGCAGTAGTTGCAGCTGATTTTTCCAAATACTTAATATTACCGTTCATCTTATTGCTTGCTGGTGTACAAGTTGTTCTTCAACTTTACTCTTTCATGCACTTAGAAGATAAAAAAACACACTTCGGTGGTGTAATTGGTTTCTTCATGTGGATGGGTATATTAATCGCATTTACATTCTTCTTAGCATTTTTAACAATTATTTGGTGGTAATCATCAAAAAAGCACGTTCTCTACTTTCAGTAGGAACGTGCTTTTCTTTTTCTATTGTGTCAATGAAATTAAGGTGTTATCAAGTATGGTTTGGGCAAAACGAGGAGTTGATTTCCGTTCCGACTGGGCGCTTTGCCGCTGACGCTGTGATCTGATCCCCAAGGAGTCGCCCAGTCTCCACTCCAATCAACTAATTCGCATGAAATCCCTAAATATGTAGGTTTAATTTATGTGATAAAAAGTTACTTCACTGTTAAAAAGTATATTCTGTTCAATTATGGTTCAGGGTCCTAGTGTCCGTTTTGAAATGTATTTAAATTAATAAAAATTCTACGCTATTGTTGATTGGAGTGGAAGGCTACTCGACTCCCGTGGGAAAGCTCGATTCTCGCCGACAGGAAGCTCTGCTCTGCGCGAAAGCGAAGCGTCAGCGACAAAGCGAGTAGCCCGGAACGGAAATCACCCTCATTAAAGTGCTACAACATTTACACATTTCCTTGAACATTATGTTTTTTACACTTCGAATAACAGTAAACTGAGGATAGTAATTTGTTCACCTTTCGTTCATTGCAGAATAAGTGTAAGCGTTCTATAATAGGGGTACTGAAGTTAAAGGAGTGCGTTCTTTATGCCACTTAGTATATTTGGTTTCCAAGCTTTATGGAGCCCATACTTAATAGGAGTTCTTGTTTTCATAACAGTCATCTATTTTCTAGTCACAACAAAGTGGCGCAAAGATTTTAAAGTAAGTGAGCCTTTGAAAAAGGGAGAGGCTATTTATTTTGTACTGGCAATGGTAACGATTTATATGATTAAAGGATCTCCAGTAGATTTAATGGCGCACATTATGTTTACGATGCATATGGTGCAAATGGCTATTTTATTATTACTTGTACCGATTTTCTTAATTAAGGGGATTCCTTGGTGGGTATGGAAAGTTGCAATTGAAGCACCAGTTGTTAGAACTTTATTTAAATTATTTACATTACCCGTCGTTGCTATATTTGTGTTTATAGGTTTATTTTCTTTTTATCATTTACCTTCAGTATTAGATTACATTAAATTAAACGAAACTTTACATGGTACATATACATTTGTATTATTTGTTTCTGCTGTTTTAATGTACTGGCCGTTGATTCAAAAGATGCCTAATAGTCCGCAAATGAAACCTTTGCATAAGTTAGCGTATATCATTGCTAACGCGGTATTAATTACACCCGCGTGTGCATTAATTATTTTTGCACCAAATGCTATGTATGAAACATATACAAATGGTGAAGTATGGCTAAAAGCAATGGAACTTTGTGTACCAGTTTCTACATTATCTAGTTTATCGCTATCAGGACCAGAGCTCTTTACCAATATGACACCTGTTGCCGATCAGCAACTAGGCGGCGTTTTAATGAAGATTTTACAAGAGATTATTTTTGGTATATTACTCGGATCAATCTTTATTAATTGGTATCGCTCAGAACAAAAGGATCCTGATAAAATTACTGCTGATGCGTTAAAAGAACATCAAAAGAAATGGGAAAGCCAACAGCAACATTAGTTGTAAAAAGAAACTTTAACTTCTTTTAGCAGGTATCAAAATACTAGCTGAAAGAAATTAAAGCCTCCGGCGGATGTCACGGAATCGGAAACAAAGCCGATTCCAGACGCCATCACGCCGAGGCATAATTGATTTTGTATAAGGGGTTTTGTAAATGGAATTGCAAATTTTGCCTACTATAAGTACATCATTCATCGTTATTAGTGCAGTACTTGTAGCTATTGGTTGGGGCTTCATTATAAAAGGAAAAGTAGAGGCACATAAAAAAGTAATGCTTGCAGCAGGAGTTGCAGCACTTATCTTCTTTATTATTTACGCTTCACGAACAGTCTTTATTGGTAACACAGCGTTTGGTGGCGGAGAAGATTTAAAGCCATATTATACTTTCTTCTTAATTTTCCACATTACTCTCGCAACAGCTGGAGCAGTATTTGGAATTGTTAGTATTATTTCTGGTTTGAAAACTAATCTTAAACTTCACCGTCGTATTGGACCGATTACAAGTATTATTTGGTTCTTCGTAGCTATTACCGGAGTTTTAGTATACATTTTACTATATGTTATGTTTGAACCAGGTGAAACAACTTCTGTCATTAAAGCTATTTTAGGCATTTAACTTCTTTCAGTAATTATTTTCTGTGTGACAGCTACAAATGTCTTTTGAACCGAAAGCGTAGCGACAGGTACAGAAGTCCTCCACCTCTATAGGTGGTGAGATGAATGCGGTTTTAAGTCACTTTTCAGTTGAGGGTCCAAACATCCATTGAAAGAAGGTAAAGCCTCTAGCATGATTCCAGCCGGAATTATGCAGGGGCATAATTGATAAAAATCTCCCTCCTTATTTTTGAGAAGGTGGGAGATTTTTTATGGATGTTTGATTAAATAGGGAAACGACAACAACAACGAGTAACGGACCAATTAAAATACCGGGAAATCCAAACATTTTAAAACCGATAAACATGGCAATAAAAGTTGTTAATGAGGAGAGTCCGACTTTATTCCCAATAACTCTAGGCTCAATCATACGTCGAACTAAAAATTGTACGATCGTAAGTATGACTAGCACGACAGCAAAGATATAATCACCTGTAAAGGCTTTGTATATTGCCCAAGGAAGAAGCAATATAAATGAATCTAAAAAAGGAACGAAATCTAAAATGACTAGTAAGAGTGCTAAAATAAGTGGGAATGGTGTTTTAAGAAAATAAAAGGTTCCGAAAGCTATAGCAAAAATGCAAATGCCAACTAAAAATTGTGCTTTAACAAAACCAAATAAAGCAAGTTTTACACGCTGTCCAATAAATAGTATTTTTTGGTGGTCATGAAACGAAATAGGCGCTAACATTTTACGGTTAATATTCGGTAATTCTAACAGAAACATATATAATACAATCCAATAAACAAAAATATCAAACAAACGAGAAGTTATATACGTAAGGGAAGCTGACCAAACATTGACATTTGTTAAAGAAAGAGCATATTTCTCGATTGAAGATAGAGCCCGTGCTATCATAAGTTGAATTTGTATAACAAGATCTAAGGGCAAATGATAAGTAAAGTTGGAAAGTTTGGATTGTATTTGAATCCATAGTGCTGATAGCTGATTGAGGTACTCTGGAATATGAATGATAAATGTTGAAAATTGTTTCCAGCTTATAAATATAATGAGAATACATAATAATAATGTCATACTTGAAAAGAACATAAAAAAAATGGATGCGACTATTTTGCGTTTTTTTCGGAACCGTTTACTGATTCGTATGATGACAGGTTCCAATAATAATGCAGTTACGTAGGCAAGCAGTATAGGTATTGACAGGGATATAAACCAGAGAATTGTCATACCGATAGCTATAACGATGATCGGATGGCGAAAAAAGGGGTGTTTGAAAAATTGTAACATTTATCTCACCTACATCATGTAAAAGATATAGTTAGTATGAGAAGAAATAAAATTTTTACTCAACATAAAAAAGACTGGACGACCAGTCTTTTCAGAGTTAGCTATTGCATGCTGTTGCCAATTTACTGTTAACTAATAAAAAATAAAATAATTTCGGTGTTTAATCGACATGTATGCAAAGTGCAATAACTATTTAAAATTATGCATGAATTTCAAAAGCTTCGAGGTCTAATTTAACCTTTTTTAAGATTTCTTCACATTTTTTTACAAGATGAGTTGGGTAAACTTCATCATCACCATATTCAACGCCGTGTGGATAGTAGTACTTACCAAGGACTGGTTTCATTAATGTTAAAATGGCATCGTGTGCACCAACATCACCAGATTTAGCATATGAGAATACACGTAGGTAATAACGTCCTTCACGAGTATCGAAACGCTTATCAAATGTCATACGCTCGTAATCCCAGCCGCCATCACATTCTAAACCATTTTTTTTCATGACGCTTACAATAAGCTCTTGATCAGCTGTTACATTTTCAAGGTTAGTATTTTCGAAATACATCTATAATCCTCCTTTAGGTTCTCGTACAAAGTATACGCTCATTTTTATAATAGAGCATATTCGACATTGTTGCAATGACAACATTGTGTCAAGCCCATTACAATTGATATAATAAATAGAATAATGTGATAAGAAGGAGTCATATATGAAAGCTTTATTTCGCATTTTTATGGTATGTGCCGCAATTGCGTTGATTGGTTTTATGTTTTTTAATACACCGCGTGAAAACGAGCCACTAAAAGGCCCGAATGCCAATTCAAATATCATTCCCAAAACCGAATTAAAGCAACCTGAAATGGGAGCAACGACACGTCCAAAAAGTGGGATGTCGACATTAATCGGTCAAGAAGCTAAGGTAGTTTTGGAGAAATATGGTGAACCAGCACGAAAGGGACCATCCTCCTTTGGTTATGAATGGTGGATCTATAATGCCAGCCCTTCCACATTTTTCATGGTGGGCGTTGACAATAATATTGTGACACAAGTTTACATTGCTGGTGAAGATTTGGATGCTTCTCCTTTTAAGGTTGGGCAGAAGCGCGATGATATATACCGAATGACCATTATTGATTATGAAGTAACTGCGAATGTCGGTAAAAATATTTTCGTTTTCTCGATGAGTGAAGAAGATATGCAGACACGACTGCTTGTAAAGTTCGATGGGCTTTTTGCACAACTTTATATTGATCAAGAAACGGGTGAGCTACAAGGAATACGCTTTACTAATAGTAAAACCCTTGTTCTTCACCAACCGTATGAAATGACTTATCAAGGTGAGCTAGTTATACCAACACCACCATCTTCCTTTTTACAGAAGGAAATTAATGAAGCAAGTGCTGCACAGCTTGATGATTTAATAAATCTAATAAGAATCCAACGTGGTTTAACGCCATTAAATATAAATGATTCATTAGAAGAAGTTGCAAAAATGCATAGTGAAGATATGAAGGTTCAAAATTTCCTTGCTCATGAATCACCAACAAATGGAGATTTAAAAAAGAGATTAGAAACACAGGAAATTGAATATAGTGAGGCAAATGAAAATCTGGCGACCCATTATTTTGATGCGATCGAAGCAATGCACGGCTGGCTTAATTCACCTGAGCATCGAAATGTCATTTTAAATGATAAATATACGACAGTGGGATCTGGCGTATTTTTAAACTATTATACGCAAATATTTTTAGCTTCTTCTCAGGCGCTAGATAGTGAGCATAAAGTCTCTGAGGAACCAGTAGAAAATATGGATGAATCATCGCCATGAAGTGAAGCGTAATCAATTGGGGAGTCCTCATCCTTCCTGATTACAAGTCTTCACTAATCGGGCATTTATGGGCAGTGAAACTCGAACTGAACTTCTTTACTGCGCTGAATGAAGAGGGGAGAGTCTTGCGTTTGATGTTTCGCTTTTGAAGCCGATAAATACAGCCCGCATAAATAGAAATGTAAGACTGAAGATAAACTTGGCGAAATCAAGTTTATCTTCAGTCTTTTCATTTTAACGATAAGCACTATGATCGCCAACATTTTTCGTCACATCGTTACATACGCCGTCATATGATAGAGAACCGAAAGGGGGAATGACGCTTGCAATTAGCTGAGCTATTAAAAGACTGGCCATGTAGCGTAACCGGGGGATCTATTCGTACAACTATAACAGGTGTCGAGGATTATGCTCAGGCTGTAAAACCTGGGGATATTTTTATTGTACGTAAGGGTAAGAAAACATCGGGAAGTCGTTTTGTCAAAGAAGCATTAGCTCGGGGGGCTGCCGCTATCGTATCAGAGGAAAGTATTTCAATACCTATTACTGATCAAACTATTCCTTTTGTTTGGGTTCCAAATACATCCCTTTTTTTATCATATGCGAGTGCGAAGCTTTCAGCCTTTCCGGCGGAAGCATTAACAGTCATTGCGATTACAGGTACAAATGGTAAAACAACAGTAAGTCATTTTGTGAGCCAATTGCTAAGAGCCCTACATAAAAACGTTGCAGTTATTGGAACTGTAGGATTTTTCATCAATGAGCAGAAACAACAAACAGCGCATGAGCAATTAACTACATTACAGGCAAAAGAGTTACATCCGATTTTAAAGCAATGTGTAAGAAATGGTGTTACACATGTTGTTTTAGAAGCTTCGTCAATGGGCTTACAACAAAATAGACTTGATCATTGTGATATCGATTGTGGCGTTTTTTTAAATTTAACAGAGGACCATTTAGAAGATCATGGAGGACTTGAGGCATATAAGCGTGCGAAAAAAAGGTTGGCAGATTTGTCGAAAAAGTTAGTGCTTAATGGAGATGATAATTTTTGCCGTTCCGTCGGTATATATGATAAGAAAAAATCCTGCTCATTCGGCTTTGATAATCATAATGATTTACATATCCAAATTGTCAATGAATCAATTGGAAAAACAGTGCTTTGTTTACAAACGTCATCGAGCGAGCATATTGTGGAAATCCCCTTTATTGGTAAATATCATGTGCAAAATGCTGTAGCTGCGTTAATGACTTTATGGCGCCTAGGTTTTTCAATAGAAGATTTAGCGGGGCATATGTGGATGTTAAGGCTGCCTGAAGGAAGGCTTGAGAAAATAGATAATCCATTTGGGGTTGAGGTATACGTAGATTATGCCCATACTGCAGAGGCATTACAGGCTGTTTTGCAAACTTTAGATCGATCCAAAACCCTTTACCTTGTTTTTAGCTGTGGGGGAAATCGGGATAAGGCGAAACGTTTTGCGATGGGAGCAGTAGCTAGTAAGTATGCGGATGTTATTTTTTTAACAACGGATAATCCACGTGATGAAGATCCGATATTAATTAATGAAAGTATTATTGCTGGTTTTACGGAGCAGCAATATTATGAAATCTATCTAGATCGAAAAGTTGCTATTCATCAAGCATTAGAAAGAGCAGAAAAAGGCGATATTGTACTTGTTGCCGGAAAAGGGCATGAACAGACGCAACAAATAAAAAATCGAAAATTCCCTTTTTCCGATCAACAATGTATTCGAGATTACTTTTTAAATCTTATGTCTAAGGACGGCGTTGAATGACAAAGAAAGAACCAGTTGCAATAGCAAGTTTCCGTCCAGTCTCATCCTCGATATCACATTCCATCACAAGTGTCTGACGCCCTTTATGTACGAAACGTCCACGAGCAATTAGTTCTTTGTTGGTTGTTGTAGCAATATAAGAGATAGTCATATTTGTTGTGACAACATGAAAGCCTTCTGGTACTGAACGCGAGGCAAGTCCACCCATTGCTGCATCCGCAATGGTTGCAATAATCCCACCGTGTGGTACCTTAATGGTATTATGGATGACGGGTGTAATGGGAATACGAACCTCACTAACTTCAGGCTCAAATTTGCCCATCATGTGTAATGCCGCATTAATATAACGTCGATGAATACCTTGTTGTTTATCGCGAAGCCCAGACAATAAATGTCGTAAAACTTCCTCATCTTCAGCTGTACAATGTTGTAAAATCTCTGCAAGTAATTGTGCTATTTCTTCTTTAGACGATGGTATCAAGTTAATAACTCCTTCATTTAAAAATATCAATAATGTAAAATTACCATAAAATCTGTTATGATGGGAAAGAGATTGGGGGAATTAAAAATGATGATAACCTCTGACTGGGCAATCATTTTAGATGAGGCCGATGCGCTTTGTGAGATGATTCTTTCCTCTGAGCCTGCGAAAATGCTACAGCAAGCATATGATGCTGTATATAGCGATGTCCAAATAGTCGAAGCTATTTACGCATTTAATCGCATGAAAGAGCAGTATGAAGATGTACAACGTTTCGGAAAATATCATCCGGACTATCATACAATTATGAAATCGATTCGCCAGCAAAAGCGCGCACTCGATTTAAATGAAAAGGTTTCGGCTTTAAAAATTGCTGAGAACGATTTTCAAGATTTACTTGATGAAATAAGCTTACTTATAGGGAAAACGGTTTCAGAAGCTGTAAAAGTGCCCGTAAGCAATCCGTTCTTTGCATCAGGTTCTTCATGTGGTGGAGGATGTGGCTCAGGCGGTTCTTGCTCTTGCTCTGCATAAACACCAGGCATTACTTTTTTAGACTGTATGCAAACTCGGGTGAGTTTCTATACAGTCTATTTTTATACGATGCTACAATAGCGGCAGGTAAACATCAGGGTGTAATGACTGTGGAAAAAGTGAATGGGGTGAAGGGCCAAATGATCTTTTTTTGAGTATCACTGACAACTAAGAGACGAATGGTTTTTAGTAGCGTAATCAGCTAAGTATAGAGGAATTGCAGAACAGAAGTGGTGGAGTAGTATTCCATATACTTTTTTCATCGTATTGATGTTGAATATCGTTGGATACGCGGCATTAGGGTGGAAGAGACAGAATATTTAATTTCCTTGAATATGAAACGCTTGAAAAGGTAAAAATCTTTCGATGAATTGCATTTTTGAAGCATAATGAGAATTGTAGCGATTAGGTTGTAAAAAATGTTTGTATAAAAAATGAAATTTTACATCATGTTATTGCACATGAAATTCATCCTGTTGGGCAGCTTTCTGTGTGGGCAAGAGAATTAGGTTTACCCCCGGTACTTTGCTAATTATATAGGTAGAGAAATTAATAAAAGGTAAGGGCTGTTAGAAGGCGGCCCTTACCAAGCAATGTGTACACCTAGTTAAAATGGAGATTAAGCTCCATTCTAATATTCTTATTTTTGTAGTAATTCTACAGCAATATCAGGTCGATCAGTAATAATACCTTTTGCACCGTTGTGAATTAATTTATTCATTGTTGCTACGTCATTGATCGTCCAATAATGAACAGGGATGTTTAAATTGTTTAAAAACTGGATAAACTTCGGAGATTCTAGTGTAATTACTCCTGATTTAGGTGGTATTTGAAATACGTCTACCTTTGGATGATATAAGTGTCCAAACTGGCTTGAGAAAGAAGCAAATGCTTTACGAACATCTGATTCACCTGCACCGAGTGCTACTTGATTTTGTGCATATAAATTAAAGCGATCGATCTGTTCACCATAAAAGCTAGTGACAACTACTCGATTCTCAGCCCCAAGCTCTTCAATTAAACGCCATAGTTTAGATGGCATTAAACTTCCTTCATACGTATCTGGTGCATCTTTAATATCAATATTTACTAACATGTTTGGATAAGTTTCTAATAGTTCACGTAATGTAACAACGTCTACTTTTTCATCTCGATAAGAAAATTCCCCAGCTATATCTTCAAATTGATAACCGTGGTTTAATGCATTTATTTCTGCTAAAGTCATGTCTGCAACAAGTCCATAGCCATCTGTTGTACGATCAACAGTGTCATCATGGAAAACGATAATCTCCTCATCTTTGGTTAAGCGAATATCTATTTCAAAGCCGTCAACACCTAACTGTGCGGCTTTTTCAAAAGCAGGCATTGTATGCTCAGGTGCTAAATGAGCACCGCCACGATGTGCGAGAATAATTGGGTGATCAAATTGTAATGCTTGTTTACCTTCTCGTTGTTGAGGTTTAGAAATAGCTTTACTACCTGCCCAAGCAGCTGCACTTGCTGCTGCGATTGCAAGCGCAATCTTTGTTTTCTTACCCATATTCGTCCTCCTTAACAATTAAATTGATTAAATAGTACCGGCAATCCCACTTTTTAATTTTCAGTGAGTATACAAAAAGTATTAACTTAAACTAGTACTCTATAGCTTGCATAAGTGAATGTAAAACCCGTAGTCAATGTTGTATGCTTTTCCATTATAACGGAAAATTGAGCGTTCTGTCAGCTAAACTCTGTTGCTATCATTTTCCGGTCTATGGTATTCTTTTATGTAAGAAATGAGGGGAATACTATGAACGAACGCCAAGGACTAATCGTTTACGTCCATCAATTAAAACATGCGAAGTCTCTTCGAAAATATGGGCATGTTCTTTATATTTCTCGGAGGCAAAAATATGTAGTGATTTATTGCGAGCGAGAGGAAATTGAATCAATGACAACAAAACTACAACGCCTTCCATTCGTGAAAGACGTTGTAAAGTCTTATCGTCCATTTGTTAAAACTGAGTATGAAAATGCAAAACCAGATAAAGCGAAAGAATATGACTATAAAACAGGTCTATAATACTACACCAGCGCAGGAATATAGTGATGAAGTCTCATTATTCCGATCAAGTATTGATAAAATAGTTTTGATTCCGAAAATATAGAAGAGTGCTTTGTTTCTACAACAACCGCTTTTCTATCTAGTCGTTTAATACTTTCTTCAAACATTTTTTGTCGCTGTGAAGGCTGCTCTTCATTATAAGGGATGCCTTCTCGACAAATATAAATCGGCATGAATTTACTTTCACCGACTGGTTTTAAAGCGACTGCTAAAGAGGCAACCTTTTTTTCTTCTTTAGTGGATGTTAGTATAAAGGCTTGGTGAAAGCGATCTTGGTTCTTTTTCACTATTTCAAGTAGCTCATAAACATCACCATAGCCCTCACCTAATTCTATAAATTGTTGTGGCATGAAAATTGCACATCCTTTCCAATACACATAGTAACATGCTGCGGGAGGTCAAGCACATGAAATTTGTAATGAGTTTTTTTTCTATTCTAGTCCTAATTATTACCGGAACTTTATTTTTTCAGTACAATGCTTATTCGTCTGACTTAGCAACAGGCAATGGCGAATTCCGTTATTCACAAGAGATAGAAATTGTCTATCGAGAAAATAGCTTGGATATTCGTCAACATTTTAAAAATTTACCCAATCAAAAAGTGAAGATAAAATGGCCAGAAAATGCGGTAAATCCTAGTTGCTTTATCGATAATGAAAAAAGCTGTGATCGCTTATCTAAAGAAATCTCTTATTTTAAAAAAGGAGAGATTAAATCACAATCTGTTTCATACATAATTCCAATTGAGGGTGGCTTAAAAGAAAAAATGCTCATCCAAAATGTTTTCGCCACATTAACGAATGGTGAAGCGTCTTATTCTATTGTACATATTTCAACTGATAGTAAAATTGTAGGGCAGTGGATAACAGGCTTGCCTCTAGTAGGTCAGCAAAAACTATCACTTGTTAACTATACAATGTTTAGTGGATATGGTACAGTTCGTGATATTTATTGGCAAACGGGTAATTTAAAAGTACAAGAGCAAACCCCGGTGTTATCTATTTATGCCCAGGGAGCTAATTCGAAGGATTTCTTGAAATCATTGGAGAATGTCAAGTTTTTGAATGATCAACACATTGCTATTATTCAAGAAAAGAGTCCGGTGAAAGAACATGATGACCGACTTTTATTTTTGCCAGAGCTAACTGAACAAGCTGTAGAACAGGAAGTTATTCTGTCACAAATAAAGTCGCGATATAAGTTTGAAAATTCACCGACATGGTTGCCTGAAGTTGTGGCATCCTATTTAGTAAAGGATACGATTGGTTCAGATAAAGCGAAGGAAATCGTGAAGACTTTAAAAGAATATATGACAGCTAATCAAGAGTCTGCATGGCAGGAAGCTCTGACTAAACTTGGAGGAGAGCCGATTTCCCCTGCGTCAATGGACGATCTTTTATCCGACGTACTAAATGCAAAAACGTCTTATTTTAAGTTGAATGCGGGCCAAGAAAATGGCACATATCCACTATTATTTGAGGATGAACGAAGCGTTTATGTGAATGATGTTTTGAGAGAAGATGTTCATGTAATACTTTATGAAGGACAAGTGTTATATAATGCTGATAAATTGTTACAATATCTAGGCTATACTGCTGGTGAAGGTGAAAATGGATATTATATCAATAGTGATCATCGTACCTTCCGATTCCCGAAAGAACCTGGATTTTATGTATTTAATCAACGTAGATATTCGACTATTTCAGAACCGATTATGAAAATTGCCAATCATTATTATGTTGAAGAAGCTTGGCTACAACGGTTATTTTTTGTAGAATTGCAAAAAAGTGGTGATCGTATCAATATTAAGATGTTAACACAAGAACAAGAATAAATTTTTTGCAGCGGAGGTTTATCTTTCGCTGCAAAAATGCTTTTTATCTTCAATCAGCGTGTTGTTGTTGCAACAAAGCGACAGCAACAACAGGGTTTTGTCTGTGCGAAAGCGAAGCGACAACAACAACAGGGTTTTGTCTGTGCGAAAGCGAAGCGACAGCAACAACAACAATTACGCCAAGGCGAAATTGATTTATGGAAAGTACGGTGATTTGCCTATGAGAGTTGTAGCAGGGGAACGTAAAGGGATGCCGTTAAAGGCAATTGCAGGGAACACGACGAGACCTACAACTGATAAAGTAAAGGAATCCATATTTAATATGATTGGTCCATTCTTTGATGGGGGGATAGCGCTCGATTTATTTGCAGGGAGCGGTGGCTTAGGTATCGAATGTTTAAGTAGAGGGGCTGAGCACGCTGTTTTTATTGAAAAGGATGCAAAGGCGTTCCAAGTACTACAGGAAAACATAAAAAAATGTCGTTATGAGGATTGCGCTGAGCTTTTTCGTATAGATGCGAAGCGAGCTGTGAAAGCGTTATTAAAACGTGATATTACGTTTAAATTCGTATTTTTAGATCCACCATATCATCACAAAGAATATTATGACTTAGTGCAGATACTTGTCGACAATGATAAAATTCAACATGATGGCATTATTTTATGCGAACATGCAAAAGAAGTAGCATTACCACAGAGATTTGGGGACTTTGTATTAAAAAGACAAGAAACATATGGCGGAACGATTATATCCGTTTATCTTCATTAAGTGGGTGTTTAAATACCCCCTAAAATTGATCTTTGTATAGAGGAAGAGGGAGAAAAAGTTGTCAGAGAAGATTGCTGTAGTTCCTGGAAGTTTTGATCCGGTAACATTTGGTCACTTAGATATTATAAAACGGGCGGCAGATGTATTTGACATCGTTTATGTTGCTGTTTTAAATAATTCATCCAAGCAACCGTTATTTTCAGTAGAAGAGCGTATGGCTTTAATGGCGGAAGTTACTAAAACATGGCCTAATGTACGTATTGAAAGTTCAACGGGGCTATTAATAGACTATGCGAAAGAAAAAAAAGCAAAAGCGATTGTTCGTGGTTTACGTGCTGTTTCGGATTTTGAATATGAAATGCAAATTACTTCGATGAACCGCTTTCTTGATGAAACCATTGAAACGTTTTTCATCATGACAAAAAATCAATATTCATTCTTAAGCTCAAGCATTGTTAAAGAGGTTGCAAAATACGGTAGTGATGTTAGCGAGCTTGTTCCTGCTTGTGTTGTAGAGGCTTTAAAAGAAAAGTATAGTTTTAAAAAATAAACTAAAAAAGAGAGGCTGGACAAAACTGGCCAAGCCTTAAAAAGTGCGAGAAACAATTTTCGAAATGTTGATTTCTCGCGCTTTTTTGATGTGGAATTTTTATTCCTTTTACAAAAAATGGATTTATGGATTATCATAATATTTTCTGCTATAATTTTTGGTTACATATAGGAGCAGAAAATCATTGAATTTCTCTGCTATCCTTACTCCTAAATCCAGTTTTTACGCTACACTCTAAAATGCTGAACCGTATCTTAACGCTAAAGATGATTATTTATTTTAAGAAAAAAAGAGCATAAATAGTAGGTACAATGATTATGCTAAGTAGGCGGAATTTTAGATATGGTCGAACGGAAAGCTTAGCTGATTTCGCAATGACAAAAATTTGTAAGTGAATGCTTATACTTTGCATTGTTAACAACATAACAACTAGCAATGGTAAATATGAAATATTTGGAAAAGCTGAGACGGTCATTTTAAGACCATTTGTAACTTCAAGAATGGCGGCTATGGAAAGCTCAGCTGTATAGGGAAGTTTCGGTAGCAGTGAATCTAAGCCTTGCTGGACAATCGTCTGGATGGTAGTGAAAAAAATGATTGTAGTTCCAACTAATAGTATGGTCGGTGCTGTTTCTTTAATGCTTTCAGAAAATGGTGCTGTATGCAAAGGTGTATTGTGAATGGAGATGCTAGGAGGATCCGTTTTACGAAATAAGAAGTAACCAGTTATTAAACAACAAATATTAAAACTATGTAGTAAACATAAAAACATCCATCCGAACGTATTACTGTTTAATAAATCAAGGCTTACAAAGCCTAGCACGAAAAGAGGACTTGGTGCGTGACATACGGCTAATAAAAAATTTGCTTCTTTGGGATGTAGTTGCCCACTGTTTTTTAAGAAAACAATTGTTGTTGCTCCAGATGGATATCCCCCCAGTGCGCTAATAATGTAGGCTTGTACGTATAAAGAAGCTCTTTTTGTTTTCGTTCGCATAGGAGCCGTTAAACGGAGAAGCCATTGCGTTAAAATAAGATAAGGTAATAAATACGGGAAAAGGGCCTCCATAAAAAGATTTAAACCTAAATCAGTACCGTTATGAGCAGTTTGTGGGAATAACAAGAGTAATAGAATAAGAACTATGCAAATCGCTATTTGAATTATCGCATACATGTTATCATCTCGTTTCAACTTTTTGTCATTCACATAGGCAAATGCTAAAATCAATATATGTAAAAAAGGCAAAAACATGAACGTATGGTTTTGCGAGCGTCTTAGGAGGTGTTTTTCTTTGAAGAAAAAAATTAGTATTTATGCAGTGTTAATAGTCGTGATTTGTTTTTTAATGTTGTACCGACTAGACGCTTATATCATGAAGCCGGGAAGTGCTTATGATGTCAGTAAATTTGTAAACGTTGAAAATAGTCACACAGATGATAAAGGGTCCTTGAGCTTAATGACGGTGGCTATGCAGCAAGCTACGCCCTTTTCATATCTGTGGGCGAAAACTCAAAAATATCAAAAACTAATGGATATTGAGCAAGTGCGAAATCCATTAGAGGATGAAGAGGAATATAATGTTCGACAGTTTAAATTAATGTCTGATTCTCAATTTAATGCAAAGTATGTAGCTTTTCAGAGGGCGGGCCTCCAAACGAAAATTCTCTTTAACGGTGTTTTTGTATTAAATGTTCTAGATGGCGGTGCTTCTGATAATTTATTAAAAGCTGGTGATGAAATTATTGAAGTTGACGGACAAAAAATTAGAAATCAACAAATGCTTGTAGATCTTTTAAAGCCAAAGAAACTTGGAGATAAGGTGGCAATTAAATTTAAACGTCATACAAAAGAACAAGAGGTAACGATTACCTTAAAGGAAATCCCCGAATCAGAAGAGAAAAGGGCAGGGTTAGGTATTACTTATACTGAAAGTAGATCGATTGAAACAAATCCAAATGTGTCTATGAAAACGGAGGATATTGGGGGTCCGTCTGCTGGGCTAATGTTTACCTTAGAAATTTTAAACCAACTTCTCGAAGAAGATTTAACGAAAGGCTATGCTATTGCAGGAACAGGGGAAATGCTGGTTGATGGCACTGTTGGAAGAATTGGTGGGATTGACTATAAGGTCATTGCTGCTGATCGTGATGGTATGGAAATCTTTTTTGCGCCAGATGATGAAATTACTCCAGAAATGAAAGCTAAATATCCTGAACTGGAATCGAATTATGCTACTGCAGTAAAGACTGCGAAAGAAATTGGCACAAAAATGAAAATAGTTTCGGTTAAAACTGTAGATGATGCAATCGAATATTTAAAACAGTTACCGCCGAAATAAAGTTTTATCAAAGTAACATGGCTTTTCTGTTTTGGGCTACGCAAAACACATCTTGCTTTGCCAACTAACAGCAAAAAAGGATGCTAGAAAAATTTCTGGCCTCCTTTTTCGATACTTAAAAACGAATCGGTGGTGTTTGATAATCTTTAGGAAGACGTTGCTCTTTTATTCCTTGTTCAATACTTAAATTGTATACCTCTGCTGCATGTATATCTACAGCAAGCATAGCATCATCCATAGCTGCTACACGACTGATTAAAGGTAAGGGTATGTTCTTTTTATGCATACCTAAATAGCCTTGTCCCTGCTTACTCATGCCTAGTAAACGTATACTGGAAGGAGCATTAAAGCTTTGCGACTGTTCCTTTGTAAATCCCGTATAAATGTGTGTGAGCATCCGTTGAAGGCGTGTCCAAGTATAGCGTTTAGATTTAATTTTCTCCATAAAGCTGCTAAATGATTGACTTGTTTTTGCTGCTTTGATAAGACCATTCTCAATGCCTTCTGTGACTTCAGCATAGCGCGTAAGTTCATGAGGTGTATGCCGAATAAGTGTAAACTGTAATAATGGCCAAAAAGTTTCCCAACTTGCAAATTTACCATATTTTCCATGCCAATCAGCTAAATAATTAAACGAAGCTTTAGGAAGAAAATCTTGCACACTTTGTAGAGCACCGGTTGTTGCTAGAGCCTTGCGTATTCCTGTGGCACTTGCTATGGATGCCCCTTCTTGCAAAGCGTCATGGTAACCTGCAACAATGCGAGGGATCGTTAAAGGTTTAATATTACTACTTAGAGTCGTTGCTGCCTCAATATAGTGAAAACCAAGTATATTGTTCGGTTGTCCCAAATCAATGTATGTTGCAGGGAATTTTTGAGAAAGCTGTTCATAGGCGTAATGTAGACTTTTAGGATAGCTTGCACCCGTTTTAAGGCTTTCTTTAATAAGAGTGTTATATTCAGTGCGATGATTATTAATGAGCTGAAACGTATTCATAAAGGGTTGAATGGAACCATCTTCGCTTCCGAAGGCAAATGAATCGCACCCGATTGCAGATAGCAAGGAAATTGCCCCTTTTGCGAAATCAGTTGCAGGTGCAGTACTATAAACATATGGTAGCTCAATAACAATATCAACACCACCTGCGAGAGCCATTTTTGTGCGTGTCCATTTATCGACCATGGCTGGTTCTCCGCGTTGCAAAAAATCACCACTCATGATAGCGATGACAATATCCGCTTGTGCTACTTTTTTTGCCTGTTCCAAATGATAGGCATGTCCGTTGTGAAAAGGATTGTATTCAACAACTATTCCGACTGCTTGCAAATGTAAGCCCCCTTTATCCATATCATTTGCTTCCCGTTCTTATTAATTTGGAGTCTTTTTAGTTATAGCGAACGGTTTGGAGCAAATACACTTTTATAATATATAATTATAGGTGGGTTTTATCGTGGTGACAAGAAATTATCTTGACATCTATTTTTACACATTATATAATCAACAGTGTTGTCTCGAGGTGATTAAACGAATGAAATGGTCAATTCATCAATTATCTAAATACCGCCAAAACGGGATGCCGATTGATGCCTATGTCCAAGTGGACGAGGTGATGGAGCGAAACCAGGATATTCGAGCAATTTCGCCCATTCATGTAAAAGGGCTTTGTACTTTCGGTGCATCGCAAATGACATGTCAGCTAACTGTGACAGCTACGTTAACATTACCATGTGCGCGCACGTGGGAAGATGTTGAGTTTCCTATCGAAGTTGAGACAGTTGAAGTTTTCAGCTGGATTGACGAGGATAAACGAGGGGAAGATGACGGAGAAATTCACTATCTTAATGGTGAAGTAATCGACATGAAACCGGTTATCGAGGAGTTAGTGCTTCTTGAAGTACCTATGCAAGTGTTCAAGGAGAATACTGAAGGGCAAGTGCAAGGTGGGAAAAACTGGTCTTACGCAACAGATGAAGACGTTGAACTACACAAAAAAGCTGACGAACAAAAAGTGGATCCAAGACTAGCTAATTTAGCTAAGTATTTTGATCAAACAGACGAATAGACGATCTGTAAGGAGGTGCCATCAATGGCTGTACCATTTAGAAGAACTTCTAAAACTGCAAAAAGAAAGCGTCGTACGCATTTCAAACTATCTGTACCTGGTATGGTAGCTTGCCCAAACTGTGGTGAAGCTAAATTATCACACCGTGTTTGCAAAGCTTGCGGACAATACAAAGGTAAAGAAGTAGTTAGCAAATAATACAGTGTTTGCTCGCTTAAAAGGCTAGTAGAGAGACCATGGCTCTTTACTAGCCTTTTTGTCGGTTAGAAGAGACGGAATCTTTCGTCAATAACAAAAAGATATATAGTGCTATAATAATTGTATGATACAATTTACTCAACAGGACAAAGGGGGGGAATAGAATGGCTTATACAATTGACAACAAAGAAGGTATCATGACATTTACGATTAATCGACAAGAAAAAAGGAATGCGGTTAATGATGAGGTTATGGATGGGCTTCAAGAAGTCATTACATATATTCGAAACCATGATGATGTGCGTTTTTTAGTTGTGACAGGTGCTGGGGATAAATCATTTTGCTCAGGAGGTGATTTATCTGAGTTCCATTCACTTGAAACTGAGGATGAAGCATTCGGCATGCTAAGTAAGATGGGCGAAATATTATATGACCTTGCAACATTACCTGTGCCAACGATTGCGTTGATAAATGGAACTGCTGTTGGTGGAGGGTGTGAGATCGCAACTGCCTGTGATTTTCGTCTAGTTGCCAGTCATGCGAAGTGCGGTTTTATACAGGGGACATTAGCAATTACGAGCGGTTGGGGAGGCGGTACATACCTATTTGAACGAGGATTACGCCATGATCGTGCGATGAAGATGCTAGTCGATGCGAAGCCTTATCCAGCAGAATTACTATATGAGATTGGTTGGGCAATGCGCGTTTTTGAAGGTTCAAAAGAAGCGGCATTGAATGATTTTATTGAACATATGCGTAAAATTCATCCTGCTGTTCATAAGGCTTATAAAGAAATTGAGCTTCGTAAGTGGCGTGAGCGTCATATGTATGAACGTGTTATGGAGGAAGTTCGTACATGTGCTAAATTGTGGGAAAGTGAAGCTCACCACGAGGCGGTTGCTAATTTCCTAACAAAGAAAAACAATAAATAATGTATAACGGCAGTGGTTATAATAAAACAGAGTCACTGTCTTTTTTAATTCGATGATTCTATTTTGCTCGCTCATGCATATAGTAGTAAAAAATGCGAGGGTGATAGATTATGGAATTGAAAAAAAGAAAAGATCAATGGACAAAGGAAGACGATGAAAGATTAGCAGAAATTGTGTTGCATAATGTGCAAAATGGCAAAACACAGCTAGAAGCTTTTGAGTTGGCTGCTGCTGAACTAGGTCGTACAAAACAAGCATGTGGTTTCCGTTGGAATAAAACATTACGTAGTCAATATAGTCAATCACTACTAGCTGTGCGAAATCAGCCGCAACAATCTATGCGAAGCCATTTGAAACTGGCATTAACAAGTTTTGATGAATTAACAGAAGCCTATCAAAGTCTCGAAGTAAGGCACCGTGAATTACAAAATGAGCACGATAAACTAGTGAAATGGTTGCAACAAGGGTATTCTTTAATGAAAGATTAAAATAGAAAGCTGACGAAAGCTAAAAGTGCTGTAGAAAAAGGTACTTAGAAAAAATGTAAATTGAACGAAAACATAGTGCTGCACTGAGTGCTTCAACAATTATTTATCCCGCATGAACGGACAGTAATTTAACCTCTTTCAGCAATTGTTTTAGTAGTGAAAGCATGGCGTCAGGTACAAGTGTCTTTTGTACCGAAAGCATAGCGTCAGGTACAAAGCTCCTACTTTAAAATTTAGCAAAAGCAAAGAACTTAGGTGTGATTACGGTCCATAACATCCTGATTGGTGGAAACTGATAATTAGTGGGGAAAAAACCACTGATTAAAGTTTCGATTTTTATATTATCGAAAACACTTAGTCAATCCTGTATAATAAAAGAACCTGCATAGGAGGTGCCTTAGAGATCATTCTAAGGCACCTCCTTCTGTAGAAAGGGACAAAAAGGGTCGTTTAACTTTTCAACGGCTGTTCAAACATCCCGCTGAAATAGAGGGACTCAGTCTAAGAGCGCCACGTTCTGTGGCAATTTATCTGTGCGAAAGCAAAGCGACAGCCAACATCATGCTGCTGCCGCTACGTTAGCACTGCGCTTTTGCATCGGTGGCCTAAAGTCTTCGGCGGATGTTACGAAATGGGCTAAGATGTAATTGCGATAGAGCTATTTAGGAGGGCGTTCTCTTATGTTAGATCGTCCATTATAAATGTGGGAGGTGTGATGTATTGTGGATGTAGCAATTATTGGTGCAGGGGCTGTAGGTCAGTTAACAGCAAGTTTTTTAGCTGAATCTGGTATGTTTGTAACGTTGGTTGCGAGAAGGCAGGGGCAGGTAGATGAACTTATTGCAAAGTATTTAACACGAGTAAATGTAGATGGAACGAAAACTGTACAAAAAGTTGCTTCAACTACGAAATTAAAGGCGTTACCACAGCGAGGTTTAATTGTAATTGCTGTGAAGTACGGTCAATTACAAGAGCTATACCGACAATTATCTGCGTTACCAAGTACCGTTTCGTTGTTGTTTATGCAAAATGGTTTAGCGCATTATGACGAAGTACTGCGTTTACCACAAAAAAATATTGCCTTTTGCTCTGTGTCATTTGGTGCTCAAATGATAGACTGGTCAACCGTACGACATAGAGGTGTAGGTGTTTGTAAAATTGCGATTGAGCGAGGGAATCGTGATGCGTTTAACGATTTGTTACAATTGAAAAATTCCTTATTTCCAGTTGAGTTGGTGGCTAATGCTGAACAAATGTTATTTGAGAAAGCAGTATTAAACTGTCTGATTAATCCATTAACGGCGATATTGCAAGTGAGGAATGGAGAGTTAGTAACGAATAAGCAAGCGTTTTTAGTAATGCAAACGATCTATCAAGAATTAACGGATGCTTTTGAAGGTATAGAACAAGCCATTCCTTTTTATAAGGTGATAGAGTTATGTGAAAAAACAGCAAGTAATACATCATCTATGCTAGCGGATCGGATACACGGGAGAAAAAGTGAAATTGACACGATTGTAGGAGTAATACTAGAAAAAGCTCTAGCAAATGGTCATGATTTGCCTACTTTACGCACTTTATATCACCAAGTACTTGCGATAGAGGAGGGCGGTGAAAAACGTTGAAAGATTTTTTACATATAGTTATAAGTATCATTATTTTTTGTCCAATCCTCCTTTTTGTGATTGTCTATTTAATTAGTAAAAAGGTTAAAATTCGAGGCACACATGCTGTTGGAGTGGCGTCGGACGTAACAACATTGTGTTTGTTTTTTTCAGTACCACTAGCGATTGGTGTACTATGGAATGTTAATGTTAGTGCGCTATTAGTAACAATGGCGATAATGATGGCAATGATTTTTACATATATTGATTGGCGAACGAAAAAAGAAATTGAAGTGAAATCGCTACTTAGGAAAATTTGGCGCTTTCAATTTTTAGTACTAAGTACTGCGTATATTGTTATTTGTATAGTAGGCGTTATTCGTTCTGTTATAGAATATTTACAGGCTGTCTAAGCATTTTCTTTTCATGTTGAAGCCATAAGCGTTAAAATAATAGCATTCAATATTGTTTTTTATTCATAACTCTATATGTGCAAAAAATTAAATAAAATTCCAATGTACGACAACGTTGAGTATCTAACAATATTTGTTAGGGATTAGCTCATCACCAATTCATTCACCTTTGAGCAGTTTAAATGATAAACCCTAGTCTCTCACTGGAGATTGGGCGACTCCTTGGGGGGATTAGCGATAGAGGAACAAGGCTAACAGCATCATGTCCTGTGATAACGCCTTCGTAACCAACATCCTGTAGCTGACGCTTCGCTTTCGCGCAATAAATACCTGTTACCCTGACGACACCAGGACGCCCGGTCGGAACGGAAATCAACGACACGTTAGTAGTATGAAAAGGAATTTATTTTATTTCAAGTTTGCTTATGAAGAGTAAGAAGATGATTTAGTGAGTAGAGGAGTTTGTGTTAAATGAAACTGGAGTCAATCCAAGTACCCATAAAAAATCGTTTGCTAGCAGATTATTGGTCGTCGAATACTGCGATCCATGAGTTTTTTGAATACGAATATAACGATAAATCTTTTGAAAAACGAGCGCAATATTTAGATCAGCGTGCATATGATCAAAAAGAATTAACAGCCATCATACGTCAATTTATGGAGCCGCTCGGTTTATCAAAGAAAGCGAATGAACATTTGCAGCAACTAGAGCAAGGAGCTGTTGCGGTTGTCGGTGGGCAACAAGCGGGTATCTTAACAGGCCCTCTTTACTCGGTGCATAAGGCGATTTCGGTTATTGTAGTAGCGAAAGAGCAAAGTGTAAAACTTCAGCGACCGGTTGTTCCTGTTTTTTGGATAGCTGGTGAGGATCATGATTTAGAGGAAATTAACCATACGTATACAGTACGTGGTGAAGATATTAAAAAACGTGTTTACGGTGAACGTTCAAGACGTAAAACGATGGCTTCAAAAACAAGTATAAACAAAGAATCTATGACCCAATTAATAAATACGATTGCGAAGGATATGGGCGAAACAGCATTCACTGAAATGCTTATGAAACAATTAGTGGATACGCTTAATAAGAGTGACACATTTACGGAATTCTTTGCGCAACTTATGAACCATTTGTTTAAAGATGAAGGTTTATTGATGATTGATGCAGCGGACTTTAAATTCCGCCAATATGAGCGTGAGAATTTTACTCGTATCATTCATAAAAATGAAGAAATTGCTAGAGTGGTAACAGAAAAAGAAGCAGAGCTTGAACGTGCAGGCTATGGCAAGCCTATTTTGGCAACAAACGAAGCGGCCAATTTATTTTATGTAGAAGATGGGGAGCGTCATCTTTTAGCAAGAAAAAATCAGCAATTTGTCAATTTAGCTGCAAATATCAAGCTATCTCGTGAAGAGATTTTAAGAATTGCTGAACAACATCCTGAGCGGTTAAGTAATAACGTTGTGACGCGTCCGCTAATGCAGGAAATGACATTGCTTGTGCTAGCATTTGTTGGTGGACCGGGGGAGCTTGCGTACTGGGCGACATTGAAGGATGCATTTGCGGTATTAGGCTTACAAATGCCGATATTTGCGCCACGTCTTCATATCACGATTGTCACACGTCACGTAGAACAGCTTTTGCGTGAATATCGTTTAAATGTTGCTGATGTTTGGGATGGGAAAGCGTTACAGCTTAAAGAACAGTTTATTGCTGAAATACAGGATACCGAAGCAAAGCGTCAAATTCAGATGATGCAACAAGAGCTTTTAGAAAAGTATGGTGCCCTTCAACTTTATTTAGAAGAACAACAACTATTACTAGATAAAATTCTTGTGAAAAATAAAGAGAATCATCTAAAACAATTTGAGTATTTACAGCAAAAGGTTGAACAAACTGTTCTTCACAAGCATGAAACGACAATTCGAAAATTGATGACACTACAAAATGAGTTGTATCCAAATGAAGGGTTCCAGGAAAGAACTTATAATCCTTATCAATATTTGAATGAGTTTGGACCTATGCTAATGACTGAAATGTTGAAACAAAATTATAGCATTGGCATTCATCACTATTTACTTTATTTATAATCCTAAGATCTGTATCTTCATACCTAATTCACAACGCTGTAAATTTGATGAACACTGTCGATTTAAATAGTAAAATGAGAGCTATCCTACTATGGATAGCTCTTTTTTATGTCATTTAGCATGGATTCAAGCATTTGTTAAAGGTCTATTCACACATTAAGTGTTAAAATGTCAAGTTTTTTTTAAAAAAAGTGGAGGAAAGTGGGGGGATGTGGTACATTATTTAATAAAGTGGGGTGAATAGCATGTTCATGGGAGAATATCAACACTCTGTTGATGCGAAAGGACGATTAATCGTGCCCGCGAAATTTCGTGACGCTTTAGGCGAAACGTTTGTTGTGACACGCGGACTTGATAATTGTTTATTTGGCTATCCTATGGATGAATGGCGAAAACTCGAAGAAAAATTAAAGGGCTTACCGATGACCAAAAAGGATACACGTGCTTTTGCAAGGTTTTTCTTTTCTGGGGCAACGGAAGTAGAGATAGACAAGCAGGGGCGCATAAATATTCCTTCAACGCTTATGCAGCATGCACATCTTGTGAAAGAATGTATCGTGTTGGGCGTTTCGAATCGAATTGAAATATGGGCGAAAGATGCTTGGGAAACTTACTTTAGTGAGTCGGAACAATCCTTTAATGAAATTGCAGAAAATATGATTGGCTTTGATTTTTAAGTTTTTTAGACACTTAAGTGTCAACTGTATGAAGTTAAGGCTTGGAGGGAGCGAGTGGTATGTTCGATCATACAACCGTGCTATTAAAAGAAACAGTTGATGGGTTGAACATCGATCCTGATGGTGTGTATGTAGACTGCACTTTAGGTGGGGCAGGACACAGTGAATATTTAGTACAACAATTATCTGAAAAAGGGCGTTTAATTTGCTTCGATCAAGATACGACAGCTATTAATAATGCAAAAACTCGATTGGCGCCATATATTGAGCGTGTAACATTTGTTCATTCGAATTTTCGCTATTTAAAAGAAGAGCTATTAGCGCTTGGCATTGAGCAAGTGGATGGTATTTTATATGATTTAGGCGTATCCTCGCCGCAACTAGATACACCAGAGCGAGGCTTTAGTTATCACCATGATGCACCTCTCGATATGCGCATGGATCAAACGGCAACACTTACAGCATTTCATGTCGTGAATGACTGGGCATATGAAGATTTAGTACGTATTTTTTTCCGTTATGGAGAAGAGAAATTTTCCAAGCAAGTTGCTCGTAAGATCGAAGAGGCACGTAAGCTGGAGCCGATCGAAACAACCAGCCAACTTGTAGAGCTTATTAAAGAGGGTATTCCAGCAGCGGCTCGCCGTAAAGGTGGACATCCAGCGAAGCGCATATTCCAAGCAATACGAATTGCTGTTAACGATGAGCTAGGCGCGGCAGAGGATTCATTAGTCGATGCGATTGAAATGATAAACATAGGTGGACGCATTAGTGTCATTACGTTCCATTCATTGGAGGACCGCCTATGCAAAACTATTTTTAAGGAAGCGTCATCATTACCAGAATTACCACCAAATTTACCAGTGATTCCTGATGACATGAAGCCCACTTTAAAGCTTATCACGAGAAAGCCGATTGTTCCTTCTGATGAAGAGTTAGCGGTAAACAATCGTGCTCGTTCAGCAAAGCTTAGAGTGGTTGAAAAAATTAACGACAAAGGGCGTGAGTAAATGGCAGCAGTTCGTGTAAGGCAGCACCAGCAACAACAAGTGCAACAACCGATAACACCCCCTAGTCCACAACCCACTATCATACGTCGTAAAAAAACGAGCCATAAGTTTGAAAAAACAATGCTAATTTTTTTAGTTGGCATTATTGCTGTATTAGCGGTACTAGTATTGAATAAGCAAGCAGCAATTCAAACGACAATCATGGACATTCAAAAAATCGAAACTGAAGCAGAAGAGATTACTAAACAGAATGTTGACTTGACAGTTCGTGTGAGTGAACTTTCTACATACGAAAATATATGGAAAAAAGCGAAAGAACTCGGTTTAACTCAAAATGAGAAAAATGTAAAGGTAGTGCCGGGAGAATGAAAAAAAAGAGATTTCGATTCCAATGGGGAGCCTTTCTATTATTAATTTTTTATGGAGGGCTCTTTTTTCTATTGTTCTCAAGAATGTTTATGTTACAGGCGACAGGTGAAGTGGAAGGACAAGAGCTTGCGGCAAGGGCAGCTGCGAAATATAGCAAAGAAAGTGTAATATCAGCAAGCCGTGGGAAAATTTACGATACAAATGGACAAGTCATCGCTGAGGATACGCTAAGTTATCGACTTATCGCAGTCGTCAATAAAAAAGCCACGACGGATGCAAAAAATCCTCGACATGTAGTAGATGCGGAAAAAACTGCAAAAATATTAGCAGAATATATGCCAATGGACGAAGAAAAAATCTATAACCAGCTTACTAGGGTAGGTAAAAATGGCGAAAAGCCTTATCAGGTTGAATTTGGAAGTGCGGGCCGCGGAATAAGTCATGAGACTATGAGTAAAATCAAAGCGGAGAAATTACCAGGGATTTTATTTATCAATGATTTAAAACGCTATTATCCAAATGGTATCTTTGCCTCGCACTTAATTGGTTTCGCACTAAAAGAGGAAAATAAAGATAGTACGTTCACGACAAAAGGAAAAATGGGTCTTGAGCTTACCTATAACAAAGAACTAACCGGTAAAGACGGTAAGGTTGAATATGAGACAGATGCTTTCAGTTATTTATTGCCAAATAGTGAAAAAATGGTGACACCTGCGAAAAATGGAGATGACATTTATTTAACACTTGATAAAAAGATTCAAAGTTTTTTAGAGGAAGCGATGACAGCAGTTGAAAAGGAGTATAATCCTGAATCGATGACAGCAATTGTAGCAGATCCGAAAACAGGTAAAATTCTAGCGATGTCACAGCGACCTACGTTTAATCCCGATACACGTGTAGGCGATAATATGAAGTGGCTGAACGAGGCCATTGAAGAGACCATTGAACCAGGTTCGACAATGAAAACGTTCACACTCGCTTCGGCTGTTGATACAGGGGCGTGGGCTCCAAATGCAAAGTATATGTCAGGTCAATACAGAGTTCTTGATCAAGTAATTAAAGACCATAATAATGGAAGAGGTTGGGGTCCGATTACTTATTTAGAAGGATTCCAACGTTCATCCAATACTGCAATGGCACACTTATTAAAGCTTATTGGTGAGGATGTCTTTTTTGACTATCTAGAGCGATTTGGGTTTGGCAAAAAAACAGGCATTGATTTACCGAATGAAGCATCGGGTACACTTTTATCGAAATATCCAGTAGAACGAGTGACAACAACGTTCGGTCAAGGTTCTACAGTAACGCCGATTCAGTTAATTCAAGCGATGACAGCGATTGCGAATGGCGGAAAAATGATGCAACCGTATGTGATAGATCGTATCGTGGATCCCTCTACAGGAAAAACGATTCAAAAGCATGAGCCGATTGAAAAGGGACAACCAATTTCAGCCGATACAGCGAAGCAGGTAAAAGAAATCCTTGCATCTACGTTAACGGATAAATATGGTACGGCGAAGGATTTTATCCTTGATGAATATGAAGTAGCAGGGAAAACAGGTACTGCCCAAATTCCACTAGGAAATGGTAAGTATTCATGGGGAGCAAATGAATTTCTTTATTCTTTCTTAGGGATGGCTCCTGCCGATAACCCTCAGCTCATCATGTATGTCTCGGTAAAAAGACCAAAGCTAAAGACGGGTGAACTCGGTTCTGTACCAGTTTCAAAAATATTCAACCCAGTTATGTTAAATAGTTTAAAATATTTAAACGTTAATCCTGAAGATGTCAAGCATGTTGATGATACAACAATACAAGATTACACAGGTCAACGTGCTGAGGCTGTACAAGTAGAGCTTGCGAACGATGGTCTACAGCCTGTGATTGTTGGTGGTGGCGGTAAAATTATTGACCAATATCCAAAGGGTCCTCAAAAACTCGTTAAAGGTAATTTTGTGTTTTTAAAGACAGAGGGTAATGTAACACTGCCGAACTTCACCAATTGGTCGTTGCGCAATGTACTTGCTTTTAAGACAATGGCAAATTTAGAAATTGAAATTGTTGGAGAGGGCTTCGCAGTAAGTCAAAGTGTATCGGCAGGCACTGTAATTTCAGATCATTCACCGATTGTCGTGAAGCTGAAAACGCCAGCTGAAAGTTTTAAGCAAGATGTAGAGACCCCACCCGAGGGTGAAACAACTGAATAAACTTGAATAGAAGCACACTTTATTTCATACGTTGTAAAAAACAAGGTGTGATGTCGAATGAAGTGGATTTCTATCCATTCCAAAAAGCGATTGCGTATTTTATATGTATTGTTTATGTTTGTAGCCGTAGCGATTGTAATGAGGCTTGTCTTCTTGCAAGTATTAGATCAAAAAAACCTGACAAAGAAAGCCGAAGAGAATTGGGACCGGGAAATTCCTTTTGCCAATGAGCGAGGGCACATTACTGACCGTAAGGGGAAAAATATTGTCACAAATAAGCTTGCGCCAACTTTGTATTTCATGCCTTCGCAAAGTAAGGATATTGAAGGAGCAGCAGCGAAAATTGCACAAGTTTTGGGGGTAGATGAACAAAAGCTGCTGAAAAAAATGAAGGAAAAAGAATACTTAGTAAAGCTGGCACCTGAAGGGAAAAATATTCCCTATGAAAAAGCAGTGGAGTTACAAGGTATGCAAATTGAGGGATTATATAGTGGTGTCGATTATTCAAGGGACTATCCATACGGTACCCTATTATCTCGTTTTTTAGGTTTCACAGGCTATGATGCACAAGGTTTAGCGGGAATCGAATATGAATACAATAAGCTGTTAAAGGCTAATTCTTCGGCCATACGGATCTTTACAGATGCGAAAGGGAATAATTTACCGAACGTAAAGAGCGCATGGAAGGCTGGTGAAGATGGCGCAACGATCGAGCTAACGATAGATGTAGATGCACAACAGGTCGTCGAGCGTGAACTGTCACAGGCAATGAAGCGCTATGATGCTGACCAAGCAATGGCAATTGCCATGAATCCAAACAGTGGCGAGATTTTAGCGTTAGCCTCATATCCTACCTTCAATCCAGCAGAATATCAATCGGTAGAGCCCGCCATCTACAATCGGAATTTACCAGTTTGGATGACATATGAGCCCGGGTCAACGTTCAAAATTATAACGCTAAGTGCTGCTTTAGAAGAAAATGTAGTGGATTTAGAGAAGGATACTTTTTATGACCCAGGCTATTCAATGGTTGCTGGAGCAAGATTGCGCTGTTGGAAGCGGCAAGGTCACGGCTCTGAAACCTTCCTTGAAGTTGTAGAAAATTCTTGTAACCCAGGTTTTGTTGAATTAGGTCAGCGAATAGGTAATGAAAAACTACTACAGTATATTAAAGATTTTGGTTTTGGTAAAAAAACAGGGTCTAATATCGCTGGCGAAGCTTCAGGGATTTTATTTTCCAAGGAGGCTTTTGGACCTGTTGAACAGGCCACAACGTCATTTGGCCAAGGTGTTGCCGTTACACCAATTCAACAAGTGCAAGCAGTAGCCGCAGCAATAAATGGGGGCAAGCTTTATACGCCATATGTTGTGAAGAAGGTTTTTAACCCTAATACTGGGGACGTTATAAAAGAGACTAAACCGGAAGTTAAAAAACAGGTTATTCGTGAGGAGACGTCTGCAAAGGTTCGAGGTGCATTAGAATCTGTTGTCGCAAAGGGCTCAGGACGTCAAGCTTACCGAGATGGCTTACGAATCGGTGGCAAAACAGGTACGGCACAAAAGGTAGACAATGGCCGTTATAAAGACGGCGAATATATCGTATCGTTTATTGGCTTCGCACCTGCGGATAATCCGCAAATTGTCGTTTATGTCGCAGTAGATAACCCGAAAAAGGGAACACAGTTTGGCGGTGTGATAGCAGCTCCAATCGTTGGTCAAATTATTGAAGATGTTGCACCTTTTATTGGTATTGAAAAATCGAAGGAACAGCTTGAAAAGGATTATCGTTGGGGTGATCCAATCACTGTGAAGGTACCAAGTTTTATTGGTCAAACGAAGGACGATATTGCCAAGCAACACTATCCATTTCGGATTGAATGGCATGGAGAAGGGACTAAAATTGGCAATCAACTGCCTGAAGTGGATAGTGTTATCAAGCAAGATGGCACCATTCATCTTTATTTAGAGAACTAATATAACTTTACCTTTAAAAAATGAGAAAGAACCACTATTATTATGAAGGGTAGTAATAAATACATGAAAGTTTGTGCTTTTTTCTTCAAGAAGAAAGTGAAACAAGATTTAAAGGAGATTTTTCAATGAAACTCGCAACAACGCTTACCATTTTAGCTATTGCTTTTATAGTAACAGTTATCCTGGCACCAATTAGTATTCCACTTCTTCGCCGATTAAAGTTTGGTCAGAGTATTCGTGAAGAGGGACCACAATCCCATATGAAAAAAGCTGGTACACCAACAATGGGCGGCATTATTTTCTTACTTGCCATTATCCTTACTACTGTTGGTGTCGGTAGCTTTCTAGATTTATTTACAACATATACTATCGTACTGTTATTAGTATTAGTAGGATTTGGGTTAATCGGCTTGTTAGATGATAGCTTAAAGGTTGTTTTTAAACGTAATTTAGGACTAACATCACTTCAAAAGCTTATCGGCCAAATTGTTATTGCGGTGTTGGCTTATTTCTTACTAGGATTGTTTGCTACAACACTTACCATACCATTTACAGATTGGACGATCGATCTTGGTATTTTTTATGTAGCCTTTTTAATTTTCTGGTTAGTGGGCTTCTCAAATGCAGTGAATTTAACAGATGGATTAGATGGCCTTGTGGCAGGCACTGCATCCATTGCCTTTGCAGCATTTGGTGTTATTGCTTTATTCCAAGAACAAGCTGATATCGCCTTATTTGCATTTGCGGTGACAGGTGCATTATTAGGATTTTTACTTTTTAATGCGAATCCTGCAAAAGTATTTATGGGAGATACGGGTTCGTTAGCATTAGGTGGAGCTTTAGCCATGGTATCTGTATTAGTAAAAGCAGAACTCTTACTGTTATTAATTGGATTGGTATTTGTGATTGAAACATTATCCGTTATTTTACAGGTAGGTAGCTTCAAGCTTCGTAAAAAACGTATTTTTAAAATGAGTCCTATTCATCATCATTTTGAATTATCAGGTTGGTCAGAATGGAAGGTCGTACTTGTCTTTTGGTCAACTGCTTTAGCAGTAGCATTGATTGCAGTTTTATCGGAGGCGTTCAAATGAGAAATTTTTCAGATTTACAACATAAAAAAGTCCTTGTATTAGGTCTAGCTAAAAGTGGTGTGGCTGCAGCTGAGATTTTACATGAGCTGGGCGCCTTTGTGACGGTCAATGATTCCAAACCATTTGATGAAAGCCCAGATGCGCAAGGTCTATTGCAAAAGGGAATTACGGTTATTTGTGGCCGTCACCCAGAGGAATTACTCGATGAAGGCTTTGAATTAGTCGTGAAAAACCCAGGAATTCCTTATAGCAACAAAATAGTAGCAGATGCAATAAGCCGTGGAATCCCCGTATGGACAGAAATTGAGCTTGCCTATTTAATTAGTGAAGCGCCGTTTATTGGTATTACAGGATCAAACGGTAAAACAACTACGACAACAGTAATTTTCGACATGCTCAATAATGGTGGTTTAAAACCGTTAATTGCAGGGAATATAGGAACAGTCGCATGTGGTGTTGCAAGAGAGGCACAAAAGGATAATGTTATTGTTACAGAGTTATCATCTTTCCAATTAATGGGTGCGAAAACATTCAAACCAAAAATCTCCATATTAACAAATCTTTATGATGCACATCTTGACTATCATGGGACGTTTGACAACTATGCAGAGGCAAAATTTGGTGTTACACGTAATCAAGATGAAAGCGATTATTTTATCTATAATGCAGATCAGCCGATTGTTGTTGGTTATGCAACAACATCAAAAGCTAAAAAGGTACCATTTAGTTTGAAGGGACGTACGGATGAAGGAATTAGTGCGGATGATACAACAATTTACTGGCAAGGTGAGCCGTATCTAGATCGAGCAAATATCGCTTTGCCTGGTAAGCATAACTTAGAAAATATATTAGCAGCTGTCGCAGCTTGTATTTTAGTCGGCTGTGACAAAGCTAAAATGGCAGAAGTTTTAGCGAAGTTTGGAGGCGTTCGTCACCGTACTCAGTTCGTACGTGAATGGAATGGACGCAAGATTTACAATGACTCTAAAGCAACAAACTGCTTAGCTACAAAAAGTGCTCTAGACGCATTCAAAGTACCTGTTATTTTACTTGCAGGTGGTTTAGATCGAGGACATTCGTTTGAAGAATTACGTCCATGTATGGGCCATGTAAAGGGTGTTGTCGCCTTTGGAGAAACAGGCCTACGCTTTGTAGAATTTGCGAAGTCGTGTGGTGTACAACAAACTGTCATTGCCCAAAATGTTGAGGATGCAGTACATTATGCGGCGCCAATGTCTGCAAAAGGCGATGTTATTCTATTATCTCCAGCATGTGCAAGCTGGGATCAATATGACAGCTTTGAAATACGAGGCGATGTTTTTATTGACGCTGTAATGAGCCTGTAACTATTTAAGAATATACTTGACTTGGAAGGATGGCATTACTGAGAGGGAAAGAAAGCTATTTATTGCTCGTCACAACATGGATGCTTTCTATAATCGGCATTATTTTCGTCTATTCTGCAGGTACCTATTGGAGTGCCGTTCATTATAGTGGAAAAATGCCGTTTTATATGAAGCAAAGTCTATACTTTGCGGTAGCTATTGTAGTGTTTTTAATCACTATTCGATTAAAGATTTTGAAAGAGCAGTCCTTTTGGAAAATGGCCTATATATTTTCGTTAATCTTACTAGTCCTTGTACTTATACCAGGAATTGGACTTGTACGCAATGGTTCTCAAAGCTGGATTGGCATAGGTCCTTTAACAATTCAGCCGGCAGAGCTAACGAAAATTACCGTCATTGTATACATGAGCCATATTTTAGCGCAGCATAAAACAGGTAAGTCGATTATTAATTGGCGGCATGGGTTAATCTTATTATTGCCTGTTGTACTTATTATGCTACAGCCTGATTTTGGTTCAGTTTTTATTCTCGTTGTGTCTGTGTTTTTATTGTTTTTTGTGGCAGGGTATCCTTTAAAGCTTTATGCAATGTTTTTGATTGCTGGGATTGCTGGATTAGTAGGCTTGATTGTCACAGCGCCATACCGACTAAAGCGGATTGAGGCATTTATTGATCCGTGGGTCGACCCTTTAGGAAGCGGGTTTCAGGCTGTACAATCATTAATGGCTATAGGACCTGCTGGGATTTTCGGGCATGGTTTTGGACAAAGTAGGCAAAAGTTTTTATATTTACCTGAACCACAAAATGACTTTATTTACGCAATAATTCTTGAAGAGGTTGGATTGCTTGGTGGACTTGTTATTTTAGCCCTTTTCGTACTGGTGATTTATGCAGGCTATAAATTTGCAGTGCAGGCTAAAACGAGAACATCTTATTACGCGATCATTGGGCTTGTAACAATGCTGACTGTTCAAGCATTTTTAAATATAGCAGTAGTGATTGGCTTAGTTCCTGTAACAGGTGTCACATTGCCTTTTATCAGCTATGGAGGAACATCTTTAGTAACAATGTGGCTAATAATAGGTATTATTTATCAATTAGCGAAATAAATATAAAGGAGGAGTACTTTTTGGAGAAAGTAATCGACATAGAAGATCGCATACCTACGCTAAAAAAGCGACGAAAAAAGCGTACAAATCGGAAATTTATAGTGCTAATATTACTTTTCTTTATCGTATTAGCAGTACTCCTTTATTTTCAATCTCCTTACAGTAAAATCAACAACATAACAGTCAACGGTGCTCGATTAGCGGAAGAACCATATTATTTGAAGGCAAGTACGCTTGCAACTGGGAAGTCGATGTGGGGATTTAAAGCAGAAGACGTAGAGAAATTATTACTAAAGGATAAATGGGTGAAAGAAGCACATGTTAAACGTAAGTGGTTTCAAGGTGTGACGATAGAAATTCAAGAATGGAAAAAGGTTGCGTACTTAGCTGGTGACGGTACTTATTATCCATTGCTTGAAAATGGCAAGCGCTTTGAACAAGCTGGGGATGATATCCCGATTGATGCACCTGTATTTATCGGCATAACTGGTGAAAAGACAATTAAGAAGCTTGTCAAGCAATTAGCACAATTAAACCCAGAAGTATTAGCATTAATTTCTCAAGTCAATACAAACAGTAATGAGATAAATCCTAATGCAATCAAGCTCTATATGAACGATGGCTATGAAGTTCGTGCTGTTATTCAAACTTTAGCAGAAAAGCTAAATCATTACCCCTCGCTTGTGGCACAAATTCCAAATTTGGAGAAGGGGGTTATCGATTTAGAGGTCGGCTCGTATTATCGTCCTTTCAATAATGCGTACAACCAAACCAATATTGATTTAGATCAAGACGCGGCCAACCAGGAAGTGAAAAAAGATGAACAACAAGAAAAAGATTAGCAAAGAAAATGTCTTTTCAAGAAAACAATTTCAGTTGCTTATTGTTTGTGTGACTATGGGGTTTATCATTGGCTATTCCTACAACCAGGCAAAAGATCATCGAGGTGTAGGTTCGACTAATCAAGAGCTATTCGAGCAAGAGGATTCTTATCGTGAGGAGTTAATTGCGCAGCAAGAGCGCAATAAAGAATTATTAGAAGAAGCGAATGCTTTGCAAGAGAAAATTCGCAAGTATGAAAAATCATTTGTCGCCAGCAAAAAGGATTATACAAAGTTTGTTGAAGAAGCAGAGGATTTACGCTTGTTGTTAGGCGATTTAAATTCACAAGGAAAAGGTTTACGTATTACCCTTCAAGATGGTGATTACGATCCAAAATCCGCTAACCCTAATGATTATATTGTGCATGAAAGTCATATTTTTAAATTACTCAATGAGCTTAAAATTGCTGGTGCGCAAGCGATTGCTATTAATGGTCAACGTGTGTTGGCGAATTCTTATATACGCTGTAATGGACCAGTCATTACGATTGATGGCAAGCAACATCCAGCTCCATTTGTCGTCGAGGCTGTAGGAGATTCAGCAACATTAATAGCTTCCTTAAACTTAAATGGTGGCGTTGTGGATCAATTTTTGAATGACAATATTGTTGTATCATTAGAAGAAGATCAAAAGCTTGCAATGCCAAAAGCAAAGGTAGAAAGTTAAAGATTAAATTCGGTTTTAGATATGTTTATCTGAGGGGTTACGATACGTCTAGGAGGGCTATTTTGAAAAAAAATATGTTTACCCGAATAACGATCGTGCTATTTATTATCGGTTTGATGATAGCGGTACAATACAATACCATAAAGCAACCAGCTGAGCGAGATACACGAGATATTTGGGCCATAAGAGAGGAATTAGCAGAAGAAAAGCAAAGGCATTCCGCATTATTAGCAGAAATTCGCTCACTAAATGAAGTAGTGGGTCGCTATGAGCAATCTGAGAAAGCAAATTTACATTCCGCATTAAATGAAACGCTGAATCGTTTAAAACTACAGGCCGGGCTAACGGAAGTCATAGGTCCAGGAGTTATACTTCGTGTAGAACCAGCGCCTGAATTAGTTGAAATGGGGTACGAAATCAAAGAAATTTCACCGGATTTACTCACCCAATTACTAAATGCTCTGTTTAAAAACAATGCAGCGAGTGTCTCGATAGATGGAAATCGGGTTGTTCAGACGACAGCTATTCGAGACATAAATGGAAAAACTACAGTGAACAGTGTACCACTGTCCTCACCACCCTTTGAAATTTATGTTGGGACAAGCTCTTTTAAGGAAGCTCAAAAAATGTATAATTCGTTACAAGCTTCTACATTTAGCGATTCCTTTTATTTGGATAACTTTAATTTCATAATAGAGGAACCAACTGAGCATTTAACGATCCCTGCATTTGATCAGCCATTGACAAATGATTATTTAACAGAGGTGGAAAAAGGAGAATAATATATGTGGCTACCATTTTTAGGTTTGCTATTTGGACTTGCCCTTGGCTTGTTAACAAATATACAAATACCCTCTATCTATGAAAATTATCTGTCAATAGCTGTTTTAGCAGCCTTAGATACATTATTTGGCGGTATTCGTGCTCAATTACAGCAAGTATATGACGATAAAGTTTTTGTCTCTGGATTCTTTTTTAATATAGCTTTGGCAGCAGGGTTAGCCTTTTTAGGTGTGTATTTAGGGATAGATTTGTATTTAGCTGCCATTTTCGCTTTTGGAGTACGTTTGTTCCAAAATATAGCAATACTTAGGCGTATTTTACTAGCAAAAATAGATGAGAAACGTCATAAAAAGAATAAAAATCTATAGAATGAGAGAAAAATTGAGCAAAATACTCGATTTGCTTAGACATTATACCGAATTTACAATAGAATGAGAATAAGAGCATTTTTTCAAGGAGGTGCAGCTAATTGAATCAGCAAGATTTATATATTTCTCTTGATATAGGATCATCCTCTATCAAGGTATTAATAGGTGAAATGAGCGACGGCCAATTACATGTAATTGGCGTCGGAAATGTAAAATCGAATGGCGTTCGAAAAGGTGCAATTGTTGATATTGATGCAACAGTTCAATCGATTCGAAAAGCAATAGATCAAGCTGAGCGAATGACGGGATATCAAATTAATGAAGTCGTTTTAGGTGTTCCTGCTAACCAGACGATGTTACAGCTAGTTAAAGGTGTTGTCGCTGTAAACAGTGAAAATAGAGAAATTACAGATGATGATTTAGATAGAGTGGTAGAATCTGCACAAGTCATGTCAATACCTCCTGAACGTGAATTAGTAAATATTATTCCAAGACAATTTATTGTGGATAATTTAGATGAGATTAAAGATCCACGAGGTATGATTGGTATTCGTTTAGAAATGGATGCCACAATGATCACAACCTCTAAAACCCTTTTACACAATGTTCTACGCTGTGTAGAACGTGCTGGTCTAAGTATTCGAGAAATCTATTTACAACCATTAGCAGCAGGTTTTTTTGCATTAACGGAGGATGAAAAAAACCAAGGTACCGCTTTCATTGATGTAGGGGGCGGTTCAACTACTATCACAGTATTCGAAGAGGGACTGTTAACACATACAGGTGTCATTCCAGTAGGTGGCGATCATATTACGAAAGATATTTCAATCGTCTTAAAAACACCAACAGAACAGGCAGAACAAATTAAACATCAATTTGGACATGCCTTTTATGATGATGCATCAGATGATGAACTCTTCGAAGTACCAGTTGTCGGGACGGATTCAACAGATCAGTACAGCCAGCGCTATATATCAGAAATCATTGGCGCTCGTTTGGAAGAATTATTTGAGTTAGTCATCGACGAGTTAGCTCGTCTGGGTGTTAGAGATTTACCAGGCGGTGTTGTTTTGACAGGAGGCGTTGCCAAGCTTGAGGGTATTGCTCAACTAGCACGCCAGATTCTGCAAACACGTGTTAGAATATATACACCTGACTATATTGGCGTTAGAGAGCCTTCATTTACGACGGCAGTTGGACTTATTCGTTACGCCTATTTAGAAGATGATTTTTATGGAAAAAGTACTAATGCGCAGCCTATTGAATATGCAGTTGTAGGATCTCCAGCAGCAACACCTAAAAAGCAAGAATATGCTGCACCTTCAGAATCAAAAGGAAGCGTAATCGGAAGAGCAAAAAAATTATTTGATAAATTTTTTGATTAACTTCTTTCAGCTAAAAGTCTCCCACCTCTATAGGTGGTGAAATGAATGCGGATTTAAGCTACTTTTCAGCAGGTGTCCAAACACCGCTGAAAGAAGTTAATGCTTCCGGCGGATGTCACGGAATCGGAAAGGAGTTCTTTGTGCTAGCACAAAGCCGATTCCGGACGCAATTATACCGAGGCATAATGATCTTGGAATGCGTAATGAATGATACAGAGTCGAGTTACCGTGGGAGGAAAAAGAAATGTTAGAATTTGATACAAGTGTTGATCAACTTGCAGTAATAAAAGTCATTGGTGTTGGTGGCGGCGGTAACAACGCTGTCAATCGAATGATAGAACATGGTGTACAAGGTGTTGACTTTATCGCAGTAAACACAGATGCACAGGCGCTTAATTTATCCAAAGCAGAGGTAAAGCTACAAATAGGTACAAAACTTACACGTGGATTAGGTGCAGGTGCAAATCCAGAAGTAGGAAAAAAAGCGGCTGAAGAGAGCCGTGAACAATTAGAAGAGGTTCTACGTGGTGCAGATATGGTATTCGTTACAGCCGGAATGGGCGGAGGAACTGGTACTGGTGCCGCGCCAGTAATCGCACAAATTGCTCGCGATTTAGGAGCTCTTACAGTCGGTGTTGTCACGCGTCCATTTACGTTTGAAGGTCGCAAACGACAAACACAAGCTATCGGTGGTATTGGTGGCATGAAGGAGTCTGTAGATACTTTAATCGTCATTCCGAACGACAAGCTATTACAAATTGTCGATAAATCTACACCAATGCTAGAGGCATTCCGTGAAGCAGATAATGTTTTACGACAAGGTGTACAAGGTATTTCTGATTTAATTGCAACGCCAGGTCTTATTAACTTAGACTTTGCAGACGTAAAAACAATTATGTCAAACAAAGGTTCAGCGTTAATGGGTATTGGTATCGCTACAGGTGAAAACCGTGCTGCGGAAGCCGCTAAAAAAGCTATTTCAAGTCCTTTACTTGAATCGTCAATTGATGGCGCTAAAGGTGTCCTTATGAATATTACCGGTGGCTCAAATCTTAGCCTATTTGAAGTACAAGAGGCTGCAGATATTGTAGCATCAGCATCAGATGAAGAAGTAAATATGATTTTCGGTTCTGTTATTAACGAAAATTTAAAAGATGAAATAATTGTGACAGTAATTGCGACTGGTTTCTCAGAGGAAGCTTTACAACAACAGCGTAATGTTTCACGACCGACGTTAACTACAAATAGACAAGCTGCACAGCAACAGCAAGCTCCGATTCGTGAGCAACGTCAAGATGTGCATGTACAGCAAGAACCACCTCGCCAAAATCAACAAAATTATGTACAGGATGACATGCTTGAGGTACCAGCATTTTTACGTAACCGTAAAAATCGCGGATAAATCAGCACTCAACCTTCTAAAAAAGCTCGTATTTTACATTATGTAAATACGAGCTTTTTTGTGTTGTTGAAAACTATTAATTTTGGCTCTTCTGCAAAGCGAGGGGTTGATTTCCGTTCCGACTGGGCGCTTTCCTGGGGGCGTCCGATGAGCCGCTTCACTCGCGGTGCTCGCTGCAGGGTCTCATCTGTGACGCTGATCCCCGAGGAGTCGCCCAGCCTCCACTCCAATCAACCACTTTACATAGAATGTATCTTTTGGCATGGCACTCTCTAATTTAAAGTGATAACTGATAATAAGAAACTTCAACAACAAATGTTTCCGGCGCAAAAACGAAGTGTTAACTAAGCAGATCGATGCTCACTCTCTAGGAAAACGAGTAGCCTGGAACAGAAATCAATCTCATTTAAAGTGCTTCTACTTTATAAAAATTCCATGGATATTTTCAGTGACTTAAAAATTTATTATGTTCAAATGTGTAAGGAAAAGATGTATTTTGTCAAAACATTTTAATAAAATGATGCGATTGTTTGACAATATTTGTGGGAATAACATGCTAAATTTGTAAGTAGGAGGCGGCTGTTATGTATGGAGAATGGCTGGTGCTCATTAATACACTTTTTAATCTAGCGATACTTAAGTTTACGGCAAAAGTAACAGGGGTTTTTGTAAAGAACACGAGATTATTAATGAGTTCTATTTGTAGTAGTTTTATAGCTGTAATAGGTGGACAAATGCTAGCGACGCTACTGAGCTTTATCTTACTAATCGGACTAGCTTTTCGCTTCAAGATTCGAAGCTTTCAAAAGCAAGGACCGATCGTTTTAACAGCAACAATCATTATTGGTGGATTATTAACAGCATTACAACCCTATCTAAAGAATCTTTCTGTTGTCCATTTTATCATTATTTGCCTACTAGTAGCTATTGGTAATCTTGTTGCTTTTTATAAGCAATGGGGATTTGTAAAGCTTGAGCGCTTAAGTGGTCAGTTTGTGTATGCTACGACGTTAAAAATTTTTGATGTAAAGATACCGCTTTCTGCATTTGTGGATACGGGAAATCAAGCGATTGAGCCTCTGTCAGGAAAACCTGTTCACTTTGTCTCTTATGCAGCTTTACGTCCACATTTACCCGCAGCATTTTGCAAGTCATTGTTAGAATGGCAAGAAACTGATCCGTATAATGTATCGATGTTTTCAGAAGATTATCAGCGTTACATTCGATTTATTCATGTCAATACAGTACAACAGCAATCGGTTGTATTAGGTTTTCGCTTTGAAGAGTGGCATATAAAGGGGGAGCACACACAAGTGAAAACGAATGAGTATATCGTTTTAACAAAAAAGGCTAAAAATTTTCCACATAGCACAGCAGCAATTTTACATTTTTCAGCGCTTTCAAATAACTCATAGAGGGGGAGAACTATTGCTTCTTAGGCTACTTGCTAGCTTGAAAAAATTTTGGAGTAAGTTTCGGAGTCGTGAAACGTACTATATAGGGGGAAATGATTCATTGCCAGTGCCATTAAGTCGAGAAGAAGAAGTTACAGTCATTGCATCCTTTATGAATGGTGATTTACGAGCTAGAGATACACTCATTGAACGTAATTTACGTCTTGTTGTTTATATTGCTAGACGTTTTGATAATACGGGTACGCCGATTGAGGATTTAATAAGTATTGGCTCTATCGGTTTAATAAAAGCGATTGAAACGTTCAATACAGATAAAAATATTAAGCTTGCCACATATGCATCTCGTTGTATTGAAAATGAGATTTTGATGCATTTACGTAAAACAAGTCGCATGAAGGGGGAAGTTTCATTAGATGAACCTTTAAACTCCGATGCTGATGGAAACGAGTTGTTATTGTCTGATATTTTAGGAACTGAAGAGCATATAATTTTGGACAATGTAGAGAAGAAAATTGAGCGTCAACATATGTTTCATGCCATTAATTTACTAGGTGCGCGTGAACGATATATTATGGAATGTCGCTTTGGTCTCAATGGAAAAGTTGAAATGACTCAAAAAGAAGTCGCTGATCATTTAGGTATTTCGCAATCCTATATTTCCCGATTAGAGAAGAAAATTATTCAAGATTTACGTGAAAATCTGAATCAGCCAATATCTTAGGGAGGGAAATTTAACCTACCTAAAATTGGTCGCAGCTTTTGTGCATATTCTCGTTTCTCTCGGACAAACTGATGTAACGGTTTAGTCAGAGAATAACATCCGGAGGAATCGAATATGCGAACTAAAGTAGATCTTTGCGGCTTAGATACATCGACTTTGCCAATTTTAAAGCACGAGGAAATGAAGGAACTATTCATTCGCTTACAAGCTGGAGAAACTGAGATTAGGGAAGAGCTTGTAATGTGCAATTTAAGGTTAGTGCTTAGTATTGTCGGTAGATTTGCCTATAGGGGTGAACAGGCAGATGATTTATTTCAGGTAGGCTGTATTGGCCTCATGAAAGCCATTGATCATTTTGATTTGAAGCATAATGTGCGATTTTCAACATATGCAGTACCAATGATCATTGGTGAAATTCGTCGCCATCTGCGTGATCATCATGCATTGCGCGTTTCGCGTTCTCTAAGAGATATTGCATATAAGGCGATGCAGGCAAAAGAACAATGGATAACCGAGAATTTACGAGAACCAACAATTGAAGAAATTGCTGAAATGATTGACATGAAAAAGGAAGATGTTTTATTTGCTTTAGATGCCATTCAAGACCCGGTATCCTTACAAGAACCCATTTATTCAGACGGTGGAGACGCTGTTTATATGATGGACCAATTACGTGATGATGATGTATCGGAAGAGCAATGGGTTGCCTACGTGTCAGTAAAGGAAAGTTTGCAAAAGTTGGATGAACGGCAACAAATGATTGTTGCCAAGCGTTTTTATTATGGTGAGACACAAACTGAAATTGCGAAAGAATTGGGAATTTCTCAAGCGCAAATTTCACGCCTGGAAAAAAATGCAATTGAAACAATGCAGAAAGATTATAAATAAAAAACAATGCGCATCCGAATTTTAGGGTGCGCATTTTATTTATGTTAATAAAATAAATTATGGATTTTTAGCAAAACGTGAAGCGCTCGGCGCTCGCCCACAGGAAGCTTTGCTCTGTGCGAAAGCGAAGCGTCAGCAACAAAGCGAGTAGCCTGGAACGGAAATCAACCCCTTCGTTTTGCAAAATAGAGATTCCTAAATCATTTCATTTTCATTTAAACAACAATAAACACATAAATATAAAGAGAAAACATAGTTTGTTGAGATAAAACGGTGTTGAGGGTAATGGATTTAGGGAGGGATAAAATGCGTTTTTCAATGTTACAGCAAAAAGAAGTGATTGAAGCAGGTAATGGACGCTTTTTAGGATTTGTAGTAGATGCAGAGGTATCGAAAGAAACAGGCTATGTAACGGCTTTTATGATTGCAGAACCCCGTAAATATTTAAGCTTTTTTCGCGGAGAAGAATCTGTTAGGAAGGTGTATATGAAAGATGTACTTGTAGTTGGAAAAGATGTTATTTTAGTAAAAGCATTATCCTAAAGAGTGAAATTTCTAGGCATATTAAAAATTTAAGCAATTTGAAAGCATTGGTAGGGTAAAATGTACTTTCACATAGGTCAGGCTATTCATTGATAATTCAAGCATTGCTTGTTACAATAAAAGAAACTATTGTTGTAAAGTTGGGAAAAACAGTGACAGAAATCTTAACAAATTTAAAGAAAATTAATGATCTTATACAAACAGCAAAAAAACATGCAAATCGTGAAACAGAGAAAGTTCAAATTATTGCAGTGACAAAAGAAGTTTCTGTAGAAAGAACACAAGAGGCAATTGATGCAGGGCTTATGCATTTAGGAGAAAACCGTCCTGAAGGTTTAAATCGTAAAATTGAGGCTATTCAAGCTGATGTGCATTGGCACTATATCGGGTCTTTACAAACACGTAAGGTCAAACAAGTTATTACCAGTATTGATTATTTACATTCATTAGATCGATTAAGTTTAGCACAAGAAATTGAAAAAAGAGCAGACAAACCTGTCAAATGTTTTGTACAAGTTAATGTCTCAGGCGAAGAATCAAAACATGGTTTACCGATTGAAGAAGTCCTGCCTTTTATTGCATCATTAAAAAGTTTTACAAAAATTCAAGTTATTGGTTTAATGACAATGGCACCAAATACAGAAGAGGATACAATTATTCGCTCTGTTTTTAAGCAATTAAAACAATGTCAACAGCAAATAGCCGAGCAAGGATTCGCACACGCACCTTGTACCGAGTTATCAATGGGCATGTCTAATGACTTTGAAATTGCGGTAGAAGAAGGGGCTACATTTGTTCGAGTTGGAACGGCTCTTGTTGGAAATGAAAGAGGGGAACCGGATGAGCATGAAAAATAAAATTAAAAATTTCTTTTATCTTGAGGAAGAACTAGAAGAAGAAATCACGCAAGCTCCTATTCAACAGCAACAACCCGTACAACAACAGCAACAGATTCAATCTGGGAAGCCTAAAAAAGTTATGAAGGAGCGTAGGGCTCCGGTTCAGGAAATTTTTCCGCAGAGTACAACACCTACAAACAACATTGTAAGTTTGCAGGCAGCAATGAATTCTAAAGGCGCAAAAGTTATATTATTTGAACCTAGAGTTTATGCCGAAGCACAGGACATTGCTGAACATTTGAAAAATAAGCGTGCAACAATCGTCAATTTACAGCGTATTGAGCGAGAGCAAGGGGTAAGGATTATTGATTTTTTAAGTGGCACAGTTTATGCACTTGGCGGTGATATTCAAAGAATCGGAAAAGACATTTTCCTATGTACACCAGATAATGTAGAAGTGTCTGGCGAAATTTCGAATTTTATTTTAGACGATAATTAATAGCGAGGATTGTAGTTTATATGGATTTATGGATAATTCTAAGTTATATATCATTAGCATTTAACGTGTATTCTTATATGTTAGTTGGCTATGTTTTAATGTCATGGGTGCCTGCTGCACAAGAGTCAGCAATTGGCCGTTTCCTTAAAAAAGTATGTGAGCCTTATTTGGGTATTTTTAGGAAATTCATCCCTCCAATTGGGATGATCGACATTTCACCAATTGTGGCAATTTTTATGCTTAATTTTATTAAAAATGGGCTTTTTATTGTTATTCAAAAAATATTCTTCATGTTTTAAGAAAAGAAATCCTCACGAACGGTGGGGATTTTTTATTTATGGGGAATACTAAATTTAACTTCTTTAGAGCATTACGTCCTGTGATAACGCCTTCGTGACCAACATCGTGTTGGCCCAAGCACCTCATCGGACGGCCCCAGGAAGCGCACAGCAGAAACGGAAATCAACATTATGAGACTATTTTTTATAATTCCTTATAATACCAATGAAATTGTACGGTAAAAGAGTGATAATAGAGGTGAAGTTATTATGGAGTATTTAATACAGCATTTTAGGAAAGATGAACAGCCTTTTATTGAACAGGTTGTAGGCTGGCAGCATGAGGTAGAGGATCGATATGCTCCAAAGCTTACTGATTTTCTAGATCCCCGACAGCGCTTTATTGTCGCATCGATAATTGGCCAGTATGACACATTAAAAACAGCTAGTGCTGGGCTCTTTGAGGATGCAGAAAGACAACGCATGCTGCTTTATCCTACTTATTATGAGCCAATGGAGGAAGATTTTCAGCTTACCGTATTTACGATTCAATACCCTGTAAAATTTGTCCAATTACGACATCCAGATGTCCTTGGCGCTTTGTTATCTTTAGGATTGGATCGTGGCAAATTCGGTGATATTCGTGTCGATGACCATCTCGTACAATTTATAGTAGCGAATGAGGTAGCGGAATATGTACGCTTACATTTAACAGGTATCGGCAAAGTAAAGGTACATGTAGAATCGATGAAAGAGACGGAGCCGTTGCTACAAAACGAAGATGAGTGGCTAGAAGAGTCTCATACTGTTTCTTCTATGCGTTTAGATGTGATTATCTCCACGGTTTTAAAAATTTCCCGTCAGAAGGCACAAGCATTAATTACAAGTAAAAAGGTACGTGTCAATTGGACTGAACGGGATACAGTTGCTTTTGAATTACAAGAAGGAGATATTTTATCTGTACGTGGAAGCGGTCGAATAAAAATTATAATGACTGAGGGGCGTACAAAAAAAGATAAAGTTCGTTTACAAATCGGTCGATTGACCCAAAAAAGCTGAAAATCAAGTTAATTTCATTAATATTTACTGCTAAGTTGTTGGAACAATTGTATAATAGAAAGTACGAATGTACATGTAAAGGAGAGAAGGATCGTATGCCATTATCACCTATTGATATACATAATAAGGAGTTTACTAAATCTTTCAGAGGTTATGCTGAAGATGAAGTAAATGAATTTTTAGATCAAATTATTAAAGACTATGAAATTTTGTTACGCGAAAAAAAAGAAGTAGACAGACAACTAGAAATTTCCTTAGAACAAGCGAGACATTTTAACTCATTAGAGGAGACTTTACAAAAATCAATTGTTGTTGCACAAGAAGCAGCTGATGAAGTACGAAGAAATTCTCAAAAAGAAGCTAAACTCATTGTAAAGGAAGCTGAAAAAAATGCTGATCGTATTATCAATGAGGCTTTAACAAAGGCTCGAAAAGTAACAATTGAAATTGATGAGCTGAAAAAGCAATCAAAGGTATTCCGTAATCGTTTTAAAATGCTTGTAGAAGCACAATTGGATTTACTAAATGCAGACGATTGGGACCATTTGCTACAATATGATATTGACCTTACTGAAATTCAAGCATCTGTTGAAGGAGCACAGGAAGCCGATCAAGTTTAATTGCTATTGTAGACATAAATGAACTTGACGTCATTGTATGATTTTCATATACTATTGTAATAGTAATTATTTTGAACAGATATGCAAACAGGCAAAGACGAAGACAGTATTTGTTAGGTGTAGTTCAGCGATTTGGGGATAGTGTGAGCCCAAACAAGCAAATAACAATGAACATCACTTCTGAGCTAAATAACTGAATGCAGTAAGTTATTTCGTGATGCACAACGTTAACGTGCTTTAAGAGTGGTAGTACAATTTTGTGCTACAATTAGGGTGGTACCGCGAGTATAAGCTTCTCGTCCCTTTGAGGGATTGAGAGGCTTTTTTATGTTCAAGTGGCGGTTGGCTTCATTTCTATTAGTGTGAAATGGCTAAATCCTGTGTTTCTTATACTTTCATTGTTAAAACGTGTTGATTTTGCCGATAATTAGAACTTGAGGATAGTATTTCACAAAACGGGAATTTAACCACACGTACTAATAATAAGCCTAATAACTGTCGTAATTGTATAAGCGCCTAAGTGCATTTGGTTTGTAAACATAAAGGAGGAATTGAAAAATGGTTGAATACAAAGATACTTTATTAATGCCAAAAACAGATTTCCCAATGCGTGGAAACTTACCGGCAAATGAACCGAAGATGCAAGAAAAATGGGACGAAATGGACATTAATAAATTGCAGATGGAGCGTACAAAAGGACGCCCTGAATACGTGTTACACGACGGACCTCCATATGCAAATGGTGATATCCATATCGGTCACGCTTTAAATAAAGTGTTGAAAGATATGATTACGCGTCATCGCTCTATGAATGGTTACCATGTAAACTATATTCCAGGTTGGGATACACACGGTTTACCAATTGAGCAAGCACTTACGAACAAAGGTGTAAAGCGCAAAGAAATGTCTGTTGCTGAATTCCGTAAGTTATGTGAAGAGTATGCGTACGAGCAAATTGACAACCAACGTACACAATTCCGTCGTTTAGGTGTTCGTGGTGATTGGGAAAACCCATATATTACATTAAAGCCAGAATTTGAAGCACGTCAAATCGAAGTATTCGGAAAGATGGCTGAAAAGGGCTATATTTATAAAGGGTTAAAACCAGTTTACTGGTCTCCATCATCTGAATCTGCACTTGCAGAAGCCGAGATTGAATATAAAGATATTAAATCGCCTTCTATTTATGTAAGCTTTGCGCTTAAAGATGCTAAAGGTGTTGTCCCAGCAGACGCTAAAATGATCATTTGGACAACAACACCTTGGACAATTCCAGCAAATTTAGGGATTTCTGTAAACCCTGAATTTATCTATGTAGTTGTTGCCGTTGCCGATAAAAAATTCATCGTTGCAAAAGAATTAGTAGAAACAGTTGCTAGCGAACTTGAGTGGGAAGCATACGAAGTTGTTCAAGAAGTTAAAGGTGAAGCATTAGATCGAATTGTTGCACAGCACCCATTCTATGACCGTGAATCACTTGTCATGGCTGGAGAGCACGTAACTGCTGAAGCTGGTACTGGCTGTGTCCATACAGCACCAGGACACGGGGAAGATGATTATCATATTAGTAAACTATATGGTCTCCCGATTCTTAGCCCTGTTGATAATAGCGGCTGCTATACAGATGAAGCACCTGGTTTTGAAGGTGTATTCTACAATGATGCAAACAAATTAATCACAGAAAAATTAAAAGAAGTCGGCGCATTAGAAAAGCTTAACTTCTTTACACACTCTTATCCACATGACTGGCGTACGAAAAAACCAGTTATTTATCGTGCAACACCACAATGGTTTGCGTCAGTTGATGCATTCCGTGATGAGTTACTAGGCGCTGTAAAATCAACAACATTTACACCTGCTTGGGGTGAAACTCGTCTTTATAATATGATTCGTGACCGTGGAGACTGGGTAATTTCACGTCAACGTGCATGGGGCGTGCCAATTCCAATTTTCTATGCTGAAAATGGAGAGCCAATTATTACACCAGAAACAATCGCTCATATTTCTGCATTATTCCGTGAGCATGGGTCAAATATTTGGTTCCAAAAAACAGCGAAAGAATTATTACCTGAAGGTTTTACACACTCTGGTAGCCCGAACGGTGAATTTACAAAAGAAAACGATATTATGGACGTTTGGTTTGACTCAGGTTCTTCTCACCAAGGTGTGCTAGTTGAACGTGGTATGAAATATCCAGCTGATTTATATTTAGAGGGCTCTGACCAACACCGTGGATGGTTCAACTCATCATTAATTACTTCTGTAGCTATTAATGGCTATGCACCATATAAAGGACTATTAACACATGGTTTCGTGCTAGATGGTGAAGGTCGTAAAATGAGTAAGTCTTTAGGGAATGTCATTATCCCGAAAAAGGTAATGGATCAATACGGAGCAGATATTCTTCGTCTATGGGTTGCTTCTGTAGATTATACAGCCGACGTACGTATCTCAATGGATATGTTGAAGCAAGTATCTGAGGTTTATCGAAAAATCCGTAACACATTCCGTTTCTTACACGGAAATATAGCTGATTTCGATGTAACGAAAGATCGAGTAGCATATGAGGATCTTCGTGAAATGGATCAGTACGTTTATATGCGCTTACAGGATGTATTAAAAACTGTACGTGCTGCATATGATCGCTATGATTTCGCGGCTGTGTATCATGCAGTGAATAACTTTGTTGCTGTAGAATTATCTTCATTCTATTTAGATATTGCAAAAGATGTTGTGTACATCGAAGGCCACGACAACAAAGATCGCCGTGCGATGCAAACAGTTATTTATGACACATTAATGACATTAGTAAAAGTAATGTCACCAATTATCCCTCATACAAGTGACGAGATGTGGTCTTACTTACATGCTCAAGGTGTTGTAGAAGAGGTATCTGTACAATTAACAGACTTCCCAGAGGTAGATGATCATGCAAACTTCGAAAGTTTACGTGCAAAATGGGTGAAAATTATAGAGGTTCGTGATGATATTTTAAAAGCATTAGAAGAAGCTCGTAATGCAAAAACAATCGGTAAATCACTTGAAGCGAAAGTGGCAGTTTATGCGAAAGAAGATGTGGCAGCATTATTAAATGATGCAAGCATTGACTTTGCACAGCTGTCAATCGTTTCTGCCTTTGAAGTAGCATCAATTGAAGCTGCACCTGCAGAGGCATTAGCTCTAGAACATGCATCGATTGTTGTAGAAAAGGCAACAGGTGAAAAATGTGAGCGTTGCTGGTCTATTTCACAAACAGTCGGTTCAAATGAAGCACAACCAACAGTGTGCGTGCGTTGTGCTGAAGTTGTAGAAAAGTATTACGCTTAACATAAGCAACAGTAATGCAAACTAAAAATAAGCATCTGCATTCTATGTAATTCATAACGCAAGTCTCCTTGGTAATAGGGGCTTGCGTTTTTTTGAAGGCCGAGAGCGACGGATAGAGCAGCCGAAGTCGTGGATGAACCACCAAAGCGTCGGACAGCACACCAAATATCCGCAGGAAGCGCCGAGTAGGAACGAAAATCCCTCCATACAATGGTATTGATCCATATTTTCATGCTATATTAGTTATTCTAAAGATGGGCTGTTATGGTAGAATAGGTTAGATGTTGAGCAAACGGAGGAGTGTCTGTGTATAAATATTATGGATTGGCCGCATTTGTAGTTATTTTAGATCAGTGGACAAAATGGCTAATTGTGAAAAATATGGAGTTTGGTGAACGAATTACAGTATGGGATCCGTGGTTTGGGATATTGTCTCATCGAAATAGGGGAGCAGCGTGGGGAATGCTAGAAGGACAAATGTGGTTATTTAGCATTGTCACGATAGGCGTTATTTGTGCTATCCTATACTTTTATCATAAAGAGGCAAAGGGGAAACCTGTGTTTCAAGTAGGCTTAATGCTGTTATTAGGCGGAGCTATAGGTAATTTTATTGACCGTATTTTTAGAGCTGAAGTGGTTGATTTTGTAAATGTCTTAATTCCAGTAATTAATTATGATTTCCCAATCTTCAATATTGCAGATGCTGCTTTAACAATGGCGGTAGTGATATTAATGGTTGGCTTAATCGTTGAAGATAAAAAAGGAAAGAAACAGGTGAAACAATGACGCAAGTATCATATACAATGGAACAACAACAACAGGGAGAGCGCATTGACAAGGCGCTCTCTGGTGTGCAATCAGAGTGGTCGCGTACACAAATCGGGAATTGGATTACTGAGGGGATTGTCAAAGTAAATGGAGAGACTGTCAAGGCGAAGTATAAGGTAAAAGTAGGGGATGTTGTCGAAATTGATGTACCCGAAGCAGAGCCATTAGATGTTATTGCTGAAAACGTAGATCTTGATATTGTTTATGAAGATGCAGATGTCCTCGTTGTCAATAAACCAAAAGGCATGGTTGTTCATCCAGCGCCTGGGCATATGACAGGTACGCTCGTAAACGGTTTAATGTATCATTGCAAGGATTTATCGGGCATTAATGGTGTTATGCGACCAGGAATTGTTCACCGTATCGATAAAGATACATCAGGATTATTAATGGTTGCTAAACATGATGTAGCTCATGAATCGTTAGTGAATCAGCTAGTCAATAAAACAGTGACACGTAAGTATACTGCGCTCGTTCATGGGCATATTGCACATGATAAAGGCACAATTGATGCACCTATTGGTCGAGATCAAAAAGATCGTCAAAAACAAGCGGTTGTCGACAATGGTAAGCATGCAGTAACCCACTTCCAAGTGATCGAGCGCTTTGGCGACTATACATTAGTGGAATGTCGTTTAGAAACAGGAAGAACTCATCAAATTCGTGTGCATATGAATTATATTGGATTCCCACTTGTTGGTGATCCGAAATATGGACCGAAAAAGACAATAGACTTTGGCGGGCAAGTATTACACGCGGGTGTGTTAGGCTTCGATCATCCTACATCAGGTGAATATTTGCAGTTTGAAGCACCAATTCCTGCTGATTATGAACAATTATTACTCGATTTAAGAAATAGATATTGACGTATAGGAAAAGAAGGTCTATACTAACAAAAGTGAATGAACAACGTAACTAAATATTCACCTTTAATGGCAGTCCAGAGAGGCTGAGAAGGTACATGTGAATGTGTTGTGAAAAATTTGTGCTGCAAATTTTCTAACATACTATTTCAACACGTATATAACCCTCTCAGGCCATTCGCCTTGAGAGGTTTTTTTATGGACACATGGCCAACAATAAATAAAAGAGAGGAGGAAATGAACATGGCACAAAATGAGTTATTAGATGGCCCATCTATGGCAAGAGCGTTAACACGCATTGCACACGAAATTATAGAACGCAATAAAGGAATCGACGAATGTATTTTAGTTGGTATTAAAACACGAGGTGCTTTTCTTGCAAGACGCCTCGCAGAACGAATTGAAAAAATTGAAGGCAAAGCAATCCGTACAGGGGAGCTAGACATCACTCTCTATCGAGATGATTTAACGACAAAGCATGATAATGAACAAGCACATGTTGAGCAAGTAGATATTGATGATGTGGTGGTTAATCAAAAAATTATTTTAGTCGATGATGTACTTTACACAGGGCGTACAGTACGCGCAGCACTTGATGCAGTAATGGATTTAGGGCGACCTGCACAAATTCAACTTGCGGTTCTGATCGACAGAGGTCATAGAGAACTACCAATAAGAGCTGATTATGTCGGTAAAAATGTACCAACATCTGGCGCTGAGCGTATTGTCGTAAATTTGCAAGAGGTAGACGGAGAAGATTGCGTCATCATTTTTAAAGAAGACTAATTATAAAGTGAGGAAACATTATGTCAAATGCAGTATTAGATATTAAGGATAAACCGACCCCAGTCCAGCTAGTGACATTAAGTTTCCAGCACATGTTTGCCATGTTTGGATCAACGATCTTAGTTCCTCAGTTGGTTGGTCTTAGTCCAGCGATTGCCCTCTTAACGAGTGGGATTGCTACCCTGTTCTTCTTACTAATTACGAAATTTCAGGTGCCAGCATATTTAGGCTCATCCTTTGCCTTTATTGCACCGATTTTACTTGCCGCAGGTGGTTTAAATAAAGATGGTTCAAGTGTAAACCCAGGTCATGCGATGATTGGTGCAATGGCAGTCGGGATTACATATGGTATCGTATCCCTCATCATCTGGAAAAGCGGCTATAAATGGATTATGAAAATTTTACCGCCGATTGTAGTAGGGCCAGTCATTATGGTAATTGGTCTTGGCTTATCGGGGACAGCGGTTAATATGGCGATGAATGTCGATGGTCAATATAGCTTTTTACACTTCTCAGCAGCCTTAGTGACATTATTTACAGCTATTATTTTCACGATTTTCTTTAAAGGTATTTTAAGCACAATGCCAGTTTTAATTGGTTTAATCGTAGGATATATTTACTCATTGATGATCGGCATTGTAGATTATTCACCAATTGCCAAAGCAGATTTCTTTGCACTACCTGACTTCTTAATCCCAGGTGTTCACTATGACTTTGAAATCACAACAAAGCTACTTCTAATAATGGTGCCAATCGTTATCGTAACGATTTCTGAGCATATTGGTCACCAGTTAGTATTGGGGAAAGTTGTTAATCGAGATTATATTAAAGAGCCGGGCCTACATCGTTCCCTTTTAGGGGATGGAATTGGAACTTTTATTAGTGCATTAATCGGTGGTCCACCGAAAACAACTTACGGTGAAAATATCGGTGTTCTTGCTATCACACGTGTTTACAGTGTGTATGTCATTGCAGGTGCAGCAGTCGTAGCCATTTTACTATCATTCTTCGGGAAAGCGATGGCAGTTATTGCAACAATCCCAACAGCTGTACTTGGTGGAGTTTCGATCTTGCTCTTCGGTATCATAGCAGCAAGTGGATTACGAATGTTAGTTGATAATCATATCGACTTTGGGAATAGTCGTAACTTGGTCATTGCCTCTGTTATTTTAGTCATTGGCATCGGCGGTGCAAAGTTCGTCATTTCCGAATCACTAAGTATCGAAGGTATGGCATTAGCAGCGATTATCGGTGTTGTTTTAAATGCCATTCTACCAGGTAAAAAAGAAGCGAATATACCAGTACCGTACAGTCAAAATAAAAATTCATAGAAGTACCTTTTAATGAATTGTCCAGTGAGGCAAAAAAAGGGAAGTTGTAGATAAGCTAGTAGTAGGAGTGTATCCTGCTGTAGTTTGTCACACCTCCTTATGCCTCGTTGATGACATCAACGGGGCTTTTAGTTCATGAAACACACCCTACGGAGGTTACAATGAAGAACTTATTATCGATGGAACATTTAACAATTGAAGAAATTAACCACATTCTAGATCGTGCGCAAGCTTTTGAGCATGGTGAAGCACCATCATTATCTCGCCCATACAACGTCGCAAATTTATTTTTGGAACCAAGTACGCGCACGAAAACGAGTTTTGAAATGGCGGAGCGTAAAGTTGGCTGTAGCGTGATCCCATTTGACGGTAGCTTTTCAAGCGTCTCTAAAGGAGAGACATTGTACGATACGGTAAAGACGTTAGAAATGATTGGTATGGATGCAGTAGTCATTCGCGCAAAGGAAGATGCGTATTATAATGAACTACTTGAAGGCATCAATGTATCCATTATTAATGGAGGAGACGGCACTGGTCAGCATCCGTCTCAATCATTATTAGATCTTTATACAATCAAAAAAGAGTTTGGTTCTTTTGAAGGGTTAAATGTGACAATCGCTGGAGATATATGCCATAGCCGTGTAGCGAAATCGAATGCCTTAGCGTTACAGCGCTTAGGGGCAAATGTTCATTTCCTTTGTCCTAAAGAGTGGGCAGGCAGTTTCGAAGCGCATCATTCTTGGGATGATTTAATCGAAATAAGCGATGTGATTATGTTACTTCGTGTGCAGCATGAACGTCATAAGGTAAATAAAAGCTTCTCCAAAGAGAGCTATCATAATGAATACGGTTTAACAATTGAACGTGAGAAACAAATGAAGGAAAAGGCAATTATTATGCATCCAGCACCGGTCAATCGCGGTGTAGAAATTGCATCAGAGCTAGTAGAATGCGAACGTTCTCGAATTTTCGAGCAGGTTCGAAATGGTGTCTATACACGAATGGCTATAATGGAAACAATTTTAAAGGGGAGAGATTAATATGACAAAGGTTCTTCAAAATGTACAAATGCTTAATGAGCAAGGCGAGCTACAAACAGTAAATATCGCTATGGGAGACGGCAAAATTACGGCAATAGGTCAAAACGTAAAAGTAGCGGACGCAGAAATTATTGAAGGAAATGGTTTTGTTGTTGCACCAGGCTTTGTCGATGTACATACACATTTACGCGAGCCGGGTTTTGAACATAAAGAAACAATCGCTACAGGTTCAGCTTCTGCAGCAAAAGGCGGCTTCACAACAATTTGTGCGATGCCAAATACAAAACCGGTGCCAGATTCAGTAGAAAATATGCAGTTGATTAACGGTCTTATTAAAGAAAGTGCAGTTATTCGAGTACTGCCATACGGTTCATTAACAAGGGACATTTCAGGTGAGGTTCGTACAAATATTGAAGAATTAAAAGCACATGGGGCTGTCGCATTTTCAGACGATGGTGTTGGTATCCAGCTTGCATCCACAATGTATGAGCAAATGAAGGATGCCGCACAGCACGATATGGTAGTTGTTGCACACTGCGAGGATAACTCATTAATTTACGACGGTGTCATGCATGAAGGGAAGCGTAATCAAGAGCTTGGCTTACCAGGAATTCCATCGATTTGTGAATCCGTACAAATTGCACGAGATGTCCTACTGGCAGAAGCAGCTGGAGCACGCTACCACGTATGTCATGTATCAACGAAGGAATCTGTACGTGCAGTACGCGATGCGAAAGCAGCAGGAATTCGTGTCACAGCAGAAGTTTGCCCACATCATTTATTACTTGAAGAAATGGATATTCCATTAGATGATGCCAACTGGAAGATGAATCCTCCGCTTCGTGGAGCGGATGACAAAGACTCACTTCACGCAGCGCTGCTAGACGGTACAATTGATTGTATCGCTACAGATCATGCTCCACATACAGTGGAAGAAAAATGCTGCGGTATGGTTGGTGCTCCGTTTGGCATTGTAGGCTTCGAAACAGCGTTCCCACTGCTTTACACACAGTTTGTAGAAACGGGGAAATGGACGTTAAAACAGTTGATTGACTGGATGACTGTCAAGGCAGCCCAAATATTTGATTTACCCTATGGCACATTAGAAGTGGGTGCTTCGGCGGATATGGTTTTAATTGATGTAAAGAAAGAGCAAACAATTGAGGCTGAAGGCTTTGTATCAAAAGGACGCAATACACCATTCAATGGTTGGGTGGCAAAAGGGTGGCCAGTGCTAACAATTTTTGAAGGCAATATCGTATACCAGGAGGCACAGTAATGAAAAAACGTTTACTTATTTTAGAAGATGGCACAGTATTTGTAGGTACAGCGTTCGGTAGTGAGCGCGCTTCACAAGGTGAGGTTGTATTCACAACAGGCATGACAGGGTATCAGGAAACAATTTCAGATCCTTCATTCTACGGACAAATTGTAACGTTAACTTATCCTTTAATCGGTAATTACGGTATTAACCGTGATGATTTTGAATCGATCACACCTGCTATTCGTGGATTTGTAGTTCGTGAATTAGCAAAAACACCTTCAAACTTCCGCTGTGATTTAACGGTAGATGAATACTTAACTTCCAAGGATATTCCGGGGATTGAAGGGATCGATACACGAAAATTAACACGCATTATTCGCAGTAAAGGGTCAGTCAAGGCTATTTTAACAGCGGCTGACGAAGAAGTGAATGTGGATGAAGTCGTAGCAAAATTACAGGTAACACCAGCGATTACACATCATGTTCGTGAAGTATCGTCGAAAGCAGCCTACCCATCACCCGGTCGTGGTAAACGCGTCGTATTAATTGACTATGGTATGAAGCACGGTATCCTTCGTGAGTTAAACAAACGTGATTGCGATGTACTCGTTGTCCCTTACAATACAGCGGCAGAAGAAATTTTAGCGTGGCATCCAGATGGCATTATGCTATCAAACGGTCCAGGTAACCCAGAGGACGTAGCACAAGGCATTGAAACGGTGCGCAATTTAATTGGAAAAGTGCCGATGTTCGGTATTTGCTTAGGTCACCAAATCTTCTCGCTAGCATGTGGTGCACGAAGCTTCAAACTACCATTCGGTCACCGAGGTGGTAACCATCCGGTAAAAGATTTACGCACTGGTCGTACAGACTTAACATCTCAAAACCACGGTTATGCGATCGATATTGATTCATTAAAAGATACAGATTTAGAAATAACACATATTGCATTAAATGATGGCACTTGTGAGGGTGTGCGTCACAAGAAATATCCAATCTTCACGGTGCAATATCATCCAGAAGCATCACCAGGTCCAGAGGATTCAAATCACCTATTTGATGAATTTATCGAAATGATGGAAGTAGAAGCAGGGAAGGGGAAACAACATGCCTAAACGTACAGATATTGACACTATTTTAGTAATCGGATCAGGTCCAATCGTGATCGGACAAGCAGCAGAATTTGACTATGCAGGAACACAAGCTTGTCTTTCTTTAAAAGAAGAAGGTTACCGCGTTATTTTAATAAACTCAAACCCTGCGACAATTATGACAGATACAGAAATTGCCGACAAAGTGTATATTGAGCCAATTTCACTAGAGTTTGTCTCACGTATTTTACGTAAAGAGCGCCCAGATGCTATCCTACCAACACTTGGTGGTCAAACTGGTTTAAATATGGCCATTGAATTAGATAAATCAGGAATTTTAGATGAGCTTGCTATTGAAATTCTTGGAACAAAATTACAAGCTATCCATAAAGCGGAAGACCGTGATTTATTCCGTAATTTAATGTATGAGCTAGGTGCTCCAGTACCTGAATCAGATATTATCCATAACGTAGACGAAGCGAAAAACTTTGTAGCGAAAATTGGCTACCCAGTAATCGTCCGTCCTGCCTTCACACTTGGCGGTACAGGAGGCGGTATTTGCTACAACGATCAAGATCTAGAGGAGATCGTGACATCTGGTCTAAAATATTCCCCAGTAACACAATGTTTACTAGAAAAATCAATCGCTGGCTATAAAGAAATCGAATATGAAGTAATGCGCGATGCTGCCGACAACGCCATCGTTGTATGTAACATGGAGAACGTTGACCCTGTTGGGATTCATACAGGTGACTCTATTGTAGTGGCACCTACGCAAACACTTTCAGATCGTGAAAACCAAATGCTACGTAATATCTCTCTAGATATTATCCGTGCACTGAAAATCGAAGGTGGCTGTAACGTACAGTTAGCGCTTGACCCATATAGCTTCAATTACTATGTGATCGAAGTAAACCCTCGTGTATCGCGTTCATCAGCGTTAGCGTCAAAAGCAACAGGCTACCCAATTGCAAAGCTAGCAGCAAAAATCGCAGTTGGTTTAACATTAGATGAAATCAAAAACCCTGTAACAGGTTCTACGTATGCTTGCTTCGAGCCAGCGCTAGACTACATCGTGGCGAAAATTCCACGCTGGCCATTCGATAAATTCGAATCAGCCAAGCGTAATCTTGGTACACAAATGAAGGCGACTGGTGAAGTAATGGCACTTGGTCGTACATTTGAGGAAGCTATGCTAAAAGCAGTGCGCTCACTTGAAACAGGCCAAGTTCACTTAGAGCTGAAACATGCAGAAGAAAATACGGATTCTTGGATTGAAAAACGTATTCGCAAAGCAGGGGACGAGCGTCTATTCTTTATCGGAGAAGCACTGCGTCGCGGTGTAACAATTGAGCAAATCCATGAATGGTCTGCCATTGACTTATTCTTCTTAAATAAATTCAAAAACATCGTAGATATGGAGCAAACACTTGCTGACCATAAAAACGATAACGATGTGTTACGAACAGCAAAACGTCTAGGCTTTGCAGATAAGAAAATTGCTGAGCTTTGGGCAACAACTCCAGAAGAAGTATATGCATATCGTAAAGAAAATGGCATTATCCCAGTCTATAAAATGGTTGATACATGTGCAGCGGAGTTTGAATCTGAAACACCATACTTCTATGGCACATATGAGGAGGAAAATGAATCGATTAAATCCGATAAGCCATCAGTTGTTGTACTTGGATCAGGTCCAATCCGCATTGGTCAAGGGGTAGAATTCGATTACGCAACAGTCCACTCAGTCTGGGCCATTCAAGAAGCGGGCTACGAAGCGATTATTATCAACTCGAATCCAGAGACAGTATCCACTGACTTCTCGGTGTCAGATAAATTATACTTTGAGCCATTAACAATCGAAGACGTTATGCATATTATCGACCTGGAGCAACCAATTGGTGTAGTTGTACAATTCGGTGGTCAAACAGCTATTAATCTAGCTGATAAATTAGCTGCCAATGGTGTGAAAATTCTAGGTACAACGCTTGAGGATATCGACCGTGCAGAAAACCGAGATAAATTCGAGCAAGCATTACGTGACTTGGACATTCCACAGCCACAAGGTCAAACAGCTGTATGTACAGAGGAAGCTCTTGCTATTAGTGAACGTCTAGGCTTCCCTGTCTTAGTCCGTCCTTCATACGTACTTGGTGGACGCGCGATGGAAATTGTCTACAACCGTGAGGAACTACAACATTATATGGAAAATGCAGTAGAAGCATCTCCTGATCATCCAGTATTAGTAGACCGCTACTTAACGGGTCAAGAAATTGAAGTAGATGCCATTTGTGACGGTGAAAATGTCTTAATTCCAGGTATTATGGAGCATATCGAACGTGCAGGGGTTCACTCTGGTGACTCGATCTCTGTATACCCACCACAAAAATTAACACAAGTGCAAAAAGATACGCTAGTGGATTATACAACTCGCCTTGCAAAGGGCCTTGGTATCATAGGCTTAATGAACATTCAATATGTCATTTCACAGGGCGAAGTATTTGTCATCGAGGTAAACCCTCGTTCATCGCGTACAGTACCGTTCTTAAGTAAAATTACAAACATTCCGATGGCGAATATCGCAACGAAAGCGATTCTTGGGAAATCAATCGCAGAACAAGGCTATCCAACAGGCTTAGCACCAGAGCAAAATGGTGTTTTCGTAAAAGTACCAGTATTCTCATTCGCTAAATTACGTCGTGTTGACATTACACTAGGGCCTGAAATGAAATCGACAGGTGAAGTAATGGGGAAAGATGCAACATTAGAAAAAGCACTTTACAAAGGCTTAGTTGCAGCAGGCATGGAAATTCGCACAGAAGGCACAGTATTGTTCACTGTGTCCGATAAGGATAAAGAGGAAGCAATTGCACTGGCAAAACGCTTCTCAACAGTAGGCTATCGTATTGTCGCTACTGAAGGTACAGCTCAAGCATTTGAAGCAGCAGGTGTACGCACAGATGTAGTTGGCAAAATCGGTGCAAAAGGTGAAACATTAATCGATTTAATTCAAAATGGTGAGGCACAGCTTGTTGTCAACACTTTAACAAAAGGCAAGCAGCCGGCACGTGATGGCTTCCGAATTCGTCGTGAGTCAGTAGAAAATGGTGTACCTTGCTTCACTTCATTAGATACAGCAGAAGCGATGGTCCGTGTCATTGAATCCATGACATTCACAGCAGAACAAATGCCAAAAGCGGAGGTAGTACATTAATATGATTCGTCAAGAGAAAATGACGGTCGTCTCTCAAAAGCAAATAGCGACAAACATTTTTGAATTGACACTTCGTGGAGAACTGGTTCAGGATATGACACCTGGCCAGTTTGTCCATGTAAAGGTGTCAGATTCATTGGAGCCGCTTTTACGTCGACCAATTAGTATTGCAACTATAGATAAAGACAACAACGAATTTACAATGATTTACCGAGCGGAGGGCCGCGGAACAAACGTGTTAGCGACAAATCGTGAAGGGCAGCTTGTTAATGTTCTTGGTCCAATCGGTAATGGCTTCCCGGTAGAAGCAGTAAAAGAGGGTGGTACAGCCCTACTAGTTGGTGGGGGAATTGGCGTACCTCCATTACATGAGCTCTCTAAGCAATTGAATGCACGTGGTGTTAAAACAATTCATGTGCTAGGCTTCCAAACTGAGGATGTATGCTTCTATGAGGAACAATTCAGTGCCCTTGGAGAAACGCATTATGTAACGGTTGACGGCTCTAAAGGAACAAAGGGCTTTGTGACAAATGTTTTAGAGTCACGAGCACCAGAATTTGATGTCTTTTATTCTTGCGGTCCACTACCAATGTTAAAAGCACTTGAAGGCTTTTATCCAGAAAAAGAAGGTTATTTATCATTTGAAGAGCGTATGGGCTGTGGGATTGGAGCTTGCTTTGCATGCGTATGTAAAACAACAGATCAAGTAGCAAAAGACTATGTCAAAGTATGCTCTGACGGTCCAGTTTTCCCGAAAGGTACGGTGGCATTATGAGTCGTTTAAACATGCAATTACCAGGCTTAGATTTAAAAAATCCAATAATGCCAGCTTCAGGCTGCTTTGGCTTTGGGCGTGAATATGCACAGCTTTATGATTTATCCAAGCTCGGCGCTATTATGATTAAAGCTACGACTGTGGAAACACGCCCTGGCAATCCAACTCCACGTGTCGCAGAAACAGCAGCAGGGATGCTAAATGCTATTGGTTTACAAAATCCCGGCATTGAAAAAGTAATGAATGAAGAATTAAAGTTTTTAGAAGCGTATGATGTGCCAATCATTGCAAATGTTGCGGGTACAGAGACAGCGGACTACGTAGCGGTAGCGCAACGCATTTCGACTGCGCCTAATGTGAAAGCATTAGAGCTTAATATTTCTTGTCCGAACGTGAAATGTGGTGGTATTCAATTTGGGACAGACCCTGCAACTGCACGTGAGCTAGTGAAAGCTGTTAAAGCTGTTTCTGAAGTGCCTGTATACGTGAAATTGTCTCCTAACGTAACGAATATCGTAGAAATTGCACAAGCGGTTGAAGCCGGTGGCGCAGATGGCATTACTATGATTAATACACTAATTGGTATGCGTTTAGACGAGCGCACAGGTAAGCCAGTGATTGCCAATGGTACAGGCGGCTTATCAGGTCCTGCCGTAAAGCCAGTGGCAATTCGCATGGTCTATGAAGTGTATAAGGCTGTCAATATTCCGATTATTGGTATGGGTGGGGTGACAGAAGCGCAGGACGTTATTGATTTTATGTCGGCCGGCGCATCTGCAGTTGCTGTTGGAACAGCAAACTTTGTCGATCACTTCGTTTGTCCAACTATTATTGATGCACTACCAGCAAAGCTCGATCAATTAGGGGTAGAGCATATTTCAGAAATTATCGGAAGGAGCCATCGTTCATGAATACAAAACCAATACTTGCACTAGATTTCCCTGGAGAAGCAGAAGTATTCAACTTTCTAAAGTACTTTCATGAACCTCTTTTCGTAAAAATTGGTATGGAATTATATATGCAGGAAGGCCCGGATATTGTCCGAAAAGTAAAAGATCTAGGTCATGATATTTTCCTTGATTTAAAGCTACACGATATTCCTAATACAGTAGGCTCTGCTATGAAAGGTTTAGCAAAATTAGGCGTAGATTTAGTCAACGTTCATGCCGTGGGCGGACGCCCAATGATGGAGGCAGCACTTGAGGGGCTTGAAGCGGGTACGACTGCAGGACGTGAACGTGCGGCATTAATTGCCGTAACGCAGCTCACTTCTACAACAGAAGAGCAAATGCAAGCAGAGCAAAAAATTGCTTTATCTTTACAGGAATCTGTATTACATTATGCTAGCTTAACAAAACAAGCTGGTTTAAATGGTGTTGTCTGCTCCGTACACGAGGCAAAAGCTATTGCTGAAGCATGCGGTGAAGACTTCCTACGTGTGACACCTGGTATCCGATTAGCAGGTGGCGACGTACACGACCAAAAGCGCATTGCAACACCAGATGGCGCAAAACGTGACGGTTCTTCGTTAATCGTCGTTGGACGTGCCGTTACAGGTGCACAAGACCCAGTAGCAGCATATAAAATCGTAAGTGAATTATGGGAGGCATAACTATGACATTACAAAATGAAATCGCACATGCTATGTTAAAAGTAGGCGCAGTAGCATTAAATCCAACAGAACTATTCACATGGGCATCAGGCATTAAATCCCCAATCTACTGTGATACACGTCTAACAATTTCTAACCCTGTAATTCGTAAGCAACTAGCAAACGGTCTAGCATCTCTTATAAAGGAAAACTTTGGACCATCAGAAATCGTAGCAGGTACAGCAACTGCGGGCATTCCACATGCAGCTTGGGTAAGTGATATTTTAGATTTACCGATGGTTTATGTACGCTCTAAAGCAAAAGAGCATGGCCGTGGTAACCAAATCGAGGGCAAATACGCAGCAGGTCAAAAGGTCGTCGTAGTAGAGGACATCGTTTCTACAGGCGGCTCCTCCATTACAGCTGTAGAAGCCTTACGCGCAGCAGGCTGTGAAGTACTAGGCGTTGTGTGCGTCTACACATACAATCTTCCACGTGCTGAACAAGCATTTGAAGAGGCAGGCATAAAATATGTATCGCTAACAAATTTTGATTATTTAATTGAAGCAGCGCATGAATCCGGTGCTATTCAAGAAGGAGACATTCCGTTCTTAAAAGACTGGCATGGAAAATTAAAAGCAGGAGAGCTTTAATTCTTTGTGCAAGCACAAAGCTGATTCTGGACGCAATTATGCCGAGGCATATTGATTTTAAAAAAGGGTGGTATGAAAAAAAATTCATACCACCCTTTCATTTGTTGAAAAACTATTGCGTCATAAAAAAGACTGGCTACAGCATGCCAGTCTGAAGGGTCAAGGGAATCTTTGTTAATGCTGTGCTTGAGATAGGGTGATTTCTTAAAATAAAGTAGAATGACACGCAAAGAGATACAAGATATGTGAAGTGGTCTCCTTGGGGATTAGCGATAGAGGAACGAGGGCTAAGAGGGTGCTTAATCACTGATGATGCTATCGCCTTTAACGCGGTACATCTACTCCGGAAAGTGCACTCAAACGTAATAATGTTAATGTTTTCTAATCGGGAATGAAGTATGGAGTAGCAATCCTAATTGATTTTTTTACAGAGACTATAATTTTCAGTAAAGCTTCTTGTATCATCTGAGCTAGGTCCACTTGCAACGATTTGTGCAGCACCTTCCGACTGATGGATTCCTTGCCCGGAAAGTATGTTCTATCCATAATTTGATTCCAAAAGTAAGCATTTAAACGGCTAATGGCATAGAGAAAAAATCTATATAATGCTTTTCCTGTTATTTTTAAATGGCTATCACGCCAAATAGGAAACTCTTCGAACGACCAAAATATTCATCGGAATAACTGCCTGCGAGCTAAAAGAAGTTAACCTTTCTCAATTATTCTTCTCCTAAATGATATAGCAATTTAGCTGAAAACTATAATGAACTATTTATTAATGGTATTATTTTCACCTAATTTTATCTATTAGAACTAATTAAAATTCTGAATATTGCGATTACTCGTAATATTCGAATGGAAATCTAGTGACAATAAATTGCAAGCGGTATGTAAATTATGGCAAAGGAAAAATGAAAAAATATTATTCTAATGTAATAAAACTAGATTGTTTTAGTATTTTTTTTATTGTATGAACTATTTATAAATAACAATAAATTGGATCATCACCAAAACGAAACTTAATTACATAGTAGACATTTTAACAAAAGTCATCCACAACTTTTGGTGATGATCCTGATTATTGATATTTTAATTATTTATCAAAATAATAAATGAATTGGATAGAAAATTATATTTGACAAATAATTCCGACCTTGGTAATCGATCATGTAAAGTTGAAATTATATCTATTTTTACAATAATTTAAAAATTTGCTTGATTTAATATATTATTTCTAGATAAAATAGGGGTACATTAATTGTCAGATAATTCTTGTATTAGTAGAAAAATAACAAATAGGAATTATTATAAATAATTACAATTAATTGTAAATTTAGATGCGAATTAAATAGTAGGATAAACCTGTCTTGATTTTCCGGAAAATTGCAATGCATAGTGGTGAAAACATTAAGCAAACTCAAAAGCAAATTAATTTTAATTCAAAATGGTTCTGACAAAGCTGTATTTTTCATTTGATTCGATAGGGAGGTAATCGTGTGACTAATCATGAAATGATTATTGAGATTAATAATTTACGTGCAAGCTTTCGGAGAGCAGATGAGTATTTCGCTGCAGTAGATGGTGTTGATTTGCGCATTCGGAAAAATGAGGTGCTTGCAATTGTAGGTGAGTCAGGTTGTGGTAAAAGTACTTTAGCTACCTCAATTGTTGGGTTACATAATCCTATCAACACAAAAATTGAAGGTGAAATATTATATAAAGGTAAAAATCTAGTAAATATAACGGAGCAGCAATATACCCAGTTACGCGGAAGTGATTTCGGTTTTATTTTCCAAGATCCACTAGCAGCACTTAATCCTTTGAAGCGAATCGGTTTCCAAATTGAAGAACCACTTATATATCATACGGATTTAAATGAAGCACAACGGCGTGAACGTGTAATGGAGTTATTACAGCAAGTAGGTATACATAACCCGGAACGTATTTATAAGCAATATCCACATGAATTATCAGGTGGTATGCGACAGCGCGTAATGATAGCGACAGCGATTGCATGTAAGCCACCTCTTATTATTGCAGATGAACCAACGACGGCATTAGATGTAACAATTCAAGCGCAAATACTAGATTTATTAAAAGCATTACAAATAGAAACAGAGTCGGGCATATTGTTAATTACCCACGACTTAGGTGTAGTTGCTGAAGTAGCAGATCGTGTTGCAGTCATGTATGCTGGGCAAATTGTCGAAGAAGCACCGGTCGTTGAATTATTTAGACATCCTAAACATCCATATACACGTTCATTACTGAACTCTATTCCTCAAACACATAAGGTAAATGAAAAGTTAGAGGTTATTCATGGTATGGTTCCTTCATTATTTAATTTGCCGCGTGAAGGTTGTCGATTTGCATCACGTGTTCCATGGATTGACGAAAGCGTTCATGAAAAAAATCCAATATTACATGAGGTTGGACCAGAACATTTTGTTCGTTGTACGTGTTGGAAAGACTTTCACTTTAAACAGGATGGGGGAAAATAATATGAGCTTTATGCAAATTAAAGATTTATGTGTGCATTATCCTATCCGTGGGGGTTTCTTCAATACCATTGTAGATCATGTTTATGCGGTAGATGGCATTAGTATGGAGTTTGAAAGAGGTAAAACGTATGGTCTTGTTGGAGAATCAGGATGTGGTAAATCAACAACAGGTAAGGCAATTATTGGCTTAGAGAATGTAACATCGGGTCAAATCATCTATGAAGGACAAGATGTTACGAAAATGCGACGTAGTGGTAAATCAGGATTTAATCGTGACGTACAAATGATTTTCCAAGATTCTCATTCAAGTATGAATCCAAGAAAACGTATACGTGATGTTATTGCAGAGCCTATACGAAATTTCCTTCGTGTAAGTGAGCAGGAAGAACGAAAACGAGTGAATGAACTTTTGGCAATTGTTGGCATGCAAGAGGATGCTCAATATAAATATCCTCATGAATTTTCTGGTGGTCAAAAGCAACGATTGGGGATTGCACGTGCTATGGCATGTCGTCCTAAATTAATTATTGCAGATGAACCTGTTTCTGCACTTGATTTATCCGTACAGGCACAGGTTTTAAACTTTATGCAAGATATACAAGAGGAATTTGGCGTAACGTACTTTTTTATTTCACATGACTTAGGTGTTGTAAAGCATATGTGTGATGAAATTAATATTATGTATCGTGGACGTTTCGTAGAAAAAGGACAAAGAGAAGATATTTATAATGACCCACGTCATATTTATACACATCGTTTATTATCTGCAATTCCTGATATCGAGCCTGAAACTCGTATAGAACGTAAGCAAGAGCGTTTGAAAGTAAGTCAGTATTATAAAGAAAATCAGCATAAATATTTTGACAAGGACGGAAAAGTTTATCCTTTACAATCCATTTCAGATACACATGCCGTAGCATTAGCTTCGATTGAAGGAGGAATGTGATTATGTGGAAAACGGTTCTTCGAAGAGTCATCATCATGGTTCCACAAATTATTATCTTAAGTATGTTGGTGTTTATCATCGCTAAGCTAATGCCAGGTGATCCATTTACAGGTTTAATGGGACCAGAGACAGATCCTAATCGTATTGAGGAGTTACGTGAAGCAGCGGGCTTAAACGACCCGTGGTATCAGCAATATGCTAGATGGGTGACAAATGCAGTACAAGGTGATTTAGGGAAAAGTTACACGTATCAACGCAGTGTAACATCACTCATTGGTGAACGTGCACTTCATACTTTCTACTTATCATTAGTTGCAATGATCCTGACTTATTTAATTGCTATTCCATTAGGCCTTCTAGCAGGTCGTTATCAAGATTCACGATTAGACCGTGGAATTGTATTTTATAACTTTTTAAGTATGGCAATACCTTCGTTCGTCCTTGGTTTAATTTTAATTTATGCATTTGGCTATAAATTAGGCTGGGTTCCAACATCGGGTTCGGTCAATATATTGACTGAAAGAGGTACTTTTTCATATTACTGGGATAAAATGTATCATATTATTACACCTTCTATTACAATGGCAGTTTTGGGGACGTATACAATCATTCAATATTTACGTTCAGAAATTATTGATTCTAAAAACCAAGACTATGTTAAAACAGCACGTAGTAAAGGTTTACCTATGAATAAAGTTTATACACGACACATTTTCCGTAATTCATTAATTCCGATTGCGGCAGGCCTTGGATTCACTATTACTGGTTTACTAGGCGGAACAATCTTTATTGAAACAATCTTTAGTTATCCAGGTATGGGAGAACTATTCATGTCTTCAATTGCGAGTCGTGACTATAGTGTAATTACGGCACTTATCGTGTTGTATGGTTTCTTGGGGTTACTTGGAAGTATGTTATCAGATATTATTTTAAGCATCGTAGACCCACGAATTCGTATCGACTAACTTGCATAGAATAGAGGTGACTTTACATGGATAAAACAGAAGAAAAAAAATTAGAAGAACAACATCGCCCAGCTGTAGGTTTCCAAGTCGTTTGGCGCGAGTTTAAAAAAGATAAATTAGCGATGTTCTCATTAATATTTTTAACATTATTAATAGCAGCAGTATTTATTGCTAGTTTCATTATTGAGGTTGAAGAAGTAATGAAAGTTAAATTACTAGGTCGCTTTGCGGAGCCGGGTGTAGATGGCTATATTTTAGGTGCCGATGATGCAGGGCGCGATATTTTTGGGCAATTAATTATCGGAGCGAAAAATTCTTTAATTATTGCTATATGGATTACGATTATTGCAGCAATTATCGGTATTGTTATCGGTTTAATCACTGGCTATTACGCGGGTAAAGTTGACCTTGCTATTATGCGAATTATGGATTTCATTATGATTTTACCTAGTTTTATGATTACGATTGCCATTGTTTCAACGCTAGAGAAATATTCACCGCTCCATATCGTCATATTATTAAGTATGTTTGCTTGGATTGGGAAAGCAAGGCTAATTCGTAGTAAAACATTAACTGAGGCTCGTCGTGATTATGTAAGTGCTTCAAAAACGATGGGGACAAGTGATTTCAAAATTATGTTTAGAGAGGTTTTACCTAACTTAAGCTCCATTATTATCGTTAACCTGACATTAAGTCTAGCTGGTAATATGGGGGCTGAAACGGGTCTTTCATTTTTAGGGTATGGCTTACCTCCTTCAACACCAAGTTTAGGTACTCTAGTAAGCTATGCAAGAGATCCTGAGATTTTAGTAGATAAATGGTGGATTTGGTTACCTGCAGCATTATTCATTTTAGTAATGATGCTTGGTATAAATTATGTTGGCCAAGCGCTACGCCGTTCGGCTGACTCAAGACAACGATTAGGTTAAGGAGGAAGGGTCAATGAAGAAAAAGAGTTATTTTCTGCCGACTTTACTTTTGACACTAGTTTTAGCACTAGCTGCATGTAGTGGAGGGGGCACAGAATCTTTAAAAGATGGTAAAGATTCTGGTGAAAAAACAGCATCATCTCGTAATTTCTCAATGGAAGTAGAGAATGAAGGAGAACCAATCAAAGGAGGCGTTTTGCAAGTAGCTTTACCAAGTACATCACCGTTCAAAGGTATTTTCTTACAAGAACTTTACACAGATAGCAATGACTCAGCAATTATGAAGTTTGCAAGTAATTCTATCTTTGATACGGACGGTGACTTTTTAGTAACAGATAAAGGACTTGCAACCCTGGAAGTCGACGCAGACGCAAATAAAGCAATTGTAAAAATACGTGAAAATGTAAAATGGTCTGATGGAGAGCCTTTAACAATCGACGATGTTATCTTCCCATATGAAATTATCGGTCACCCTGATTATGATGGTGTTCGTTATGACGATGATTTCCAAAATATTATTGGTGCTAAAGAGTATCATGATGGGGCAGCTGATACAATTTCAGGTTTAAAACGAGTAGATGATCATACATTAGAAATTTCGTTTAAATCAATTTCACCTGCAATTTACAGCGGTGGTGATGGATTATGGAGTTCAGCTGCACCAAAACATCAATTAAAAGATATTCCAGTGAAAGAAATGGTAAGCTCAGATGCTGTTCGTGTAAATCCAGTGACTGTAGGGGCTTTCAAGTACGATAAAATTGTAAACGGTGAGTCAGTCAAATTTATTAAAAACGAATATTATTGGAAGGGTGAACCTAAACTCGATGGTGCTGTAGTGAAAGTAGTTTCACCAGAAACTTTACCGAAAGCATTAAATTCAGGCAGCTATGATATAGCGGTTGGTGGTTTCCCGGGTTCAAAGATTACACAAATTGAAAATTCAAAGAACTTAGCCATCCTATCACGTCCACAATTAGCTTATAGTTATTTGAGTTTCAAGCTAGGTAAATTTGATAAAGCAAAAGGAATTAACATAACAGATAAAAAGGCAAAATTAGGTGATCCAAAATTACGTCAAGCATTAGCTTATGCAATCGATGTAGAAGGAGTTAACGAAAAATTGGGCAATGGTATTAATACACGTGCGACAACGTTAATTCCTCCTGCATTCACATCATTCCATACAAAGGATATGCCAGGTTTCACTTATGATGATAAAAAGGCGAAACAATTATTAGATGAAGCAGGTTATAAAGATGTGGATGGCGATGGTATTCGTGAAGACAAAGATGGTAAACCATTTACGATTAAATTAGGTGCACAAGGTGGTACAGAGGTTCTAGAATCTACGATTGAATACTACCGCCAAAACTGGAAAGAGGTAGGCATCAATGTTGAATTAGCTTCTGGCCGTCTAATGGAGTTTAACGCATTTAGTGACAAACTTAAACAAGATGATCCAGAGATTGAAATGTTCTTTGGTGCTTGGGGTACAGGAACAAATCCATCTCCAAAAGGTTTATATGGTGAGGGTGCATTATTCAATTACTCACGTTTTGTATCACCTGAATTAACTGCAATTTTAGATGATATCGATTCTAAAGAATCTTTAGATTTAAATTATCGAAAAGAAGCATTCCGGAAGTTTGAAGAGTATATGTTTGAACAGGCTACAACAATTCCAACTGTGGCAGTAACTGAGTTAGTCCCTGTTAATAAACGTGTTAAAAACTATAATGTAGACTATGCAAATGAAACTCAACTACATGAAATCGAGTTAACTGCAGATGCTCCATTAAAATAATCTTAACAGCACCTATCTAAGTGTGAAAGTGAAAAGGTATTTTGGAGGAAAAATAGAGCAAATGTTAATATGCGCTTTACTGACCTCGTATTAATGTTTTCATTTTTAGTGTTCTGTATTGTTTTAAATACTATATTTATTAAAAGAAAATAAGACACCTTTAAAAGTAATAAATTCTTACTTTTAAAGGTGTCAAATTTTAATTTGCATGAATAGCAAATACCTAATAAAGATAAAAAATCAATCCTGCAATAAATAATGGATGGATTTATAAGTTTTTATCGATTAGCAATCCAAGTTTTCACAAGATCTGCAGTGCCATAAACGTAATGCAAATCGCCAACTTCGTGGTATGTTGCGCTATCGTCAACTTCCGTATGCTTGTACGGAATACGTTGACGGCGTTTTTCTGACATTGGGTCAGGAAGTGGAATTGCAGATAACAATGATTTTGTATACGGATGAACAGGGTGATTGTAAATATCATCTGCTTTACCGATTTCCATAATTTTACCACGGTACATAACAGCGATACGGTCACTGATATACTTAACCATTGATAAGTCATGGGCAATGAAAAGATAGGTTAGGCCACGTTCTTTTTGCAGTTGTTTTAATAAGTTAACAACTTGCGCTTGAATCGAAACGTCAAGTGCAGAAATCGGTTCATCTGCGATAATGAACTTAGGATCTAAGCTTAGCGCACGAGCAATTCCAATACGTTGACGTTGACCGCCAGAGAATTCGTGGGCATAACGATTGGCGTGCTCTTTGTTTAAGCCAACAGCCTCTAACAGCTGATTCACTTTTTCACGACGTTCTTTTTTATCTTTGTAAAGACCGTGAATCGTAAAGCTTTCACTAATAATTTCTCCAGCCGTCATACGCGGGTTTAATGATGCATATGGATCTTGAAAAATCATTTGCATTTGACGATTAAATTTCTTTAAATCATTATTAGATTTTTTTCCATGGACGTTCTCACCATCGAAAATAATTTCACCATCTGTAATGTCGTACAGGCGGATAATAGAACGGCCAGTTGTCGATTTACCACAGCCTGATTCTCCAACAAGACCAAGTGTCTCACCTTCGTATACATCGAAGCTAATACCATCAACAGCTTTAATAGGGTTACTTGCTGAACCGAAATGCTGCTTTAAATTTTTTATTTCAAGAATTTTTTTTGCGCTCGTTTTAGTCATTTGATTGTGCCTCCTTTGCCAAATATCCTTCAATACGTTTAGCAACCGCATCTGGAAGCGGAATTTTTGGTGCATCAGGATGCAGCAACCAAGTTTTTGCAAAGTGTGTTTCACTTACTTGGAACATCGGTGGCTCTTGCTCATAATCAATAGCCATTGCAAATTCGTTACGAGCGGCAAACGCATCGCCCTTTGGAGGGTTCGTAAGATCTGGCGGTGAACCAGGAATCGTGCGTAATAGCTCATCCGTATCGTTATCTAGGTCTGGCATTGAACCAAGCAGACCCCATGTATATGGATGCTTAGGATTATAGAAAATATCATTAACAGTACCATATTCAACGATTTGACCTGCATACATGACTGCAACGCGGTCGGCAACGTTTGCGACAACACCTAAATCGTGGGTAATGAAAATGATAGATGTTTTCGAATTTTTTTGGATGTCTTTCATGAGCTCTAAAATTTGCGCTTGAATGGTAACGTCTAATGCAGTTGTTGGTTCATCGGCAATTAGAAGCTTTGGATCAGCCGCAAGTGCGATGGCAATAACAACACGTTGACGCATACCGCCTGAAAATTCATGCGGGTATTGATTATAACGTTTTTCAGGGAAGGGGATACCTACCTGCGTTAAAAGTTCGATCGCACGGTTTTTAGCATCAGCTTTTGATACTTTTTTATGTTGTAAAATAACTTCAGTGATTTGACGTCCGACCTTCATCGTCGGGTTTAAGCTTGTCATCGGGTCTTGGAAAATCATTGCAATTTCATTTCCGCGTATTTTTGACATCTCTTTATCGCTTAAAGGCACTAAATCGCGGCCATTAAATAAAATTTGTCCTGACTCATAAATACCAGGTGGCTGTGGAATTAGTTTCATTAATGCGTTACTCGTAACACTTTTACCAGAACCGGATTCACCAACAATGGCTAGTGTTTCACCTTCTTTTAAGTCAAAGTTGACACCGCGAACAGCGTGAACTAATCCTGCATACGTTTTAAAGTTTATTTTTAAATCTTTTACTTCTAGAATTGTTTTACTCATGTTCCCACCTCCTTATTTACGTAGTTTTGGATCCAATGCATCACGTAAGCCGTCACCAACTGCGTTAAATGCAAAGATTGTTAGTGAAATGAAAATTGCTGGGAAAATCAAGCGCCATGGTGCACTATTGATGGCTCTCATTCCTTCAGTTGCCATCGTACCCCAAGATGCATGTGGAGCAGGAACCCCAAGGCCTAGGAAGCTTAAGAACGCTTCTGTGAAAATTGCTGATGGAATAGTTAAAGTCATTGTTACTAAAATAGCACCTAATGCATTTGGAATTAAATGTTTTAAAATTAAATGGCCAGTGCTTGCACCTAAAGTTCGAGCAGCTAGTACATATTCTTGATTTTTAATGGATAATACTTCACCACGGACGATACGAGCCATATTAATCCAACCTGTAATCGAAAGGGCAATAATCATAGGAAATAAACCTGGTTGTAAAACAACTAATAAAACAATTACAACTAATAAGTAAGGAACAGCTGTTAAAACATCGGCAATACGCATCATAATATTATCCACACGACCGCCTGCTAAACCTGAAATACTTCCCCAAAGTACACCTATAACTAAGTCAATAATAGCTGCTGTAATCCCGATAAATAGAGAGATGCGAGCGCCTGCCCAAATACGAACGAACATATCACGACCTAAATCATCTGTCCCAAACCAAAAGTCAGCAGATGGTGGGCTATTAAAGACACCAAGTTGATCGCTGTCTTTATATTGTGAAAGCATTGGTACAAAAATTGCCATTAAAACAATTATTATCAACATGATCAATCCAAAGATCGCCATTTTATTATGAGAAAAACGGAGAAATACTTCCTTCCAGAAGGAAACGGATTTATCAGCTAATTTATCAGTGGCTTCACTATTTCCACCGACAACTTTAAACATTTCTTTGTCAATTTGTTGCTGCGTCATTGTTTTTTCGCTCCCTTCAATTTAATTCGCGGATCAATAAAGCTATATAAAATATCAACAATGAATACCGCAAATAATAGGATAATTGAATAGAACACTGTTGTTCCCATGATTACTGTGTAATCGCGGTTCGTAATACTTTGTACGAAGTATTTACCCAATCCAGGGATTGCGAAAATATTTTCAACGATGAAACTACCTGTTACAACAGCTGCAGTTAGTGGTCCAAGGTAAGTCACAACTGGCAGTAGAGCATTACGTAAAGTATGACGGAAAACGATTGTCCATTTCCCAATCCCTTTGGCACGAGCCATTTTTACATAATCACTATGGTTTTGTTCAAGCATACTTGAACGTGTTAATTTTGCAATAAAGCCCATGTGTGAGAAAGCGATCGCAAAGGCTGGTAGTATACTGTAGGCAAAGCCTTTCCAACCACCAACTGGGAACAGCTCTAGCTTATAGGCTAAGAAGTACTGCATTAAACCAGCTAAGATAAATGAAGGTACTGAAATAAATATCACCGCAAAGGACGTTGCTAAATAATCCGGGAATTTATTATGATAAAGCGCGGCAACTACGCCTATTAATACACCGAAACCAATTGCTAATAGCATAGCTTCGATACCTAATGTCAAAGAAACTGGGAAACTTTCAGAAATCATATCATTTGTAGAACGCGCTTTATACTTCATTGATTCACCGAAATTAAAAGAGGCCGTATCGATTAAATAATCTTTATATTGAATATACCAAGGGTTATTTAATCCATACGTTTCGTTTAACTTTTCCTCAATTTGAGGAGGGAAATTACGCTCACTTGCAAATGGACTACCTGGAGCAAGACGCATTAAGAAAAACGTAGCCGTTACGATGACGAAAAGCGCGAGAAGTATATACATCAGCCTTTTCAAAATATATTTAATCACATAAAACTCCTCCTTCTACTTGTCAATTATCTGACAAATGAGTGCTTTCGTATTTTAAAAAGAGCTGACTCGCGCTGAAGTGGCTACGAGACAGCTCTCCGCTATAGAGCTTAATAGATAAAAAATTAGTTGTGAAAATTATTCCACATCAACATATTTAAGTTTAATGTTTCCTAGAATATCTGGAGACATATTTTTAACCTTCGGATGAGCTACTGATAGGTTAGTGTAGTAGTAGATTGGTGCAACTGGGAATTCAGAAACTGCGATTCCTTCAGCTTTCTTTAATAAATCTAAACGTTTCGCAGGATCTGCTTCAACAATAGATTCTTTTAAAAGTTTTTTGTACTCTGGGTTTTCCCAGCCAGTATCGTTGTTACCATTAGCAGCTGTATCAAACATTTCTAAGAATGTGTAAGCATCGTTGTAGTCACCAATCCAGCCCATACGCCCAATTTGGTAATCTAATTGGTTAAGTTTTTCAAGATATACTTGCCATTCAGAGTTATCAAGACCTACAGTAATACCAAGGTTTTTGCTCCAGCCTTCTTGGATATACTGAGCAATTGAAGCATGTGCTTCACTTGTGTTGAATGAAAGGTTAAGTTTAATATCTTTTGGATCCTTAATACCAAGTTCTTTCATACCAGCTTCAAGTGCTGCTTTAGCACCCTCGATATCGTTATCTTTGAAGTAACCACGGTCTTGTTCAAAACCACTAATTGCAATTGGAACCATACCTAAAGCAGGTTTTTGCTCACCTTTAGTAACATTGTCAATTAAACCTTGACGATTAATTGCTAAAGTTAACGCTTTACGAATGTTAGCGTTCCCAGTAATTTTGTCTTTAGTATTGAACTTGTACCAGTATACACCAGCATAGTCAGAGATTTCTAATGAACCATCAGCTTTAAAGCCATCGATTTCATCAAGTGCTACTGTTTGATATGGAGCACCTAAATAATCGATTTCTCCTTTTTTGAACATTGTTGCAGCTGTTGCTTCATTTTCAACCATACCAATGTTTACAGTATCTAGAGCTACATTTGAAGCATCCCAATATTCTGGGTTTTTCTTTAATACGATAGAATCGCTGTGTTTCCAAGTATCTAAAGTGAATGGACCATTTGTTACAAAGTTTTCACCAGCATCTGTGAACCATTCTTTATTAGCTTCAACAACCTTTTGATTTAGTGGTGCATATGTTTTAAATGCAACTAACTCTAAGAAGTAAGCTGTTGGTTGTTCTAGAGTTACTACCAAAGTTTTGTCATCTTCAGCTTTAACCGCTACATCATCAGCAGAACCTTTACCAGAGTGGTAAGCTTCAGCACCTTTAATAGGGTAAAGTAAAGAAGCATATTCAGATAAATTTTCAGCGTTTAATGCCCATTTCCAAGCATATTCGAAATCACCAGCTACTACTGTGTCACCGTTAGTCCATTTTGCATCACGTAATTTGAATGTGTAAGTTAATTGATCATCACTTACTTCCCATTTTTCAGCCATACCTGCTGCTGGTTTTCCATCTTGATCTAAAACCATTAAACCTTCAAATACGTTTTGAAGTATTGCTCCAGAAGTAGTATCTGTTGCAAGTGCTGGATGTAAAGATGGTGGCTCAGAAGTTACAACTACATTCAATTCTTTAGAAGAAGCTGTTGAGCCAGACTCTTTGTTATCGTCTTTTGATTTTTTAGACGAATCTCCACCAAAGCCACATGCAGCTAATACTAATGAGAATACTGCAAGGACCGTTAATAATAAAAACTTTTTGTTTTTAATCATGTAAATCCCCCTTATAAAAATTTTAAGCCTTTTGTGAAGCTCTTTTTTAATATACCAAAAAATCATTGTGTACAAAATAAAAAAGATTCAAATTTATATAGTATTATCTGACATTTTGGGAGGTGATAATTTTTTTTGATGCATTACTTTAAAGGGTGAGAGCGCTTTCTTGATAAAAATCTGATTATTTATTTGTTATTAATATCAAAAATAAAATAAAAATGAAAAAATGACTTATGATATTGAAAATTCATATTCTTCAGATAACACTATTGCTATTTATAAAATGAGTCAAAAGTCACGTGTGTGATACTATTAAGATATTTGTATAGATTTGTAGAAAATCGTTGAATAACTGAGTGATTTAGATTTTTGGTCAGGTATTTTTTTGTAATTTATAATCTCAAAGAATGAATATTTTTATCTATTAATGATATATAAGAAACTTGTTTTGTATTTATTTAAGATTAACCAGTATAAGAGAGAAAAAAGAAGAATTCGAGTAAAATGTACCTTTTTTAAAGAATAAATGCATAGTATGTCGCTATAATATGTTATTTTGAAATAATTTAAGATCATCAACATAACATGTGATTTTTTGCTCCGGCTGGGCGCTTTGTTGTTGCTGCCGCTTCGCTTTCGCACAAAAAACATCTGTTGCTGCCGCTTCGCTTTCGCACAAAAAACATCTGTTGCTGCCGCTTCGCTTTCGCACAAAAAACATCTGTTGCTGCCGCTTCGCTTT
>DAMBVB010000010.1:0-95047 GCA_032053185.1 Lysinibacillus sp.
TGGGCTTCTTTTATTTCCACTTAGGTGTTGCACTTAATATTACAATTCGTCATTAACATAACAGTTTCCTTCGCTAAAACCTCTCCACAAATCTCGAACCATTATCTTGTAGGCATTATGCTGACGGATCAGCACAAATTGTCATGAAACCAAAAGTTCTTTTCACGCTTATTTCCCTTTTTATTGTGCAACGACTATTTATCATTTTTGTTACAATAGCAAAATTTAGAATTGACATTTCCGTTATATTCTAAGTGTAATTGCGCACTCTAAAACGTAACGAAACAATAACGGAGGTTATAGTAATGAAAAAATTCTTGTATATCGGCGCAATGGCAGTATTCTTACTAACTGCTTGTTCTTCTCATGACGAAGCTCCAGCTAGTGAACAAGTAGAAGCAAAAGAAAAAACCGTCAATGCTGAAACAAAAGAAAATCTCGAAAAAAGTTTTCTATATCAATCGCAAGAACCGTTTACAAAATGATTGAAGGACAGATAACTAATTAAGGTTATCTGTTCTTTATTCTACTTCCGAACTCCAACTAAACCCATTAGGAGATTAATAGCAGTAACTGCTACGCTCGTTTCCGCCTCCTTTGCCCCAGCTCGCAAGAAAAAAGTGCATACTAATGTCAAGCTCTATGGCCCACTATTGAAAAACAATAGAAAATGTCATCCTTACATGCCGTGCTGAACCAATTTGTTGAATCCCCATCCATAATGTAATTGGCCCTGATTTCATTACTCTGTACAATATAGTATAAAGATAAAAAGGAAAAATCATGTGTTTGAATAATTGTCATTGTAAAATAATTTTCCACAACGAAAAATTTGCGATAGTTTTGAAATATGTATGGTTTAAGATATAAACTGTTACAACATGCAAACATTGATGCAAACGACAGGAGCACGCCCTGAATAGTTAGTATTAATGGTACTGTTGCTTGTTAGTCTCGTCCTATATGGGCTAAGATGAAGCGGGATCCCGCGTTAGAAAAATAGCAAAATGCTCAACAACAAAATGATGGCTATGTAGAAATGGATGGTTATATTTAAATCCGTTGATATACCAATATTTATAGAGGGAGGGAATCTGTTTTGAGTTATCCAGCTTATGGAACAGGTTCGAATTTTGCAGTAGGTATCGTTATTTTTCTTCTTTTGATTATTGCCGGTGTTGGCTTGTTTTATTTATTAAGAACTTTAACGTGGAGCGGTGTGTAGCAACGGGAAGATAAAATGACCACCATAATTTTGGTAGTACGCATAATCGGATTTTTAATTTTCATACAGTATTCAAATCGGCTAACAGACAATAGACACTATATTTTTGCTCCATTCTAGGGCTTGCGTGTATGGATATAACCCATAACGGAAGTCCTTTTCTCATGTTTGCCTATAATTATTTTCACTCTTAACAGGGAAGTCGAAGGTCAAACTATCTATAGCCCCTACTTCCTACATCATCCTAAGAAATTTCAAATTTAATTTTGAACAATATCTGACACTCTCCTACAATAAGGCAATTATTTAACTATCTTGCCTCTTTCATTTCGAGATATACCGTTAAATAGTTAATTTCATTTTTCTACTGACGCTTTTCATATCAAATTGGTTCTAAATCAATTGCATTCGTATTAAATTCCCAAACATTTCATTTCAAGTTACTCCCGTGTTCTTCTTTTTTCTCTTCCAAGAACACCTAATATAACCGACATTGTTATCGACCATTCATGGAACATAATTACGACAAATAAAGTTGTTGATACTAATTGCAGCCCGTCGTAATGGGCATTGGATTGGAAACATCTATTAAATCAATACTTTGCAAAGAATTTTAGCCAATGAAAAACCCGAACTATATTACCAAACGCTCATTTGGTGTTTCGTAATAGTTCCGGTTTTTCAATTCTCTTTCAAAATCATTGATTACAGGTGGAAACATTAATTTATATTCATTACTAAGGCAATCCACTCTACAATAGTCGCTATCTCATCATAATATAAATTAAGCTATTCTTTAGCTTACACCGCCTTGAATTGTTACTAGGGGTCACTTCCATATGGTGGCCCTTTTTTTCTCAATTATTTTTCAAGTTTCTAATTCTAAAGAACTTATTGTTGGATAAATACCTCCCCTATTTTCTATAAAAGTTCATATTATAGGTGTAGAAAGGGGGAATTCTTTATGGGATGCTTCGGAAATTTCGGCAATTACAACAATTGTTACTACGGAGGTTATTGCTATGGAGGTGGCAATAACGCATCAACATTTGTTTTAATTGTTGTTCTGTTCATTCTTTTAATTATTGTCGGCGCTACTTTCATAAATTAATCTTTTAAGAAAAAATTAAGCTATTACCAGTTCATTCAAGGTCACTTCCACAGAGTGACCTTTTCACACTCTTTTAATCCAGTAATAAGATATTTCGCTGGCTCTTTAGAAAATACTTTGCCCACTGATCCAGCCTCTCTAAATTTTCTAACAAATCATCCTATGAAAGTTTATAGTCGTACCAGTACTGCTAATACCAACATTAACACCCATTTATAAGGAATACTAAGTCATCCCTACACCTTCGAAAACTCAAAAGGATCACTTTCCTCCAATGACCCTTTCTACTTAGGAATGACAGACTCTTATAAATATTTTGTCGTTTCTTTTTTTATTTATATTAGTAATAGCGTTGATTGTGGTGAGGGTAGTGTCGGTGGTGGTGGTGGTGGGAATGGGGATGTGTTGGGTAATGATGCATTGGGTAGTAATGATGCATTGGATAATGGTGGGTCGGAGAATAATGGGTTGGAGAAACCGGGTAATATGGATGTCTCCCACCATGTTGCCCTCCATAAGCATCATATCCGTAATCGTATCGCATATTTTTTCCTCCTTTCGATTTCGATATAGGTTATGCTACTGAAGGATGAACAGTCTACGCAAGTGCCTATATGCTAGTGATAAAATCTAATGAAACGGTAATAGCTTCTCTTGATATTTTAAAAACTTTGCATCACTTATAGAAACCAGCCATTCATCTCACCATTAAAACAAACACTTAATACTCGCGGGGCAAAATAAAAGCAAGTGACTTGTTTGACGAACTCTCTGAAACAGATCCTTTTCGTCGCATTTGGTCACTTGCTCATGATAAATCAACTATTCTTGAATTGCTGCCTCTAACGCAACAACGATCATATCATTGAACGTAGTTTGACGTTCCTCTGCTGTTGTTACTTCACCAGTTAGAATATGGTCACTTACTGTGAGGATAGACAGTGCTTTACGGCCGTGTTTTGCAGCTAATGTGTAAAGTGCTGCTGATTCCATTTCTACAGCAAGTACGCCGTATTGAGCTAATTTTTCATTTTGGTGCTCATCAGAATAGAACATATCTGCTGTGAAAATATTACCTACTTGTAAGTTTAAACCAGCATCTTTACCTGCATTGTATGCTTTTAATAATAAATCAAAGTCAGAGATCGGTGCGAAGTCGATAGCGCTGCCCCAAATGATTTGATTCATACGTGTATCAGATGTTGCTGCTTGCGCTAAAATAACGTCACGAACTTTTACATCTTTTTGAATTGCACCACAAGTACCTACGCGGATTAATTTTTGAACATCATATTCTTGCATTAGTTCTGTAGCGTAAATCGAGATTGAAGGCACACCCATACCAGTACCTTGTACAGAAATACGTTTACCTTTATACGTCCCTGTATAACCAAACATGTTACGAACTTCGTTATAGCAAGTAACATCTTCTAAAAACGTCTCAGCAATGTACTTAGCACGCAATGGATCTCCTGGAAGTAAAATTGTATCAGCGATTTCGCCTTTTTTTGCATTAATATGAACACTCATACTGCAATCCCTCTTTTCTGTCAGTTTTCACTATAAATAATACTGTGTTTCTCATCTTTTCGCAATGCTAGACGTCTAGCAACTTGAAATAATTTTATTTTAACTTATATCATGTATGATCTACGTATAATGCCCACAACTCATCAAATACTTCTGTTGTTAAGTTGTCAGTGGCGTAAGATTCAATATATAAAGAAAGCTCATCAAATTCTGCGCTCTGCTTCGGAAAATTATGCTCGTGGAATATTTCCTCTGCAAAGCGTACCTTCGGATCTGACCAATCCCCACCTCTGAATGTTAGTACATACAAATAAAAGCTCTTTTTCATACTAGAATTCCCCTCTTTACTCATCTGCTTTCCGCTAGTTTATCAAAAAATACCTTCTTCGTCACAAAAACATCTATCGGGTATTTTCTCCTACCAACATGAATAGAACTATTCTCTCAAAACCTCCGAGATTTTGTTCGAAAAATGGGAATTATCAGAAAAATACTAGAAATCCCTAACAAAACAAGGTAAAATTTAAACCGAATATTCAAAAAGAGGAAGGTGAAGGCGATGAAAAACTCTCATAAAACCCAAAACTCTGTACAGAAACGCCTGTCTCTCTTTAAAACTAGCTTTTTAAAAAAGAAAGCATATGATTTAAAAGACGATAGGCATAATCTCCGTCCTACTAAAGAAAAACGACAACGTTTTTACCATTTAATTCGAGGCAAAGTGCTTATTATATTTTCTCTCCTTATCGTTATAAATGGCACAATGGGATTATTATTGTATATCAATATACAGAATCTGCAAAAACAAATGAAGGACTTTACTGAGAAAAACGTTCACGAACAATTAACTGTCAACCAACTCGCGTATGAAATAGCGAGGCTCAGCAATTTAGAACAAGCCTATGTAATTACAGGGAACGGAAACATTGCTACTTCTTATCAAATGAAAATTGATACTATCGATAAAAAAATGAAAGCTTTAGAAGAGCAGTTTACAGAAAGAGAGTTAGAGTTAGGTTATATACAGGCAATCGATCAATATTATAAAAATTACGTTGAATATTCTAAAAAGGTCATAACATTGCGTGATGAACATGGTCTCGAACAAGCTCGTAAACTCATGATGGGCGGTAGTGGAGAAACGATGAAGGATTATATTGATCAAAATATCGAGTCTATTAATGTGGTTATGGATGATGCTAATATAGCAAAATTAGATAAGCTTAACAAGCAAATTACACTATCTATTTCTTCTTTCTTCTTCATTTCACTACTTGGATTTATTGCCATTATTGTTTTTGGTTATATGTTATTTAAATCATTAAGAAACAATACACAGTCCATTAACCATTCCATTCTCGATATTGCACAGGCTGGTGGCGATTTGACACGACGTGTTAAAGTTCGGACTCATGACGAGTTCTCAATTATTGCCGCTTCAACGAATACACTTATTGAATCGATCTCTAATTTGATTAAACGTGTCAGTAATCTGGCGGACCACGTTTCAAGCAGTAGCCAGGAACTAATGTCATTAGCCGATGAAAATGCCCGTACCATACAGAATATTGCAGATGCTACAGCTGATATCGCGAGTGATAGTGAGAATACGATCTCTAGTATGACTCGTGCACAACAAAAAATGAGTGATCTTGAGCATTCTGTGAACCATTTAAATGAGCAGGCAAATGCTGTTCAGCGCGCATCCTTCGCTATGCAGCAAGCAGCTGATGAAGGCAGTCGTTCCGTCCAACAATCTTCATTAGTCATGCAAGCTATAGAAAAAACGATGGCTTCCACGACTACCACCGTTGAAGCACTCGGTCAAAAATCCGCCGACATAACATCGATTATCGGCACGATTACTGCTATTTCCGAGCAAACAAATTTACTCGCCTTAAATGCTGCGATTGAGGCAGCACGCGCTGGTGAGCACGGACTAGGCTTTGCTGTTGTCGCTGATGAAGTTCGAAAGCTAGCAGTGCAATCTCAAAATGCCGCAAAAGAAGTAACATCCATTGTAACGTCCATTCAAGACGAAGTAACATCCATCATCTCTCAAAACCACGAAGGTGTATCGTCCGTTATTCGCGGCGTTGAAGTAACGAATGAAACAAATCAATCTTTAGCCAATATTTTAGCGCATACGCAAGAAACGACAACAATTATCGCGACTATGGTAGAGAAAATTGCATTAACACTTGATTATAGCAATGCTGTAGCGAATGATTTTGTCCATGTGAATGCCTATGCCGAACAATCAGCTGCCAATACAGTCACTTCTGCCGCTGCTGCCACTCAAGGATCTAGATCCATGCAGGAAATTAATGCCGCTGCCACAGAGCTTGCACACCAAGCAGATAGTCTACGTAATCTTGTTAGTGAATTTAAAGTTTAAACGTCTTAAAAGATTCTACATCAAATGTTTGGGTGAAGCTCAATGTAGTAGCTTTTCCAAATGTTCTAGAACCCAACTTTATGACATTCTATTGGTCGTTTCGTTCCGATGACCCTTTCCGTCGCTTTTTGTTACAATTTTAAAACCATAAAAAACTCCTAGCGCGATATTCCCTGCTAGGAGTTATTGTTATTTAAATACTGAAAGATATTGTGCATAGCCTTCTTTTTCTAAATCTTCTTTTGGGACAAAGCGGAGGGCTGCGGAGTTAATACAGTAGCGTAAGCCTCCAAGCTCATTTGGCCCATCAGGAAAGACATGCCCTAAATGAGAATTAGCGTCTGTGCTTCGAACTTCTACGCGACGCATCCCATGAGAAGCATCAAAATGCTCCGTTACTTCTTCCTTTTCAATTGGTTTTGCAAACGCTGGCCAGCCACAACCTGAATCAAATTTATCGAGCGAGCTAAATAATGGCTTCCCTGACACGATATCTACATAAATACCCTCTTCAAAGTGCTTATCAAATTCATTTCGAAACGGTGGCTCTGTTCCATTTTCCTGTGTCACGTAATATTGCATGTCCGTTAACTCTTTTAAACGTTGTTCTTTATTCATTTTTCGGCCCCCAGTGTGTCTCCTGAAACGATTTGCGACCAGACCCGACGGCATAGCGCTCGTAATGCATTGGATTTTTCTTATAATAATATTGATGATAGTCTTCGGCCGGGTAAAACGAACTTGCCGGTAAAATTTTCACTGCGATAGGCTTGTCGAATTTACCAGATGACTGTAAATCTACTTTAGTACGTTCAGCTAAATCACGTTGCTCATCATTGTGGTAAAAAATCGCGGTCGTGTAGGACTCTCCACGATCATAAAATTGTCCACCAGCATCTGTTGGATCAATTAATGTCCAAAAGGTCGCGAGTAATTGCTCGTAAGAAAATAACTCATCATCAAACGTAATTTGAACCGCTTCAACATGCCCTGTCGTTTCAGAGCATACTTGTTCATATGTTGGATTGACAACATGTCCACCCGTATAGCCGGAAATTACCGATTCAATGCCAGGTGTTTCGTCAAAGGGCTTGACCATACACCAAAAACAACCACCTGCAAATGTTGCCAATTGCTTTGCCATCTATCTCACTCCTTATTCACCAGGAACAATAATTTCCAGTAGAATCTTATCCTTTGGTAAGTCTAATTCCTTTGCTTTAATACGAGATCCAGAAGCAATGTTAATGCGCGATAAATCTATATAGATTTCTGCCCTATTCGGATTAATTGTAATCCACGAAGGGAATTCCACCGTATCACGCATAATTTTCATCGTTGTCTCAGGCGGAATATTTAACAGTCCAACATTCATCCCAGTCTGTTTTAAAATAATATTCCCTTTTTCATCGACTATCGGATCGAAGTTCATAGAAATGGGGATTTCTGTGTAGAATACCTTTAATGTACTTTTTAATTGGATATCATCACCAATCGTAAAATCCAACGGTAATGGTGACCCCGCATCTTTTAAATACTTCTTCGATATAGATTCTAATTCCTTCGTTGTTGTTTGGACAACGAGTACATTTCCTTTTACTTCCCTTTCATCTTTTGAACTCTCCGCAAAATTGACTCCATCTACTGGTCTAGTTACTAAAAAAACAACGAGGAGGATTGCAAAAAGCACTGTGCCCGCTAAGGCAAAAAATGCAAATTTCCATTTATTCATTTCGTCACTCCTCGAAGCCTATTTCCTCGTTAATCTTTTGTTCCATATTACACTTCTCCATTGCTTTTAAAATTCGCTCTGTCATTTTGTCATAGCCTTTTGCATTTGGGTGGAAGAAATCCGTATGGTAAACGAGCTCTTTATTTGAATCAAACAAGTCCTCTACCGATACATAGCACGCATTAGACTCTTTCTTTGCTATGTCTTCAATGACTTTATTCCATTCCGTAATTATCGTATCAAATTCATTCGCTTCATTTGTCACAATTGAGAATGGATTATAAAAACCGATAAGTAATAAAGGTACAGTTGGATTTTTTTTTCGTATACCTTCCACAATTTTGCTATAGCGTTTCTTATATGCCTTCAATTCCTTATCAAAAGCAGCTCGTTTCAAATGAAACAGATCATGTTTGACAACCTTCATGACATCATTTCCACCCATTGTAATTGAAATAAGCTGTGCTTTTTGCAACTCTTCATCATAATGCCCTTTTTCCACTAATTTTAATAGCTGATCACTACGTCTTCCTCTTTTTCCCCGATTATCGACTTCAACATCAGAAATCGAGGGCCAAGCAACCAATGAATCTGCTAATCTTCCAACAAAACCGTCTTTACTATACTCATCACCGACACCGGCAGTTAAAGAATCACCTAGTGCCAGGTACTGTAGTTGCTTTGCGCTTTCCTCATCAATTTTCCGTAAATCCTCTGGTGATGGCTCAAAAAAATGTTCAAAAATTTGCGTCAATACATTCATTGAGGATTTTTCCTCATTTTCTGTTTGTTGCTCATCCTGCTTCATATCTTGCTCCGTCCCTGCGTGCTCCCCTTCTGGTTCTGCTTGCGGATTCGGTTCATCTATTGATATTGTACAACCACTTAGTACAAAGACGGTCAAACATGACAAAACTATCATTCGCCAAATACTCATTTGACCACCTTCCATCATTTGCTTACTTCTATTATAGAATAGTTTATACTGCAATGAAAAGTGACTATACCTAGGTATTGAGTAAAATGTGTGTTTATAACGGTTTTTTCGTATAAAGAAGCATGCACTTTTCAACATCAACATAAAAAATAAAAAGCCACTACAAAATGTATGTAGTAGCTCTCTTATATTATTCTGCAAAATAAATAAAACCAATTGCACCAGGGCCAGTATGTGTTGAGATGATTGGTGAAGTAAAGACAACTTCTACTTCATTAAAACTTGTTTCCTCGATTAATTCTTTTAATGGTCCACCCATCGTTGTTAGACCCTCAGCGTGAGAAATTCCAACTGCCTTAACTTTTTTTCCAGCAGTGTCAGCTTGGAATTGCTTAAATAAGTAGTTCACAACCTGTTTATGGCTACGTACTTTCGATACGGGATTGTATGCGCCACCTTCTAAGTTTGCAATGACTTTTATGTTCAGCAAAGAACCGATAAAGCCTGTACCTTTCCCAATTCGTCCGCCCTTAATTAAATTTTCAAGTGTGTCGACAATAACATATAAATACGTATTTTCGCGCACTTTCTCAAGACGCTCAACCATTTCTTCAACCGAAGCGCCTGCATCGCGCATTTTAATAGCCTCACGTATTTGAATAGCTAAACCGATGGCAATAAAACGTGAATCGATGACAGTTACATCAGAGTCTGTCATTTGCGCTGCCTGACGAGCTGATTCCACTGTGCCACTCATACCACCTGTCATATGAATGGAAATAATTTGATCTCCGTTTTTACCTAGCTCATCGTATAATTCTTTAAATTTCCCCGGTGCAGGCTGCGAGCTTTTCGGTAAATTTTTAGCATTTTTCATTAAACCTAAAAACGATTGTGGCTCTAAATCAACACCATCTATATAAGTTTTATCATCAATTTGAATCGTTAAAGGCACTATATGTATACCGTGCTGCGCTACTTCTTCTTTTGTTAAATCACAAGTTGAGTCCGTTACTATATGAATTCGTCCCACTTCGACACATCCTTTTACTTCATTAAAATTTATTATATAGACTAATGAATCATTATGTAAACATGACATTTGTCATTAGGTCTCCTTATTTCAGTCGATTTTGAAACCGCTACCTTGGATACGATAGCGCTTTGTTGAATCCAGTCCCCCATTCATAGAAGCATTTATATGACACTTTTGATGTCGAAAACATGACAAACGTAAATACCAGGATAAGAATTTTTGAGGTATAGTGAATGTATGCATGAAAGGAGTGTTCGATATGATTGATTCTTTTGACTATAAAACATGGAAGGAAGAATTGTGGAATGCCATTACACATGGTATTGGATTTATCGCAAGTATTCCAGCATTAGTTGTTCTTATTTTAGCAGCTGTTCAAAGCGGAAGTGCACTCCAAATTACAACGTTTACTATATTTGGTGCCTCTGTGATCGTTTTATTTTTAATGTCAACGCTGCTGCATAGTATGCCGGAAAAATACAAGCATTTTTTCGCTATTCTTGACCATTCTTCTATTTATATTTTAATCGCAGGAACGTATACACCTTTCCTTTTAATTGCAATTGGTGGCACACTAGGTATTACTTTATTATGTATTATTTGGTCGCTTGCCATACTAGGCGTTATTTTTAAATGTTTTTTTATTAATCGATTCGAGAAGCTTTCTTTAATCTTTTACATCGGTATGGGCTGGCTAATTATTTTTGCCATTAAGCCTATCTATCTTTTCTTAGGTTTTCATGGTTTTGCTTTACTGTTTGCAGGTGGGCTTTTCTATACGATTGGCGCTATCTTTTACGCTTGGCGTTCACTTCCCTACAATCATGCAATTTGGCATCTATTTGTGTTAGCTGGCTGTGGATCGATGTATGTTTGTGTTTATTTTTACTTATAAAGATTCTCACTTTTAATTGCTTTTATTGCACTTACTTCCTGTTTATGTTCTTCATATTCATGTTATTCCTCGCATGAAGTAGAGCTTGTCTAATCGATTCTACGGAACGTCCAAAGTCGTACACCATCCATGAAAATATGTGTCGTCATACGCTATATTAAAAGCACGGTAATTGATCACCGTGCTTCGTTTACTTTTTGATTTAGTTCTTCCGTTCAAAAATCTGATATTGGAATGCGTAACCCTCCGGTGCTGTTTCTGGCTCCTCTGAGGATACTTGTACAAAATCCTGTTCATATTTCGGGAAGTATGTATCCCCATTAAATGAATGATTGATTTTTGTAATGTACAAGCAATCTGCGATATCCATGGATAAACGGAAAATTTGCTCGCCACCAATAATCATAATTTCTGGAACATCCCCTGAAAGGGCGAGGGCACCCTCTAAGCTTGTCACCACTTCAATCCCATCCGCTTGATAGTTTTCGTCACGCGTAATTACGATATTGCGTCGACCTGGAAGCGGTCTGCCGATGGATTCGAATGTTTTTCGCCCCATAATCATTGGCTTCCCCATCGTTTTCTCCTTAAAATACTTTAAATCCCCAGGCAAATGCCACGGCATGCCATTTTCATAGCCAATCACATAATTATTATCATGTGCCACAATTAAAGAAATCATATTGTCCCTCCAAATACTATCGTTCATTATATTATAAACATAATTTTACTTCACAATCAGATTTATTGTGCTTAGAAATCAAAATATGTTCTTTTCCGACATCAATTCCTAGTAATTTTATAAGAATAGTTTATAATAAGATTATAAAAGAAATTAAAAAGGATTGATGATGATGACAAAATTAAGAGATGAAGCGATCCGTTATATAAAAGCAAGTGATTCTACGAAACAGTACTATGATTTAACACCACAAGAAGCGAGAGCCATACGATTAGTGCCAAAATGGATGTCACCGCATAGCCCGCAGCTTGCGGCAATCGACAATAGAAAAATATCAGTTCGAGATGGAGCACAAATTGATGTACGCATTTATAGACCTGTGTTAAACAAAAAACTTCCTGTCATTGTTTATTATCATGGAGGTGGTTGGGTTTTTGGAAATTTAGCGTCTACGGATGCAGGCTGTCAGCTATTAGCAGAAAAAGCGCAGGCAATCGTTGTATCGATTGCTTATCGCTTAGCACCAGAATACGCATTCCCTACACCGCTCTACGATGCCTATGACGCTTTCATATGGGTTTTTGAAAACATCGTAAACTTTGGTGGAGATACAGCAAATCTGACAGTCGCTGGTGATAGCGCGGGTGGCAACTTAGCGACAGTTGTTGCCTACTTAGCTGCAACATTAAATGGACCAGCGATTCAAGCGCAGGCACTTATTTATCCTGTAGTCAATATTGATTTTACTACGGCTTCTTACAATGCTTACGGCGAACACTACGGCTTAGACAAACAAGGAATGCAGTGGTTTGCAGGTCATTACACAGAAAAAGAAAACTATGTGGATCCACTTGTATCCCCACTTCACATTAAGGACTTAAGTGTTTTACCGAAAACAATCATTATAGCTGCAGAGGCGGATGTCCTTTACGATGAAGGTCTTGCATACGCACGAAAGCTTACAGATGCCGGAGTGACTGTTGAACATGTAAACATGCCTGGTTTAATCCATAGCTACTTTAGTAAAATGGATTTTTTCGAACAAGCGACTATTGAAACGGCTGAAAAAATTGCTAATTTCGTGAAATAAGTTTGTCTCTCACCATAAAATAATGCGATAATAGAGCAAAATGTTTTTTAAAGGATGACAACATGACACAGACTATCGCTTTACAAATTAACAACCCTTATTCTGATCAATTAAAAAAGGGCTATCCTCTCATTTCAAAAGATGCAGTTGATGCACGCCACCTTCCAAAAGAAGAAGGTGCGCTTTTAAGACTTACAGATAGTCATAACCGTTTTATTGGTACCGGATACTACGGCTTACAGAACAAAGGTATCGGTTGGGTGCTAACAACCGATGCTAACGAAAAAATAGACAAAGCTTTTTTTATGAAAAAATTTAAAAAGGCCATACAAACTCGCGAAGCATTTTTCAACGATCTACACACAACCGCCTTTCGAATGTTTAATGGTGAAGGTGATGGTATTGGCGGTTTAACAATTGACTATTTCGATTCTTACTATATGGTGAGCTGGTATAGCGACGGCATTTATTCATTTAAAGAAACGGTATATGAAGCACTTGCAGAGATGGTAGACTATAAAGCCATTTATGAGAAAAAACGTTTCGATACAAAAGGACAGTATATTGAACAGAACGATTTCGTAATAGGAACACCTGGTGATTTTCCGATTATCGTAACAGAAAATAGTATGAAATACGCTGTCAATTTAAACGATGGTGCCATGACAGGTATTTTCCTTGATCAACGAGAAGTGAGACTCGCCATTCGTGAGCGTTATTCGGACGGCACGAATATGCTCAATACATTCTCCTATACTGGAGCATTTTCTGTTGCGGCGGCACTTGGAGGAGCAACAAAAACAACAAGTGTAGATGTTGCAAAGCGTAGTTTAGCCAAAACAATTGAGCAATTTAGCGTTAATAACATCGACTACGAATCACAGGACATTAAAGTAATGGATGTCTTTAACTATTTTAATTATGCACAGCGCCATAATTTAAAATTTGACCTTGTCGTTTTAGATCCACCTAGCTTTGCACGTACGAAGGAAAGAACGTTCTCAACGGCGAAGGACTATCCTAAATTACTCGTAGATACAATTGCCATTACGGAGAAGAACGGTATCATTGTTGCTTCAACGAACAATGCAAGCTTTGGCATGAAAAAGTTCAAGAGCTTTATTGACCAAGCATTTAAAACAACTAAAACAGCCTATGAAATAGTTGAAGAATATCGCTTACCAAAGGATTTCCGTGCCCCACATGAATATCCAGAATTCAATTACTTAAAGGTTGTTTTTATTAAAAAACTCAACTAAATGAACGTAGACAGAATCACTTCCTAATGATTCTGTCTTTTTGTCAGGAAAAATATTTTGATAGAAAAGAAACTACACAAAGTATTTGCCCGATATTTTTCATCGAACCCTGCCTCTGGAAAAGTAATGGACAAGATTGGTATGAAAGCAAGAAGGAATTTTAAAGGAACCTATTGCAAATAGCGCTGTAGATTCCAAACTCGTACGCGAAATTGGTAACATATCCCTCTCATTGTAGCTTACTATAAAAAAGTGGCCTAAGAAGTATTTTCACTTCTTAAGCCACCAATACCTCATTTATAGATATTCCACAAACCAATCCCTAATATATTCTAATCTATTGATTCTTAACGCTGGATTTCCGCTCCTAGAAAGTTCGTGATTGGATTGTGGGAAGCGAACAAATTTTGTTTCTTTTTTACGATGCTTTAAGGCGATAAATAATTGCTCTGCTTGTTCAATCGGACAGCGATAGTCTTTTTCACTGTGTAAAATTAACAGCGGCGTCTCCACATTATCCACATATTTCAGCGGCGAATGATTCCATAGCTTCTCTATATTGTCTAGTCCCGCTTGGATTTGCCAGTCATTGAAGTAATAGCCGATATCACTTACGCCGTAAAAGCTAATCCAGTTAGAAATAGAGCGTTGAGTAACAGCAGCTTTAAAGCGATTTGTATGTCCGACAATCCAGTTTGTCATAAAGCCCCCATAGCTCCCACCTGTAACACCGAGACGGTCTTGGTCAATAAAATCATAATGCTCCAACGCATAATCAACAGCGGCCATTAGATCATTATAATCATTGCCGCCATAATCACCACGGACTGCATCAACAAATTTTTGACCATATCCATGGCTTCCACGAGGATTCGTATAGAGAACCGCAAACCCTTGTGCAGCAAGGATTTGGAATTCGTTAAAATAGCTGTTGGCATACATAGCATGTGGACCGCCGTGGATTTCAAGAATAAGTGGATATTTCGCCCCTTCTTTATAGCCAACAGGCTTCATCATCCAGCCGCTTACTTTCCAGCCATCTGCCCCTTTATATACAATGGCTTCTGGAACAGACAATTCTCTCGTCTTTAAAAATTCTTCATTCACTTTAGTAAGCTGTTCCTTCTCACCAGTATTTAAATTCACGTAAAATAGATCACCAGGATTTGTAGTAGTGCTGATTGCGACTACCGCTTTATCATTTTTATGATCAAGTGAAAAACCATAGACATACTGATCATCAGTAATAGCCGGATATAATTGTCCAGAAAGATTACCAAAATAAATCGCTGTATTTCCGTGATCTGTCACTTGGAAGTAAAAGCTTTTATTATCCTCCAACCATTTTACACACGGCGGAACAACATTTTGAAGAAAATCACCAACGACAAAATCACCGACTGGCGCGTCAAGTTCACTCGTTATACATGTCGTATTGCTATTTTCCAAATCGTAAACCCATAGCTTTGCTTGTGTCGCATTTTCAAATTCTCTTTCCCTTCCAACATAAGCAATGTAGCGGCTATTCGGTGACCATGATGTTTGGTAAAACACCCCTGTTCCTTCCGTTAGCTTGCGACCATGTTTCGTTTCTAAATCCAATATGTAAATATCACCTATAAATGAAAAATCTAGATCCTTTGTTAAGTCAACAATGTATGAAAGATATTTTCCGTTTGGAGACCATTTACCAAGCTGTAAATTATGTTTCCCTTCCGTCACTAGCTCTAATTCTCCAGATTCCAGATTGACGATCGCAATTTGAGAAAATTGCTCCATATCTATAAATCCAGCTGCATCTGATTTATATTTCATCTTTTCAATTTCAAGTGGTTTTAGTTCTTTGTCATCTTGCTTATCATTTTCAGCTTTATCATAAATGCTATCATTTTTACCTAGCTTTACTGAGAATGCAATATTCTTACCACATGGAGACCACACAGGTGATGTCGCACCGTTTTTACAATGAGTAACTTGTTTCGCTTCCCCACCTGCTTTAGAAAGCACAAAAATTTGCGGCTTGCCACTTCTCGTTGATACAAACGCGATTTTACTGCCATCCGGAGACCACACAGGTGAATTCGTTTTATCTTCACCAAATGTCCATTGTTGAGGCTTTCTTTCATGCAAGTTTATGTAAAATAAATTAGACACATAGTCCTTTTTCTTGTCATCAATATGCGTTTCTATATACACAACTTCTGTTCCGTCAGGTGATACTTGTGGATCTGCCACAGATTTTAATTGATATAAATCTTCTGGTTGAATCCCTTGTTTCAATGTCATATTTTATATCCCCTTTGTGTGAAAATTTCATTCCCTAGTACAATATTTCGATACCCTAAGTAGTATTCCTGCTATTAAGGAGAAATTGTTTTTTTCTCCAAGCGAGGATGTTAGTTAGCGGGGAATTACGTCAAAAAATCGTAGCTGCACCGTAAGATTAATTTCTTTGAAGCACAGGTTGCCCCGCTTATCAACACGAATACTGTTAAAAATTATGCTGTGTGCGTACACTCAATCTGTTTTCTAAGGAAGAAAAATTACAAGATCTCGTAAATGTCAGTGTTCGAATGATGTGGTTAGCACAAGATTATAAAACAAGCTACCGAACAAGCCATTAATAGAGAAATAGGGTAAAGAAAAAAGGGAAATAGAACAGCATCGATTTCCCTTTTTTCTTGAATAAGTATACATATTTTGCATACTTTTATGATAAATGTCGAAACCCCTTCCTTTAATGCTAAAAACTTAGTTCCGCTTCTTGCGACCACTGAGGGGCCATCCTACGTCCCCAAGAAAGTACTCAGTCGGAACGGAAATCACTCCAATGTGATAATAATGGTCTGAAATTAGGTCTTAGTTTTTAATAGTTAGCAATAATTAGCAATTTTGTTCTACGGTAAAATTTATCATAGGGTTCATGCGGGCGAGCATGTTCATTATAAAGACAAATAATTTGCTTTAAAATACCTTCAATATGCTCCACTACTACCCTTTTTGTAAAACAAAGTCCCGGTTTGAGCTTTTGCCTCCATTGTTACTGCCCCTAATTTTGGTAGACAACACCATCATCATACACCGCATTATAACAATCAGAGGAACAGTCAATTACATTTACACGTCATCTTGTATGGTAGCTCTGTTACACTATTGATAAATGAATGAATAGCAACGAGGACGTGGATGCAGGAAAAACAACATTTTCTGAGCAGTTACTTTTTCATACAAACTGTATTCAAGCCCGTAGACGAGCGCGGGTATACTTCTTACCCAGCGCCAGTTAAATTCGCAAAGCTTGTACTTCTTTCTGTGCCTGTTTGAACATGCGATATGAAGGCTCCACGACCGAATTAGAAAAATCAATTAACACCTTGCCAGGTCGACTTTTTAAAATTTGTAAATTATCCATTAATTCGAGCAGTAGTTCATGACCGTTTCCACGTGGATGCCAGTTTAAATGATAATCATTTAGTTCCTTCACAGCTTCTAAAAATTGGTGATACTCACGCTCTACAAAATTAATCAGTTGTTTGTCTTTATGAGCTACATGTGATAAATCCTCTAAATATGTTTCGTAAAAGCGCATCACTATCGAGCACAATAAATCATTGACTCTAGCAGCACTTAATATTGGCTTAGGAGCTTGGGAAAATCGCTCTAAATTTGGCTTTGCACGAGTCGAATCAATGCGTGTAATTAAATGATAATGCTCACCATTTACCTCATAAACAATTGGATTTGTCGGCATATACATCATAAAACCATTTGTTTTTGTTTTAAGCTGATCTGTCATATTCGCCTTTGCAAAAAGGTGTCCATTAAAACTTTCATTTTGGATCCAAATAATATCTTTGTTATATAAAATTTGCTCAAATAATCGTTCATTACTAATAAGATTGCTAGCTATTAATTGATCGACAAGTGATTCTACAACCATTCTTGTTGTAGCTTTCTTCGTAAATTCAATGCGTGGCTGCTTACAAATTTTCATATCTACATATTGTGATTGCTGTGCTGAACATACATGAATATTCGTCATACGTGCATCCTCTTTTCGTACATATTTTCAAAACGGAAGTCATCAGTAAAAAAAGGATTTCCTATAACGAGAGGAAATCCTTTTTGCTATCTTTTTCGTTCATCATAAAATGTCAAACAATGCCCAAATATGAAAGAATTAGCTCGATAGCAAATACCTTCTTTAATCTGGGGCGTTTGACGTACAGTGACGAACAGAGCATTCTGTTTTGTCAACATGCCACCTCCTATTCCTCGTAGGGTTATGGTGTGTACTCATAATAGGCAGGTATCCTGACTTATGATCATTGCTACTTTTCCCCTTCCCGTCGTTAAACAGTGGTCTATGAAAAGTCGCTCACATTTACAGTTGCGGGACAGTGTCGGATTTGCACCGACTTCCCTTTAAAGTAAATTGCACGCAATTTACACCTATTACTTTACGCTATTCAGTTGTTAAGAAGCTGGACAATGCCAAATTTCTTATCCTTAATTGTAAAGTACTGTATTTTTAAAGTCAATTGCGTCTGGTAGAATCTTCTTACATGCACTTGATATAAAATAAAAAGGCTATTTCGCAGAAAATTTATTCCGCAAAATAGCCTTTTTTAATGAAGAATATTTCTTTCAATTATTGTCCACTAAATCTCTGTGTAAGTTTTTGTAAATTTTCAACTTGTACACATAAGTCTTGTGACACTACCATGTTAACTGCCTGCATGGAGGCACTTTGCTCATCAACTGATTGCAGAATGACCCCTGTATAATGAGACAAACTATCCATTCCATTTGCGATTGTCGATACTAATGTTGTAACCTCATTCGCGCTACTTGAAAGCTCTTCTGCTGTTGCGGAAATATCCTCAAGTTGGTTCGTCATTTTGTTAACATGCTGAGAGATCGTGCCAAATGACTTTGTCGCCTCATCGATGACATAGACGCCCTGTTGAACGTTTTTCAAGTCCTCTTCGACAGAGCTAGCTACTTGTTTTGTATCGCTTTCAATACCAACAACAAGCTCGACAATTTGAATAGCAGATTGCTTAGATTGCTCTGCCAATTTTCGAACTTCCTCTGCTACTACTGCAAAGCCTTTACCATGCTCTCCAGCACGCGCTGCTTCAATTGCTGCATTTAATGCTAGTAAATTCGTTTGATCTGTAATCGCTGTAATCATGTCTGTCATAGATTTGATATCTGTCATTTTACCTGATAATTGTTGCATTAATTCACTTGTTTTCTCAGTAGAAGTTGAAATAAACTCCATTTGATTTTTAGCTACGTGTAAAATTTCCGCACCGTTGCCTGCAATGTCATTTGCTTCTTTTGCATGATCAAATACATCTTGCGTTGCCACGGTAATACGTTCAATGCCATCAGCAGTTTCCTGCATAGCAATAGCACTTTCATTTGCAGACTGTGCTACTTTCTTTAGATCCTTAGTCGAATTCTCCATTTGTGAATCAACTTCGTTAACTGCATCTGTTATTTCATTTGTACTTGCTGATAGCTCCTCAATGCTCGCTGATAAATCTGTAGAACTACTCGCAATTTTTTGTGTCATCGTATATAATTGTTCCTTCATCTCTAAAAACGCTTTAGCTAAGTCTGAAATCTCATCATTGGAATTAATTTCAATCGGAGCAGTACGCAATTTTCCATCAGCGATTGCTTGAGCGGATTCTGCTAATTGTTTAATAGGCTTAATAATTTTAAATTTCACATAGAAAATACACGTTAACGTCATAGTAATTCCTATTACTGTTAATAAAGTGGATAGCCATTCTAATGAAGTTAAATTTGCTAGGTCTATAATTAAAATGACACCCATGAGAACATTTAAAGCAGAAAAGCAAATTATACTTTTTTTCCGTATACTCATACTAAATTCCCCCAACTTTAATAATACTCCAACATAATTATTATAGTTTAATTTTCCTGAAATTCACAGAAAAAAGCCCAACTTTTGTAAGAAAAATAAATTCCAAAAGAAAAAGTGCTTTCGTAGTATCAAAAACCATTGTGTCAATAAGGATATGATATAAAAGGATGACTCTTTGGCAAAACGAGGCGTTGATTTCCGTTCTGGCTGAGCGCTTTCCTCGGAGGGTCTGATGAGCCGCTTACGCTCTTGGGTCTATCCCCAAGGTCTTTCACTCCAATCACCACTTCACATAGCATGTATTTTCAGGCATGTCACTTAAATGTATAGGGATAAAACGGAACTTAGGAGACCATTTTTTAATTGTGCGAAAGCGTAGCAACAGCAACACTTTGTTTATCTCCCGCGGCAGCGGCAACATAAGCGAAAATAGCGGCACTGCACATGTTCACAGGAACTGAGTAGCCTGGATCAACCATCTCTATTTAAAGCGCCACAACACTCACCAAAATTTCGTTAACCTGTGTAATTTTCATCCATTATAAAAGCACTTTGCCCTCGACAAAGTGCTTTTATAATGGATTATTTTAATTTCATAATACTTGATCCTGCAATTCCTGGATGTGTCATCTCATAAGGATCTAGAATTAAATCTAATTGTTCTTTTGTTAGTACACCCTCTTCAAGGCAAAGCTCACGAATTGAACGACCAGATAAGATTGCTTTGCGCGCAAGTCGTGCAGCTACCTCATAGCCAATATGCGGGTTCACAGCTGTTAGTACACCAACGCTTTTTTCCACATATTCTTTCATGCGGTCTTCGTTTGCTTCAATATCCTTCAAGCAATTTTGTGTAAATGCTCGGAACACGTTATTCATAATACTAATAGATTGAATTAAGTTAAAGACAAGAACAGGCTCCATTACGTTTAATTCTAATTGTCCTGCTTCAGACGCTAAAGAAATCGTATGATCATTACCAATTACTTGGAAGGCAACTTGGTTCAGAACCTCTGGCATAACAGGATTTACTTTCCCTGGCATAATAGACGATCCCGGTTGACGCGCTGGTAAAACGATTTCCCCTAATCCAGCACGCGGACCAGAGGCCATTAAACGAAGATCATTAGCAATTTTCGACATATTAATCATACAGATTTTTAATGCGCCTGATACTTCTGTATATGCATCCGTATTTTGTGTTGCATCCACCAGGTGTGTAGCACCTTTAAGCGGCAATCCTGAAATTTCAGCAAGATGAACATCAACTGATTGAATATAGTCAGGAAATGCATTTAAACCTGTACCTACAGCTGTTGCTCCCATATTTACATCATATAAATTTGGACGGGTTTGGTTAATGCGCGCAATATCACGAGTGATCACACGGCAATATGCTTCAAATTCTTGCCCTAATCGAATCGGTACAGCGTCTTGTAAATGCGTACGTCCCATTTTAATAACATGCGCAAATTGCTCCGCTTTTTGGTGGAACACCGCTTGCATGTTTTCCATTGTAAGAAGTAGTTCATCTATCAAATTCAACACAGCAATATGAATAGCTGTTGGGAAAGCATCGTTTGTTGATTGTGACATATTAACATGGCTATTTGGGCTAATTGTATGGTAGTCCCCTTTTTCTTTGCCCAAAATCTCTAAGGCTCGGTTTGCAATAACCTCGTTGGCATTCATATTAATAGATGTGCCAGCACCACCTTGGATTGGGTCAACGATAAATTCAGCATCCCACTGACCATCAATAACTTCTTGTGCAGCTTCGACAATTGCATCCCCGATTTCTTTTGAAAGTAGGTGTACCTCCATATTACTCAAAGCAGCTGCTTTTTTTACAATACCCATTGCTTTAATAAGAGCAGAGTGAATTGTATAGCCTGTAATCGGGAAGTTTTCAGTCGCACGAAGCGTTTGAATCCCGTAATAAGCATTGCTTGGTAATACACGTTCACCTAAAAAGTCTTTTTCTATACGTTGTGTGGACATAATTGTCGTCTCCTTTTATGTAATACTCACACTTGATAGTAGCTAATTAATGCCGTATTGTAAACAGTCATTTGTCTGGAAAATGAAAAATTCCGAGAAAAGATATTATTATTCAACCGAGCGCTACGCTGAAACCTTTAAGACAAGTAAATATTCAAGATTGTTCATATCGACTTCATCTGTTTATAAGGCCACACACTTTTTACTTTAGTAAACAGTTTTACTCGTTTTTATTACTTGAAGGTTTTTGTTGCGTTCTAATTCATATTAGAAGAAACTGTAAAACGGTTGTTAACATGCTGTGGATTTTCAATTTCATCTAACACTGCAACTGCATAATCTGCATAGCTAACATAACTTTCACCAGCAGCATTTACTAATAAATGATCTTCTTCAGTAGTATAGCTACCTGTAAGTGGACCTTCTGGATCAAAGAAAGCAGATGGGCTTAAAAATGTCCAAGTAATAGCAGATTGTTGTAAGTCACGTAGATTTTCACCTTGGTTTTTAGCTGTCGCGTAAAACATTTCTGGAAAATCTGGTGTATCCATTACGCGGACAGTTTTCTCTAGGTCTACAAACAGACTACCCGCAAACTGACAACAAATAATTTGGATGAATACTAGTGAAAATACCAATTAAATGGCGGCCAGCTTTCACATGTAATTCCTCCTGACCAAAAGGAGCCCCAACGTCAAAGTCTTTCACATCTTCCTGGGATAATTCAAAAACATCCTTTTCCATAACAGGAATATTTGCTGTTACTTTTGAAGCTGAACGTACAATTGCAGTAACATTATGACCACGTTGTAGTGCCTCCCTACAATTTTTTGTCCTGCTTTCCCTGTTACACCAATTACTGCTATTTTCATCCTTATAATTCCTATTATTTTTCATGTGTAACCACTTTAGTTACAGGTAGGATACAAAAGATCGACTTCGTTGATGTTAACGAAGTTGATCTAGTACATCCTGTAAAGTTTGTACTTGTAATTGTTCTTCCATTGCATGCCAAACAGATGTATAAACACCCTCCAATGTCCGTTGGATTTTTCGACCAACCGCACATGCTGGATTTGGCTCATCATGAATCGCAAATAGCTGCTCTGGCCCATCAATCGCATGGTAAATGGCTAATAGCGTTAAATCTTTTGGCTCCACTAATAAATCATAGCCTGCAATTCCTGGTTGTGACGTAAGCAAACCCGCTTTTTTAAGCACCCCGATCATTCGTCGCACGACAACTGGATTTGTATTCACACTACCTGCGATAAAATCAGACGTCAGCTGGCTTTTATCAGATGCTGTTGCAATGAGCGAAAGTATATGGATCGCTACCGAATATCGACTGTTCACCATCTGTATCACCACCTATTTGTAACTATTGTAGTTACAGGTTTAAATAAAAGCAAGCTAATTGCTCTATTTGCACCTGTATTTATTTTTTACATTTTACCCGAGCATTATCCGATGATTAAACTTTCTTGACGTAAATGACTAACTCTTGTCGTATTTCTCCATCATCCTCATAAAAGTCTAAGTTATGAAATTCATACTTAAAATGGCCAACTGGAAACGTCACACTTTCTCCTTGTGCCGCGGCCAATATGCCTGCCACATCATGTGATACCATTTGCAAAAGCTCCGTACCTAAAACCGAATCTACAAAGATCACGTTCATGATAAAACACCTCCTAAGCTATTATAGCTTAGAAGTTACTTACATTTATAGTCTTTCTTTATAACGTTCCAGTCGAATTTCCTCAATAACTTGCATCATTTTATGTATTTGTTCCTGTGTTAATTTAGTAGAGATGTGGGATCGCTCATGTTGATGAATAGATTCCCCTTTTTGTTGAGGAGTATTCGTAAGCAAGTTCGTTCTAAAACGCTGTTCACGCCCTCTTCCGTCTATTTGAAAAATCAATGATCTCCTCACATTATTCACCTCTAAATTTTTATTTTCTCCCATATTAAAACTTATATCGGAAATATTTCCATAAACTTAATCATCCTTCATAAAAAGTGCTAGAGAATTTTGCTCTCTTTTTAGCATTTCTACCCGCCCCTTCGCACTTTGTTCGCTTTAAAAAACAGCAACCAAAACGGCTGCTGCTTGGAGTTTACACGGCAATTGGTGCTTTAATTGTTGGGTGTGGATCATAGCCCTCGATAGAAAGATCTTCGAGCTCTATGTCAAAAATTGATGTTTTAATTGGATTAATTTTTAAGGTTGGTAAATCCTTAGGCTCGCGTGAAAGCTGTTCTTTTACTTGCTCCACGTGATTTAAATATATATGAGCATCCCCAATGCTATGAATAAATTCGCCAACTTCTAAACCACATTCATGTGCAATTAAATGTGTCAGAAGTGCATATGAAGCAATATTAAATGGACAGCCTAATAATGTATCAAGGCTTCTTTGCATTAGCTGACAGCTTAATTTACCATTTGCGACATAAAATTGGAACATCACGTGACACGGAGGTAATGCAGCTTTACTGCCCTTTGCTCCTGCATCGATAACATCCTCTGGATTCCATGCATTAACAATAATGCGTCGAGAATCTGGATTGTGTTTGATTTGATCGATGACATCTTGCAATTGATCGATCCTTTCCCCTGTTGATGTTGTCCAATTACGCCACTGCTTGCCATAAACATTCCCTAGCTCTCCGTATTTACGTGCAAATTCATTATCAGTTAAAACACGCTCACAAAATGAAGCTAATTCTTTTTTGTACTCAGCATTGAAAGACTCGTCCACTAAGCAACGACGACCAAAGTCTGTCATATCAGGACCTGAATATTCATCGGACTCAACCCATTTTTTAAAAGCCCATTCGTCCCAAATATGATTGTTGTTTTGCAGGAGATAACGAATATTTGTATCCCCTTTCATGAACCAAAGTAGCTCACTTGCTACAAGTTTAAATGGTACACGTTTTGTCGTTAAAAGAGGAAAGCCCTTGTTTAAATCAAATCGCATTTGGTAGCCAAATACACTATATGTACCTGTTCCTGTACGATCTTCCTTTTTCACGCCATGCTCTAATATATGTCGTAGTAAATTTAAGTACGCGATTTCTGGATGCGCCATGTCAATCAACAGCTCCTTCAAGTATGCTGTTGACCATTATAACATCTAATAACTACATTTGGGCACCTTAAAATAAATACAACATTTACATATGTGAGCCAAAGGAATTGTTTTCTAGCTCTTTTGAGACTTCACTCTCAATTGTGACAAAAAACGTTACATCTTGTTGCTGCTGTCGCTTCGTTGCACTACGCTTTTGCCCAGCCAGAACAAAAAATCCACCACATGTTTTAGTCATGAGTCCTAAAAGTAGATATAACGTAATTTTTTTCTTACCAAAAACGGAATATACTGGATAAATATTCGGAACTGTTATATAATAAAAACAATAATTACATTACTTCATCTTAGCCGTTAAAATTACGTATTCAAAAGTAATACGAGCTTTTGAGTATGTGATTTTTTTGCAAGCGATCGAAGCAATATGATTGTTTAATTTTTTTGGGAGGTTGTTCACATGACACAAGGTACAGTAAAATGGTTTAACGCAGAAAAAGGTTTTGGCTTTATCGAAGTAGAAGGTGGAAATGATGTATTTGTACATTTCTCTGCTATCCAATCAGATGGTTTTAAAACTTTAGAAGAAGGTCAAAAAGTAGAGTTCGGCGTTGAAGAAGGTAACCGCGGACCACAAGCAACGAATGTTGTAAAGCTTTAACTTTAGTTTTAGAATAAACAGTGCGAAATCCAAGAGACATCCAAATTATGGATGTCTCTTTTCTATCGTTAATTATTTATACAGCTTCAAATTTTTAATGATAGCATAAAAATGGATAAAACAAGCATTGCAAAAAGAATGAGCCCTTTTACGAGCGCAGACTTATCTCCCCGAAAAGTGATCGGATACACAGGTGCAAATTTAAAAATAAATGAAGATGTATAGGGCAGCCAAAAATTTAAATGTTAGCTTATAGTTGCTACAACAAGCACTAGCAATGATATAAAATCAAACTATTGACCTTCCCACCACGTGAATCTCACAATGCGATAATAATTTACTTGCATTTCAAGAGAAGTAAAGAACATTTACCCATATAACATACTCCCTACATTCAGCTTAAGAAAGTAATCCATTCAATACATCCTTATGCGTAAGAATGTAAACCTGCAATGACTAAATTTACAAATACCTGATTAAACACGATAATGCCAAAGCCAATAATCGCTAACCAAGCTGTCCTTTCCCCTTCCTAGAATTTGGAAAGTCGGAAATGGAGGAAAGCGGCATAAAATAAAAATGTAATAAGTGCCCACACTTCTTTAGGGTCCCAGCCCCAATACCTACTCCAAGCAATCTGCGCCCATATCATGGCAAACAAAAGTCCACCTAAAGCAAACAACGGAAAACCTATCACAACAGCTCGATATGTAATTTCATCCATTAATGCTGGTTGCACACGATTCGTTAATGGCTTTAATAAATCAATGAACGGTCTTCTCGTAATGAGGAAAATCACTGCATATAAAATCGTGCCGACGATAAATGCCCATAGGATAGCATTTAATTTCTTCGCATCTATCTTATTTGTAATCTGTAAAACGCCAACCTGATCCCCACTAGATGTTACTGCATCTTTATTGACAATTAGCGGTGTCATCGTATAAACGGCAGTTTCTTTCTTGTCTAGCTTATTTTCAAATTGAACCTCGACTTTATCTGCCGCTATGTCAAAATATGTGGCAACGCCGATAAAGCCAATCACAACAACTAAATAATACAGCACAATTTCTAAGAAGAGTGTACTAAGCGAGAATTTAGCAACATCTAATGTTCTTAATAAATAATACCGGTTGAGAACGAAATCGATAAAATAGCACTTGAAAATGCAACTGTCATAACATGAATCGTTAACCAATTGCTTTGCAGTGATGGAACAAGTGGTGAAACCGTTTTTGTAAAAACGCTTCCATAACCGAGAATAATTAATGACACAGGAATGGTAAACAAACCTACTACAATTTGTTTATATAAAAAATGAATGATCAAATAGCTACCAGTAAGCATGATACCAAAGAACGTCATAAACTCATACATATTACTTACAGGTGCATGATCAACAGCAATCCACCTTAATATGAAATACACTAGCTGTAAAGTAAAAGCAATATATGTAAGTAGAAGCCCGACTTTTCCAAACATCTTTCCTTTTGATTTCACGGCAAGTCCAATCGGTATAATAGTGATCAGTAGTAAAATAAATGCCAAGAACAATGAATTACTACTTAAACTTAATAATGATTCTTTACTCAATGCAACATCCTCCAATGTATTTTTTCGGGAAATCGCATAATTATTCCTAATAAAAATAACGTCATTCATTAAAATAAGTGCCATCATTCCCCTTTAAATAATATTATTTTCGGCATTGTTACAATTTTGTGGCGCAAAACATCAGAAAAGACGTCCTCATACCAAAAAACCATCTATACAATCCGATAGATGGGAAATTACAAAAATCAGCATGACGCTACCTACATATTACTAAAAATTGAAATAATAGTCTATTTCTTTTTAGGTAGATATGTGACAATAAATATGCGCAAATGTTACATAACATGATGTGAGACAAGTGGAGGTATAGCGGGCGATTATACTCATCAGCAGTATAGTGAGAAGGCAAGTGTCTTAGTTCCCTCTATTTTTCTTCAGATTTTGCCTTCTTTTCTTTTATATAATTGTATAGGTCAACCTTCCACATACCATCCTCTTTTAATAAGACATATGTCTTGTCGTAGTGAGAGCTTCCAAAAATGATCTCTAATTGAACAATTGCTATACTTTCAGTGCTAGAATCTTGATTCAAAGAAATACTATCGTAGTATCTGTACATTAAATAATTCTGTATATCCTCATCTAATAAATAATCGATATACTCTGCGATAAAGGTTTGTTTATCTGGAAGCTCATTGTTATTGTAGGTCATTGCATAGAGTTTATCAAAATTATGCTCAAATATTAAATTCATCATTATTAACACCATTTCCTCTGGTGTAAAAGTCTTTAGACTATTAATATGTCCTTTGCTTAAGAATACTTCATAAAAAGTTCGTTTTTCCTCTGACAATTCCTCTAAATATGTAAAATCATAATCCTTATCAATGATTAGAGGGGTTGCTTTTGATGCTTCCTCATGTTGAACGGAATGGTTAGGTATCGCTGTTGATCCTGGAGATTCGCCTGTTTTTGTTTTCACTTCTGAACATGCCATTAACATTAACATAGAAACGTATAATGGCAACCTTAACTTCAACACCGTATACCTCCCCCTATCATTTAATAGACTCACAAACTCATTTACCTACCGTTCCATCTATTTCGAAAATTCTCAACATTATTAACCGAAGTAAAATCCCTTCAATAACAAACAACAAAGAAGTTTATTTGATAAATTGTGACAAGATACGAAGCCTATTAAAATTTCAGTCAATTTCGACATAGATTTATATAGTAAAAAAGAAGCACATCCATTAAATATCACCCTTCACCTTTTCTCTTAAATACGGCGAAAAAAACCGTAACATTCTTATATAAAGGGTAAAAAAATCACACAAACAATACATTAAAAAGAAACATAGATAGTCCAAATTACCTCATTTAAAATTCCCTTATTTTTCCACACTTAATAATGTATATATTTTTCTATGACTAAATTACGAATTTCTCAACCTATACACAATATGACATATTTTTCATTTTAGGTGAGATACAATAAAAAAGTTGAATCGAGGTCAATGTATTTCAAGAATATGAAGAAAAAAATTTAGGGGGAAAAGATTTTGGTTAATATATCGTTTAAACAATTCTTGAAGATGGAGATTGAAAACAAAAGGAATGATATGTATAAAAAGGCTATGGATTTAGGTTTCACCCATCCTAGCGTGGTAGATTGTAGTCAAGAATTAGATGTCCTACTAAATAAATATTCAATAGCGATCAATAAGGCCAGCTAATTATCCTGTATAGTAGGTCGGTTATAGAGATTTCACCAATTCCTATTGCTGTTAAAAAGATACGTATAAACCTTCTTTATGACAGGAAAAGGAGGCCTATAAATGCAGGTATTTTTTAATCATTGGTCGTTTCAAGCTTTTTACTACAGCAGCCTCAAGATTCAGTAGAAAATACAGCACTATTCTTTGCATACCTTCTGGAACTACATCTTATAAATATCCTAATAATCAATATCAGACATTTCATACTAAGAATGATTTTTATCATCAATTTGATAGGACAATCTATGAGGAATATAATGATGCTTCCTTAGACATTCGTCAAAAATAGCCTTTAAGGACGTACCGAAGGCTGAGGAAATATTTCATCTAAAAACAAATTTAATACGTAAAAAAATAGACCTCTCTCAACATACTTTTATTCATCCCAATCGACAAGTATATTTTTTAGCATCCTTTAAGCAACATAATCAGAAGACTTATCATAAATACTTGGTCATTGGGACACAAACTATCCTTTTAGGGAAAAGTAATTATCAAAAGAACAGCGCCAATTAAATCTATGTCGTTTAATTTATTGTATGCTTGAAAATTGATTAATAGTAGCAAAATTGAAGAAAAAACCTACATTTTTAAGTAAATATTGGTTCATCACCGTAACATGTAGTTGATTTCCGTTCCGGCGGGGGCGTCCGATGAGCCACTTCGCTTCAGGGTCTCGGGCCAACAGATGTTTTTTGTGCGAAAGCGTAGTGCTAACGTAGCAACAGCAGCAACACGATGTTGGTCACGAAGGCGTTATCATGACGTGATAGTTTTAGCCTTCGTTCCCCTATTGCTAATCCCCAAGGAGTCGCCTAGCCTTCACTTTATAGCCGTTGTTAATCTTTCAGGAGCTAACAAAGATGCGTAAAGTACAGACAGGACACCAATTGTATGAAACACCATTATCACGATAGTAACGATAAATAATTTTAGGGGGATATCACACTAGCTAACCCCCTTCCAGTATGAAAAGCTTGGCAAATGAATATGTATTATTCCCCGTTTGAAATACTCAATACTACATCCTTTTTTGAATAATGCTGGTATAGAACCTTTTTCCTTAGATAAATGCTTGAAAATATCGCCACAATGTCGGCAATAGTAGAATGCCCACTATTGTACCTAATAGAAGAGCGGCGCCTATAAGTACTCGCAATTGCTGCTCCACAAATGCCAACGTGTTTTCCTTTGGTTCTACGTCAGTCCTTTTCGATTGTTGATTAGTAATCTTTTGCTCTAGGCTCTTACATATTCTTCCCATCCTTCGTGAGCAATTGTTACCAATAATAAAAGTGGTTGCCTATATAATGGGATTTTTCCCATATAGATTTGATTTACTTTCGAACTTCTAGGCATCTTGATTAGGTTGACCTATTTTGTCCGGAATTCGACCGAGATGCACCTTCCTTTTAATATTGATAAGATCCGTTATTTCCCAACCAAATAGAAAAGCTATTCATCAGATCTTCCCTCCTAACAAATAGCTTTTTTATTATATAATGGTTAATCGCAAAGTATTTCCAGCTAGTTGAATGTAACTTATGGTTACCGCTAGAATCACGCTGCTTTGGATTTATCTGTAGAGATAGGGTTCTCAGCCCCCCACTGATTATCTTTTCACTTTAGTTAGTAGCTTGTAACTCAGCTGTTAAAGTAAATGGCATTTTTAAATAATCGTACTTGATCGTTATTTTTTTAATTGTAGGTGCTTCAACCTTCACAGCATAATGCTGAGGCTGCTTTCCTATAGCCTTGCGATCTATGTATTGACTAGGAAAAATGTTTACTTGCCTTAAATTATGATACGAAATATTCGGATTACCCACTAGCTTCGTTTCCGCTTCAAACGGTTCAGACTTACTCACGACGAGCTCAACATTTTCAGGCACTTTATCATTGACAAGTATTTGCTGAAGCTTTATGTCACGTAGTCCTTTATTCTCTATTTCTACGATTTTTATAGTTGAATCATCGATAGGATTCGTATAGCTATTCATGACAAGCGGAGGGTTGCTTTTTAAATAAATGATAAAGGCCGCTCCCACCACTAGAACACTAAATAATAAAACAAATAGTAATTTTTTCATTTCTTTCCTCTCTTTCTTGCTACCCGGATCATCACCAAAACGTGTCCCCAAGGAGTCGCCCAGCCAATACAAAAATCAACTAATTACTAAGTAGACGGTTTAACAAAAGTCAGCCACAACTTTTGGTGATGAACCTACTACCCATCAAGTATAGCGAGAAATGGTAGGTGATGAAACCTCGAAAATAGGATTTTTCTTCACAATCAACTTCTTAGCATCATCCTTTAATATACAGAAAAACAACCTGACCCATTAGGAGCCACATTGCTTTGCTAATGTTATTTCATCACATATTGGAATCCCATTGTTGCCGATTAAATTACATACTTGTTGATTTCGCATAATAATTCCTCCTAGGTTTTCAATCGATGACGAGTTTGGAAGATCTATTAGTACGAAATATCCTTTGATAGTTACGAATAATCCCTCTCCAAATATGTAAGCTTTCATGACCGCTTACCTGTTCCATACATTTTACAACGAATAAATATAACTATTATACCAACTATTACATATTGCAGTTAGTGAATTTTCAAACTTTATCAAATTCCAAAAAAATGCTATGATAAGAATAGTTTTCTTTTCAAGGAGGAATCGAAATGGACGCATTCTTTTGTAATGCTTGCTCTAGACTAAACACTTTACAGGTCAAAGAGGTCTAGAAAAGTGAACGCAAATATCAAAACTGAATGATCTCTTTAGGCCTTAAACCTTAAAAAAAAGCCTACTATACAGGAGTGAATTCAAATGGAAAACCAAATAATTCAACCATTTTTAACGGTCGCAAACTATCATTTACTTGAGCAGCAAATGAATAAAATTATACAAACACTTGCCACAACAAAGGATAAAAACGTTATCCTAGCCGTACACGGTATTGTTGAAAGCGAAATTACAGCAAAATTAGCGCTCCCCACTGCGGAAGCTCAGCTAATTGAACAGCTTTTTAATGTGACAGATCGTGCACAGGGTGAAGCGTATTTAGAGCGCTTAAAACCATATGTCATCCCTTTCAAAGCAGTTACTGCAAGCACACTGAAGAGCTTATTTAAAAAGGAAAAAAAGCTCAAGCTACCGAAGCTTGAAGAAATGGACTTTCAGCAGATTTGTTATTTAGCTTGGGATGATCCCGGTACACATCGAAAATACGTCCTACTCGAACAAGATGAACAGCTAAAAGCGATTAAAGGAACTTTCTCTAACAATACAATTAAAGGAATATGTGCACTATGTAACCGCCATTCTGAAGTTGGCCTATTTACAACGTCTGTAAAAGGGCAAATCGTCGGAACGTTCACGAATTATAGTAATTACATTTGCGCAGATAGCCAAACATGCAATCGACATGTAGCGGATATAGAAAAAACAAAAGCGTTTTTCGAGCGCATTACTCAAAAATAATTTAAACATACTAACATTAGTAGTACAAACCAAGGCCATGGTTTGTGCTACTATTTTTTTATAGTAGAAGTGAAGAAAAGCCGACTAGCCTCTGGGACTATTTGTGAGTCCGTATATAAAACCAGCTAACTTCACGCCCTTCTATGAATCAGTTTAGTATGTTGGGTCCTAAGAGATCGTGTATAAGAAAGTGGAATCGATAAGGTACTGTGAAGGCTTCTATGATTGGTCAAAAAGAGAAGAATGAGATGAAACATGTCCTTGCGTTAGATGTCAGTAAAGGAAAAGTACCATTGCCATTTATAATGGTCACCGCCAATGTGTGTTTGAAGGTGTGTACCTCATACACGGCGTGATTTTGAGCGATTACACGAACGAATGGAAGAGATGACAAGGCAAGATGGATAAGCACCAGATATCGTATTTGAAGCAACAGGCATCTATTCAAAACCTATCGAAGCGTTTTTCAAAGATTACGGCTTGCATGAATCCACTTGAAGCGAATTTACAGATGGCAACGATGCGTCGCAATAAAACCGATATCAGTGATGCCCATGAACTCGCGAGACACATTTCAAAATGGATCGCGAAACAACGTACATACAAGACGATTACTATGAACAGATGCGTGCACCGACTCGTTATGACGATAATAGCATGCATGCCATTTTACAGTTGCGTTTTCCAGAATTAGAAAAGCTGAATACACCGAGTTCAGCATTATTTTAACTATTGAACAACTATATCCACATCCCGCACTTTTACAGGCCCATTCAAAAACGATGATTAAAAATCGTTTAAAGGCCAATACGCGAAAAAACCTATCGCTAATGCGTGCGGAAGCTAAAGCTATTACATGATTAGAAGCAGCTGAAAATAGTTACCCCGCGATTAAACCCACAGATGTTCGTTGTGATCAAGCACGAGATTACGCAGCTCGTATTGCGGATTTACTAAACAGATGGTGGAATTGTCGGAAGGACGAAAAGACTATCTAGTATTTCGTTCGATTCCTGGGATTGGCGATACAACAGCGTGCCGATTAATTGGAGAAATTGGTGACATCCGCCGCTTTCAAAATGCGAAACAACTGAACGCTTACGCAGGCATTGATATTATGCGGTACCAGTCTGGGAAACCGCAACCTTTCGAAAAAATAAAAATCGTCAGGTCTTTTTGGCGTATTTAAAAATGAGTGTGAAGTGGTGAGGGGTATACCTCACCACTTCACACCCCAAAAAATATAAATTTATACATTAAATAAGGTTGACTAATCGTAAGAAGAGGCTAGGATCAAAAGAAAAAATGTTAGACCGAGATACAATCAGCCTAACATTTTTTTGATTTACGAAAGGATGTTTAACTCAGTGAAGCGAAAAAGTTACTACTCATTTTCGCTATTTCTCGAGTTCTGTCCCATCCTCTTTTCTTTTCTACCTTATTGAAATAAAAGAAAATGGTACCAACTCAACCATATATTGGCGAACACCATGTTAAATACTCTTTTCTATAGAGAAAAACCTTAGATAAACAGATTTTATTTTTTAATCTGTCTATTTAATTCTCTATGACTATTATACTTTTGAATCCAATTTCTTAAAACGGATTTGTATTTCCTCGTTACTTCTTTTAGAGAATTTTGTCTAGATAGATTGTCCTGTACGGCCGCTAACTTGAACTCTTTTGAATAGGGATTCCAGGAAGTGGATTCTTCAAGGCCGATTTCTTTGTTCCTTGTGGTGAAGTCTTCTTTTGAGAAGTTACTTCGAGCCATAAAAAATGCCCCCCTAGATAAACAGATTTTTATTTTTTAATCTGTCTACCTAATGGAGAGCATATCATTATAAGCGAGTTTTCGTGATATTTAGGATAACCATTTCGGCGGCGTGTTTTTCTCCCAATAAATATCCCCTAAATTGTTATGTGCTATAAAGTCGTCCTCGGCACTGTGGTAGTGGAAGTTGTAATAATAGCCATCCTGTGGTCTTTTCTCTGTGCGGACATGGAATCGAATTAAATCCATGCCTGATTCATTGTTAGTAATATTAAAAATTTTTTCCCCATAGTTACCACTCGGCTTTTCTGAAATTGTTAACGATGCTAATGACGTATCGTCTAAGCTTGTTACTGTCATCACAATGGCTTCCTCCATTTTCGGGAAGATAATGGAATCAAATTCATCGCTAATTTTCGGACCGATTTTTGTGCCAAATTTTATATACGATTGCTCTTTCGCCGCATCTACGAGCAATGCACTATAGTCAACCGGATCTTCTTGTATTGCTGTTTCTATCGGAAGAGCAGTCGCTTCTGCAGTGCTTGTCCCAGGTGATGGTCCGATAGAAGAACGATTTGATGGATTTTGATCAAATGCTTCCCATATTTCATGTGTTGGCGTAATTAATCCAAATGTTAAAAACGCAACCATAATGACGATACTTTTTTGAACCCATTTCTTCATTAATTTACACCTTCTCTTTATGTACAAATTGGTAATTCTATTACTTATATATACGCTCAAGTCTATAAAAGGTTTCATATTTCTATAATTCATTGTACAATATTTATGTATAAAGTAAAAACTTCACATCCTGGGATAACGCTTGTATGATCATCATCCTGTTGTCCCAAACTAATCGGGCATTTACTCTCAGTATGCAGGATAAATGTGTCGTTTTTTTAAAAGGAGGTACAAAACATGGAAATCGCAATGGGTATTGGTCTTTTATTAATGTTAGGTTATTTATCATCTTTATGCTTTACGGACTAATATAATTATTTTACAAAGCGCAATAATTAATTCCCACAAAGCCTACTACATCAATATTCTGTAGGCTTTTTACTTTTTATCAAAACTATCGGCTGTGAACTGCCCTGTAAAAGTTATAGTTAATACATTAGCCAACGTTTTGGGTATGAGTTCGATATTGTGTTGGACTCATACCTTTTAATTTTGCCTTAATTCGTTTTGTATTGTAATATGTTATGTATTTTTCTAATTCTATTTTAAAATGCTCTACACTTTCAAATTCAGACTCTTCTATGTGTCTTTTCGATAGTATTATCATAGCTAGGCTTTTATCCGTAAATTGGACAAGGGGCAGCCTCGCTATTGCGAAGCCACCCCTTTAGTATTTAATAGGTAACATGTTTCGTAAATTGTATAGTCTCAACCCAATCATCTGGGGAATATTATATTGAAACGTAGAAGTTTCATCACCGCGGTAAAATTCCACTGTGTGCTTTCTAACTTAAGCAACGCAAACCCAACCTTCTTTTGCGTCCTTGCAGCCCCAAAGCATGCGCCAGTGTGAATAAGTATCTTCAAAAACAAAAAGCAGAATTCCAGTTTACGTAAATATGCTACCTAAAATAGCACGATTCATATTATAACACATAGTTTTTTAAAAGTAAAGATTCCATTTCAAGTTACCAAGGAATAACAGTCGAACATTCAATTTGATACCCATGTTGAGCTGACCATTTTAGTAAAGAACCCCAGTAGTTATCGCACATTACAATAATTTGTTGTGGGTCAGTGAGATTACCGGACATCACCAACTCGCATAGAACCTCGTATCCCTCAGGTTTATCTGAAAACGACAATGCTTCCGGTAATATTTGAGAAGATGTTGTGAAAAATTGTTTATTGTGTAGTCCTAAAATCATCGCACCTGCTGTAGCAATTTCCATCGCCAAAATCGGTAAAAATGTTTGAGGACCTTGTATTTCAATATTTCTCATTTTGCCAATATACTCGTACATCTCTTCTACTAAAGTTCGACAGATCGCTTCTTTAAATATCGAGCTATCTACTGAGCTAGCTTTTGCTTTTAGTTCAGAGAAAAAATCCTCCGGGTCATAAATAGGTAAAATGTTGAAAAATTGTCCATGCGTCAGTGGCCAATTTTCGTCAACTATAGTCGCTTCTTCGATCATATGTTCTGCGCTGTCAAAGTTCACTTCTGCCTTCCAATCTCCGGCTGTCCATTCATAGCAAAAGTCTTCATCTAAAGCGTTTAAAATACATTTAATTTCTATATCAGAAAATGGTCCATCTGTTTTTCGGGCTAATGAACCGTAAACCCCAATTGCTTGTACCCTCGAACCATATCTTTCTAAAACTTGGTTGGCAATTGAATAAGCAATTTCCATTCTTTCTTCTCTAGATACTTTTCCCGGACCAATCATATTTGCCTCTCCTTGTGAATGAATTATTTAATTGCGATATAATTGGCCACGGTGGACCACGAGCTTAACGAGGAATGTTGTCTGCTGTCATGCTTCTTGATTCATACATCCCCCTCAATATTGATTTATATCGCTAAGAGATCTTCAATTTTCCTACCTCAACTTCATTTTCAAGCAATCCTGACACTTCCCCCATAACAAAAAGGTACTAGAACACTCCAATCAATGAACAATCTAACACTGCTTTATATTACCATATTTTGAATTTTAGATAAAAAATAGAGGCCCGTTCACAATGAACAAACCTCTTGAAAACACAATAGTTACTTCATTCAACATCCAGAACACCATAATGAAACTTCGCAGTTGTTCTTGTTAATTGCTGAAAATGGTATTTGGCAAACCATTCTGAGCGAAAATGAGCCTTCAACACTACCCGTTTTCTCGCCACTCGTTTTGCCTCATTTACCCATTCTTCCGTTAATGTCACATGTTCGCCAGCTATGCGTAATGCTGCAAAATTATTGGCTTCTTCAATAACTTCTTCAAACATCGGATCCATATAGACGACATCAAACGAATTGTTAGGCAAAGTTTTCAAATAACTTATGGCCTCAGCCTGCACCACTTCAATTTGACGCATACATGCAGTTAACGGTAGCTCTGTCGTATCGTAGGATTGCATCCCCTGCTTAATAATAAATGCCACATTCGGATCTGCTTCTAGCCCAACGACTCGCCCTGCTTTGCCAACTGTATAAACCGCCAGCATAGCATCCGCAGCAAGTCCTAGGGTACAATCAAGCACCGAATCTCCTTTTTCAAGCTGTACCGCTTCCAAAAACGGCTCCACTTCCCCACGAGCTACACGCTTTAAGCGAAACGCTGCTGAATTCGGATGAAAGAAAAACGGCTCATTGGCACCAAAAGCATAATACTCGAAACGATTTTTCCCAGCAACGATTACATGTGCATGCAATTCCTGAGAGATCTTCCGAACAGAACGCTTTTTTCTCGGCTCAAACGATGCATCTACTTGTTTACACGCCAAAGCAGCGAGCCCCAACGATAAATCGTCTGGTCTGCCCGCTGTTGTAACAATCGTTTTTACTTCTCGCATGTTTGCTCTAAAACACCTGTTAAATGTGTAACGATTTGCTCCACAGGGAACCCTTCAATTTGTTCACGTGGAATAAAGTATGCCAATTGCCCATCCTTTAAAATTGCCATTGATGGTGAACTTGGTGGCACATCCTCAAAAAAGCTACGCATCGCAGCAGTCGCTTCAGGATCCTGGCCCGCAAAGACAGTCACAAGATGATCAGGCTTAACCGCCTCCACTGCCTCGCGAGCAGCCGGACGCGCCAATCCAGCCGCACAACCACAAACCGAGTTAATCACAACCAACGAAGTCCCCTTCGCCGCCGCCATAAACTCATTCACCGCATCAGCCGTCGTAAGCTCCGTAAATCCGGCCCCGACTAACTCCTCACGCATCGGTTTCACTACCTGTTTCATATATTCATCGTAAGCGTTCATATTATCGCCTTCTTTCATTTATATTCGCAACGCTTATTATATCAAGGTTTTTCCCACATGTACAAAGATTGGATTTCTTAAGTTTCTGGATTTTTCCAAATTTTATGTTATCTTTTGGTTACTTTTTCACTTTTAAAAAAATTGTCATTTTCAAAAACACAGCGGGTGCGTTTTTTTATTTGGTAGAAAGTAAATAAATCTAGCATAAAAAATCCCGCTACCAATTAAGGTAACGAGATTGGTTTTTATGAAGGAACTGCTTCCGCATTTTGTAAGATGCCCTGCTTCTTCATTTCTTTAATTGCATTATTGGCTACAGCCTGCGTCTGGTAAGTTCCCGTGATAAATCGCCAGTCATATCCCGCTTGCACTACTCGCACATAATCCGGGTAGGCAATATTATATTTACTGAGAGCCGCCTTGGCAGCATTGGCTTGAACTTGCGCTTTAAAAGTTCCAGATTGCACCCGATATAATCTACCATCGTTAACACCTTCAATGGCTTGTCCCTTGTCGCTTACAATCAATTGGACACGCAACTTACTATTGGATCGAACCATCACAGTGCCCTCTAATTTGTAGCAAGCTGTGCTTTCCAATTCATCGGGATTTCAAATTGAGTTGCATCATATTGGCTCGCTGGCCAGTAGCCACCCCATGTAATGCCAAGCTTTTTAGCAATAGCACCCACTTTTTTTAGAGTGGTAAGATCATATAGGTTTCTCGGTGGAGCAACAGCAATATCCCACGCTCTACCCGATGTATGATTGGAAACTTTTGTCCATGTTACTTTAGAGAGCTTTTTGACACTGCTATCAACTAGCCGTGTCCGACCTTGTTCATACAATAATTCTGTCGCGCCTGTGATCGATGAGTCTCCGTTATAAAGATAGCATTGATCTCAGCCTTATAGCATTCTTGAAATAATAGACGGCAGGCTAATTGTGCAGCTCCAGTGAGTGCTGATAAGTCTCGGTTAGTTGTTGTTATACTCATTTTTCATCACCCTTTCGTAGTTCTGCATCTACTTCTTTACCAGCCAGCTCTTCTAAAACCACCGTTGATACAATCGGTTTCTCATGGTTTGTCGCTTCAATTACCTTTAATTTTTCGGCCAAATTTTGTGGCACCAGCACTTCTAATTCGGCCATGTTTTCCGTGATAGAGAATGCTTCATTGGCAATATAAAAAAGCACTGTCGCAAGGGTCAAAGTTCCCCCAAGGCTCAGTACCTGGTCAATAATATTTGCCGTAATGATCACAATCAATACCAATAATTTACGAGCATATCTAAACAAACTTTTCCGGCTCCATAAGTTACCGTTTTTTATAGCTTTAAAAATACCAGTCACAATATCAAGTCCCATCAAAAGTAATAAAAGGTGTAGAAATTTAACACCGCCAAATAAATATAAATGTGCAACTTCTAAATAACTCAAATTAATTCCCTCCATGTAAGCTCACGCTCCTCTGTATTTTTGTATATAAATAGCCCTCCAAATGTTTGGAGGGCTAAATAAAAACATATCGGTTTGAAAAGTTCTGTTAGAAATCTGTTATTTATTTTTGAAATACTTTATTAACATTTTGGCACAAATATGAAGAAGTTAATTCTTTAAATTTAATTCGCCTAACTTCGTAATACTTGTAATGTTTATGAAACACCAGATTTACTTACTAGAAATTGAATAGAAATCTTGTATATTCTTTATAGCAGATATCGAAGTAATATCTTTAATTTCCGCCACGCCATCAACTGTAGTTTTAAAATAGCTGTCACCAATCGCACTAATCGTTTCATAGGCAGAGACATCTTTGCTATCAAATAATGAAGAACCTAAAAAATAATTTTTCTCTTTTTGATAGTCTAGAAGGTCTAGGACTGTCGGCGTTAAGTTTAATGAGTTTCTTCCTGACACACTGATTTTTTTAGGTTCAACGCCTTTATAGTAAATCATAAAAGGGATTTTTGATATGAATGTTTCTTGAGTTGAGTTCAATGCTTCTTTATACTCTGGTGAGTTATAAGATGCGTGATCAGTTGTTACAATCAAAATCGTATTATCATACTTTGAGTTGCTTTGAAATTCTCCAAAGAATTGACCAAACCATCTATCATAGTTAGTCCAACGGTTTAGTACTTTGTCTTTTCCATCACCATACTTAACGTCTGGACTGTCAAACCCGTGGTGAGTTCCAATGTTATACATTCCAAGAAAATAGGGTTGTTCGGCTTTTTGCGTGACAGTTGTTAATTGTTCAAACATTTCTTTGTCTGTTGCGTATTCTGTTAAATCACCATTATCAACAACTTTGTCATATCTCAATGAATTTAAGAACTCTGTAAAAACTTTAATATTTGGCTCAGAGTTAATAAAAATAGTTTCGTATCCTTTATCATTCATAATATCCACCAAAGAGACGAGCGGACTTTTCTGAAGCGACTTGGAATCTACGTCTAAATCTGGGTATTGATATCCAGAAATCATCTGTCCTCGAAGTCCACGAAGTGTAGCCGCTGTATGATTATAATAATCTTCGAATGAAATAGATTTTGATTCAAACTTTTGCATATTAGGCATTAAATCTTTAACACTACCATCGATCACTTCTTTAGACATACCTTCAGTCCAAATAATAATAACGTTTGGTTTTGACCCTAAATTTGACGGCTTCTTAATACCATTATCAACCGATTTTTTCTCAAATTCCCCAATTTGTTTTGCAATGAGTTCCTCTCTAGTTTTCTTTAACATATAAGTTTTATACTTACTAGCTACAACTTGATGACCTGTGTAAAATAGGTTTGAGAGCGCAGAATCTTTAACTGGTTTCTTTGATAAACCTAGACCAATTATAAATGCTAATATAACAAGTGATATAACACAAACCAACTTACCAAAATTCCCTAAATATATATTTTTTTTCAAAAAGAATATTGGATAAAAAGAAATAAAAATGATTATAGCACTACCTAAAATATACATTGGAAGTTCATCTCCAAGTGCCTTAACAAATGCAATATTTCCAATCATAATGGCTGAGATATAGCCTCCTGAAAAAAGCCAGCTAATAACCTGCGCTAACACCATAAATGTTAATAGTGAGTTGAAAATGTAAGCAAGTATCTTTCTCTTTTTGAAAATCCAACTTGTAATAATTGTGATTACAAGTATTTCAAATGCGCTAGTCACAGCCAATTTATAAAAACCAGCTTCGATTGCAATTGCAATTGCAATTATAATAGAGACGTACATTTTAAGGAATGGAGTTGTTAAAATCTTTTTAATTTTGGTCATTACTTTTCTCCTTAACTACTTTATCACTGTATAAAATACAACCATATAAACTTATACCTAACATGAAAAATATGCAACCTAATTTACAAATACGTATGACAAATTGACATTTTTACGTCGATAACGTGCTGATGCAGATAGACTAGTATTTAATTTTTTGACCTATCTGAATCGTGTAAGGTAACTTATTGCTGTTGTTTTTCGCTATGTCTTTCCACCCTATAACTAGTTTCGCTCCGTTTCACCACACTTAACTAAATAAACTTTAGCTTTTTTAGCTTCTAACTTTTTTTGAACAATCAAGACAAAATAAAAAGCTTATGCTATGTAAACTTCCCCAGTAATTTGTTCATATTCTGCTGCTGTAAATACTTGTAATTGTACTATCGTTTTTAATTGTTGTTTAGTTATCCAATTTTTATCGTATCTAGCTTTCCATTTTTCAAAATCAGTCATGTAATAGCCCTCCCTGTAATAGACGGATTTCTAAATCTGTTATTTGCTGACCTTGTATAATTTCATTAATTTCACGCTCAGATAAGGATTGTCCCAAAAGCTTCGAATCGGTCAAAGATATAGACCAACCTACCTCTCTCCATCCAAACTCACTACTATACTCAAAATCTCTTTCTTCAATTACTGCATATGTTGGTAATGAATTTTGAGCTACAAGATTTTCGTCATATTGATAGTCCCACTCACCAACATGATATATTGAACCAGAGAAAACGTATTTTGAGCAGCGTCGAAAAAACACAACAGCACTGAAAATCATTGATTCCAGCACACTGCCATTGAACTTAAACAACCATAGATGGGCTGAATTCCGTAAAATAAAATCTGCGCCTTGTTTACCTAGAAAAGGGTTGTTGTTCGTACCCTGATAAAGCGGTCCTGACGAATGCGAAAGCACATGATCATGGTCAGCTTGAAATTCTAGTGGGTGACAAGGAGTGCATGTACGTATTTGACCGAGGCTACTTAGATTATGAGCGCTTTGACCGCATGACAAATGACGGATTTTTCTTTGTCTCACGCTTACGAAAAAATGCCGTGACACGGTTGATTGAATCCTTTGATGTACCTGAACAGTCATCAGTGTTATCGGATAAAATGATTCTGATTAATCAAGTGTACATTGCGATGATCGTTTACTGCTTAAATGTGCTAGCACAGCTTCACACAAACAGTTCGCGGACCTACTTACAAATGAGTAAGTACTTAAAAGCAACACTATGGAAACCGGCACGTATTTGGCTTCGGAAAATAGAAGGAAATACGGTCCATAAGGATTTGGAACTGTCAGTTGCTTCAGTCAAAGGTTATAGTAAATCTTCACAAATATAGTCACCTATTTTTTTATGATTGAATTCTTTTACTCTGCCATAGATATCAAGTTCTATCGACCAGACTTTCTCTCCATGATCATCATAAGCTTCTACAGGCGTTCCTAGATGGTCACTAATAATGCTATAGTTGCCTTCACTCGTGATTTTGGCTGATGGTGTAAACGAATTGTCATCATAGACCCATGTTATTAGATTTTCATTTTCAGGCTGTAATGAGTGGCTTTCACTTATGGTTTCCCATTCCTGGAGAATCGTATTTTCATCCCACACAAAATGAGCGGTTTTTCCATCACAACTCTTTTCAACTCGTCTGCCCATTGAGTCGTATTTGAAGGCAATCTCTTTTGATTCTGATTTTCTCTGCGAAAACGATACTACCTTCGCCATCAAGCCATTACCATAGTACTCGTACTTCCACGTATCACCAGTCTTCTCAACTTTTTGAATCAGATTCCCTTCTTCATCATAAGAGAATGTGGCCTCTATCGTTTCAAGCAATCTGCTTCCAGCACCATAAACACGATCTGTCTTTTCTTTCGTTTCATACAAATTCCCGACATCATCAACACTGCGGTGTAAGAAGTCAAATTGACCGCCTTGATTGGACCACACAAGGTTACTGAATTCATCGTAACCATACGTAACTTTTACACCGGTTAACTCGTTGACCATGCAACGTAAGCGATGATTGACGTCCCAATTATACACGCGTCTTCGTGTATCGCGGTTTTGACTACTTATTCGATGGTGTGTTGGTCTACCTGCTACATCATACTGCCATTTGCTGATGACATCTCCTGGTAAGATTCTTTCAATTTCTTGGCCGAGTTCATTGTACTGCATGGATGCTGTCCATTGTTCTTGCTCGGAGCGAGAGGCCGTGATTTGCCCCATGTCATTACGAGCGACATCGATTTTTGCACCTAAGCTACTCATAATCTGTGAACGATTGCCTAATTCATCATAGCTACTCGCAATCCAATGGTCATTCTGCCATTCCTTGATGACTTGTCCAGATAGATCTCGCTCTAGTTTTACTTTCACATGCTTATTTTCGGTCTCCATTAACAAGCCATTTTTGTCATAGCTAAACGTTTCCCAGGTGTCATCATAATAATCGGCTCGAATGACATTTCCTAAATTGTCATGTTGATATGCTGTCCAACGATCACCAGGACGTTGAATTCGCTGAACCAATCCTGCCAGACTGCGCTCATACGTTCTTTCCATCTCATCAAAGCCGATTTCCTTGATGATATTGCCTTATGTATCGCGTTCAAAGTGATACGCCAATCTCTAACATCTAGCAAAACATAGTTCGTATTTGTGGTACTACATGATTCCAATGATATTCATTGATTACATTCTAGATTTTCACGTAGCTGTTCCTACCTCCTTGAACTTCAATCCATTAATTCTGTTTTTTTCAATAAAATCTTTGAAGTTTTGTGTTTTCTATTTTTTCTAAATTAAATCTGATATTTTCGCCTCGTAACATTGCAAGAGATTCTTGCATATCTTAACCATCAAAATTAATTGCTGTCACCACATTATGTTTTAAATAAACTCCATTATCTGTACTGTTGACATTAATATTGAGTCTTTCTAGGACATCTCTAGCTCTTTGAGCATTTGAGTTTGAATGATCACCCGCCACAATATGATGAGCTGCTGACCTTTAAACTTATGCCAAGCACGTTTCATTTACCCTTCATTCTTTCTTAACTCACGATTAGCTTTGTTCATATATAGTGAGAAGTAAATATAAACGGATAAGACAATTCTGGTTCTTATACAAAAAAAGATAGGTAAGAAGGGCTTAAAGCGTCTTCTTACCTACTTGTTGAACTTTATCATCAGAAAAATACTATGAATTCACATCATGACTCTACATCTTTCATCCTTACGATATGGTATACATTAAGTACATCTGGAATATAAGTTATAGATTTTATTACCGAATAACAGAAGAAAATCACCAAACCAACTATATGATAATTAACCCTTTAAACCAACAAAGGTATTTTTACTATCTTTATCAGGAAAATCATTTGGAAATATAGGGCAAACAATACTTTCACTTAAAACATCATAGATAAATCCAGTCATAGAACCTTTATATTCAAAGTAATCACCTGATCCATCATCTATTAAAATAGCCCAATCACCTTGATTAGTATCCACAATCCAATTTAATGTATCTCCATTTTCAGTTCGTCCCCAAGGCAGTATTCCCCTATTTGTTGGGAATACTTCGTATGGATAGTCCTCAGGGAAACTCACCTTTAAAGTTAGATATGCATCTTTATTCAAATTTTGTTGAATAAAAAAATTCATATTTTCATTTTCTGTAAATGGAGAGTATATCATTATAAAGTTACCAATAATACCTGAACCATATAAAGTGATAAAATCTTTATAGTCTGAGGGTAATACTATCCCTAATTTATTTTCAACTTCACTCCAATTCGAAGAGTTATCTGAAGAAATTGCTAAATTAGGTACTGGTAGAATTGATTTTAATTTTTCTAAAGACATTGTTTCCTCCTAATATTTTACTGCTTACATTTGTGTACAACGCTGACATCTAAAGAGAATCCACCGCTTCCTCTAGCATGCATCGTTATTCCTATAGGCTTAGGCTTATTTCCATCATATATTGGTGTTACTTTGTAAAATACAGTTTCTCCAGACTTAACTGCATCCCTAACACTCATTTCGAATCCTCTCATTACAGGTGAATTAACAGGGATATGTGTTATTGTCACAAGATTTCTGGCATTAGTACCTGAACCACCTAAAACTTTTGCTGTGCAGTTACCACGATAGTCATACGTCCAGGTCGAACTCGTCCCGTTTGGCAAGGTTACTTGACTTAGGTTCAGATCAACATCATAAGCTAATCTTTAGTTAGATATAAATCAATATTTTTTTGAAAAATTGGTCATTTTTATAAAAATTAAAGGGCAATATAATCCTTTTAAATGGATTTATTGCCCTTTTTAAATTTAACTTCAAATCTTTTAATACAATAATAGATTTTCTATTTTATTTTCTTATCTGAATCAATTTCATAAATCATATTTTTCAAGAGCTTAGACTGTTCCTATTAAGCAAACTTACGTTTTTAAAAATTATGCTGCTTGAGTTTGTGATTGTAATAAAGCATTTAGACGATCCACTGCCAACTTGCAGGCATTATAAATAAACGTCACCAGGTTGAAATGAAGTTTGGCTTTTCTTCCTGTTCTATGACGGACGTTGTTTAACTGAAAATATTGTTTTAAATAGGCATTCACACGTTCTACGGCGGTACGTTCCTTATAAAGTTGTTTCCAAAGTTCAGAGCCACGTGCTGGATACGTGAATTTTCGTATATCCGTGTCACATTTGATTTTGAAAACCTTTTGACAGAGGGAATCATCACGTAACGGACAGGTTGCACATTCCTTTGGTCTTGTGAATTTTAGTGTTCGATACTTTTCATCAAAGCTGTCGTAACAGTAGCTGTGTTCACGTACACAGGTCGGCCAGAAATGCTCATCAAATCCAAGATACTCGTCTTCATTGCGGACATTATAGGGAATGACCGCACGCATTTGATACGCATGTAATTGACGGTAGATGGGTTCATAATCATACCCTGCATCCAAAATAGCGGTCGTAAAATGCCCTGGAAATAGGTCTTTTCCTTTCTTTAAAAGAGGAATCGCTGCTTTACTATCCGACAAATTGGCAGATGTCATGAGGCGTCCAACAATATATTGACTCTTTGTGGTCACCGCGAGATGTCCTTTAAAGCCAAACCAAAACGTGTTTTTGCCATTACTGTTCTTTTTGATGCCCCAATTCGGTTCGATAGGTGCATCTTGCCACAATGTTTCTAGTGGTGTATCGAGTTGGTCCTTGATTTCTTTTTCATAAGTTGACTGATTGGCTTTGACTTCTGCTTGTTTCGTAAGCCAAGCGTCTCGTTCTTCTTTAGATTTTCTGGTTCTTTTTTCTCAGAAGGTTTCGCTGCATCGCGTGATTCAAAATGTGTGGCGTCAATCGCGAGGTGTTCATCACAAAGGAAACCTTCTATAAAGGCTATATGTATCAATGTATCTTGCATCACATCAAGTACATCTGATTGACTAATGACATCAATCATACGAGAATAAGACGCTTCAGAAGGCACAACATCCGAAACAAGAAAACCACAATCCAAACGGAATAAAGGATCGTTGGTCAAACGTTTGATTAAATCCTTGATCGTTGGAATACGTTCTACTATGCGAATAATTAGGGATTGAATCATCGCACCATAGTTTAATTCACGTGGGGCACCACGTAATGTCTTTTTTGAAAACAATTGAAAAATAGGTTGCACGTCGAAAGTGGCAAAAATCGCATCAAAACGACGAGAACTTTCCATTTCCAATAATTCTTGGATGCCAAATAGGCTCATTTGTTTTACAATAGTCATAGGGCATTCACCTCATTCAGTATGGTTTAGTTTAGTCGCTACTATTATACCGAATTTGGGGAGGTGCCCGTTTTTTATTGTTTTAAAACCCTTGATACTGAAGGCGTTAGAATTATGAAATTAACTCATTTAATTATTTAATCATTTTATCAGATTTCAATCCCATCTTTGCACAAATTCATTCCTAACATCTTCTGAGTTTAGCAACCCTGCCGAATAATTTTCAACCATTTCTGCTCGTTCATCATCTGAAATAGATATAAAAACTGTTATGTCATCTTTTTCATGACAAAACAACCCCTCATTGTGTAATGTAAGTAATGTTTCAGTCATTGTTTCATAAAACTTTTCCTCAAACTCCTGGAATCTACTGTCTTCAATAAATTCTCTTTTCTCAGCCAAATAGTCTGAAACTAAAACTATCTCACTCTGTTCAAGATCGCTATCATCGTATTCCCATTCAGCAGGAACCCATTTTACAGTTTTGTATAAAACTTCATCACTTAAATTCTCTGACCGATTTTTCTGAGAATACTTTAGATATTTACTCTCCATCTTTTCATAAGTATTTATCGCTAAAAATACCGTCATAGCATCACTGTCAGTTACCAAACAAACGGCATATATTCTTTCTTTTCCAATAATTTTTGATAATCCTTTAAAGTCACTCCTAACTGCCATGACCATCCTTTTTCCAAGCTCATCAAAAAATTCTTTCATAGACCAAAACCTCCTATATATCCCCAGTTTTCACTTACGCTTTGAACACTTATCAAATACTTTTTTTCCTATAAACTGTAATTTATCCTCCATAATTTTTTGTGCCTTGCTCTCATTGATCAACCCACTTGTTATTCTACTCTGTAATACTTTATCTACTCTCTTAAGATTTTTTAAAACTTTCTCCGCATTTTCTAATGTATGAACCCCCTTGATGTTTGAAGCCCACATTAAATTAGATAAATTTCTCTCTACATCAATGCCATAACTTCGAAGTAACTGTTGACTTGCTGCAACTACAGGACCTCTAGCGTCACGTGCAAAACTTCCTTTAAATACAATATGATGTCCATGTGGTCTTACCATATCTTCAGGCTTGTCTTTCCCAGCCTTTATTAAGAGCTCACCCCAATTAGTCAACCCTAACGGATCAACCCATAAATTTGGATCACAGACATAACCATATAAAGTCGGATTATTCCCCGCAAGTCCAATCGGGTCAATCTGAGTATAAATTCCCTCACTCGGTGAGTAATAACGGAACCTGTTGTAATAAAGCCCTGTTTCTAAATCCTCATACTGCCCTTGGTAACGGAACGGTATAAAATCTTTCTCACCAATAAACCCTTTTTCTCGTCCCAAAATGTCCAATTCAATTGACCACACTTGATGGCCCTGTTCATCATATGCTTCAACTGGCGTACCAAGATAGTCTGTGATAATACTAAACTTACCTTCATTTGTGAGTTTAGCAGACGGTCTAAATGTTTCAGGATCAAAGACCCAAGTTACAAGATGATTGTCAATGTTATCTGGCGCATGAAGGTCCGAAGTTACAACACTAAATTTGCTACGGTCTTCACTTTTCATCCATTCATGTAAAATCATATTACCATCCCAGACAAAATGAGTAAACTTCCCTTCGTAAACCTTCTCAATACGCCTACCTAGCGAATCATACTTGAATGTAACTTCTGTGTTGTCTGGTTTGATGACCTTCGACATCATGCCATTGCCATAGTATTCGTACTTCCACGTATCACCAGTCTTCTCAACTTTTTGAATCAGATTTCCTTCCTCATCATAAGAGAATGTGGCCTCTATCGTTTCAAGCAATCTACTTCCAGCACCATAGACACGATCTGTCTTTTCTTTTGTTTCATACAAATTCCCGACTTCATCGACACTGCGGTGTAAGAAGTCAAATTGACCACCTTGATTGGACCAGACGAGGTTACTGAATTCATCATAACCATAGGTAACCTTTACACCTGTTAACTCGTTCATCATGCTTCGTAAGCGATGATTGACGTCCCAATTATACACGCGTCTTCGGGTGTCACGATTTTGACTACTTATTCTATGGTGTGTTGGTCTACCCGCTACATCATACTGCCATTTACTAATGACATCCCCCGGTAAGATTCTCTCAATTTCTTGGCCGAGTTCATTGTACTGCATGGATGCTGTCCATTGTTCTTGCTCGGAGCGAGAAGCCGTGATTTGCGACACATTGCCCATGTCATTACGAGTGACATCGATTTTGGCACCTAAGCTACTTGTAATTTGTGAGCGGTTGCCTAATTCATCATAGGTACTCGCAATCCAATGGTCATTTTGCCATTCCTTGATGACTCGTCCAGATGGGTCTCGTTCCAGCTTTACAGTCACATGCTCATTTTCAGTCTCCATTAACAAGCCATTTTTGTCATAGCTAAACGTTTCCCAGGTGTCATCATAATAATCAGCACGAATGACATTCCCTATACCGTCATGCTGATACGCTGTCCAACGATCGCCGGGGCGTTGAATTCTCTGAACCAATCCTGCCAGACTGCGCTCATACGTTCTTTCTATCTCATCAAAGCCAATTTCCTTGATGATATTTCCTTTCATATCGCGTTCAAACTGATACGTTTCGCCTCTTTCGTTAATCACCGCGTTTAACTGCTCTTCTGTGTCATAGATGAATTTAACTTTCTTTCCACCTTGTTCTCGAGCCTTCAAGCTGCCAAGAATGGTGTAATCAAAGGCTACTTGTGTATGGTTATCTTTCGCGAAGATGACATCATCATAGGCATTGTACTTTAATTGAACGTCGTTTCCATCTGATAGATTTGCCCGTACTAGACGATTCAAGTTATCATAACGGAACTTCTCTGTGGCGCCTAGCGGATTTGTTGATGTTATGCAGTTTCCGCGGCGGTCATACTCCCATGTCGAACTTATCCCGTCAGGCAGTGTTACTTGACTTAGGTTTAGATCAGCGTCATAAGCTAAGCTTACCACATGGCCTTGTGCATTTGTCACCGTTTTAATTAAATATTGTTCATTATAGGAAAATTCAGTTTTTGTGCCATCTTCTAAAATATTTGCCTGTAATGTCCCATCTTCATTATAAACCCATTGACGAGTTCCACCCTCTGCGTTTACAACCTGAATCAACCTATCTTTCTCATCATACTGAGAGGATAAGATACTACCATCTGCAAGAGTAATCGTCACTGGATTTGCCCACTCATCATAGCTATATGTCGTCACACGTCCATCTTCATCTACTTCTTGGAGTAATTCAAAGTCCCCATTATATTGATAGCTGACTTCACTACTGTCTGGTTGAACAATTTTCGTACAGAGGTTATCCTCATTAAAATAGTAGTAACTCTTATGGCCTAAGCTATTCGTAATCTCGTTATAGCCTTCGTGATACGAAAGCTCACCTGCAAGGACATGGCCATCTCCCCATGTTTTGATGACTCGTGCACCTGTAGTTGGGCCATCATAGCGCCAGAAGAAGCTATTTTTATTGCGGTCAATTTTTTGCATCATTAAGTGATTTACATATTGTATATGCGTACTTTGCCTTAATGCATCTTGGATTTCGATTAAATCTTGTCCATCATTGTAAATATAGCGAACTAAGACTTCCCGACTCATCTGGTTGCGTAAGGCGACTTCTGTCATTCTACCTACCTCATTGGTCGTCACCTCGAGCACTCTTCCGACACTGTCGGTTACTTGAGATAAGAAGCCTTTAAGGTTATACGCAAATTGAATATGATGGTCTTGCTCATTTCTTACTTCTTTTAAACGGTATTTCGTTTCTGTTGTTTGTTCAAATACATAAATCAAGCGTGTATCATGCTCAAACAGATGATACTCCTCACCTGTATTGGTTAAGGTCATTCTTTCTCGTTTGTTAAAATACGACAAGTTTATTGGTAAAAATGGAAACCCTACTGCGCGGCCATCCGTCACAACTATCCCAATCAGGTCCTGTTCTTCAAAAATTTCTAATTCTAGATCGTATGTAAAGTGCATCCCATGACCTGACAAGCCAATGCGACTACTATCACTGTACCAAGCGCGTTCCCATGAAAGGGGGATCGGTCCAGGTAGTTCAAAGTCGACGCCTTCATAAATCATACGCCCTGTGATTAAATCGACGGGCTCAAAGCCTCTTTTACAGAATTTTTTACTTAACCCTTGTGTACAATTAAATTTCTTTAATACCCCATGATTAAATTTCGTTAGCGCAGTTTTGGCCATAGCTTTCATAGCGTCTACTGCCTTCGACGCAGCGAGCAATTCATCCATCGATGACACCACTTTATCTGCGGCCGTCTTCACGCCCTTCGATCCTTTGTTAGCTAGTTCCACTAGTTCCTTTACTGTATCTAACGTTTTAGATATTTTCGGATAGGCTGCCTTCATCCCTTTTGCTACTGCTTTTGATGTATCCATTACCTTATCCGCAGCTTTTACAAGTTTGGACGCTTTATTGACCTTGTAGGCTGTCTTTGCGGCATCCCCAATTACTGGGACCGCACCTACTAAGTTCATGGCTGCCCCCATGTAATCTCCTCTTGCCAAGCTAATTCCGGCATTCGCAATATCTGCAAATGTACCGATGACAGGAATAAACCCAGCGATATCCAGCGCTGTACTTACGCCATCTAATAAACTGCTAAACCAGCCTTTCTTTTCTTTTTTCTCTTCTGCCTTTTGCGGGAAAATTACGTCCACTTTACTCATAGCTTCGATGGCTTCTTCATTTAGCTTCGGTGGTTGGCTCTGCTTCTCTATACCTTCTTGATCAATGAGCGTACTAATTAATTGGGTATCAGCGGCCATTATCACATGACTTTGTTCCTTCGCGGATATCGCAATCCATTCTTCCGCCTCTACGGCTAGCTCTTTCATGCCACTAATTTCGAGTGTTTCATCGGCCGCTAGCATGATGGTGCTGTTACTTTGGAATGTTACGCCCTCTCCATCATCCATCTTTAAGTCCAAGACGCCATCTACTGCACTAAAGGTAATATCACCAACGCCTAATGTCACATCTTTCCCAACATTGGTCGCCAATGATTTAACGGTAGTATCCGCCATTTTCTTCGTCTGCTTTTGACCGCCCTCTGGTGTGGCTGGATCAACGCGTACTGAGCTAATAACAATAGCCTCTTCTTCAACTGCACTTGGAAAATGCAATTGCGCACGTGCACCTATTTGAGGCATTAAATACATAACACCATTGGCATCTGCTGAATAAGCAAACCAATGTGCTTTTGCTTGGTCCTGGCTTTTATCTATATCTAAATGAATTTTAACGGTGTTTTGCGTGACATCAATAATTTTTCCCGTAAATGCTGCACCAATGAGGTCTAAATTACGTACTAATCGCTGACGAATACTTTTCTCTGGTTGGGCAGTATATTGAAACTTCAGCACACCCCCATCAAGATGAGTTTCCCTAGCCGTTATGACATAGGCGCTTCCTTTGAATTGCACCAACGTGCCCAATTCATGGTGCTCCGTGCTTTCGAACTCACAAAAGGTATAATCGGCTTCACTCACATCCGTCCCATCGTTTTCAGTAATCAAGCGATAGGCATCGACGTCCATATGTACTATAGAAGGCAGATGGTCGATCGTTATGCTTTTCCTACTTTGAGGTGTACCAAGCCAAAATCGAGCACCCTTTCCTTTTAAATCTGGAAAAACAACGGCGTGCAAACGGGAGGCCATTCTTTTAATAAACTCCCAATCTGTTTCTAAGTATTGAATCGCAATACTACCAATGGCTTGACCGTTAGAAGCCTGGTCGATGTAATCCCCATTAGGATAGGCGCTCACGATGTTTTTTATTAACTGCACGTACGTCATGTTCACATCTTGAAAAGAACGTGAGCGCTTTGCAATATCCATATTTGCTGTAAATGATACAGCCTCAACAGAGACATAGTGCACGCCTTGTGATGCCTGCAACTCTGCATTTTCAATTCTGCCAGAGAACAATATGGCACTGTCTCGTCCAAATTTCACAACCACTTCATCTGTATGATTGACCCGCTGAATATACTTTTGCGCTTGCTCTTCAGCGATCATTCCCGTAAAGTACAGCCTCGCATGGTCATTGCCCTTATGTTTGATAGTTAGTTTATCTAAATGTATAAGTGGATAAGGCCATTCAAGCACAAGATCCTCATACGTACTAATCATGTGTACTTCCTTTTCTTCTAGCGATTTCATTACTTACCTCCTTTCCATCAACCTCGTCTTTTAAAAACCTTGTATCGGTATTGCTATGTCCTCTTGCCCGTCATGAATAATTTCAATTTTGCCTCCACCTGCTGAGCATTGCGTATGGCAGCGGCTTAATAATGCTTGCTTCCCCTCGATATTGACATTTTCCATCCCTTCCATCCAATCAATAGAGCATGTTGGTGTACATGGCTTTTGCAACTGTAAACAAACACCAAAGGTTGGGATGTTGTCAGGATTTCGATCTCCTACATTCATGACGGCTTTCTCTTTAATATATACGCCATGGTCTTGCGGTAAATTTAAATAATTGAGGTGGCTACCATGTTCACAGGAAATGATGGCGCCATGTACGACATAACTAAATTGCTCCTGTTCTGAACCTTCTGTTTCCAAACTTTCTACAACTTGAGCCATTAACTATCCTTCCTTTCGTATCGATTGAACACTGTTTCAAACTACAACCGTGTTGATCTATCGTCCTTGTAGTTTTACTCGCTGCAATTGAATCCCGAGATATGGTCGTCGCAGCATACTTTCTGCCACGTCTAAATTGACGATGGTGAATGATTCCTTTTTGCCGTCGACTTGAAAAATACAATCCAGTTCCACTTTCTTCGGGTCAATTACGAGCTCCTTTATTTGTCCGTCTAGATAATAAATCGTCTCATCGGAAATACAGTTCTTATTGACAATGTCCATAAGCCAATGCACACGCTGTGTTCCTTTCTTCACATCCGTAAAGACAATGGCTGTAAATTCTAAGTTATCCTCGTATTTCGCCAATAACCCTTTTAAATCATCCGACACGATTCTTCGAGGCTTTTCTAAATAATCCAGATATACCGCATTCTCTTTTTCTATTACTTCCCCGAATACAGATGAACAAACGAAGTTATCATCGAGGTCTGTCTTGAAAGGAATAATTGGATTTGTAATGCTTTGATCTTGCCGAACAATAAAATACTCCATCTTTGCCTCCTGTAACTATCATTTCTATTGATTTCAACGTTAATGAATCCAATGAATGTCTTTTATCTGATCTGGGCTAAATAGACATTTCTTTTGATCGCGTGTAAAAAAGGTAGCTCCTTTTAAATTGGCGCCTGTAAAATTGGCGCCTGCAATCTGCGCAAACTCAAATTTTGCATTTTCCAAATTTGCATGACTGAAATCAGTGCCTAAGTAACACGCAACTTCGTCATCGGGAAACATTAGCGTTTTTCCTTGTGCATGCGTAAAATTTGCACCTGCTAAATTGGCATGTCGAAAATCAGCATCTTGAATGGCTGCATAGGAAAAATCAACATTCGCTAACTTGCAATCTACAAAACTAGTCCCGACGCAAACACTTTGTTTTAATGAAGCCCCTTCTAAGTCACTGCCATTGAAATTCGCATAGGAAAAGTCCAGTTGATTGAAGTGTTTTTGCTGTAATGGTAGACTTGAGAAGTTTTCAAACGTAGACGATTTGTCCATCTCTTTTTTCTCTAACCATGACAGCACATTTTGTTCCACCCGTTCCCGTTCGTCGAGCATTGCAACATCTTCACTAAACCCTTTATATTCCCCGACACGAAATCGCAAACACGCGGCTCGTTGAAAATTCATGTCAGGTACGCTGTCTTGTTGATAACGAAAAAGATAGCGTACCAATTGGATGATATACTGATGAAACAGCATCACAATTTGTTGAATAATTCCTCGAACGTCTGCTGCTTGGATCGAGAGATATGGCTTTCTTTCTTTTTCAAGCGTTTTGTGTAAAGTTATAATCGCCTCACTAAGCCATTCCGCTTCATATTGTGCCGTGCATTCTCCCCAGTCGTAGTACCATTTTTCTCCGTACGCTTCTAATAAATACGTACACCTATTATCTAGTAAGGATGTTCGTAGCAATGACAAATGAATAAAAGCAACTGGTGCTAATCTATCCTGCTCTTGCTGCTCTCTAATAGTTGCAAACAGCTGTTCAAGCGAGTGAATGATTGGTTTTAGTAAGACTTCCTTCTCTTGGCGAAACTGTCGATCAACCTTCTCTTGTAATCGGCTGACATGAACTGACACGCATTCATCCATAAAATGCTGTAATGCTTCTTCTCGTTTCATGCGTCCACATCCTTACTAATTTGCTCGTACCTCTGTTCCTTTAATCTCCATTTTGTCTTCCATCTTGATTGAACTGTCTTTACAAATCATCTCAATTTTCTCGTTCGCATTAATCATAATTTGCTTCGCATTGATGGCGACTTTCTCGGTTGCTTGTAAAGTAATATTTTTATCGCTGATGATGGAGATCCCATTATCATCCATAAGCGAAATCATTAATCCTCCCCCAGATATGACAATCCGATCGGGTGCTAGTAGAATTTGTTTACCGTGCTTCGTTCTGAGTGTTTTGACATCTGGATCAGCCATCCGAGCTGGATCTTGCCGACTATCCTCTGGTGGTGCAGGTCTTGACCCGCCGCCACCTCCGCCACTAGCACTTCCACCGTCTGGACTAGGCGGATTCGTCGCTGCTAACATCGAACCAGATTGTGGAGGCGCTTTCGATACGGAACTAATTGCAATCCCTTCATCCTCACGATTGCCTGGGAAATAGATTCTTACATGATCAGATAGCTCCGGCATGAAGTACCAGCCTGTATTATCTTCTGATGCATAGATCGTTGAATATGGAAACCAATAAGCTGTATCTTTGTCTTGCCCCTCATCGAAGTCGACATGAATACGAATTTTGTCCCCCGCAACATCAATTACTTTGCCTTGAATGGAGGCACCGATAATAGCCTGATTATACGTAGTATGCACACTGAAGCCGTTCTGAGGTGTTAACGTGTAGATATGCTTGAACAAGCCATCTTGAAAAGTTGAGAAGATTTTATAGACATACAATTTTTTTGATTGGAACGTCACTTCATTGCCTATTTTGAATGGTTGGAACGATTCTACTTCATAGTACATATAGTCACTATCGGTAATACCGTCGAGATGATTTTTACTGGACACAAGGAAATTGCCGATCGCCTTTTTAACCCGATAATTGATGGCCTCCATTTTCTGCGTACCCGCAGCTTGAAACGGGACACCGAAGTAAAACTTTGCGGCTGGATGAATCGTATCTGGCACCAGGCCTGTATGGAATCTTGATGCCATTCGTTTAAGAAACGCCCAATCCGTCTCTATATATTGCATCGTAAAACGACCAATAGTAGCGCCCTTTGAAGCAAAATCCATGAAATCTGCACCTTTTTGATCGGCAATACATGCATCGATTAATTCACTATAGGGCATATTCGCATTTTGATAGGTTTGGTTTTTCTTCTGCACATCTAACACATATGTATGCGAAACGGCTTTAACCGCCAAATAATAGGTGCCCAAAACCGCTTTCACTTGTACATCTAACGCGAGTCCATTAAAAATAGGGATCGTTTGTCCATCACTGCCGATTTGCACGACTTCAATCGCCGTTTCTGCATCCGTCATATAGACATAGGAATCTTCGAGTTCATCAGGAATCACGCCCGTTAAATGCAATGTAGCATGCTCATTCATTTGTTGCGTAATTTCGATTTGATTGACGCGAATATTATAGGGCATCACGATGATATCTTTATACGTTAAGGCTGTTTCCTTATTCATTCAACAACACCTTCTCCATCTAATAATTTGTTTTTAACCGAGATAGATTCCATCATGCCGTAAGCAATAGCTTTCCAAATATTCATCTCTTTTTTCAAACAATTAACCGAGCCCATCGTCACATTTTTACCTACTATAAACAAAAACATTAAATTATAAATCTTGTTATCTAGTGCTGGCGTAATGAAATCAAAGTAACCAATTTGTAGTCCGTTAACTTCATTCATGCCGATATCCAACATTTTTGTAGTTGGCTGCGTTTTTTGAAGGATGTTCCTCATCGTCTCTGTGAAGTCTTCTAACTCCTCTTCTTTTACCTGTTGTTCCATGATTTTCAGCGTGACATTAATGGACGTACTTTCGCTTGTATAAATATAATCGGGTCTACGGCTGGATGGATATTTAATGTCCATTAATTCAGGCTCCATCACGTCAAAGGCTGCCGGCATGCACATCCGGATTTGATCCTCATAAAAACTCATTTCTGTAAACGCAATCGTTTCATCTTCGATCTTGAGCTGACCATCTTGAATAGCTTTCACCATATCAGTATGTAATAATTGGTTTTCGATGTTCTCCAATCGTTTCTTCTGCCTTGCCTGTTTCGTCATCTCAATCACTTCTTCATCCATGAAATTCATTGGTTTCGCTCCTTTGTATTGATTCTTTATTCGTTCCATCTCATGACCTTGCATTTTTTCGCATTCCTATGAAATAACACCGATTACCTAGGCCATTTTGTTATTAATTTGATTTTCTTTAGTAATATTCCATTATTAATTACATATATGGCAATATAACCATTAATTGGTTGTTTTTTATCATTAAATATGCTAATAAACCATCGATAAAAAGTCAACATCCATAAGCACTATTATTCAGAAAAGACAAGAAAATAGTCCTGAAGATCGGTAAAATTTGAAATTTAGTAGTTAGATATACTGTGTGAGGAAGAAATGAAGTAGGGCTTTAATCATCGGGATATATGTATATTCGTAGCTAGTTGATTTGATAGATCGGGTTCTTCAAAAGTTCCTTTAGCCAAATCATTTGAAATAAGCGGAAGGTCAATTTTATCTATTTGTCCTTTCTCCTTTATTTATTTATTTTTATAAATAGTTTACATTAATCTTTCATATATAGATCAATTCAAATTACCACAACCAAAAGATTGTGGTAGGAAATTTTATACGTCTTCCTTATTATTTATTACGTTTTGAGGAACTGTTTTCGTTGTGTTGTTTTTCATTATTTGCATTGTTCATTTGTTCTTTCGTTAGATCATTTTCTTCACGTACATCTAAATCGTCAGGGCTCAAATCTGCTCCCAATTCCATTTGGTCTACTTCACTTTTATTGCGCTTTTCTTTTGACAAAATTATCACCTCCGATATATAAATTATCCATTTTTTGCGTAAATTATACTTGTAAGATTTTAAGCTAAATGTTACGTTATTTCCTCGGTAATTAACTATTTTGGTATCATTTCTAATAGGCAATTTAGTCGAAGTGAACGGTCTTTTGGACATCCTGGAGCTGCTTGATCCAGATGAGGGATTTGGATTGAACAAACATGGATTTGGCATGGCTAATGAACCAAGGGAGCTTGCCCTAAGGAATGCGCTGTATAATTGTCTTAAAAAATAGTTAGCTGTCCTATCACTACTGATGTAATTGATATGACTACAAATAAAAGGAGCTAAACTTTATGGCTGAAAAATATGTACACCACATTTGCATCCAAACGAATACTTATGCTGAATCTTTAAATTTTTACACCGAAGTAATAGGGTTTGAACTAGCACAGGAGTCACCAAATTTCCATGATAGACATTTTAATACTTGGTTAAAACTTGGAACATTTTATATCGAACTCCAACCTGGAAAATATAATGAAGACCTTGATACTTGCAATTCAAATGTTCAAGGCATTGTACATTTCTGTTTATGGGTTGACAATCTTCGTAAAGAAGTGGAACGATTGAAGGATATGAATGTTCATTTTATTTGTAAAAATGATGAAATTATTTATCGGGTTGAATAAGTTAATAGCGCCTGAAGGAACTATTATAGAAATTCGTGATAATAGAGGAATTTAAAGTGATTAGGCGATTTTCTGCATCCCTCTTCGCTTTTTTCAACTATGCGCCACGTCTCATTAAAGATGAGTCCTGCTCTATTGTTTAAATGGAAAAATGTAGCCATCTTAAGTTCTTGACAACTTATAATCCTCTCATTTTTTGTCCAAGCTATAAACAAAACTCCTTTACCTGCAAAATTACACAGAATTCCAAAAGTAGGGATCAAAAAATGAAGAAAAAAATGACGTTACTAGTAAGTTTAACAGCAGTATTATTACTTTCTGGATGTTGGGATGTTACTGAACCACAAAGAATGTACTATATTGACGGAATAGGTATCGATTATAAGGATGGGCAATATGAAATATATATGCAAATCATCAATTTTGCGAATGTAGCTAAAACTGAAGCGCCTACTCCTCAAGCAGCACCTTCAGAAATTGGATTCGCTAAAGGTAAAACGATGGAAGATGCCTTTTTTAATTTATATCGCACCATCGACCAAAAGGTATTCTGGGGACATATGAATTTTATTCTTTTCTCAGAGGACGCCTTAAAAAATGGCAAAGCCATCCCAGTTGTTGACAGTTTTTCAAGGCATCGAGAAACGAGATATCAAATATTGACTTTTTGTACAAAGGACCCTATTGCTGATATTCTTTTAATCACGCCGATTTTAAATAAATCACTAACAGCTTCAAAGCTTAGCAATCCATTGCATACAAAAGAGCTACAAATATATACAGAGCCCGTTGATTTACGAAAACTAATTAACAACTTAAGTGAACCAAATCATGAAGTGAATGTTCCACTTATCACCATAAATAAAAACTGGGAAACGACTAAAAAACAAACAAAGGAAACTTCATTAACAGGTTTCGGAGTAATTTCAAAGAATGGATTTAAAGGCTATATAAGTGATGGGGATGCAAAAGGTGTCCAATGGATGTATCCTAAAATAACTCGAGGAGACGTAACCTTTAAATTAGACAATAATGAATACTTAACAGTTGATTTAGAAAAATTAAGTACAACTATTAAACCAATTGTAAAAAACAATGAAGTAACCTTTGAAGCTGAAATAACATTAAATGCAACCCTCAATGGTTTCAAAGGAAAAGTATCCACTGACGAAATAAGAGAAGGTATTATAAAGGAAGTTAAAAAAGATATAAAAGCAACCTATGAAGAAGGTATAAAATTGGATGCTGATGTTTTCCGCTTATCAGAGCAGCTATATCGCAAAAATGTAAAGGAATGGAAAAAAATACAAAAAGATGGCAAAGTACCATTGACAGCAGACTCACTTAGTAAAATAAGCATTACCGTAAATAAAATTAATTCTGGTCGAAACAAATTTGGAAACAAATAAGGAATAGCTATTTATAGCACATTTGTGTCAACCATCCCATGATAAATTCAATTCACTGAAATAAGTTCTCATTCGAACTGTGATTTTTCATTCTATGTGTTATAATGCTGTTGATGGCTAAGCCATTATAAGGGCAAAACCAATTCTGAGCTGTAGCGTTGTCATACGCTACAGCTTTTTGTATTGTTATTTTAGAAAATATTAGGGTGTTGTTTGATATACAAGCAGGAATTGAAGCAAATGTACATACGGTAGGCGTTCAGTGGCTGCAGGATTATCAAACCTCAGAATTTAAGATAGAACCTAATTCTTTTTTTAGCACTGTAAATCATTTTTATAGCAGATACAATCAATACCCCAAGCATCATTCACCTTGCGCCCTCAGTTACTTGTTTCTACTTTTTTTGTCGTTCATCTTCAACGGTCAACATGTTGGATGGCGTTGGTGGAACCCTTTTAGAGACCACCTCTTTACGCACTAGCAAATTGGATTGATGTGGACGCTGTTGTCGTTAATTAGTAGTAACGTTTTTTCCGTCCATGGATTTTCACTATACTGTTCAACTTGCGGTGTTTCGAAAACTAGGCGTTCCATTTTTGCATATTTCCCTAGGTTTGTTCTCCCTTGCATTTTGTGAATATAACCAGCTTTCGTTAACTCGGCTGCATTTACTATGAGTGGCTAAATCAGAAACACAAAACATCCAATCATCTGGCAGTAGCATGTAAGCAAGCTTAAACGAGTGTCATTCGTCTAACACAACACAATTCTCTTTTTACGAACCCTAAATATTGCCATGGTGCCCCTCCTACTGTTTATTGCATCGCTTTAGAAGGCAAAAAATTAGGACATGCAATAATTGCGTGTCCTAATTTTTCCTTTTTACGGTCCGTTAACATTTTATTTATATAGCTCTTTATAAACGATTACTTTTAGAGCCATCATTTCTTCGTCTGATAATTTACCTTCCATTTCCTGAATGACCTGTTCTTTCGTCATCGAACCTTCTTGTACTTTTACTCTTATATTATTAAGCTCCGAAATACCAACTTTTTGAATTAATAATTTTGTAGCCTCTTCTTTTGTTGTAAACGGCAACTTGCTACTGTCAGCAGTTTTAGCCTCTTCCATAAATGATTTTAATTGAGGGTCACTTTCAATCGTATTTTTAATTTCATCCATTTGCCCACTTTCCTCTAATTCTGTTGAAAGGGTATCAACAACCTTATCGGATGCAAATTTTACACCATAATGATAAACTCCATAACCAATAACACCGAGGAAAATTACAATGATCAGAAGAAATTTAATGAATCTCATACTCTCACACTCCTTCATTCTAAACATAATAATACTATATCGTGTTGAAAGATGAGAAATGATAACCTTGCAGAAAAGATCATACCTCTTGTGACTAACCCGACAAACGAATGAAAGGGAAATTAAAAGAATTCAGTTCGGCACGATACTGAACTCAACCCTTACAAGCTTTTTCGTTCATAAGGTTTTTCAATTATAAATTAATCCGCTACTATTTCTTTAAATTCTTTTCCCTTTTGAACGTATGTGTCGATTGATAACTGGATTAACTCGATGTCCTTGTCTTGTAGCTGGCGTACGACTTTCCCAGGTGAACCAACGACCAATGAACGAGGCGGGATTTTCGAGCCTTGTGTAATAAGTGTATTAGCACCAATAATGCATTCTTCCCCAATTTCAGCATGATCTAAAATGACAGAACCCATACCAACAATTGAGCGACGACCGATTTTGCAACCATGTAAGACTACTTGATGACCTACTGTTACTTCATCTTCTATAACAACTGGGGCACCTTCATATAAATGGATGGTTGTATTATCCTGGATACTACAACGTTTTCCGATAGTGATGCTATCTTCATCCCCACGTAATACGGCATTAAACCAAATAGACGATTGTTCACCAACCGTAATATCTCCAATAATATACGTGCCTGGCGCCTGAAATACTGATTCATGAACATTTGGTTTTTTTAAAGCGTATGTCATCTCCATAAAAATCATCCTTTCAATCATCTGAATATTTTGCTAGAATTTAGTATAACATATTTTAAACGGGGGTGCTGTTTTTGAATCAACTTTGTTCTGTTTTGGCAATAAATTATCCTATTATCCAGGGGGGGATGGGTAATATTAGTAGCCCTAAACTCGTGGCAGCTGTATCGAATGCAGGTGGCTTAGGGACAATAGGCTGTGGGACAATGACACCGGCAGAAGTTGAAAAACGCATTGTAGCAACGAAGCAATTAACGCAAAAACCATTTGCTCTCAATGTGCCGATCAATGTCAATCCTTACACAAAGGAGTTAGTGCAATTAGCTATTACACATAAAGTACCGGTCGTTTCTTTATCGGCAGGTAATCCAACATTATATATAGAAAAATTACAGGCACATCATATTCAAGTGATTGCTGTTGTTGCCTCTGTTAAACATGCGCTTAAGGCCGAGCAAGGCGGAGCGGATGTCATCGTTGCAGAGGGCTACGAAGCTGCAGGAGTTAACTCCGATTTAGAATTGACAACCTTTACGCTAATTCCTCAAGTAGTCGATGCCGTTTCAGTACCTGTTGTAGCAGCAGGTGGTGTTGGTGACGGGCGCGGATTAGTCGCTGCGTTAATGCTTGGAGCAACCGGTGTTCAGATGGGAACTCGTTTTATTGCTACACAGGAAATGACAGTACATCCGACCTATAAACAAAGGCTGCTTGATGCAACCGATGTGGAAACAGTCATTCTAGGACGTTCGGTTGGACAGGTTCGCCGTGTGTTATGTTCACCTTACGCCTCATCCCTTCTTGCTGATGAAGCAAAAGGTATAACACTTGCTGACTATGAAGCGCGTACATCCGAAACCTATCATATGAAAGGGGCTATGGAAGGCAATGAGCAAGGCGGTTTTATGAATAGCGGCCAAATCGCAGGGATTATTCAAGACTTACCGACTGTTGCGACGCTTATCGAAACGATGATGGATGATGCTCAGCAATGTCTAAATCGGACATTACTGAATACTTTCCAAGAAGCAGTTAGAGGTGTTCAATCATGACGACTATGATCGATTTAAAGCGAGTGATTGCTGGAGAAATTGAACCGCCAGCTTGTGATAAAACATTAGGTATCCGAGTAAAATCGGCTGTTGGCGGTAAAGCCGTTTGCGCTTGGAACGTCGATGAACGCTTTTTAAATGGCCATCAAGTCGTAATGGGAGGTTTCATCACTTCGGCAGCAGATATTACGATGGCCTATTCGATGGCTTCTATATTAGAAAGAAATCAAGGTTTCGCGTCGATTAATTTGCAAACAACATTTTTACGACCACTTCACATCGGAACGTCCTTGATTGAATCAACAATTGTCAAGCAAGGCCGAAAAACATGCTATGTGGAAGCAACCGTTTCTCAACATGGACAGTGCGCTGCCAAAATAACATCTTCTATCATGATCCTCTAAACGAAAAGAGCTTATCCATACTAATCATTATGGACAAGCTCTTTTTTCATTTTTTAATGATCTGCATGGAATATTTCTTCAAAGAAACGGCATGATGGACCTTCCAGTAAATTATAATATTCTTGGAATAACAGTGCAGCATGATTTCCACTCCACATTGGCGGCAATAATTCTTGTGGAAGTCCTGGATCGATAAATAGAAATTTACGATATTCATGAACAAGATTTGTACGCTCTACAAAACACTCCGCATCTGACATTTCTTGTCTTGAGATCGCACTTTGATGGATAATATATTGCTTACTATATTGATCCATAAAGTGCTCATATCGTGCCTCAATGTCAGCCAACGACCAACTTTTTTCAATGAGTGCTTCATGATCATGAGGGCCGATATATTCGGCTGTAAAAAAGTCTACGTGATTAGCAATATCATATTTTTGAATAAGAAGTTTAACCTCTTCTTCTAAATTATTTGGAGAGATCCAACAACCATTCGAAAAGGAGCCAAATCCACTCCATAAAAGCTCTTTCCGTAACTCATCTCGAATTTGACGCTTGTCTTCTGGAATAGAGTACATGAAAAGTCTCCATTTGCCATCCCACTTCGTCGGTTTTAATTTGAAAATACGATTTGCTGCCTCTTGCATTCGTATTTCACCGCGTTTTGTTAAAAAATAATAACTACGATTCCCGCGTTTTTCTGATTGCAGCCACCCTTGTTTGACCATTCTAGATACAGATACGCGTACATTTTGCTCTGTGTGACCAAATTCTTTTAATAAACGAATCAAACTACCGATCCAAATTTTTGAACCGTAACGCATTATATAATCGCCATAGAGCGTAAAAATCATAGACTGTGTATTTGCGCCCATACTCTTCCTCTACTTTCTTACTCATTTTCCTTGAAATGCAGGTTGGCGTTTCTCACTAAATGCTTGTAAAGCTTCTAGACGATCTTCTGTCGGAATGACTAATTCGTATGCCTTCGATTCGATCGCAAGACCCGTTTGTAGATCCGTATTCATTCCTTGAGTAATGGCATACTTTGCTTGGCGAATAGCGACAGGGCCATTTTGCATAATACGCATTGCGAGTGATTCACATTCGTCCAACAACGCCTCCCGTGAAACAGCTTTTAAAATAATGCCTAGAGCTGCTGCCTCTTTTGCTGTAATTTTCGCTGCTGTTAAAATCATTTCTTTTGCTTTCATTTCGCCGATTATACGTGGTAATCGCTGCGTACCACCCGCACCAGGAATTATTGCCCAACTTGTTTCCGTTAGTCCGAGTAGTGCCTCGTTAACTGCCATCGCAAAATCACATGCTAATAACCATTCAAATCCACCACCTAGCGCATGCCCATTCACTGCTGCAATAGTTGGTTGCGGTAAATTTGCGATACCATTAAAGACGTCTCGAATTGCTCGTACGTTGCGACGTACTTCTTGTGTTGTTAATGTTTTTCGTTCTTGTAAATCTGCACCCGCACTAAATGCCTTGTCACCCGCGCCTGTAAAAATGACAACGCGGACATTTTCTGCTATATGTAATTCATCTACTACTTGTTGCAGTTGAGATAAAGTATCATAATTAAAACAGTTTAACACCTCTGGACGATTTATTGTTACATAAGCAATATAATTTTCTATTCTAAATGAAATACTTTTCATTTGCAAACTCTCCTTTTCTATTCGATTGTTTCCAAAAAAACGGCACATCGATTGTGCCGTTTCATATTGTAAACTTTTATGTTACTGATTAGTATAGCTTTTTTTGCAACACGAAGGGGTGATTTCCGTTCCGGCTGGGCGACTCCACTCCAATCCCCCTTATCACCTAGTAGCCTGGCACGGAAATCACCTCATTTAAAGCGCCACAAAAAAATTTCCTTAACCCTTTAATTTTCAGGCAGGTAAAAAAGGAAAAAAAAGGTTTATTATTAGGCGGTAAAAAAATTTTTTCTATTTTGCTAAGATATGCCCATTTTAACTGATTGTAGCGTAGGGCTACTCGACTCCCGCGGGAAAGCGAGACAGACGAGACCCTGCACGGAGCGAAGCGGAGGAAGCGGCTCGACGCTCGCCCGCAGGAAAGCGAGTAGCCCGTAGCGGAAATCAGCCACTTCGAATTAATCCGAATGTATAAAAACGGTTAATCAATACACCTTTTTAATTATCATTCAATATTTTCAATTATCGTGGCAATCCCTTGCCCGACACCAATACACATGGAAGCAAGACCATATTGTACGTTTTGTTTTTTCATCTCATAAAGCAATGTAGTCACTATTCGGGCACCGCTTGCACCTAGTGGATGACCAAAGGCAATAGCACCTCCATTGACATTGACTTGTGCTGGATTTAGTTCAAGCTGCTTCATTGATTCTATTGCCTGTGATGCAAACGCTTCATTTATTTCATACAAACCAATGTCGTTTGTTGTTAGGCCAGCGCGTTGTAATGCTTTTTTGGAAGAATAGATAGGGCCTAAACCCATAACAGCAGGCTCTAATCCTGCAACAGCACCTGTTACATATCGTGCTAACGGTGTTATTCCTAACTCTTTTGCTTTTTCTGCACTCATTAATATTAACGCCGAGGCACCGTCATTCACACCAGAAGCATTACCGGCCGTCACAGTCCCATTTTCAAAAATAGGTCGTAGTTTAGCAAGCGCCTCTACTGTTGTATTAGGGCGTGGATGTTCATCTGTATCCACGATCATTTCATTGCCTTTTTTATCTTTCACGTATACAGGTACGATTTCCTCTGTGAAGCGATTTGAGGCAAGCGCTTTTTTCGCACGCTGTTGACTTTCGAATGCAAAGGCATCTTGTTCCTCGCGACTAATATTATAACGCTTTGCTACGTTTTCAGCTGTTTGGGGCATTGTATCCGCTCCATACATGCTTTGCAATTTCGGGTTCGTAAAACGCCAGCCAATCGTTGTATCAAACATCTTTTGATCGCCTCTCGGATAATCTACTTCCGGTTTTCCCATGACAAACGGTGCACGGGTCATACTTTCCGTACCACCTGCGATAAAAATATCCCCTTCACTACTCTTAATAGCACGAGCTGCAAAATGTATCGCATCCATACCTGAACCACAAAGGCGATTAATCGTAGTTCCTCCAACCCCAATTGGTAGCTCAGCAAGTAATGCAGCCATGCGGGCGACATTTCGATTATCTTCTCCCGCTTGGTTGGCATTGCCGAAAATGACATCCTCGATTTGTTTGGCTGGCACTTTTGGGTTACGCTCGATAAGCGCCTTTATGACCGTCGCAGCTAAGTCATCCGGCCGAACACTTTTTAATGCCCCTTTATAGCGACCAATTGGTGTACGAACAGCATCAACGATTACGACTTCAGTCATTTTTTCACCACCTCTTTTTGCTCGCTATAGTCATAAACCCCCCTCCCACTCTTTCGACCTAAACGCCCAGCTTGTACATATTGTTCAAGCAGTGGGGCGGGGCGATATTTTTCACCGAGCTTCTCATGTAAATAACGTAAATTATTTAATCGTGTATCAAGACCAACTAAATCAACTAATTCAAACGGTCCCATCGGAAAATTCAAGCCCAGTTTAATCGCTTTATCGATGTCTTCAGGACTGCCTAAGCCTTCCTGTAACATATAAAATGCTTCATTGCCAACGAGTGCGCTCATACGACTTGTAACAAAGCCTGGAAATTCATTAATTACGACCGTTTGTTTGTCCATTTGTTCGGCAATTTCACAAATTGTTTGGACTGTCTCATCACTCGTTTCCAAACCTCTAATAATCTCCACGAGTTCCATTTTATGCACAGGATTAAAGAAGTGCATCGCAATCGTTTGTTCAGGGCGTTTTGCATAGGAAGCCATTTCTGTTGGACTCATTGTTGAGGTATTTGTTGCAAATAAACAGTGGGGCGGGGCAAACTGTTCCATCTGCTCAAAAACCGCCCGTTTAATGTCCCTTTTTTCTGGTACGGCCTCAATGATTAAGTCTGCATTCTTTGCGATCGTTGCTAAGTCTGTATTATAAGTCAGACGTAATGTTACTTCTTGTACTTGTTGCGCTGTTAATTTTCCGCGTCCGACTGATTTTTCGAAAATGGCTGTAATGTCATTTTGCGCATGTTGTAACGTCTGTTCGTTAATGTCGACAATAACTGTTTCAAAGCCACTTACTGCGCTTACGTAGGCAATGCCGCGCCCCATAACCCCGGATCCGATGACTATAATTTTTTTCATTAAAGAACCTCCTTATTATGAAAACCATATACGAAGAGTGAAGATATCTCATCGCATATGGTTTTTGTGGTGGTTAGACGCCTAGTGGATTGAGTGAGCGGCTACCATAATATGAAATGATACTTTTTGTTTCTGTATATAAATCTAATGTTTCGATACATAGCTCGCGTCCAAAACCAGATTGCTTATACCCGCCAAACGGGGTACCTGGCATTGCGGAGAAAGGGCAATTGACCATGACGATTCCTGCTTGGATTTGATTGGCTACACGAGTAGCACGCGCTCCATCTTTAGACCAAACGGCTGAGCCTAAACCAAACTCTGAATCATTCGCTAGTTGAATGGCTTCTTTTTCATCGCTAAATGGCACCACAACAACTACTGGACCAAATATTTCTTCACGCACAACTTTCATAGATTGCGTGACGTCTGTAATAACAGTTGGCTCATACCAGAAACCATTTTCAAAGCCCTCTACAGCCGCCACTTTGCCACCTGTTAAAATGGTTGCACCCTCTTCAATGGCAGATTTCACATAGTCGTCGATCGTATCTAATTGGGCTTGGTCGATAATTGCCCCCATGTGCGTACCTTTATCGAAAGGATCACCTAGTTTAATAGCTTTTGTTTTCGCAACAAATTTCCCTAAAAACTCATCATAAATGTCTTTGTGGACGTATAGGCGTGAACGTGCTTCACAGGATTGCCCTGTGTTATAGAAAATGCCGTACAGTGCACCATCTACCGCCGCATCCATATCTGCATCTTCGAACACTAGATTTGGTGATTTCCCACCTAGCTCTAATGTAACGCGCTTTAATGTTTGAGAAGCTTTTTCCATAATGCCTTTACCGACTGGTGTGGAACCTGTGAAGGCCACTTTATCGACTTGCTGATGCTCCACTAAATAATTCCCTACATCTTTACCTGAACCAGGAATAATGTTGACAACCCCTGCTGGTACACCTGCTTCTAAGCAAATTTCACCTAATACGATCGCTGTTAAAGGCGTTAAAGAAGCTGGTTTAACAATAACGGAACAACCAACAGCAATGGCTGGGGCAATCTTCCAAGCAGCCATCATGAGTGGGTAATTCCAAGGAATAATTTGCGCACATACTCCAACAGGCTCTTTTGCTGTGTAATTATGAAATTGACCTGGCATATTATTTACGACTCCACGATGGCCAACAATCGCACCTGCGTAAAATTCGAAATCTTCTATTGCTTGATTTACTTGGCCCTGCGCAGTGCCGAGAGATTTCCCTGTATCCAGCATCTCAAGCTCTACGATTTCATTAAAGCGAGCACGCATAATTGCAGCAATCTTATGAAGCACCTGTGCTCGACGATTAACAGGATATTGCTTCCACTTTCCAAAATCAAATGCTTGGCGAGCTGCTTGCACTGCACGCTCTGCATCTTCCTGTGAAGCTTTTGCGACAGTCGCTACAACTTCCCCCGTCGCAGGATTAATCGTCTGGAATGTCTCACCATTAATGCTCTCTACCTTTTCACCATTAATAATTAAATGATAAAAATCGCGTTTCACTAATACTTTCTCTTGTACTTGTTGTGTCATTATCATTCACTCCTTTTTATTGTCCATTAAATTGAGGCTGTCTTTTTTCTGCAAATGCTTTCATACCTTCTTGATGATCATCCGTCGCTCCGGCAATACTTTGGCTTTGCGCTTCGTAAACAAGGAAGTCTTCGAACTTTAAGTGTTCTGCTGCCTTGAGATTACGTTTAATAAGCCCGATTGCTTTTGTCGGTAACTGGGCAATGCGTTGCGCGAATGCATGCACGTCATCTTCAAATGTTTCATTGCTATAGACAGCAGTGGTTAAACCTAATTGTTTAGCTTCCTGCGCTTTAATACGTTGACCAAGCACAGACATTTCAAGTGCTTTAGCATCGCCAACTAATCGTTTTAAGAAATATAAATTCCCGGAATCCGGAATTAACCCTACATGGATAAAGGCATTCATAAAGAAGGACTTTTCCGCCATTACTCGAAAGTCGGCAGCAAGTGCTAAACTAAAGCCAGCACCTGCAGCTGCACCATTTACAGCTGCGATAATCGGTTTTTCACAGTTGTGTAACTGTTGAACCATCGGACCATAATCAACTGTTAAAATATCACCAAGCTTCATATCTTCATCAATAACCGAAAGATCTTGACCTGAACAAAATGCGCGCCCTTCACCACGAAGTACAATACAACGTACCTCATCATCTAAAGATGCCTGTTTGACAGCAGTACGAATTTCATGATTCATCTGTGCAGTGAATGCATTTAATGTGTCAGGACGATTTAATGAAATATAAGCTACGGATTCTTTGAGTTCGTATTGTATAGTGTCAAACATAATTATCTCCCCTTAAAGTTCGGTTGACGTTTTTCAACAAATGCTTGCATGCCTTCTTTTTGATCTTCTGAAGAGAATAATAAATAGAAATTTTTGCGTTCAAACTGCATCCCTTCATAGAGCGAGTAGTCGACAGCTTTGTTGACAGCTTCTTTAATAAGACGTAAAGCGAGGGCAGGTTTGTGTGCGAGCATCGTTGCTGTTTTTTGTGTTTCTTCTATTAGCATCTCTGGTTGTACAACCTTGTTGATGATGCCATATGCGAGCGCTTCATCCGCAGTAATCCTTGCTGCGCTCCAAATCCACTCTAATGCTTTCGTTCGCCCTACTAATTTCGTTAAGCGCTGTGTACCACCCGCACTGGGCATAACGCCAAGATTTATTTCAGGGAAGCTAAATTCTGTGCCCTCGGCGGCAATTAATACATCACAGCAAAGGGCTAATTCAAAACCACCTCCGAAAACGAATCCTTTCACACTACCGATAATAGGCTTTTTAATTTGCCCTATGCGATCCCAATCAGTGAATTGATTTAATAGCTCTAAGCGAACTGTGTCGTCCGCCGCCATTTCATCAATATCTGCACCGGAAGAAAACGCTTTTCCATTTCCGGCTAGAACGATGACCTGTATGCCTTCGTCACGATCAAACCATTCCATCGCCTGCATAATTTCTCGAACCATGGCACGATTTAATGAATTGTATTGGCGAGGGCGGTTTAAGTGGATATACCCTATCCCACTGTCAACCGTTACTTCAATAAACGTGAATGCTGTCATTATGCATCTTCACCGATGATTAATGTGACGATATCGCTCGCAAAGTTCATTAAATCTTTGCCAGATGCTTTCCCTTCTGGTGACCTGAGTCCAAGTTTTAAATCTTCTGCGCTATCATAAGTCATTTCACACATTAAGTAATACGGCGTTTCAGTTCCCATCGGAGTGGAATTAAATTTTGTTACTTTCATTTCACGTAAGCCAGGTATTTTCGCAGTGATTGGCGTATGAACTTTTTCGTAATGCTCATCAAATGCCACTTTATCAACAGGATGTTTATATAACGCGATTAATTTTGCCATCTTAAAATACGCTCCTTTGTCTACATAGAAGTAGAAATTATTTTCATTGCTTCAAATGGATTTTTACAGCTTTTACAATATAAAATACTGCGACAAGCTGTTGGACCAAAAATATTTTCTAGCGTGACATACGTAGAACCACAATACGGGCAATCCACATGCCAAGAGCCGTCTTCTTGTAAAAAACGAGGCGGTGGCGCAATACCGAATAGTTTGAGTCCTTCTCGTCCCTTTTCTGTTACACGATCCGAAGTCCAGGTAGGATGATTGATAAACACAACACTCACTTCATGAACGCCTTCTAGTTGTTCGACTGCTTTTTTTATATTTTGTTGAATAATTGTCAATGCAGGACATCCTGAAAATGTTGGTAGCACTTCAATACGAATATGGCCATTATTTACTTGCACACGCTCAATCATGCCTAGGTCCATAATACTTACCGTATCAATTTCAGGGTCCTTCACTGCATCGAGTACCTCATAGATGTGCGCTTCGTGCAGACCCGTAGTTGTCATCGTTATCCCCCTTCCCTCGTAATTGCTCATTACCAGCTCGCCGCCAAATCAGATCGATACACCTCTGACATCGTTTCAATTGCCGAAGTTAAATCATCTGTATGTTGTCCGTTGCGACCATTGATGATCGGTTCTGGTAATACAGGTATTGCCATTTCTAGTGCTTCAAAAGTAGGTGTTACAATGGCAAACCACCGTTCTTTCATGGCCGCTTCTTGCTCAATTAACCCACATGATGTTATATGACTAGCTGCATTGCCATATGACAATAAGTCACCAGCATCTTTCATTACTTCTTGTAATGCTGTCATCATACGTGAACGTGATTTTTCTGTAGCTGTACATAATTGCGTAAACCATGTCGTCCAATGCATCTGATGATAATAAAGCTCCGTACTAATTTTCACAGCCACTTCTCTGATTGGTGCATAGCTGCTCGCTTTGAGTGCATCCATCTTCGCTTTTTTCGCCGTTGTATAGACAAAATTACGTGCGACCGTGTAGCCCCAATCATAATTCGGGGCTTCCTTGTAGTAACCTTCTCCATTCGGGCGTTCTACAAGTAGACTGTTACAGCGCTCCTCTTTTGCCCGAAGCTGTGCTAATGAATCTGCAGCGCCTTCGCCAAGCTCTTCTAAAAGCGTGTAATATAATTTTGCGTGTCCCATTGTATCTTGTGTGATGGACGAGAATGCTACATCTTCCTCAATATGTGGTGCCAGCCCAAGCCACTCAGAGCCACGATACGAAAATAAGTAATCATCATCCGCTAATTGATAAAGTATTGTAATGATTGCTTTATTATATTCAGGCGTTACTTCATTATTCACCTTTCTTCCCTCCCCCACCCCAAGACAGAATTTCTTTTTCGTCCAGCATGACTTGTTCATAGTGGCGCCATTTTTTCTTTAAATAGCCGTAGCCTTTTGTCGTACGGTAATCTTTATTATCTAGTCGTTGCAATGCTTGCTTATTGTCTTGGGTTAGGCCGTGTAAATATTTACGATTGACTACCCAGATGTCTACCACAGGCTCACGACGCATAAAATTTTCCTGTGCCATAACTAGCGCCATTTCTCCATTCGGTGCTAAAAGACTAAATTGATGTTGGAAATGAGATGTTGGTGTTCGCTTACTAAATACTTCGAATTCTTGATAGAAAGATTGTTTTTCCACAATAATACTCCCTCTCTATAGCGTTAATTTACTAGAGCCGTTAAAGCTTGGCGTACCCAAGCGTTATTTTCGTATGATGAACGACGAAGTGCTAAGCGTTCTTGAGAGCATGGTCCTTCGTTACGTTGGATTTTTTTGAAATATTCCCAGTTTGGCTCTTGGTAAATCCATTTATTTTGCGCTTCATCAAAGTGCAAAGTTGGGTCAGGTACAGTGAAGCCTATCGATTGAATACGAGGAACGTATTTTGTTAAAAAGCTTTGACGTAATTCTTCATTCGTTAAGACACGAATTTTATATTTAATCGTTAAATCTTGTTTGCTAGAGCCTGTTGTATTTTTTGATGCTGGGCCAAAGAAAAATAATAGTGATTCCCACCAACGATTTAACGCGTCTTGCACAAGTCCACGTTGTTCAGGTGTACCTTCTGCCAATGCCATAATAATGGCTTCACCGTGTTGTGCATGAAATACTTCTTCTGCACAAATACGTTGTAAAGCACGTGCATAAGGACCATATGATGAACCTAACATATTTGTTTGTGAGATAATGGCAGAACCATCTACAAGCCAGCCTATTAAACCCGCATCCCCCCATGATTTTGTTTCCATATGGAATACATTGTGGAACTTAAGACGCCCTTCGAATAAATCAATCATTATGTCGTCCCGATCTTTACCATATGGCTTAAGCAAATCCTCTGCTACGCGTAATAATAATTGACCATGTCCCATCTCATCTTGAACTTTCGCCATTATCGCTAGCTTTCGATATAATGTCGGAGCTTTTGGAACCCATTCTTTCTCAGGGAGAGCACCCATAATTTCACTAATACCATGCATCGAAATTAATTTGATTAGCGCCAAGCGATATTCTTCTGGCATCCAATCATCTACTTCAATCTTTTCACCTGCAGCAATCCGCGCCTCAAATTGCTCTTGTAAATGTTGTTCAGATACTTGTGTAACGACACTCATCGTAAAAGCCTCCTTATCTAACTATTTTTCGACAATCGTTACAATTATGTTATGTTTGAGGACAAAAAAAATCACACTTCCAACAAGACCTTATTATCGTTTGCTACTTTAATTGATTCTGTTGGGCAACCTTCCATCGCATCCTCTAAATCATCATATAAATCGATCGGTACTTCTTTGCAACCTTTGTTATTGTCTAAAATAACAAAGGCGATTCCTTCGTCATTATAATCAAATATATCCGGAGCCGATGCGCCACATGCGCCACAAGCAATACATGTATTTTGATCTACTCTAGTGAATTTCGCCATCTACTCATTCCTTTCACCACCTACAGCATTAGGTAAGTTGCCTCTTATTTTCTTCCATTAAACTCGTACTATGCAACGGCTGCACTTTAGATGTTGGATCGATATATACTTTTGCGTTACTAATAGCAGTAGGCGCTTCTCCAAACCCACTAACAATTAGCTTAACTTTCCCATCATATGTGCAAATATCACCTGCCGCATATATACCTAGAATGTTAGTTTCCATACGTGAATTAACGACGATGGCATTTTTACTAATTTCCAAACCCCAGTCTTTAATGGTCCCTAACGACGAAACAAAACCAAAATTCACGATAATATCATCGACACCATAGATTGGTTGGATGGTTTCATCTTTTGCATGCTTTAATTTGACATGTGTAATGCGCTCTTCCCCTATGAGCTTTTCGGGTACATAAGGTGTAATGACCTCAACAGTAGATTGCATTAAATTTTCTACACTATGCTCATGCGCACGAAACTTATCTCGCCTATGGACAATCGAAACTTTTTTAGCAATTGGTTCTAGCATCATCGCCCAATCGACTGCTGAATCGCCACCACCAAACACCATCACGTTGCGATCTTTAAAAGCATGGAGATCATTTATGAAGTAATGTAAATTACGTTGTGCATACTTGTCGGCCCCATCTAATTCAAGCTTTCGAACGTTAAACGCACCGTTTCCAGCAGTGATCAATATTGTGCGAGAATAATGCGTGCTCTTCGTGGTAACAATTTTGAAAATACCGTTTTCCTCTTTTTCGATTGTTTGTACAGCTTCACTCGTACAGACATCTACCGGGAAAGTATTCATTTGTTCTTTGACATTATTGATAAGTTCTTGTGCGCGAATTTTTTGAAAACCCGCTATATCATAAATATATTTTTCTGGATAAAGAGCAGCTAACTGGCCGCCCAGTTGAGGAAGGCTTTCGAGAATTTTGACGCTCATGTCCCGCATACCACCATAGAAGGCGGCAAACATACCAACAGGCCCTCCACCGATAATGGTCATATCTTTTATTAGCTCAGTATTAATCATTGAAGAACCCCCTTCTGTTCCATTCTTCTATCAATGACACGAATTGCTTTTCCTTCAGAGCGTGGAATAGAACCAATATGTTCAATGACTAGACTAACAGAAACTAAGCAGGCATTTTTTAAATCGTGCTTAATCTCCTTTGTTAGTAATTGTATACGCGGATGGCTGAGGTCACCCCCTACTTTTTCATATAATTTCGGCGCTAACTCAACATGTAGCTCAATCGCATCCATATTGCCTTTTTTCAACAAATGGATTTGATAGTGTGGGGCCAACCCTTCCATTCGCAGTAACTCACGCTCGATTTCAGATGGGAAAACATTGACTCCACGAATAATTAACATATCATCTGTACGTCCCTTAACACGTGCCATCCGCATTGTTGTACGTCCACATTTACATTTTTCACGTGTAATCGAAGTCCTATCACCAGTACGATAACGAATAATTGGAAGCGCTTCCTTCGTTAAACTAGTAATCACCAATTCCCCATCTTCTCCATCTGCTACAGGCTCTAATGTATCTGGATCGATCACTTCTACAAAGAAATGATCTTCCGCTATATGTAGACCATCTTGTGCTTCATAGCATTCGATTGATACACCTGGACCTAGCACTTCACTTAAACCATAAATATCCATTGCACGAATTTTTAATTTATCCTCTATCGCACGGCGCATTTCCTCTGACCAAGGCTCTGCACCAAAAATTCCATATTCAATCCCGTTCGTCGCTGGATCAATGCCCATTTCCTCCATCTTTTCAGCAATGTTTAGAATATAAGAAGGTGTACCCGCGATGCCTCGTGGTTTAAAATCTTCAATTAAAGTAATTTGACGTTCCGTATTGCCACCTGAGACCGGTACAACTGCTGCACCTAAAGTTTCGGCTCCGTAGTGTAAACCCATCCCACCAGTAAATAGACCATAGCCGTAAGCATTATGGAAGATATCTGATTTGCGTCCCCCTGCCGTAACAATAGCGCGAGCTAAAAGTCCCGACCACATCTCGATATCATTTTTTGTATAACCAACGATTGTGGGTTTTCCACTCGTACCCGAAGAACCATGAATACGGATTACATCATCCATCGGTACGGCAAAAAGTTTAAATGGATATTGCTCACGTAAATTTACTTTTTCAGTAAATGGCAATTGACGAATATCTTCTAACCTTTGAATATCAGCTGGTTTCACGCCAAGCTGATCAAACAGTTCCTTATAGAAAGGTATATTGTTATACACTTTTTCTACTGTTGCTTTTAATCGCTCTAGCTGAATCCTTGCCATTTCTCCCCTTGAAGCTGTTTCTATTTCTAGATGATACATTTCCTAGCCCCCTTTATGCTATTCCATTTAATATAACAAATAAATCACGAGAGTATTAGTTTAGTAATCAATATTAAGATAAACTTATTTGTCCGAATTGTCAATATATTTTACTTATTCTAATTAGAGTTGGTTAATTAGTCGGCTATACAGGTTTTATCTTAACTACTTTTTATTCACAAACACGAAAAGTTCATTGTAAAGTTCCGCTTCAAACCCGCTATTAACAAGCAATACATACACAAAAATAAATCGAAAAAGAAAAATAATGCTACAAACTACATTAATCGATTACTTCTCCAATAATAGGTGTTAAATTAATTATATATTTCACATTAATTACATTCGTTTTAAATTTGTATTATTGTTTTTGTATATTTTTTGCGTATACATAAATGGTAGAAATAGATTTGAAATAAAGAGACGATGGGAGGTTGCTCACATCTTTTTTGGCATCGTAAAATCCCTCACTTGTAACAACAAGGAGGAATCTTAGGAAGGTCGTCTGCGGTTTACCGAAGTATGCTTCTTGGATTTTCAGGTCATTCAACAGCTCTTGTGCTGTACCTGAAATGGCCATCTTCCCATGGGCATTGTGCTCGGTTAAAATGATTGTGACACCTCGCTCATATAGTCATAATGTCTTTAACGATTAAAGGCGCATGTCCTAATGTAAATGCCCGTGATACGTATGTAAATTTTCTACTTTAAGCATAGACAACACCTTCTCCCGCTTCATCATCGCTCAAGTACGCTGCCACAACCTTTGGATTTTTGTAACTCTCTTCTGGTGTACCTTCACCAATCTTAACCCCATTACCCACAACTAAACGATCTGAAATAGACATAACGGTTTCCATATCATGCTCGACGAATAAAAAAGTCATTCCCTCTGCGCGCATTTTTAAAATGACCTCGACTATTTCCTTGATTCCTCAGCGTTTAAGCCCGCCATTGGTTCATCTAATAAAATGAGTTGAGGCTTTGAAATCGCTGCACGCGCAATTTTCGAATCATTCACTTTACTAATTGCAATTTCCAATCAAATACGCATATATTATTTGGTCAAAAGATCGGTGTTTAGCAAAGCACGCAATGATTTTTCTAGAATCTTTTATAGAAGAAACTCACTACTAGCCAGCGGAACAATACGCTAGAGTCAATGAACGACATGAAGGGTTTTAATCTGGCGCTTAGGTGATGAACGGATTGTTTACGTAAAAAATAATAATCTACCGGTTGAATTTTTTGACAAGAAGATTTAGCTTTATTTAACATACTTCAAATACTTTTTCACAAAATCTACAATGTATTGCACTTCTTCTTCTGAAATATTGAATAAACTGCTAACTTTTCGTAGTTTGGCTGGTGATTTTAAGTGTTCACGCACTTGATCAATTCCCATGTATTTACATTTTCGAGGGTTTACACAATCTCGAATTTGCTTGTAACGAAGGTAAGCATACCGAACAAAAGCATTTAACATCTCCCTCTCCTGCTCATCTCGTTGTATTTTTTTTGCAGCTTCATCGATTGTTTCCGAATCAAATGTCCATGTACCATCTGTTATTTGCATAGTACCAACCCTTTCGTTGCGTAACTTGGCTGCACCTTAATTAGATGGCATTAAGATTGCCTCCATCACTATTAGTAGATGCATAAGAAAAAGCCACACCTAGTTAAATGTGACTCTTTTGTATTTTTGTTCAGTTTTGAAGCTGCCACCCATTCGCTTCAATACATGATTTTTTTACTAGGCGTCCGGAGACTAAAAACAGCGAGCGCAAAAGCCTTCAGAGGGATATTTTCTGCTAACACACATAATGGAAATATAATTATTCTCTTGATTGATTAAAAGGGAGGAGGCAGTTGAACAACCAAACTTATGTGAACTGGAGCGGGCATCATATAAAACCTGCGTCGTTATCAAATAAAAAGATTTATGATTTCAGCAAAGTACAGTGTGCATGGAGTTTGTTGAATGTTTTGTTAGTCCATGTAAACTGGGGAGGATTTAACCTTCCTGGCGGTCATATAGAAAAAGGAGAAACACCTGAAGAAGCATTTCATAGAGAAGCATTTGAAAAAGGCTACGTAAAGGGTCAAAGCAACTATATATGAGCAATTGAAGTCAGTCACGAAGAGTACCCTTTCATCGGATAGCTATAAACGTCGAAATAAATATGTACCAAAATGCTTGTTTAAGCAAGTACATTTTTGATTGCCTTTACAACTTTTCAGGGAGTGGCGAGCATGATCGCCTTGATCGGTTAGCCACTTGATATAGCTGGGTTCTAGGCTATCAAATAGGCTCCGTATCAAGTTGTAATAATTCTCGTACTCGTATAAATGTACATGCTTAGACTAGCAAAAATGTTAGAAAAAGTGATTGATAAAAATTTGAATCTTCACCTGTAGATGTTATTTTTAATCTTATTCACAGGCATTTCACTAGACAAACATAGCTACCAAATCATATTAATAGTAGTATAAAGCTAACTTAGCTTTGCACCTCCTAATTTGTGGTTTAGGGTCACTTTGGTTCGAGTGACCCTTAGTTATTTGTTTTTGTTTGTTATCCAAATGCATACCTATACTGATAAAAATATAATCATGTCCGATGAGTTATCTCAGATTTTGGCTGAATAAGATTATACCTGTTACTGCTAAAAAATATGTATCTTGCATCTTAAACAAGAAAGTATTCAAATAATGCAGCAAACACCAACAATAACCACTATTTTTTCTTTCTTTTTGATTGATCAATCGTTACTTAGATAACAGATAAAGAAAGGGAAACTAACTTACAATAGAAAAAGTTAGAATAGCCCATCCAATAACTACATAGCAAAACCCTCCTTGAACCTTCCTTATTTTATATGATTAATATTTGTAATAGTTTCAATTTTATTATTCTATAAAAATGTTGCTTACATATTTTATCTCCTAAAAATTTCAAAATTTCGAGGGACACTTTTCATAGGTGCTCCATTTATCAATGCTGTCTCGGTATAATTGCGTCCTGGGAAACTTCTGTAGTTGATGCCTCGCTTATGCTGAAAGAAGGGAAAATTGAGTAATTCCTTTATCATTTTTTAATTCAAACTGAGTAAAACCAAGATGAATACCTCCCCTCCTTTCTACACACGACCATATTATAGACTGTAGAAGGGAGGGATATTTCATGGGATATTACGGTGGAAATTATGGTAACTGTTGTTACGGAGGCTACGGCGGTGGTGGCTACGGCAGTGGTGGCTACGGCGGTGGCGGTTACTATGGCTATGGACATGGTGGTGGCTATGGTTCAGCATTCGCATTAATTGTTGTTCTATTCATTCTTTTAATAATTGTTGGTGCAACATTCGTGTATTAATTTTTCCAATACTTCCGTTTCTATTTAGATCTTTCATGAAAAAAGTTAATGCTATTTATCATTGTCACAATTAATCATTTCCATAACCTCTGTTGCTAAATATCATACCTGTAATAGTAGGATAACTAACCAGCCTAACATACTACAGTTAAAACGAAAAAGGTCACTTTTGTCCAAGTGGCCTTTTATTTTAAATTGGTTCAAAAATTACATGAAGAACTAAGCCCTGCATAATTACTTCCCATCCTTATGACTTAATTTTTGAATTTCCAGAAGTTCAGAAATCGTTACAAATTTGTATCCCTGGTCTTCAAGCTCTGGTAAGATTTTTCTCAATGCCCTTACCGTTTGCTCACGATTTCCACCGCCGTCATGAAATAACACGACACTTCCAGGCTTAGCACCTTTTAAAACAGTATTGACAATTTTCTTTTCTCCTGGACTTTTCCAATCAAATGTATCTAAATGCCATGACCACATGACAACTTTATACCCTTCTTTTGCTATTGCATCAATCATGGAATCCGTGTATTGGCCTTCAACTGGTCTAAATAACAGAGGGACATAACCTGTAATACCATAAATTGTTGCATGTGTTTGTTTTATTTCTTTCATCAAATTGGAAACATTCGTTCTAAAAGGATGCGTATATGTGTGAATGGCTAATTCGTGACCTTCTTCATGTATACGTAAAGCAAGCTCTGGATTTTTTTCTGCATTTTCACCGATAATAAAGAATGTGGCCTTTGCATTGTACTTGTCTAATATATCTAAAATATCAGGTGTGTATTTTTTATGAGGACCATCATCAAAGGTTAAGGCGATCACTTTTTCATCCGTATTAATATCCCACAAAATTTGTCCTGCTTCTTCGTAGTACTTCCTTCCCTTGTCTGCAAAAGATTTTTCATTTACAAAAAATAAAAATAGCCCAAAAATGCATAAGGCGATCAGCAGATAGTATTTCCTCAAGTTTTCACCTCCTGCAAATAATTATTTCTAATCATTATTATTTGAGGTTTACACTAAAAAATGCTTTTATTTTTGTTCTTTTAATTGTATATAAAACCAATAACAATCCAAATTGAATGTAAATAACGCTGCACATTCTCACCCTAAAAATGTTATATTATTTGAAAGGAGTGTGATTATTTTGATAATAAATGTAAAGGAAGAGGATTTTGAGTTTAACAGCTTCAGTCTAAGTCAAAGGTGTTTCGAACCGCTCATTAAGATTTATAAGGTAAGAATGTCCGAAGAAACGAATATCGGTGTAAAAGAACATTTTTATGAGGAACTTACAGAAGGTCAACGAGCATTATTTATGTTTAATGTTTATTATAACCATATTAGTGAATCTCTTACTGAATTTTATTGGTGGAGTGCTTATTTCATGGCTCAGCCTAAAAGTTGGTAGCGATCAAAACATGTTTTATGTATTTTCATGATGACCCCTTTCTTTTACTCCTGGAGAAAATTGAACAAGAACTAAAACGACATAATCACCCAAGTACTTTAGAGAATTTTTCAATCACTCGTAATGAATTAGATCAAAACAAAGAGCTCCATGCATCATTTGAATGGCTATATGCAATATTCGAAAACATTTATCCAGCTACGATAGAAAAAATAAATACTTTCATCGAAAAAAATTTACAAGACTTTATACAAATTGAAAAGTAAGGAGTATTTTTTATGGCAACTATAGAGGACTTTGTGAATCTTGATAGTAGAATTAATCTTCAAATAACAAAGAGAAAGGAGCGTGATCATGAGGAGAAAAAGGAGAGAACATTATGAAAAACAGACAAGCAACAACTAATGACTATGAAACTATTATAAATCTTTGGGATAGATCCGTTACCAAAACCCACAATTTTTTAAGTTTAAAAGATAAGGAAGACATTAAACAGGAAATTCCTATGTATTTCCCACATCTTGATATGAGACTTTGGTATGCGGAAAATAAATTGATAGGTTTCTCAGGGTCCAATATTCAGCACTTAGAAATGCTATTTTTAGAACCGGCTGAAATTGGAAAGGGTTATGGAAAACAAATAATACAACAACTCATTAAAGATTTTCATATAAGGTCTGTTGATGTTAATAAGGACAATGAAAACGCAAAGATGTTTTATTTGAAAAATGGTTTCACAATTGTCAGTGAAGATCCAACAGATAGTTCAGGTCGCCCTTATCCAATAGTACACCTAAATTTAAATTAAATAACAGAGTCCCCCCCTTTGCTTTATGCAAACTTTCAAATAAGTTAAATTGAAATTAGACTGCAATCAAGCTTAAGTTTGATTGCAGTCTTTTTTTATTGAAACCCTACCTTATCGCGGCTCCCCTTTTTTATACACCTAAAACTAAAATTCTCAGAATGATCACCTCTTTTCTTGATTATCGCACATAAATTTTCTGTAACTGTTGAGACGTATCTTACCGTCCTTAAGCGTGGTTAATGAACATCAATAAGTCTGATATTAACGATAAACAACTGAAGGTCATTCGTTTCCGCAATATTGTTAACGATATTTTGGATTTCGCTTTCTGTACTCATTTCAAGTTTATGTAAATTATGTAATTGGATAGTCATTACTTGATTGTTTGGAGATTCAATTAAATAACCTATCGTACTATCTGGAAAATAACCTGCTTCTCGTAATGCTACTATAGTTTTTTGTGTAAAATTCGTGTTTTGTAATTTTCCACCAATTTCTTCCCTATAATTTGTATCGGGATTTTTTTGAATGGGTCTTTCATATGAAGGTTGATTATACTTTAGCAATGCTGCGGTTACTAACATCAAGGAAAATAAAATAAAAAGGCCTTTTATTAATCCTTTCATAAATTCTCTCCATTTCATCTTTTTAATAGAATTCGCTTATCTTATTCAATTATGCCATGGCCTAATTGCGTCCGGAGGCTTTAACAGATGTTTTGGCACCTGCTGACAGAAGTTAAATAATGAATGAATCCCACTTTCCCGGTCTACCTATTAAACATAGCAATGATCGTCATTAATATTTATTAATATTTTTTTGCCAGGCTAGCCTTTAAATAGCCTGGCAAATTTGTGTAAGGTAAAGATATCATTCACCTAAATCGTTTATTCGTTTACGATGACTTTCACAACAGGTTCTAATTTCCCTACATATGCATCTCCAACATAATCAACATCTATTACTATAGCTCGTGGCACGAAACGTTGAATGCTTTCCAAAAGACGTGCAGTATTACGTCTTTTGATAAGCTGGAAAGGTGGAAGAGTGTCTAGCATACAACCAAAATCTCTGTATAATGGGCAAGATATTACGAAAGTAGATAATATAAAAGCTACATTTTGTAATATTTCATCAACGCCTGTAGCATTAAAATCAATATTGCTTGTGGCGGTTACTTGATGTGTCATCCTATCAACCTTTCTTCTACAATACATGGAAAGAAGTCAGCAATCTTTCTTAATATGAGCTTTTCATCGAAAAAAGAGCACTTTGTTATTTATGCTACATGCTCAAAAGTTATGAACGAAGCACACATTCACTATTGTATGTATACGATGCAATGTATAGCTAAACAATTGCACAGTGTCAGGTTCCACATTTATCCCACTTCTTGATTGGTTTTCACATGCTAATCACCCTTTATCTTATTAGGGCGTAATAAATTACATACAACCAACTTAAACAACCATGTATGATTGCCCATATTATTGAATGATTTACACTCCAAGAAATAGTAATGGCCAATACTGAGCCAAAACTAATACCGCTTTTAATAACCGTTTTGTTCTCCATTTTCTTTACTGAAGTTTGCCTCCTCATCATTATTCCTCCTAATCACGTCATCAATGGACGTATGACAGTTGTGCCTTAATATCGTCAATTTTCATTAGCTGATCCCTCACTCTCGACAAATACAATCGACGACATGATCATTAACCATTCCTGTTGCTTGCATAAATGAATAGCAAATCGTACTACCGACAAATTTAAAGCCGTCCTTTTTTAATTGCTTGCTCATTCGTTCACTAATTACCGTTGTAGCAGGTACATCTGCTATGGACGACCATTCATTGATGATCGGCTGATGGTCTACAAAGCCCCAAATATATGCAGAGAAGGAGCCATATTTCTCCTGTATACGAAGAAAGGCTTGAGCATTCGTCACAACACTAGCAATTTTAAGCTTATTACGAACGATGCGAGAATCCTGACGAAGCTCCTGTAACTTGTCCTCCGTATAGCGTATGATTTTCGAAGCATCGAATTGGTCGAAAGCTGCCCGGTAGCCCTCTCTTTTTTGTAAAATTGTCCACCAGCTAAGTCCAGCTTGTGCTCCTTCTAGACAGAGCATCTCAAATAAATGCTGATCATCATAGACAGGAATACCCCATTCTTTATCATGATATTCAACATATAAAGGTTCATCTTGCTTGACCCATTCACATCTTTTCATTGATATTTCCTCCATTTACTATGATTGAGAATGCATTTATTAAGCTTTCTAGGTATACCGTTAATTGCAAAAAAAGAAAAGAATCACAAGTGCTTACATGAATAACACTTGTGATTTATATTTTTCCGACATATGAAGGATCTATATCAAGAACACAAACGATAAAAGTCTTTTTACTTTGGAAACTAAAGGATATTTGAGACTCCCACCCTAAAGGACTAATGTCAGTCGGATTCCTGAGTAACTAAACGTTCACAGTCCATTGCTGTTGAACAGCTCTCAAGGTTGGGGTATCCCATTCCCCCTCTCTAACCAGTGGGGCTACGCTACTGTTACCATAGTTGGTTGCGTTTGATGTGTTTTAGCGTCTTTTTCTTGACAACATATCTAGCATGAATTAGGCTATCAAACCTTATACAATATCCAATTTTATGAACGAGCGTATTTTAAAGACTTTTACTTGTCTATACATGGAGTATAACACCCTTTCAGATCTTAAGACGGGCTACACCCTGCATGGCTTTCAATATGTAAAAAAGTTCTTATCCTTCGTCATTTATTAATTTAAATATGTATTGGCTGAAATATTTCTTTCGCGCTCGTCCATTACTAGGTGAATAATAAATGCAAGTTGTTGCTCAATTCGCAAATTGTTAAGATGCAGGATGTCCGCAATTGCATTTTTTTGTTTTTCTTCTAATCCCACCTTCTCAAGCATTAACATAATTTCTTCTTTGGAAAGCCCAAACATACTTTTTTCACCTCCAATTCATCCATTCATTATTTCAAAATCATTATTCACTTTTCTCAAACAACGAACTAAATTCCATGTCCTATATTAACTAATTATAGGATATCACAAGGAATTTAATTAAAATCTACTTTAAAATAATAAATTTGTAACCTCTATAAAATCATTATTATTATTCAATAATAATGTTTAGTAATGTAGCTGTAACGATTCTTGACACGCATTAATTCTATTATAAAAATAACAATCCCATTTGTCGAATCTTAGAATTCTGCGTCATAACTAAAACACGAAAGCGATTATATTAAAATATGCTTGAGAATTGAATGAATAAGGACAACAAACAAAATACTCATTTTTCATATGTATTTATCTTAATTATACATTCTAACTCATAAAAACAGTACTTATAACTCATAAAAAAAGTAATTTCAACATAATTGAAACTACTTATCCTACTTTTTTATTCGGTTCACTACACTGTTTTGTTAATATTATTCTCTGGGAGACTTATGTTAAATTTCAGAAAATTTTCAACAGGTATTTGTAATACTTCATCCAATTTCTCGATATAAGCTTGATTTAATAGTACATTCTTTGTCTTGTCATTAGTATTGACTGGCAAATCAACTATTTTCGACGTTGCATCAGTCTTCCATACTGTCTTGTTAGTATATCCTTCGATGAATAACTGACTCTTCCCCTGTACAATAGCCGGTATTTTTACAGCCGTTAAATCTGTGTACACCATCTCAAGTAAAGATTGATTGGACATCGCTAAAAATGTACGATCTGCTCTATCAATCGTACAATGTTCGATACGCCCCATTGATTTATCAGTCCAAATTATTGCATATGGGCCTTCATAACAGTTGTTAAATTCACTATTCGCAACTTCAAAAATAGCATCAATACAAGTAATCGCATTCCCGCTAATGTGCTCAAAAGTACATTTATCAGTAAATAGTCGAGCATTATTTATATAAATGTGATGACTTTTGAGCTCACGAATTGTTGTGTTCTGCAGCGTAATCTTGGCGTGATCATTGCCATAAAGACCACCTGCCTGCCCAAATTGAATCATGCATTGATCGAGCTTTAACCCGCTTGAATCAATAATAAAGTGAAATTGCGGGTGTTCTTGGAGATCACACTCTGTCATCGATACATCGGATTCGTTGACAATCGTAACGCCTGTTGCCTCTCCCTTATTTATCCTACACGTTCGAAACTCCGCTTTACTATTTTCAATTAACAGCTGTGACTTCACATGTCGATGGATCTTACAATCATACAATGTCGCCTTAGATTTGTCACCAATATAAAGGCCATTCCCTAATCCATCAGAAAAGATCGAATCCGTCACCAACAACTCACTTCGATGAACAACTAAATGCGTGTCTTGATGTTGCTTGATTTCACAGCCATCTATCGTTAGTTTGGAGCTATCGAAAACTTGCATCCCTACATCTTGCCCTTGGTGAATAAGTGTATTGGTCATTGAAATTGCACTGGAGGCTGCTACAATTTGTGCCTTTTTATGTCCATGAATTTCACAATCCACAAGCTCTAATTTTACATCACGTGTTGCAAAAATACCATTCCTACACCCTTCCAACAGCATACAATTTGTCAATGCGATTTCACTATTTTGCACCTTAATTTGAGCTTTAACATGATGCTGGATTGTCGTATCCACTAGAATAACACTCGAACCATTATCAATACTTAAGCCAAAATGATTGATTGGGCTCGCTAAAATATCAACGTTTTTCATCATTAAACTACCGAAGCTTATAGTCACTTGTGCCTGCACCATTTGCTGCTCAATGACACAGTTTTCTAACTGTAAATCTCCCTTTACATAAATACCCTCCCCTTGGGTAAAGCGTAAATTCCGCATATTTACAAGTGTCTGATAGCGGATAAAAACGCCACCTTTAATGGTCACATCCCCCACTCCATAAAGTGTTAGCCTTTGGGAAATTTCGAAGCTCTCTTCATATATCCCATCCCGGATTTCAATAAAATCTCCCGGCTTTGCCTCTTGAAGCGCCTGCCCAATACTTTGGTATTGATGCATAATTCCTCTCTTTACAACAAGTGTCGCCATCTCTACACTCCTTATCGAAGCTTTTTCATGAATTCATGAAATATTGTCGGTTTTATTTTATTTATATCCCTTTTGAACTTCCTATTATTCAATTTTGTACAAATAATTTACAACCGGTACTGTATAGGCGACAATTGCTAGTTTCAATCCACTCTCTCCATACAGAGAGAGACGATTATGTGATCACATGGACAAGCCCAACCACTGATTTCAATCCACTCTCTCCATACAGAGAGAGACTTGTTCCGTCCAATCATTGCAAAAATTTTAAACATATTTCAATCCACTCTCTCCATACAGAGAGAGACTGTTCATGAGGTTGAACGTTTAGCACGCCTGGAACATTTCAATCCACTCTCTCCATACAGATAGAGACGGATGAATTTTATTTAGCGGCTGACGAAGCCAAAATTTCAATCCACTCTCTCCATACAGAGAGAGACTAAAAGGTAAAAGATAAATGGCAAATGACATTAATTTCAATCCACTCTCTCCATACAGAGAGAGACTCAAAACCATGTTTGATTGAAGGATTGTTGCTAATTTCAATCCACTCTCTCCATACAGAGAGAGACTTAACCGAATTAGAAGTAAAACTGACGGATCTTGTAATTTCAATCCACTCTCTCCATACAGAGAGAGACTCACGCCTTAGAACGCATTATAGAGGCTTTAAAATTTCAATCCACTCTCTCCATACAGAGAGAGACTGCAGGATATTTTAATAGATGCTGAAGTTTTAAATTTCAATCCACTCTCTCCATACAGAGAGAGACTGGGAGGGAATGGCTGATTGGAAACAACCACTTTTATTTCAATCCACTCTCTCCATACAGAGAGAGACTCTAATCAACAACTCCTATTCTTTTTAAAATGCATTTCAATCCACTCTCTCCATACAGAGAGAGACCATTGATTGTGCAAAAGTTATTTTTAAGCCTTACAATTTCAATCCACTCTCTCCATACAGAGAGAGACATCACATCATACCTATCAATGTAAGACCTGACTTATTTCAATCCACTCTCTCCATACAGAGAGAGACAGCGACGTTCATCATCAGCATCAGCCATCTCTACATTTCAATCCACTCTCTCCATACAGAGAGAGACGTATATTGGATTGGCTTTTTAGGTTGTGGTTGTTATTTCAATCCACTCTCTCCATACAGAGAGAGACTAAAAACACTAGGTGAAAACAAGACGATTCATCCATTTCAATCCACTCTCTCCATACAGAGAGAGACCCAATCAGCCGATCCCTCCCATGGGATACCATCGGATTTCAATCCACTCTCTCCATACAGAGAGAGACTGCAAAAATCCACAAAAAAATAATGATTCTAAATGATTTTTGCTATTGATTATTTCATTCTAATTCTTATATACCATATCGATCATTTTTAATGATTGATTTTGTAGCAAAATTCGGCGCGAATCTCTTTAAAATTTTATGTTAGCCTGACATACGCACCGATTGCTGGTTACAAGATTAATATATCTTCAACATTGATGGTTTCTTTTGCTCCGATATGAATAACTTTTGATTTATAATTGTTGCCTAGTTGATAAAAGCGTAGACTATCTTCTTTCACATCAATAATTTCCAGAAGTGCAAGTTGTAGTTGTTTAAACTGTGATGCATCCACAACACACTCAAAAACCGAATTTTGGACACGCATACCGTAATTTTCACATATTTTTGCAACCTTACGTAAACGTTTTTGGCCAATAGGTGTTTTTGTAACAACATCGTATGTGACTAACACTAGCATGTAAAATCCTCATTTCCATAAGAATGGTGGGTATTCTTCTAAATCTCCTCGTAAATAACGTGCAAGTAGCATTGCTTGTGCGTGGGGTACTAGACCCCAATTTATTTTTTCGTTTAAAAATGGATGTGTAAGATTTTCTTGTTTACGTTCTTGCCATGCTTTAATAAACTTCCTTCGTCCTTCATCCGTTAAAAGGACAGCACCATTTTCTTTTTGTACAAAATCAGTAGACCGCATCATTTTTTTGTTAATCATCTTTAGGACAAATCGATCTGCCATAACACTACGGAGTTCCTCCATAACATCAAAAGCGAGTGATGCACGACCAGGACGATCACGATGTAAATAACCTACATAAGCATCCAAACCTACCGCTTCCAAAGCGGCTGTAACATCTGAGGCAAGCATTGTATAGGCAAGTGATAATAAAGCATTTACGTTGTCTGTTGGTGGACGACGATTACGATTTTTAAAGTAAAAAATATCTTTCTGTTGCAAAATCATTTGATCGAACAGTTTAAAATACGCTGTGGCAGCTTGTCCTTCTAGACCACGTAAGCGTTCTAAATCCTCAGTCACTAAAATCGACTTCATGGTTCCAGACAATTCACTAGAAACTTGCTTAAACATAGGTACATCTATACGAAGGGAATAATCACGCGCCATTCGCTCTAATATCCATTTTTGATTCGAAATCTTTGAAAATATAAAATTACGAGCAATTTTCGCACTTTCAACTTCACTTTCTGATAAACGATACTGCGTCTTTCGTAATAGAACGTTCCCTTTACTTTCACCAACCACTCTCGCCAAAAATCTTCCTGAACGTGACAAAAAGGTTAAATTAATATTCTTTTCTGCACATGCATGCATTAATTTAGGGCTTGCTCCAGCATATCCGAAAGTACAGATTGCCTCAAAATTGTGTAGTGGAAATCTACCAAGTTGCTGATTTTCATGTGTTATTACAACATTCTCACCTTTTAACGACAAGTAAATATCCGGAGTTGTAATAAATAATGTATTTAGTAATTTTTTCATTATAAATACCTCTCCATATAACGACGAACTTTAGTCGATGACATAAGCTCAGGCATGCATAAATTTTGTAAAGAGCAGCTTGTACAGTGCTTGCCTGATTTCACTTTTGGCGTATGTCTTCTATCAAAATAATGATGCATTTGTTTAAACACAGACCGTACTTCATCACGTATTTCATCTGTAATATCAATTTTCACACGGCGTTTTATTTCATCATAAAATAAGTATGCTGCCGAGATTTCACACAATAGCATCTCCTCTAAACATATAACCTGTGCCACAAGCTGTACAACATCCTCTTGTCCTCCCTTAGGTTTTCCACGCTTGTATTCTACCGGGATTGGTAAATAAGTGCCTGTTTCTCCATGTATAGGAACACCGTCTTTATCCTCGTGAAATTCTACTACATCACAAATACCATTCGTCTTTAAACTATGAGAGCAAATGGGCATCGCTCTCACAATTAATTTATTCCCACGCTTTTCACGTAAAAATGGTTGATCTGCTTTTTCATGAACATATTGTCCTTCAATTGTCAATACATTTTCTGCCCATTGCTGTTCAATATGTATTAACGCCCATTGCCTTGGGCAGAAACGAAAATGCTGAATACCCGATAACATTAAATAATCGACATCATCATTTACCGTCCAGCTCATTTACCTTCAGCCCCTCCAATGGCTCAACTGTAATTGATAAATCCTCAAATGAATTTCCTTCTACCTTCAAGGATCGGTGTACTTTAGCTGATGAGTATTGGCCAAGCTTCGAATTATGCTCCCACCAAATCACTTTATGTACTTCTAGTGCCCCCTCAGGGCGAGCAGAGGAAGCATCGTTTTCAAACAATGTAATTAATGCTTCTTTTAATTTATCTGCATCTTCATTTGTAAATCCAGTTTTCTCGGCTAATTGTGTATTAATACTTCCGAAAAACTTATAAATACCAAAATCAACACGATGCTTCATGCCCATAGTATCCGAACCTTTTTTATCACCAGTCACAGAATTTACACTTTTTGTTATTTGAATACTTGTAATGTCAATTGGAGCTAAACTAATAGCTGGGTGAATAGAGACTGGTCCACGAACACCTACAGATAAAGAATCCCCTTTAAAAGCAAATACTTGTCCAAATGCACGCACATCAAACCAAGTGTTACTTGCAATTGTCGCAAACACATCAGCATTGCCCTTTTTATCACTCTTTATCTTTTTAAGCTCCGGAATCGCATCAGCTCGGTCATTTAAACTTTTAAAGCCATCATTATTACGATCATCGGATTGCACAAAAATCGTTTCGCCCATATCTTGTAGACGATTGCGTAATTTGCGCTTAAGACATACATCTGATACCTCACCATAACCATCGTAATTTTGACGTGGACGATTACCATTTAGTGGGTCGCCATTCGGATTAGCGTTTTGAACAGAAAATACTACCGCAAAATCAATTTTATGATCTAATGCTGTCATCATTTAACTCTCCTCTTCATTTTTATCATTTTTTGTGTACAACGATTGACGTTGTCCATAATACCCCAGTAAATATTTACCGGTTAATGGTACATCTGAGAAATCGTTTATATCCATTTGCGCGCCAATTTCATCTATAAGCTTTGTATAATAAATCCCTTTGTCTCTTAACTTCATTTGATAAGGTTGTAAATTTCGCTGAATTGTAGACCATGTTCTTGCTGGATGTCGAGAGAATGCATTCATATAACGTAAGGCATTCGTTGGTCGGTTCTCATCTTTCCCTAACGCATTACGTTCTAATACATCCGCAACAGCAAGTAAACGTCCAAATAGATAATCACGCTCTGAGTTTGTCGTATCGAGTGCCACAGTATAAACCTCCCCATTTTTATCATAGTAATGTTTTTTCACAAGTGAGCATGCAACTCCTAGTACCTGTTCCCACTCCCACTTTTGTGTGTAAAATTGTGGGTTAGAGGCGCGTGCAATCGAACTACGTACAATGTCAATCGGTATTTTTCGCCCATCCAGTATACAAGGCAACATTCGTTCCATCACACCTTTGATGATTTTATCGCTAGGTCTTGGACCATATGCAGCATAAGCAATTGTATAAAATGACGGTGAACCAAAGTACTGTACCCATTCTTTATTCTTTTTCCTCGTGTGGCGCCAGCTACAATCCTCATGCCAGGTTACTAGTTTATCAAAATAATCGTTGATATCTAAATCTCGATAATAAAGTACTGCCAATCGTCCAGGTGTTGCTGCATCGAGGGTTAAAATATATACCTTTTCATCCTCATGTTCCTGTATGTCCATTTTCTTTTTGATTCCGCTAATAATTTGACTATACTGGTTTGCTAATACCTTTTTTGTATCTGCTTTTTGCAAAAGCATCGCATCACGTTGCTCCAAAAAGAAATTCAAACCTCTAAAAACATCATTTGATAAATCATCAGCTACATAGGGCATATCAGGATTTTTTGATCCCCACACGAGAAATATTCGTCCATCTACTTGCTTTCCTTGTCGTTCAATCAGCCATTTCAATGAATTATGTGCTTTTTGTGAAACATCATAACTAATATTCGCTGCTTCAAAGCTATCATTAAAACGACCACGATATGTAAAGCCAGTACTATCATTTGCTGAAATTAGCTTAGCCTTATCCCCCGAATTACGTAGCTTATTAGGATGACGCACAGTAAATGGTAAATATTCACCTGTCACATAGCAAATATCACTTTCCTGCAACTTTGTATTATAAAATTGACTATAAACATTATAAATTTCCTTATTACTCCAAACAGGATCAGTTTCTACTCCTGGTACATGAACATTAAAACGAACAAATGCACTTTCCTGTGCACCTGCAAGCATCTGAAAAATAGGCGGCTTGTCCCCATCCTGCTTTGTATCCCATTTCGAACGTAGTAATCCTGTTTCTGTAATGTGTAAAATAGAGCGCTCCACCAAATCTTGAATGAGCGTTCCCTTTTTTACATATTTATATATTGCCTGTACATGCGGATGCCCATAAGGCGATTCACACCATTCTCCAAGCTGTTTTAAATAATATTGATGAGCATCTCTTTTATCTTCTTCTTGTGTAAAAACAACATAATCACCTGCTACATACATCAGCTTGTCTTGTAGCATATGTGACACATAGTTTTTTCCTGCACGACTACCAGAGCTCTCTGTAAACGGTAAAATAGTATTTATTTTTCCAATGACATTTGCATCATATAAAGTACCATCGAGCGTAACAATCATTTCAATATGTGCGGTTTGAGTTGTATGTGAAATCGGTAGTAGTGTATATTCAAGCACTTTTTTATCTTTTGTTTCTTTCGAAAAAATTTCGCCTACTTGCGCTTCATTTTCCTCGTAGGTTTTATACAAAGCACGTAAATAACTCATTTTTTCACCTCTAGCTCCTCGAGTTCTTTGTCTACATCTGTCATGGATTCTCCTAGATTGAATGATTTTGCATGCATTTCCTTAATTGGACGAACAAGCGAACAGTCTTCGGGACGAATAAAAGTAATATAGCCATTCGTCATTTTAGGCTGCCAAAGTCTTGTTTCAAACATATTACGTCCTGTTTCATCAGGGTAATTTAGGCCATGCACCATCGTGCCAAAATGTACTTCATCATAATTATCATAAAAACCTACTCCTGCACCAAAATTGCACGGCTCTACATAAGCCTGACATTCTCTTGCACCTAAAAAGACATCACGACGTCCACCCTTCTCGACACAACGCTTGGCTATACAATGATGTTTATGCTCATTGAAGTCTTGCTTTAGATCCATACGGTTTGTATTAAACTCAAAATGTGCTTTTACCTGATAGCGTACATCTCGCAAATAACTGTAATTGGCAAGCGTATTTCCTCCTGACATGTCAATTGGTCGTACACCCTTCGATTCCATTCGAATAGCATTCATTACGCGTATTTCATCAACATACCAAATAATGGAGGGTTTCCAGTAGATCGATTCTACAATCCCCTTTAGTGCTTGATAATTAGGGATTTGCGTTGTCATTTTTTCACCGCCAAGTTTCATTAGTGGGTCTGTAAATAATGCATAAGCACCATACACCTCAAACTCAATTTGATTTCGTATTTTTGTCATTTTTTCACCTCCTTGCACAAACTTCTCTGTGGATTTTTGAGGAGAATTCTCTTCTGAGAAAATTAAAAAGGAGAATCTCTCACTCAAAAATCATAGAGTGTCATTCTATTGAAGAATTAGCCATAACCGATTATTCCAATATAAACCTATTTTGTCAATTGTTTTTCGGGAACATAACAAACGTTAAATAAATATATTATATGAACAATTTCACTAGCGTCGCATTAAAATAATTCAACGTATTTTGAAAAACTGAATT
>DAMBVB010000011.1:0-53102 GCA_032053185.1 Lysinibacillus sp.
ACAGAAAATTCAGTTTTTCAAAATACGTTGAATTATTTTAATGCGACGCTAGTGTCTTTATAAGCATTTATTATTTTCTTGCACGAATCACATTCATATTTTAAAGAGATTATTAACTCTTTATTATTTTCAAACTCATATATAAGTGGCTTAATTTTATATAATTTATCATCATTTTCTATTTCAATATAGATTTCCAAAGTAATAGAAGGAAATAATTTTTTAAAATTTTCCTCATTAATATCATCCCCATTGCATAAAACTTATCTATTATTCCATTTATATTCTCAATCTTAACACTAGAGCTGCTAAAATCTTCAAATTTAAAAACTTTATGTACTGTAAGGAATTTTTGTATTAATTCAGATAATGATGTTTTTCCGGTATTGTTTTTTCCAACAATTAAAGTCTCCTGGATAATATCTAACTCTATGTTATTCTTAAGCTTTCTAAAATTTTTAATTAAAATCTTTTTTAGTTTCATTCAAATCCCTCCTAAACCAATATTGTCCATCTTAATCACCTGTATGTTTATATAAGTCAATATCAGCAACAATATATATAGCCACTTTTAAAATTCATTATGATTTATCTATTAATTACAGTTAGAAGCATTTGTCATACTAAAAACAGTTTGGTCTACAAACCAATTATCTCTTATGTGAACTGTTGGAATGCCGAATTTATATAGTATTATTTATAAAATGAAAGAATTCTTTTATAGAAGTCCATATTTATAGAAATCTCATAAAGCCTAAATTAGTTATCTAAATATCAAGGATAATCCAATATTCTTGTATTTTTATAACCAATAGAATGCTATTTGTCACTTTGAATTTTCATTAGTACATACTCCATCAAATTATATTCTTTTCTATTTCTCCAATCGCATATCAATCCAATTGGTTCTGTAATTAATATTTCATAAGGGGCTAAGTCTGCCAGTATCACTGAAAATGAGAAAGTTGCTCCATAAAAACCTATTAATCCAATTAATTTGTTGTCAATTTGGCTAATGAATATATAATGAGCCCGTGAGCCGAAGCGTTGCTGCATCACGTTATTTCTTTCCATTAAGTTTACAAAGTTATTCTCACCCTCCCCTGTGTATATCCAATTTCTTAGTGGATCGAATCTCGAATCTAATATGAAATCTTGGCCTTTTTCAAACGCTGCAAATTAAAAACCATTTTAGCAATTGCCCGAAAAGTTATATTTATATCAAATGAAACAGTTTGATGAGCTGTAACTTGATTTGAGTTTATCTTCGAAGTATTTACAGTAGTTGAATTGGATTCTTGGATAAGTTTTATATATTTTAATGCTAATGCTAATGCCTATTGAGATCTATTATTAACAGCTAAAAACCACTTGTTTTCAAGTTCTCCAAATAATGCGATATTATGAGATAAAACACTTTCAACTATTAAGATATACTCCTTCATTGTTTTGGCTTTCTCAACAAAAAGAAATAAAATCTCTTGTGGATCATCATCGTCTTTGCTTAATTCCACCAATAGCAGCTAGCATTATATGGTCTCCAGATTTAATTTCAGAGTCATCATGTAGTTGTTTTGTATAAATACAAAGATTATTTACTGCCATATTACCCTTCTAACAACAATTACTATTTTAGATACATTATACCTCTTTTCTTTTTTAAGATATATTTTGCATGTCGAACAACGAGTATTGTAATAATTCTATTCATCATTAACCAAACAATTTGTCCTAAACTATTTGTCTCTAAATACAAAAAGTCCAAAACTATTTGTCCATTTTTAAGACAATTAGTTTTGGACACCAATATTTAACAATCCTTTTATATCATGCATTCATAGGACATTCATTATGTCCAAAACTATTTGACCTTTTACATCAAAAAAGTTTAGACTTTGGTGTCTTCTTTTTTTATTCTTCATAGAAAAGCTCAAGCAGGGCTGGCATTCAACGGGAAATTTCTTTGGCATTCCAAAACAAGAAATGTATTATGGCGAGGAACTGGTATCTTATAAGGAGCTAAAACATAGATTGAGCAATATATTGATTACTTCAATAACAAACGAATTAAAGTAAAATTGGCTGGTCTAAGTCCCGTCCAATACCGAACTCAAACCAGCCATTAAGCCGTATAAAAACTCTAACTTTAAGGGGTCACTACCATTACATACAGCTAATAAACTTTTTTATAGCTTTTTCTCCCGCATGTACCCATTTATTTTTATTCCTAATGTAACCGTCTTTATCAAGAGGATCTTGAAATTGGTTAATTCCCGTGGCACTCAATAAAGAATTTTTATCCTTGTCCAATCCAATATTTACGACATGCTTTATAACATAAGGTTTTTGGAAAATAATGGATGCCCCATATTCGTCGAGCTCTCCATCCAAAACTGAAAATGGAACTCTTAAGTAAATGGTTTCACCTCCTTCTCTCCACAAAATGGAATCAAAACATCCCCGATCATAATCCCAATTTCCTCCCAATGTATATCCTAGTTCTTTAATTCTGTAATTAATATAACCAAAAGTAGTCCTCTTTCCTTCAAGCTCCGTTTGTAACTCTAACAATATATTCCCTCCCGGCTTAAAATACTTATTACCATTCTTACCAAAAAAATATATACATATTCAAACTAATCAAAACAATAAATAGGACAAAAAAGCTTAAACAGAATATTTTTATACATTTCAATTGTAAAAGTTCATTCAAAAAATCCGCTTTCCTTTATACAGGAAAAACGGACAGATGTCATATGTTTTTAATTAGCTCGTATGCTTCTAATGCGCGAATTCTAGCAAGCGAATGATCTATGATAGGGTGGGGCCAAGTACTATGCCAGTTTCAAGTAGTAAATCTGTGGGTGCTTTCCACGGTTCATGGATATACTTAGTAGGTAATTGAGTAAGCTCTTATTCCAACGCCCGCTGCGAACTTAGTTGTCGGACATGCCCGGTACTCTAAATAGAAATAGTTAAAAATCCACCTGTTTTATTTTAGGGACTAAAAACGCCATATAACTTGTGTGAGGCTTGTTTTGTTGGACTGTTCCCATCGTTTCAACAAGGCTCTGTTTAAGTATTTTCAATGCTTCTTTTTTTGAGTCCATCTGTATCTACTCTTTTGTTAGAAAACGAACAGTTGAACTATACTCGCGAACTCTAAATCATGCAGGAGCGCAAAGATAACGAAATACTTATACAATTGTCTTTCTTGTTTTGTCGCCTTGTGGTAATGCTTTTATACGCTCATGCACTTGTTTTAAGCTCTTGCGTTGTACCCACTTGCTCTGCTGCCTTCTTGAATCGCTATTATTGGAGTACTTTAACCAAGTTTGCTATTTCATCTCGAGTGAAAGGAGCATTATTTTATTAAGAATTTTACACATAAAGTTTGCAACGTCTAGAGACTTCAAACTCACTCTAGGGCGTTGCAAACTTAATCGAATGTTAGACAAACTCTATTAACTTATTGTGTTATACGTGTACCTGCTTTTCCATCTAATGCAGCTAGTGCTTGATCCAATGAACAAATGATTGCCTCTTTACCTAATTTTGCAAATTCTATAGCTGCTTGCATTTTTGGTAGCATACTACCTGGCGGGAATTGTCCTTCTGCAACATACTGTTCAGCTTCTGCTACTGTAATGCGGCTTAATTTTTGTTCATTTTCTTTCCCAAAATTGATATATACATTTGGTACATCTGTTAGCATCATGAACACATCTGCATTCACTTGTTGTGCCAGCTTTAAGCCTGAACGGTCTTTGTCAATAACCGCTTCAATACCATGTAATTGACCACTGTCTTCGCGATATACAGGTATACCGCCACCACCAGATGAAATCACAATCGTTTCATCAATTAAACGTTTAATTTCATCTATACCATGAATCACTTGTGGTTCTGGTGAAGGGACTACGCGTCTATATCCCCGACCTGCATCTTCTGCCATAGTAAAGCCTTGTTCCTCTAAACGCTGCGCTTCTTCTTCCGAGAAAAACACACCGATTGGTTTAGTTGGATTTTTAAAAGCTTGATCGTCCTTGTCCACTTCAACCATTGTTAGCAATGTCACCACATTTGTGGCAATGCCACGTTCTTTCATATGGTTTTTTAAAGCTGTTTCCATCATATAACCAATGAAACCTTGTGATTCTGCGTTACAAACATGAATTGGTAATGGTTCGATTACATTTTTTGCAGCTTCATTTTGAGCAATAATATTTCCTACTTGCGGACCATTGCCGTGTGTAATGACGATTTTATGACCCGCTTCTTTCATTTCTATCATATGCCGTGTTGCAGATACTACATTTTTTAATTGATTTTCATAAGTTGCTTCTTGTTTTGGCTGTAAAATGGCATTACCACCCAAAGCAATAACTACACTTTTCCTCATTTTTTTCACTCCTTAGTTAACGACAAGTAAATGCCATATAACGTATCCATCCCGGATGATGAGCCTACTTCAATAAGCCTTTTCATGCTTTCTAAAGATGGATCGTGTTGCAATGCTGTAATCTTCGAACTAAATACACCGTCTATAGCACAGGTTAAGAAACGCTTACTGACAATGGTTGTTAAAGGTTTCTTGATAAGAGCTTTTAGTGTTTCTAGATGTTTATGTTCGATAAAATTATTGATAAAATGTCCGTACAATATGCCGACCAGTATATCATCACCTGTTGGTGTTAAACCTTGTCCACGTCCAATAAAATAACGGAAAGTCTCGTCAAGATTTTCGGTTGGATCTTGTAATCGATTGATCAAGGACAATACACGTGCTCGTTCAAAATCTGATGATTCATATGATGTAAATGAAATGTATTGAAAATTTTCTTTTAATTTATTTATATTTGCATGTTCAAAATCCATAGATAAAGGTAGTATTTTTACATTAAACACCATTTCGAAACGGTTATGAAAAAGACGATTATTGCGAAATATTAATGTATCTCCTACCTTAATATTGGTCTTTACCAACTGTTTCGTTTGAGGATCAAGCAAGATCCCAAACGGAAATGTCCCATTTTCATTGGTACCAACAAATATCAATTCATCATTTCGATCAACTAAATTCACACCTTTTTCAAAAATACTGTGCACGGTAAAGGTTTTTTCTTCATTTAATAATTGAAGTGCGATTGAACCAATCGCACTTGCTTGTAAAATCATCCTTTAAATCCTAGCTTTTCAGCATATGCCGTAATTGCCTTCTCAAAACATTCGATTGGCGGACGGACTGTACCGGCACCAATTTGTCCATAACCTGCAATTTTATGTGCTATACCTGTATTGATGACTGGTGTAATACCTGTTTCAACAACTTTCCGTGCATCGATCCCTAAACAAGCGCCTTTAAAGTCCCAAGTTGGGATGACATAGTTCGGGTTTTCACTAATACAGATTTCTGTCATTTGATTACTTGTTTCAAGCGCATCATGAAACCCACCCGAACCAACAAAGCGTGTTACCGCAGGTGCTGCAATCATCGCCATACCTCCGACACCGATCGTTTCTGTAATCGCTGAATCACCGATATCTGTGTTTGCATCTTCTGCTGAGTAACCAGTGAAATATAATCCTTGCGGGGTATTAACAGGACCCGTAAACCATTCGTCTCCCATACCCGCAATTCGGATACCAAAGTTTTCACCGTTGCGGCACATTGCGGTAACAACTGTACCGTGTTCGATTGTACGTGCTGCATCCATCATTGCTTTACCAGTCGCCATTGCAATATTTAAGAAAAATTGGTCTGTATCAGCTAAAAATTGAATTACTTCTGTACGTTGTTCTTTGTCAACGTCTTCTAATGATGCAATGACTGGAGATAGTTCTTTTAAAAATGCAAGTGAAGCTGCAATATTACGCTGGTGGAATTCATCACCCATTGCAATAGCTTTCGCCATCAAAACATTGACGTTTAAGCCTTCATCAAATGTTTTTAACGCTTTACTTAATACTGGACCTAAAACATCTTTCATCCAGTGTAAACGGTTGATGACTTGCTCATTGTAGGCACCGAAGCGTAATACTGCTCCAATTCCTTCGTTCATTTGACAGTACGCTTCGTTACCACTTTCCTTGTTAATTACGACAAGGACTGGCATGTTAGGTGACGTGATACCACCCATTGGTCCAACAGCATTGACATGGTGGCATGGAATGAATTTGATCTTATTATTTTCAAGTAAGTCACGTGCATTCTTTTCATCTTCTGCCCATCCTTCAAAAAGGATTGCGCCAACACAGGAACCTTGCATAGGATCTGTCATATTTTCATATTTAATGGGAGGTCCAGCGTGTAATAACACGTACTCTTCTAATTCAGGAATCACAGATTTAGCTGGTACAACATCCGTTAAAAATGGGGCTGCTGCTATGATCTTCTGGATAACAGCCTCGTTCGCTTCATTTATTGTTTTGTAACCCATTAGATTGTACCTCCTTCATAATTGTTTAAGAATTGAAGTACTTTCATTAACTTCTCATCGCCACCAGCAATTGGGCGCCAGTTAAATTGAACACACTCTGAGCCACTGTTTTGAACTGCCTCAGAAAAACTTTTCAGTCCAATATTGATGACACTTGGTTTTATATTGATGAAGGACATGATGTTCTCATCTACTGCTAAGTTTTCTTCTGTATAGTCAAATTTTCGTACATCAGTAATTGGTTGCTCCACTTTCCCGCCTACTAGTTTAATAGCTGTGCGAACCATTTGATCGTTTGTCTTACAAATGATGGCCCCACTATCTTTTAAAATGTCAATTTGTTTATCGTAACCTTGGATATCCTGCGCTGTACCTACAACCGTTGCAAGCACTGCAAGTTGACGACCTTCTTGACGTGCACTGTCCAACATACGTTTGATTGTTGGGGCTAACTCGCTAGCCATATCTGCATGACCACCGTTACCGATAACGTTATCAATCATGATTACTGCTGTTTCAGTGTCGTTAACAGATTTTTCAAGCATTTCGATACGGTTTTGAGGATCAATCATCGGGTGTGGTTTACCTTGTGTATAAACATCATCACCTAAGTCAATGATTTCATGATGTTTTGTTTTTAAGACATAGCCATCTTTCTTTTCTTCAGATAGTTCATCTTTGAATGCATCTTTCATTAACATAGCTGCTTCAGATGCTAATGTACCGCCTGAATAATAACCTTTAATACCAACTTGTGATTCTTTTAATAAAACGTTTACATGTTCAGCAGTTGTCGGTTCAAAATTTGGTTTGTCCCCATTTGACAATTGGACAGCTACAACCGCTGCTTCTTCAAGAGTATAGGCATGATAGATGTTCTCTTCTTGATAGGAAGGTTTGTCACCTAAAAATAACGTTACAACCGGTTTGTCGATATTTCTTAATAAGTTTAATACTTTACGCTGTACTTCCTCTGCGGGTGGTTTAGAAATGACTGTAATCACTTTTACGTTTGGATCTTGGTTTAACGCTTTGATGCTATCTAACATAGTGATTGCACCAACTTCCGTAGATAAATCACGGCCACCTGTACCGATTGCGTTTGATACACCTTTCCCATAACGGTCGATGATTGTTGTCACTTCTTGAATACCTGTACCAGATGCACCAACAATGCCAATATCGCCTGCGTTTACGATATTTGTAAATGCCAGTGGTACGCCGTGAATAAGTGCGGTACCACAGTCTGGCCCCATCACTAATAATCCTTTTTCATGTGCTTTTTGTTTCAACTTCACTTCGTCTTCTTTAGCAACATTGTCACTGAACATAAATACGTGTAAGCCCTCGTTCAATGCGTTTTCCGCTTCCATTGCTGCATATTGACCAGGAATTGAAATTAACGCTAAGTTCGGATTGTTCGCAAGCTCCAATGCACGTTTCCAGTTGTGTGCTTCTTGCCCTTGAGACGTGTCTTGTGAATCTGATTCACCTTTTAACGCTATCGCTGCTTCTTCGTTCACTTCGGCTACTTTTTCTTCCTGATCTGTATCCACTACGATCACAATATCATTCGGCTTTGCCTTTTCTAATTCATCCGTACCTAAGCCAGAAGATTTGAAAATGTCTTTGTTAGCCGGAGTTCCCATCATGATTGATACTTTATTTACACCATCAATGGCAGATAACTTGTTTGATAAAAGCATTAACACGATGGAGTCTTTATAAGTGTTTTCTTTTATAATTGTGTATAACATAATGATCCTCCATTACTATTCTGCAAATCTATTTTTTCCGTGATAACGATCGAAATGAACATCGTCTGAGATAAGGTAGTTGTAAATATCGTCTACGATTTCAATACCTTCCTCATCATATTCCTCACTTCTTAACTTACCGCGTTCACCTGGGTAATAAATTTCTCCATAGCCCTCTGCCGCTGGTTGTGCTTTTAATTCATTGAGCATCGTTGAAATTTGTCGTTTGAATGCCTCTAAATCTGTGAAATATGCAGGGTTAATCACGATATGAAGTTGACCTAAATCGCGACCTTTTGTTAAGTCTTGATACATGGAAGACACATGTACACCATGTGGGACCCCAAGAAGACTACCAGATAAGATATCCACCATCATCATCAAGCCATACCCTTTTGGACCTGAAATTGGCAGGAGTGCATGAACATCTCTTGCATTCGTAGTTGGTGCACCAGTTGCATCTACCGCCCATGTATCTGGAATAGATTCGTTTTTACTTCTTGCGTCTAAGATTTTGCCCCAAGCTTGGACAGTTGTCGCCATATCAAATGTAATGATGCGGTCATCAGCAGATGGTGCACTAAATGCAATTGGGTTTGTCCCAAAGTAAGGTTCAGTTCCTCCGAATGGCACGGCCATTGGATCTGATTGGCACATACTTAAAGCAACCATATCTTGTTCAGCTGCCATTTCAACAAAGTAACCTAATGCACCACTATGCGAGATGTGCTTCATACCAACAACGGCAACACCCGATTTTTTGGCCATTTCAATTGCTTTTTCCATCGCTTGTTTTGCTACTTGGTGACCTGGACCATTATCTCCATTAAAGACCGCTGATGCTGGTCCTGTTTGTTCAAATGTATAGTTTGGATTTGCTGTAATACCGCCTTTTGCAATTCGCTCAGAATAGTATTCAACACGGACAGCACCATGGGAATGAATACCTCGATGATCAGCGTATGTTAATACGTCTGCTACATCATGTGCTGCTCCTTCATTTAATCCCGCTTTCATAAATTTTTGTTTCATTAAATTAAACAGTTCTTCCTTAGATACACGCATCTTGTTAACCCCTTTAATATAATGTTAAATTCTTAAAGACCATCATATTCGGCATTCTGACCGTACTTTCACATAGTCAACTGCTTTCACTAAATGATCTTTCATGGCTGTTAGAGACTAAAGATGTACTTTTTATAGATCAATGTCTCTGTTCGCATCTTTCGAATAAATGTATGAGAATGGTTCATCTAAACCAATTGCATAAGTTGCTTGCGGTACATAAGCGCCCATAAAGATATAGTCCCCTTTATCAACTGGCATCCATTCGTTGTCTAAGTTGTACATACCTCGTCCACTTAATATGTATGCACCATGTTCTTGAACATGTGTTTCGACGTAACCATGTGAAGCACCTGGTTTGAATGAAAGAATATGAATGTTCATGTCATAGCTGATTTCTTTCGGTAATAAGTCTTGAATTAATACTTCTTTCATACCTTCATAGGGCTCTTGTTCGATGTCGTTCACATTACCTGTAACAACTTCTGGTGTATAGCCTTTAAGCGGTTGACCTTTAAGTGGCTGATAACGTTTTTTATATAAAAATAAGCGGCTATCTTCACCATTATTATTGTTTTCAAAAGTCAACTGTAAGTGTGGAGGTACATATAAATATCCACCTTCCGTTAATGCGTATTCTTTACCATCCGCATAAGCGGTGATTTTACCAGACACAACGTATACAAACGATTGGATACCATCACCAGCGAAGCCAGTTTTGTTTCCACCTTGATTTTTAACTGTTACTAAGTAATCTACGAATCTTGCACCTAAACGTGGGGATCCTAAAATTGTGACGTCACAATCTTTGAAGCCAGGTACTACATTATTTACCAAGCCGTCTGGCGTGATTAACGCATAATTGTCTTTTTTAATGACAGAGCGTGTTTCTAATAAACCTTCTCTGTATCCTTGAATTTGATTTAAGTAACCCATGAGTATCTGGCTCCTTTTTCATGATTTTTATTCTTTATAGGCTAGTACATAAAGTACATCGCTTAATACTTCAATACCTTTAACGAGATCTTCTATCTTCGTTTCTTCACTAATATTATGGCTAATTCCGCCAATAGATGGTACAAACAACATGGCTGTTGGTACATATTTCGCAAAGATTTGTGCGTCATGACCAGCACCAGATGGCATCACTCTATAACGATCACCTACATTATCCTTTGCTGCTTGTTCAATGATTTGAACGATGTCTTTATCCATCAATGTCGGTGCCTCATCCATCCATAAATGAATATCATAAGTCATGTTATTCGCTTCAGCGACTAATTGTATTTTGTTTTCTATTTCTGTCGCAAAATCATTTAATAGTTGTTGATCAATATGACGGCAGTCTATTGAAAAAGAAATTTCCCCGGGAACTACATTTACTGTGTTTGGTACAGGTACAACGTGACCGAACGTTAACACAAGTGGTTCTCCAATTTCTCTAGCACGCTTTGTTAAATCTGTGACAATTTCGCTATACGCAACGACTGTATCTCGACGTAATGACATTGGCGTAGTACCTGCATGGTTTGCTTCGCCTTTTAAGTTGATAGTATAGCGTTTCTGGCCGACAATCCCATTGACAACACCGATTGTTTTGTTTTCTGTCTCTAACACTTTACCTTGTTCAATATGCACTTCAACAAATGCTTTAATGTCATCTCGAACGACTTCTGTTTTCCGGTAATCAAAGCCTGATTGGCGCATCGCATCTTCGAATTTGATACCCTCTGTATCTTCAATTGTGTCGACATCTGATTTTTTTGCTAAGTTAAAGAAGTTTTTACTACCCCAAAATGCGTAAGGGAATCGACTACCTTCTTCTTCTGCAAGTGATAATACTTCTAATGATCGTAGTGGTTGACCATATTTCTCTTTTAAATATTTCACAGCCACGAGTGCGGATAAAATACCGAATTGCCCATCTAGATGACCACCTTCAACAACTGTGTCGATATGTGATCCCGTCAAAATTGTTTCTTCTGGATATTTACTTCCAACAAGACGCCCAGATAAATTCCCGATGTCGTCAAAACGTGCTTCTAAACCTTCTTCTTTGAATGTTTTTTCCAACTCACGAACTGCATCATTCCACTCTTGAGAATATAACAGACGTGTAATTCCACCTTGTTCTAAACCACCAAAACCTGTGAATTTCTTATCTAAAGCTTCAAAAGTTAATTGAATATCCATTACACTTTCACTCCTTCCTCTAACTTACTTTTATTATAGGACCTTCCCCACAACCATTCATTGACATAACGAACAATTATCGAAGACTTTTTTATGCACTATCAACAAATATATATTTTTGTTTTAGATGCGAAAGTTAGGTATGAGGTACGTGCTGAGAGCGAAAAAAATAGCTGTCGATTCCGTATAGGCTACTAAGAAGTAGCAAGTCCTAGCTTCAATCTGCATTAAAATAGCTGAAGAAATCGCATGATCTTTACTAAAAACAAAAATACCGCATAATAGTAAATCAATACGAAAACTATGCAGTTTAATTCATTTTTAAAATCATTATATGATAAACGAAAAGCCATATGTCATGATACAAATGAGAAGTAGCAATCCTAAGCTGTATCGTAATGTATATTGAAAGATTTTCGACTCGTTCCCAGCCTCATTAACGGCTGCTGCTGCAATAGCGATAGATTGTGGTGAAATCAATTTTGCCACGCTTCCTCCAGCAGTATTGGCCGCCATTAACAAAGATGGTGAAAGACCAACTTGCGACCCAGTAACCACCTGTAGGCTACCAAAAAGCGCGTTATTATTAACAACAGATCCCGTGAGAAAGACACCAATCCACCCTAATACTGGACTAACAAATGGAAAGAGGTCAGCCGTTTTTGCAAGTGCAAGTCCTAGAGAAGTACTTAGTCCCGAGAAATCAGAGAGATTTGCAAAAGCCATTACAAGAACGATGGTGAAAACCGGTAACCGCAATTCTTTAATCGTATCACTTAGCAAGCTAACGGTTTGTTTTATGTTTAACGCAGGAAATAGAATACTTGTTAAAATAATCGTCACTAGAATCGCAGTTCCTGTTGCTGAAACAAAATTAAGATTTAAGATTGCTGACATAGGTATTTCTTCTGTTGCTATTGGCGGTGTTCGAATGATTTGATTATGTAATCCTGGGATTTTCAAGGCTACGTTTGTAAAATCAAGTGCACCACCAGTTGCAAACAAATTTTTAAATGCAGGGAGGCTCCAAATGGCTATAACACCAGTGAGCAAATAAAACGGTGACCATGCTACCATGATTTCTTTCATAGAGTAGTTCGTTAAATGTCCTTTTGCTTCTACCCCAGGTTCATGGTAAATCGTTTTAGGCTGCCATTTTCTTAAGAATACTGCTAATATTATCATAGTAGCTAAAGAAGGGATAATATTCGCAAGCTCCGGCCCGATAACAGTAATCGTTAGTAATTGAAGGCCCGAAAATACGCCACTGACGATTAAAATCGCTGGGAATATTTCTTTTATTCCTTTGAACCCATCTAAAATAAAGATAAGGATAAACGGAACGAGAAATGAAATCAACGGTAACATAAATGCCGTCATTCTAGAAAGTTCTAAAATGTCCATCCCACCCACTTGAGCACCTGTAATAACTGGAATTCCAACTGTACCGAATGCGCCTGTAGAGGCATTGGCGATTAAGCAAAGTCCAGCAGCTTTAATTGGTTTAAAGCCAAGGGTCACAAGCAATGCTGCACAAATAGCGATTGGAACACCTAATCCTGCTGCTCCTTCCAAGAAGGCATTAAAGCAAAAACCAATTAGCAATAATTGAAGACGTTGATCCTCGGTAATACTAGCGATACTACCACGTACTGTTTCAAATTTACCGGCTTTAACAGAAATCTTGTACAACCAAACAGCCATAATCACGATATAACCGATCGGCCATAGCGCTTTGCCTGTACCGAGAAGAATTGCCCCGAAGGCTTTCGTAATTGGCATTCCAAAGACTCCAACTGTAATGATAATGGTCACTCCTAATGTTAATGCTGCAGCATAAACCCCTTTTAATTTAAAGACTGTTAAACTTAGTAGAAATAGAAAAATGGGAAGGAAGGCCATGATTCCACTCACTATTTCGTTTCCAAGTGGATCGTATTGTTGATACCACATCGTTGTCACTTCTTTCTACAGTAGTTTATTTCTATAATAGTTTATTTGAGCTACATCAACTTGATTGTAACAATCCTTTAATGCTTGTATACGATGAACGAATTTTTTCTGTTCTTCGTTCATGGGTACTTCAAGCACATCGTAATTCCATAAATGTAGCTCCTTTCTTCTGAATAAGATTGCGTTGATATATTTACTGCTTTGGTAGCAATAAGGAAGATTTCATCAAAGCCACTCTCTATGGACAATGCCTTAACGATTTTCGTGTCTTTCTACTACGTTAACAGCATATAAATGATAATTGCTAACTTCTATGTAATAGTTTTTACATACATAGCTACGTCATCCATTAAAACAACTCGATATACTTTTTATTGGTTCGTTTACATCTAAAATCAGACATTTAGAGGCAAGCCCCCCACTTCTTCTTATGCTTGTGCCTCTAAATTTTGAAGTGGAGGCTTCTTGTCCATTTCTTAGGAGATAAATTGCCCTACTTTATCGTCTAAAATTCCTTTTTCTTTGTCATAGATTTCAATCCCGCGAAGGATTGTTTTCACTACCTGTGCACCGATTGTACGACCAATATAAGGACTAATTTTATGTCGGTATGCTAAGTCCTCAGCTTTTAATTCATAAGGGGCATCTTTTTTAATAAATACGAAATCTGCATCTTTCCCTACTGCAATGCTACCTTTTGATGCTAGATTAAAACGTTGCGCAGGATTTGTAGCAATAATCGCTGCAAATTGTGCTAATGGCATGTTACGTTTTTGTACACCTTCATCAAATAATACGTCTACGTTATTTTGTACACCTGCGATACCTCCCCAAGCTTCAAAGGCATTATCCTTATCTTTTAAGTCTGGTGTACATGGTGAATGGTCTGATGTGACAAATGAAATATCCCCATTTAATACTCGATTCCACATCCCTTCCAAACGCGCTTGTTCACGGATTGGCGGAGAACATTTTACAACTGGACCGATTGTATCTAATTCTTCTTTATAGAAATATAGATAGTGTGTACATGTTTCGCATGTAATATCGACACCTTCTTGCTGCGCTTTTACAATTTCATCTATACCCTCCTCACAAGCTACATGAACGATATGCACGCGACAACCGGTTTCTTTAGCAAAGAGGATTATTTTTCGAATTGGTTCCACTTCTGTAAATACGGGTCGTGAATCTACATACGCACGTAACGATGTTTCACCATTTTTATATGCTATTTCTCCTAATTTATCCGTAATTGCAGCATTTTCGGCGTGAATGGATAATATTTTACCTGTCTTCGCAATTTGTTTCATACCTTCATATAATGTATAGTCATCCACGTTCATGAAATCACCTTCTATAGAACGGTCACCACATGTCGCCACAAAACATTTATAGGCAACAACACCATTGTCATCTAATTCTTGAATACCGCCATCTAAGTTAAAAGGCACTAATCCACCATAGCTTGCAACGTCTACGGATAATTTCCCTTCACCAGCTTTAAATTTTTCTTTGATAGATGGACCATTAATTGTTGCAGGTACTTGGTTTAACGGCATTTCGATAATGGTTGTTACGCCACCTTTTGCACAGGCTCGTGTACCTGTATCATAACCTTCCCATTCATCACGATAGCCCCCTCCTGGTTCCGTGATATGTACGTGTGCATCCACCATGCCTGGAGATACGATCAAACCTTTTGCATCAATAATTTCTGCATCTGCACCTAAATCTTTACCAAGTGCGGCGATTTTACCATTTTTAATGCCTATTTCGACTTCTTGCTCACCATTTTCTAGAATAACTACTCCATTTTTGATAATTAAATCGAATTGCATGAGAATCATCCTCCTCTATTTTTTTAAAATGTTGAATATGAAAAGTAAAATACCTGCTGTAAAAAACCCGATAAACCATGAAAAGTCCAAAATGACGTGGAACCTCGGTATAAACCCTAGTAAGGATATGAATACTCCAACGATGGTCGCAATATAAGCTTGTATATTGATTCTCATTTTTGGCCGTTCGTTGCTATTACTATCAAAATACAATTCATCGATATCGATTCTACACTTTGAAATGAAGTAGAATTTTACAATCATGACACCCGCAACTGGACCAAGAATCGCACCAATCATATTTAAAAACATGAAGATACTATCACTATTCTCCATCATCTTCCACGGCATGGTGATAATACTTGTGATAGATGCAATCCATACACCACGACGATAATTAATTTGCTTTGGAAATAACGCACTTAATTGGTATGCTGCCGGCATAATATTACTTGTTGCATTTGTAGAAATTGTTGTCAATAGGAGTACACCTGTAGCAAAGAAGATCGCCCAAATACTATCCCATTGATTGATAATATTTAGTATATTCCACTCTTGTTGACCAAAATAAATGGACCCACCAATTAAAATTGATATACTTGAAAATGCAAACAAAATATGAGCAACAACAATACCAGAGACTTGTCCAATAATTTGTGTTCTTGTCGATTTCGCATGTTGTGTGAAATCAGAAACACTTGCGCCTGGAGCAGCCCAAACACCAAGTAATGAGTTAAACACTAAGATAGATGCTAAAATGGTTGGATATAAAAGACTACCCTCCGAACTCAGTTCATAGCTCAAAATATTACTGAGTCCACCACCAGCTTTAATGCCCCAGATTGCCATACCACCAAAAACGATATAAATCATTGGGTTTAAAATAGCAGTAAATTTATTTAATGTTCCCCCACCGCCAATACCAATGGCAAAGTTAATTACCCAGAATAACAAAAAAGCTATTAATCCCGGAATCGTAATACCTAAAATTGTCGTACCATCCCCAATATCACTGAATCCTGGAAAAATTTTATTCATTAGAATCAATAAAGCCTGTGAACCAGCAAATGTTTGTAAACCAAACCAAGCAATACCGGCTACAACACCACGTAATACACCTGGTAGTTTGGCACCTATATCACCATAGGTATGTCTTAAATGCATGGCAAATGGGATACCATATTTTGAGCCTGCGTATCCGTTTACAACCAGTAGGAAAGCAATTAAGAATGCACTTATAACGAGTGATAGCATCACTTGAAATGGTGATAAGCCTAATAGTAAGAATCCACCGACAGCTGTATAATTAGGAATATTATGCACCGCCCCCATCCACAGTGTAAAAAAGTTAAATGCGGATGAATTTCTTTGTTCCAGTGACTTTGGCATGATATCCTTGTTATAACCGCGCTTTTCAAAAAACGAAGTATCTCGTTGAATACCTTGATCTTGTTCAAGCATAATGATTCTCCTTTAATATTAAATAAAGGATTATACGTATAATAACCTTTAAAAATAGTATACAATCAGAGTGATAGGTTATCTTTGTAACATCATACATATTTAATTTTTATTTTGGCTTTTTCAAACAAAGATTAGGAGAGCGTTCTTATGACAACATTAAAAGAAATAATGTCTGTACAACAATTTTCAGATTTAACATTGTTAAATGATGAAGGCGATTTAGAAAGAGTAGTAGAAATGGTCGATATTACAGAAACACCTGATATCAAAGATTTTACTGCACAACACTCATTTATCGTAACAACCGGTATGTGTTATCAAGACGATCAATCTGGATTAATTGACCTCATTAGAGAATTAAATGATATACAAGTTGCTGGCATAGGTATCAAATTATCCCGATTTTTAAAAAAATTAGATGATGAAGTCTTAGAATTCGCAAACGAATTAAAATTCCCAGTTATCGGCATTCCTGATAGTTGGAATCTAGGATCAATTACTCATCACATATCGTCATATATTTTAGATGAAGAAACTGAAAAATTATATTTTGCATTAGATATCCAACAAGAATTAAATACAATGCTTATGAGAGGGTTAAGTTTAGAAATGATGATCGAACGGATGAGTAGACTCCTCAGAGTCCCTGTGATGCTATTAAATCCTCTCTATCAAATTAAATCAATGAGTCATCACTTCCACCAACATCCTGAACATATTCAAAAGAATCTTAATTATTTCAAAAGATGTTTAAATTCCAAACTTATTACGCCTAATAATAGGAAATCATTCCAGGAGGAACATATTATATTTGAGGTTCCTGCATTTAAATATTTTCCATATTATCTTATGGTTTCGAATGTCAATACGCTCAATTATCCATTTAGTTTGCTAGCCATAGAACAGGCAGTAAATACACTCAGTCTTGCAATTTATAAAAATAGTAAAGTTAAGGAAGCGGAACAACAAGATGTGGACCGATTTTTCGAATCACTCATGTCTGAACATCCTGATAACCTTATTTCAGTCAAGCAGCACCCTGAGTTTTTAAAAAAGCATCATATCCAACCATCAAATTATTATCAAGTAATAATTTGTGCCATTGATAAAGAACAGGATGTTGAAAATAATATCTATTTGAATGAGCGCTATCAAATGACTTTCGAATGGCTAACACATAAATTGATTGACATTGATCCCACTATCAGTATATATACGTCTCCAGGTAAGCATCGCTTTACGATACTTTTACAAACGAGACATCAATATTACTTAGATTTCTGCAAATATCTCAATAAAGAGTATCAAAAGTTTTTTAATAATTCACTATCATTTGGAATTGGTAACGAAGTCTCTGAATTCTCACAGCTACCACTATCTTTTTTCGAGGCAAATGAAGCTTTTGATAATAAGTATGAAACTGGTGAAGTAGGATTTATAGAACTCTATAAATCCAAAAGTGTAGAAGAATTACTACAACTCATTCCAGCCAATAAATTAAAACCGTTTATCACTTATACACTAGGTTCATTAGCCTACCCGAAAACAACGAAGGAAAAAGAACTAAAACATACATTAAAAGTTTATTTGGCGAACCATTGTGATCTCACAAAGACTTCAGAAGATATCTTTATTCATCGTAATACAGTAAAATATCGTATTAAAAAATGCGAAGAAATTTTAGGTCAGTCTGTCGAAGCTTCTGAAGCATCCTTGGATATTAGATTAGCGTTATTTGCATCAGAAAAAATTACATTTTAAAAAATCCCGCAAAAAAGCTATTTTGAAAGCTTTTTTGCGGGATTTTTTCAACGAAGAAAATAGGAATATTTTCTAAACGAAAAAATATTCCTAATTTAAATATATATATAAAGCAGACCATCAGTGGAAGATGTAGAAAATCTCCACTGATGGAAGCCTCGCTTTATTCTTGAGTTACAGAAGTTAGGGGTTGTTTTTTTTCTCTGACCATAACTACAAGGAAAAATAAAATCGCTGCTATTGCCAGAAGTATTGCTGCAATATAGAATGCTAATACCTTCGAGCCGGTGATGTCACCAATATAACCAGTAAGAGTTGGTGCAACAACCGATGAAGTCATGCCAAAGAAGTTAAAGAAACCTAATGCTTTAGCAACTGTATTTGATGATACTGAATCAGTTACATACGTGATTAATACTGGATCAATGGCAAGCTTACCTAATAAACCATATAAGATTAGTGCAACATAAAGTACTGTCGGGTTAGGTGAAAACACGGTTAGACTAATTGTTAGAGCTGCACCAATTAACAAGAAGAAAATTAAGCGCAGACGCATATGTGCATTTTTATCAATATATTTAGAAAATATTAAAGCACCAGGTACTGCTGAGATTGCGACTAAAGCAGCTACATAGCCTACTGAACCTTGTTCGAATTCTTTTTCTGTAACAAGGAATGACGGTAACCATGTAACAATCATATAATAACCATAACATGTTGCAAAATACACAAAATATATAACTAATTGTTTTGGTGAGAATAAATTTACTTTAGAATCTGCATTTTGTGTTGTTATTTTCGTATTTTCAGCTTTCTCTTTTGTAGCTGGATTTTTATCTTGCTTAACAAATAGGGCAAACACAAATGTAACTGCTATTATTAGGATGGCTGTCATAAAAAGCGTGTAATTCCATTTTATTTCAAGACTACCTACTAAAACAGACGATCCTATTAAACCAATTACCATACCTAATGCTGAGCCACTATTTATGATAGCATTAGAAAAGCTTTTTTTATCTTTTGGCATATATTTAGCTGATAAAGAGAACGCTGCACCATAGTATGAACCAGTCGAAAGACCTGCCAATAAGGCGCCAATATACACTTGAGAGATTGACGAGCTTGATCCAATGACGAATGCTGCTACTGCAAAAATGATAAATGCAGGGATTAATACGCGTTTTTGACCAAATTTATCAACGATTATTCCTGATGGAATTTGCATACCTGTATAGGCAAAGAAATAAATAGAAGCAACAAGTCCTACTTGTGTATCGCTAATGTTCCCCAATGATTCTTGAATTTGTGGGTATATTGGCGTAAGTATAGTTCGATAAATCCAAATAGCTACCCAACCTAAACACAGTGTAACAATTACTTTTTTGTAATAATTCGGGTCATCCTTCACTGTTTGTCCCATAATATGACACTCCTTTTTTTAGTTTTTTTACTTATGTATTGCTTAATTTAATTTTAGGTTATGAGTAAGTAAATAACATTGTTCAATTTTAACAAAAACAGAACCAGCATTGCACATTTTAGACAAAAGCTTAAGCTTACAACGATTATGAAAGTATGACTTTTGGTATTTCTCGTCTGCCGATGTCTACATAGTACTTTTATACCTTTGTAAACTTTCTGCACAGCAAAAAACAAAAAATAAGCCCGAATATCCTTACGGTTATCGGACTGATCCCAATCTACATAAAGTTTTCCCAAGGTGTGACTATCCTTAGTGGTGGCACGAAGGATACCTCCTTAGTAGATATTTCATCTACAAGGAGGTATCGTTCTTTTTTACTATGAAAACTAGTTAATCAACAGACGTGGTATTGAACTTATGATGTTAATGCGGTATAAAACCGATTGGAGTTGGCCCCGCAATCCCTAGCATAACAAAATCTTTATTGGAATTATTAGTCATTCCGTGCTTTTCACCCGCACGTGCAACAACGACATCACCAGCTTTAATTTGAACCATTTCACCACATTCTGGATAAAAATCTGCTGTTCCTTCTACAACAATCCAAATATCATCCGCTTTCTCGTGCGAGTGAATTGGCAAAACTTGTCCTGGATGCATACACCATATAGCTCCAACAGTATTAGGTGTTTCATAGAAAATATGTTTTGTCGCTTCTTGTTCTCTAAACTCTTGAATATCTGGCCAATGGAAAATACGATTTTTTAAATCTTCTCTTGCTATTTTTTTTAATGTCATTGTATTTTCTCCTTGTTTCAAATTTCAAAAAACCCTACATTATTTAGCGTTTAATAATATTTTGGGGTTTACCCTCTAAGAATGCTATAGTGTTATCGAATGCAATTTTAGCACGCAGTTCCATCGCTTCATCAGTATAGAAACCTACGTGGGGTGTTAAAATTACATTTTTGGCGTGTAATAGTTTATAGTCTCTAGGTATAGGCGGTTCCATATCAAATACGTCGATACCAGCTCCCGCAATTCGCCCTTCATTCAATGCATCCGCCAAAGCATCATTATCAACAATTGGGCCTCGTGCACAGTTGATTAAAATGGCTGATTCCTTCATTAAATGTAATTTCTCTTTAGAAATTAATCCTTTCGTGCTTGGTAGTAATGGAATATGTAATGACACAATATCAGATTGTGCTAATAACTCATCTAATTCCATATACTCGATACCTAAATCTTTAGCTTCAGGATTTCTGCTGGATTGGTCTGAAGCGATTAATTTTGCACCAAATGCTTGAAACAATCGAGCAGTCATTAAACCAATTTTACCTGTACCAATCAAACCAACTGTTTTACCTTTAATCTCACTACCTTGGAATGCTCCTGGGAAATTATCGGCACGATTTTCCCTATCCCCCTTCGTAATGCGGCGATACACATCTAATACTAAGCCAATCGTTAATTCCGCAACTGCTTGATTTGCATATCTAGCAGCATTACATACCATAATTTCTTGGTTTTTAGCTTGCGTGAAACCTACATGATCAACACCTGTAAAGGCAACATTGATTAATTGTAACTTGTCATTTTGATCAATTACTTCTGTAGGATAAGGATTATTCGCAATCATAATAACATCTGCACCTTCACTACGACTTGCTAATTCTGCACAATCGGTTGTTTTCTCGTTGTAATAAACAAACTCATGACCGCCCTGTTTGATTGGTTCCGCTAATTTTTCAATAATCGAATCTGGCACATTTAATGGTTCTAATAATTTTACTAACATACAATTCATTCCTTCCTATTATTCTTCAAATACGTCTGTTGATTAACTAGTGAGCATAGTCAGAAAAGAGAGAATCACACTTCTTTTATTTTTTTGTATACTTTGCACAAAAAAAGGTAGTATTTCACTGTTTAACACTCTCGTTTTTCTGTATATTCTTATGGTATTTGCTTAATTTTATTGTAGAATATGAGTAATGAAATAACATTGTTCACTTTTAACAAATTTATAAACAACTTTACATATTATTGACAAAATCTTTCGTATAAATCAGCCCGGCTAATCCTAAGATTATCGGTCTGACTCTAAGTGTATAACCACCTCCATACAGTCAAATTCAATGTTTTAGTAGACATAATATAATTATTGGAAAATCTATAAGTTTATTTGTTCAAATTTATTTTTCTATATTCATGAATGTGCTCACGATGTCCTTTGACTATGCTTTGTATATCAGCAATGACATGTGCGCTTTCTTTCCTATGCAAAAACATAAAAAAACTCAGAAGTCATTTCGACCTCTGAGTTTTTTTTTATTATTTAGTTAACGCCTTCATATCTGCCACAATCGTCTCAACTGGTACATCTGTTGTAGCGTTATAATCCTTCACAACAATACCATCAGCATTAACTAAATAATACCTTCCCATATGTATAACTTGGTCAGTATTTGGATCATTTTTCACGTGTGATTTAAACGATTTCATAGCAAACTGTTCAATAAACGTTTGATCATAGCCTGTTAATAGTTGCCATTTACTTTCATCTGGCACTGCATACGTTTTTAAATAATTCGTTAAAACTTCTGGTTTATCAACCTGAGGATCCACGCTAAAAGCTACAATCTGATAATCTTCCACGCCTTTATCCTGAAGCGCCTTTTGCACCTCTGTCATGTTATACGTCATTGGTGGACAAATGGTATTACAATTAGTAAAGATGAACATCACTAACGACGGCTTGCCTTTCATATCATTAAGGCTAATCTTTTCATTTTTTTGATTTGTAACCGTAAAATCCTGTACTTCGATGTTCATTTCAGGTTCAAACTTATAACTTCCACAAGCAGTTAGAATGCTACTGAATGTTAGTATCAACACGAGCATGACACTGTTTTTTTTCATTTATTTGCTCACTTCCCTTCACTTTACCATCGTTGTTTATTGTATAAATTATAACTACTTAATACAAGATATGAGCCTCAATGTATATTGTACGATTTTGGGTATATTCATATCGTGTATTTTCTAGGCAAACAGATTAATACAAAAAATATTGATAAACCTTTCTGACAACAAAAATAGAAATTTAGTTACTATACTTTAATTGAAGCTATGGAATCGTTTCATAGTTCGGAAACAGAAGAATTCCTTCCTTTTCTCGATTACAGCAGTTTTTTAATACTTTATATGGTGTTACCAATCCTCGCTTCACAGCCTGTACCAACAAAAATTCGTCGGAAATATTACGGGTGTTTGGGTTTATTTAGCATGGTTATTCATTGTGACTATCGTTCTTTGTACAGTAGATGTGAAAAAAGCTGCTTCATTCGATCAAGCTGCGGCAGCGGTACTAGCTGAGTCTCAGGCGAAAGGTAGGAATAAAATGAATTTAGTATCCGTTGGTTTCTTTTTAGCAAAAGGTGAGTTAAACATTTGTAGTAACATATAGCGCAGCGAAGCGTACGTCTTCTGCGGCTGCTTTATAGAGTCCTAATGGTAGGCAAAAAGGCTTTGCGATCTCTGGTGACTACTTTGCAGCCGCTACATTTCTTGGGTGCAAATGATTAAAGCTAGCCTTCTATTATTCGGGATAGGCGTATTAACGAAATTAGTATGAATGAAATTAGATTTCTCTCTTATGAAAATGTTTGATATGATCGCAACGGAACATGGTGAAGGATTAAATACAATCATAGATTGCTGTCTGTAATCCAAATATTTGTAAAAGAGTCTATCAATCATCCTATCCATTATAATAAAAATATCAAGTTAAAAAACTCGATTTTTCATCGGATTTTTTAACTTTTTATTATAAAATAATCACTAATTTATTTATCTAACAATACTATTTTCTTTCAAAAAAAACTGATTTTCACGAAGTAAATAGTGTTTATTTTTTATAAAAAACCATTTTTATTTTGTAATTTTATCCATATTCACTACTAGGAAAACTAGAATTGACCTAACTCCATTTATTTATCAGAATTTTCAAAAACACCTTTATTTCTTATCTTTGTTACCTATATTCTCTTCTAAGACTATTTTTCCGAAAATTATTTTTTTATAATTTTTCTGAAAAGTATTGCAATTTTGTGAACTGTCTCATAAAATGAAGATATGAATTCACTAAACTAGCAAAATCAAGTCTTTAAGCAGTAAAAATAAACACAAAATGGGGAATGTTAATGGGGAACAATCAAGTTAATAAGGGCGTGGTGATTGACTATGATGCGATTGCAAATCAAAAATCGTTTAAAGCGCTTGTGCGAAGAAAGAATTCATTTCTTTGGTCAATGACTGCGATCTTCTTAGCAACTTACATGTTGCTACCAATTCTTACTTCGTTCACGACCGTACTACACCAAAAGGCATTTGGGGAAATTACTTGGGTGTGGGTATATTCAGTAGGACTATTCATCATGACTTGGAGCTTATGTCACTTATATGTAGCAAAAGCGAATAGCTTTGATAAGGAGGCAAAGGCGATTATTGCTGAATACGAGAACGGAGGTGACCGCCGATGAATAACGGAATGAGTTATACAGCCATATTCTTCTTCGTAGCCATTGTTGGTTTAACATTAGTTATTACATGGTGGGCATCAAAACGAACTTCTTCTGCAAGTGATTTCTATACTGCAGGCGGTGGGTTAACAGGCTGGCAAAATGGACTAGCCATCGCTGGAGACTACTTATCAGCGGCCTCTTTCTTAGGGATTGCCGGAGCGGTTGCATTATTTGGATTTGATGGATTCTTCTTCTCTATCGGTTATTTAGTAGCTTACTTAGTGGTTCTATATATCGTAGCTGAGCCATTACGTAATCTTGGTAAATTCACTTTAGCTGACATGATCACAGCGCGTTTTGATAGCGCTAAAGTTCGTGGTACAGCAGCTTTAAGCACGATTACAATCGTCTTATTCTACATGATTGCACAACTAGTTGGTGCAGGAGCACTTATTCAATTACTTTTAGGAATCGACTATTGGGTTGCTGTTTTAATCGTAGGCTTTATGATGACGACTTACGTACTATTCGGTGGTATGACTGCGACATCTTGGGTACAAATTATTAAAGCTTGTCTTTTAATGTTAGGTACAGTTATTATTTCATTTTTAGTATTAAAAGAATTCGGCTTTAGTATTGCAACGATGTTCAAAGAAATGGAAACGGCAACTGATAGCGGTACAGCGTATTTGAACCCAGGTCTTAAATATCAAAATGGTATTGATACTATTTCAATGTTAATCGCTTTAGTATTAGGTACAGCAGGTCTTCCACATATTCTAATGCGCTTCTTTACCGTAAAAGATGCGCAAACTGCTCGTTCCTCAGTTATTTGGGCTACTTGGATTGTAGGTATTTTCTACATTCTTACAATCTTCTTAGGCTTCGGTGCAGCTAAATTCGTTGGTAAAGAATCGATCATTGCTGCAAACGCTGCTGGTAACATGGCTGCTCCACTTCTTGCAGAAGCACTTGGTGGAGACATTCTATTCTCATTTGTATGTGCGGTAGCTTTCGCAACAATCTTAGCGGTAGTAGCTGGTCTTGTACTTTCAGGCGCATCTGCCCTGTCGCATGACATTTACGGCCAAATCATTAAAAAAGGCAAAATTACAGAGAAAGAGCAAGTCCTTGCAACTCGGATCGGTTCAATCACAATCGCTGTTATTTCGATCCTTTTAGCACTTGGTGCACAAACATTAAACGTAGCATTCTTAGTATCACTTGCATTCTGTATTGCAGGTTCAGCTAACTTACCTGTAATCATCTATACAATCTACTGGAAACGCTTTAATACAGCTGGCGCTATCACGGCAATGTTAACCGGTTTAATCTCTGCTTTAGTTCTAGTTGCTGTTTCACCAAACCTTTGGAATCCAGTTGAAGGAAAAGCAATTTTCGTTGGTGAACCGTTCATTATGTTAACGAACCCAGCGATAATCTCTGTACCACTTGGCTTCCTAGGAGGTTTCATCGGAACATTGCTTTCTAAGGAAGCAAACGATAAGAAATATCGTGAAGTGGATGTTAAAGCAAACACAGGTATTTCTGTACAGGACATATCTCACTAATAATATGACAACCACCTCGTAAGCTAAATACTTACGAGGTTTTACTTTTCTTCCGTATTCGGTACTATTTTATAAAATTAGAGGTGATTTACATGACACAATCAAAAGCAGCTCGCATAACGAAAGTTTTCGTTCATAAATAGCCCTTTTTAAACTTTCGCTTAAAAGTGGACGTTCCTAAGAACACCTTCGTAACCAAAGTTAGTGAATCACATAATTTTTTATCAGCGATGTTTGAGGCTTTATCAGCGATTCTAATACTTTTAACAAAAACATAGCTGCGTTATTTGCTATAAATGATAAAATGTTGTCGTATTGCTTGTAATGATACGCGCCGCTTCCTCTGTTGTAAGCCCTTTTATCGAAGCGATAACCTCTACGGAATGATCCATCATACAAGGAGATGTTCGTTTATTGTCAAATGGACCTTCAAACGGCCATGGTCCATCTGTCTCTACCATCATCAGCTCGATTGGATATGTTTTAATAAGCTGTTGAATCTCAGCCTCATACGTACAATCTGGCGTCACAGAAATGAAATATCCATTAGAAATCATTCGGTCAATCACTTCCTCATCGCCTTTAAACCAATGAAAATGCGCTTTCGCTACTTGATGTTTTTCAAGCAAATCACAAACAATCGCCGCATCCTCATAAACAGCATGTAGCACAATCGGTTTACTTAATTCCTTTGCCAATACAATAAACCGTTCTAACAATGCCACATACGGACGACCATCAATCGCCTTCTCCTGTCTCAAATAATAAGGTAACCCTACCTCGCCAATCGCTATCATTTCATGAGCATGTTGGCGTATCCACTCGAATAACGCGTCTTGCTCCGCTTTCATTGGTAATGGTTGTTCGGGATGAAAGCCAAACGCTGCCTTTACCTTTGCATAGGCTTTCGACAGCTTCAACGTCTTTTCACACGATGAAAGATTCATGCTAACGGCAATGACATGTTCAGCTTCTTCTAGCAAAGTTGGTATGTCGTGTTCCTTATACTGATCTAAATGAATATGTGCATCAATCATCATTCGCCTCATCCTTTTCTTCTTTTAAATACGAGAATAGCTGTTGCTTCAGTGCCGTAAATGTAGCAGAATGGCGAATTGCTTCTTGGCGTGGCCTTGCAAAAGGTACGATCATTTCCTTTTTCATTGTCGCTGGCCGTTTCGTGAGCACAATGATACGATCCGCTAAAAAGAGAGCTTCCTCGATACTATGTGTAACGAACAATATAGATTTTCTATCTTTCTCCCATATTGATAACAGCCACGCCTGCATTTCAAGCCTTGTAAATTCATCAAGTGCAGAAAACGGCTCATCTAAGCATAAAATAGGCTTATTACTAACAATGGCACGAATAAACGATACCCGCTGTTGCATACCACCCGACAGCTCATGAGGGTACGCATTTTTAAACGTCGTGAGTCCCACTTTCTCTAACCATTCCTTTGCTAGCTCAACATTTGGTTTTCGATGAAGCTCCTCAACAATTGCCACGTTCTCCAATATCGTACGCCATGGTAATAAACAAGGCTGCTGTGGCATATAGCCAATCGTCCCTCTTTTTTTCTGGATATCTGTATCGTTTAATAAAATAGCACCTTTATCCATAGAAGTAACACCACCAATTAATTGAAAGAGTGTGCTTTTCCCACTGCCTGACGGACCGATAATCGCCACAAATTCCCCGTCCTTCACCTCAAAAGATAAATTGCGAATAACCGGAAGAGCATCAAAGGATTTATCAATGTTTTGAATGCTTAGCATGGAGTCCTCTCCCCTTCACAACAAGTTTTTCTAAAAGTCGAATAGCACTAAATAATAGTAAACTTAAACATACGATAGCAAAAATCGCTACAAATACACGGTCCGTTCGAAATGATGATTGTGCCAATGTCATATAAACACCAATTCCCTTTTTTGCACCCAACCATTCCGCAATGACAGCCCCCATGACGCTATACGTTGCCGCAATCTTAATGCCTGAAAAAATCGCTGGGTACGCATAGGGCCATTCAAGCTTCCAAAAGGTTTGTGCTGTCGTTGCCCCAATCATCTCAAAATAATGTTTCAGCTCAGGTAAGGTTTGACGGAAGCCATCCATTGCTGAAATAACAATCGGGAAAAAGCACACAAGACAAATAATAATGAGCTTTGGCAATAAACCAAAGCCAAACCAAATGACTAATAGCGGTGCTAGGACGAGCACAGGAACATTCTGCGACATGATGAGAATAGGATAAAATAGCTCCCGTACAAATGTAAAACGATGTAATAGCACAGCAACCGTTAATCCACACAATATCCCGATGGCAAGGCCTAGAAGGGCTAATTGAACAGTCGCTAAAGCATGTGGCACAAACGTCTCATACGATTGAAAGCCTTCGTTCAAAATGGCACTTGGTGTAGGCAATAGCCAATGTGGCACATCTGCAAAACGGACAATACGTTCCCATATGAATAAGAGGAAGGCGATAAATATTATCGTCCTTCCTTGTTTAACTACTTGCTTCATCACTGGTATTTCTCCGTTAGCGTATCCATTGTAATACCTGATGGCTGATATAAAATTTTCACTTGCGTAATGACATTAATAGCGCCAAGCGCAACCATCTTGTCATTCATTTTTTCAATGATTTGTAGCAAAGTCGATAGCTCACCCTCCATTGTCGTTTCTAACGGATGAACTTCATAGTTCACCCCTGATGCGTCGATAACCGCAATCGCTGCATCAACAAATGGGATGACATCTTCATAGGTTTCCGTTTTCGGGATAATTTGTACACTTATTAATGCGTTTCCCATGCTACTTTGTCTCCTTTTTCGGTAAAAAGTCGTTTGTAAATGCTTGTTTTGCGTTAAATTCGCCCTCTAAAACTTTGTTGCTTGCCATCCACTTCGCGTAGTTTTCCCAGACAGTTAGCTTTTGCTCGCCCCATTGTGCAGCATCGTCTTGATACTTATCTGCTAGCCATTCCTGACTTTTATGCACAAGGTTCTGATCTAAATCAGGTACCGCTTCAAGTAAAATATTAGCCGCTTCATTTGGATGACTTATCGCATATTCATAGCCCTTTGCTGTAGCAGCGACAAAAGCTTTAACCGTCTCAGGGTCATTCTTTATCATCTTTTCATTTGTAGCAAGTACAGGTGTGTAATAATCTAACTGCTCACTATAATCTGTTACATATAGCATGTTTAGTTTTTCGCCACGCAGTTCTGCTTCAATACCTGTCCATGCATAATAAATCCACGCAAAATCAATATTTTTTTTCATCATTGTGAAGAAATCTAAATCGCCTGCATTGACGATATCTAACTTATTAATATCCGCATTTTCTGTTTGCATTAGTGATTGCAGTACTGCCTTTTCAAGGGGTGCACCCCAGCCACCGTATGTTTTCCCTTCAAAATCCTTTGGTGACGTAATGCCTTTTGATGCAATGGATGCGAAGCCAGAAGTATTATGTTGAATAATCGCCGCGATCGATACTAAAGGTACATCTTGCACACGTGCTTGTGTGATCCCTTCCTGATAGCTTACGCCAAACTGAGCCTTGCCAGACGCCACAAGCTGATCTGCACCTGTTTCGCCAGGTAATAATATATCAACATCCAAGCCCTGTTCCTTAAAGTAGCCAAGTTTTTCCGCGACATATAAGCCGGTATGATTTGTGTTCGGTGTCCAATCAAGAACGACCGATGCTGTTGTTAATCCTTTAGCATCCTGTTTAACCTCTTTTTCGCTACAACCCACTAATGTGAAAAGTGCAGCCATCAGAATCAATAACCATTTTTTCATGCTCCAATCCTCCAAGTAAGTAGTGTGAAAGTGTTCATGAATGAATGTCTTTACCAGAAGAAAGCGTTCACGGTCTGTGCATGCAACAAGCGTGTGAAAACATAAAAAACGCCTAGGATTCCTCCCAGACGTTTTACAATCAATATCAAAAACTTTCTTTTTGAATAGATGTTCCCTACGCTGGTACGAGCCAAATCAGGTTCAAAGGGTCAGCGTCTATCGGACACAATCTCAGCTGGCAACACCAGCCCCCCTACATTCTTTCTATATGAACTTTTCGTCATTATTATACCCATATCTATCGGGAAATGACAAGGCTCTATTTAGCGATAGCGCTGCCTTCTTTCAATTTCTAATGTCCTTTCCTTTGTAAACATCACCTTCAGCGAACCAATCATTGGTTTCAATTACTTCAAAAAAGCCCAGCTCTCAAAGGAGCATGGGCTAGTCATGTTATTTCTCTTCTTTTTTGAGCACGAAGACATGTGAAATGGCACCATCTGTGGCTATATCTACTTTAAAGGAGCCGTTTGAATGGCGATCAGCTCGACTTAATGCCTGTACATCAAGGATCTCTTGCACACCATTTGCCGTTTCAATCATTAGCTGTTCTTCATCAGTTACTTTGACTACAGCCACGATACGATGTGGGTTCGCTTTTAATTCTGTTAATACTTTTAAGCCGCGTTTTGCACGACTTGTCATCTCTACTTCGGCAACATTCATTTTCTTCACAGCACCGCGATGTGTCACAATCGCAACATATGCCGTGTCATTTGGTGGTAAAACATTGATGCCGACTAATGCTTCCCCGTCTTTCAGCGTAATCCCTTTGACGCCGCCTGTTTTAACACCTGTTACTGGCAATTCTTCTATTGGGAAACGAATAGCATAGGCAGTATCAGTCGTTAACATTAGTTCTGCCTCGTCTTTCACGATACCTGCAAAAATCATTTCATCGCCTGACTTGACATTCATCGTTTTGATAGGCTTCGAATAGCGTGTAACAGCATAATCTGCTACAGGCGAACGTTTAATTTGTCCATCTTTCGTAGCCGTTAAAATATACGTATTGGCCTGTTCGAACGTCTCAAAACCGTACACAGCAATAATAGATTCATCTTCTCCGGTCGGCACAATACTTGAAATATGCTGACCAAGATCCTTCCAACGAATATCAGGTAGTTCATGGACAGGCTGATAAATATAATTGCCCCGATTTGTGAACAGCAGTAGATGATGCTGTGTATTTAAATTTGCTTCATATAATAAATAATCGGAATCCTTCATTGCAAAATCCTGACCATTCGAAGCTGCATGTGAACGGGTAGATGTACGCTTAATATAGCCATCCTTTGTGACAGTCACTACGACCTCTTCACTTGGGACAAGGACATCTAACGTAATTTTGATTTCTTCAATTTCTTGTTCGATTTTTGAACGACGTGGCTCTGCAAAGCGCTTTTTAATGTCGAGCAATTCTTGTTTAATAACACGTACAAGTTTTGCTTCACTATTCAGAATACCTTCAAGCTTAGCAATCAATTTATTTAACTCTTCCTGTTCAGCACGTAATTCGGTAATATCCGTATTTGTTAAACGATATAATTGCAAGCTAACGATTGCCTCTGATTGCACTTCTGTAAAGTCAAACTTCACCTGTAAATTCGTTTTCGCATCTCGTTTATCATTCGACGAACGAATCGTTGCAATGACTTCATCTAAAATGGACAGCGCCTTGATCAAGCCATCCACAATATGCGAACGATCTTTAGCCTTTTGCAAATCATAAATGGAGCGGTTCGTTACCACTTCCTTTTGATGGGCAATGTAAGAATCTAGTAACAACGGCAATGTCATCATTGTCGGACGACGATTATGGATCGCAATCATATTAAAATTATAAGCTACTTGTAAATCAGTTGTTTTGAACAAATAGTTTAAAATTCCTTGTCCCGGAACATCTTTTTTCAGTTCAATGACAACACGTAGACCTGTACGATCCGATTCATCTCGAATTTCCGCAATTCCTTCAAGTCGTTTATCGACACGTTGCTCATCAATTTTCTTCACAAGATTTGCTTTATTGACATCATACGGTAATTCCGTAATAATAATTTGCTCTTTGCCACCTTTAATTGGCTCAATGACTGCTTGCGCACGCACAATGATTTTACCGCGTCCTGTTTCATATGCTTTTTTAATACCATCGACACCTTGAATGATCCCACCTGTAGGGAAATCAGGCCCTTTAATAACGGTCATTAATTCACCGACAGTGGTATTTGGGTTATCTAACCGCATAAGAACACCGTCAAGCACCTCATCAAGTGCATGAGGTGGGATGTCCGTGGCATAGCCGGCCGAAATACCCGTTGAGCCGTTGACTAGTAAGTTCGGGAAACGAGCTGGTAAAACAGTTGGCTCCATATCCTGATCATCGAAGTTTGGTACAAATTCCACTGTTTTCTTGCCAATATCACGGAGCATCTCTGCTGCAATAGCAGAAAGTCTTGCCTCGGTATAACGCATCGCTGCCGGTGGATCACCATCAACGGAACCGTTATTCCCATGCATTTCGATAAGCATATGACGCGCCTTCCAATCCTGACTCATACGCACCATCGCTTCATATACTGAGCTATCACCGTGTGGATGATAGTTACCGATAACATTACCGACAGTTTTTGCTGATTTACGGAATGGTTTATCGTTCGTATTGCCCTCTGTAAACATTGCATATAAAATACGTCGTTGCACAGGCTTAAGACCGTCACGTGCATCAGGCAACGCGCGGTCTTGAATAATATATTTACTATAGCGACCAAAACGGTCACCCATAACTTCCTCTAAAGGTAAATCTTGAAATTTTTCCGTACTACTCATGCTTGGTCCTCCTCTTGTTGGATGAATTCATTGTCTAAAATATTTGAATCATCCTCCATACCGAAGTCTACATTCGCTTCGATCCATTTACGGCGTGGCTCTACTTTATCGCCCATTAATGTTGTCACACGTCTTTCAGCACGTGCACCATCCTCGATCGTTACACGAATTAATGTACGCGTTTCAGGGTTCATTGTCGTATCCCATAACTGGTCAGCATTCATCTCACCAAGCCCTTTATAGCGCTGTAATATGTAACCCTTTCCGACTTTTTTAATGGCCGCTTGTAAATCATTTTCAGTCCAAGCATATGCAATCACTTCTTTTTTACCAGTGCCTTTTGATATTTTATAAAGTGGTGGTAATGCGATAAATACCTTTCCAGCTTCAATCAATGGTCGCATATAACGATAGAAGAACGTCAACAGCAGCACTTGAATATGCGCTCCGTCCGTATCAGCATCGGTCATAATAACGACTTTATCATAGGATGAATCCTCGACAGAAAAATCTGTTCCGACACCAGCACCAATGGCATGGATAATCGTTGAAATCTCTTCATTTTTCATAATATCCTGAAGCTTTGCTTTTTCTGTATTAATAACTTTACCACGCAAAGGTAAAATCGCTTGGAACGTACGATCTCGTCCTTGTTTTGCAGAACCTCCTGCAGAATCACCTTCGACTAAATACAGCTCGTTTTTTGCCGCATTTCGAGATTGTGCAGGTGTTAATTTTCCAGAAAGAATCGTACTACCTTTTTTGCTCTTCTTACCGTTTCGTGCATCTTCACGCGCTTTACGAGCCGCTTCACGTACTTGCTGCGCACGAATAGCTTTACGCACAAGAGATGCAGACAATTCAGCGTTTTCCTCCAGCACATATAAAATTTGCTCCGAAACAACACTATCTACTGCCGAGCGTGCCTCACTCGTCCCAAGCTTGCCCTTCGTCTGACCCTCGAATTGTAATAGATGCTCTGGTATTCGAACAGAAACAATCGCCGCTAAACCCTCTCGAATGTCTGTCCCTTCAAGATTTTTATCTTTATCTTTTAACAGGCCAATTTTCCGTGCATATTCATTAAAAACACGTGTTAAAGCTGCTTTGGCACCTGTTTCATGCGTCCCACCATCTCGTGTACGTACATTGTTAACAAATGAAAGAATTGTTTCTGAGTAGCCATCGTTGTATTGGAAGGCAAATTCTACTTCAATTTCATCTTGAATCCCTTCCACATACTTCACTGGATGGAGTACATCTTTTTCCTCATTCAAATACGCAACGAAAGCTTCAATGCCGTTCTCATAAAAGAAAACATCACCTTTGCCTTCCTCGCGTTCATCGATTAACTCAATTTTTAAGCCTTTTAATAAAAATGCTGACTCTCGTAAACGTTCTGCAAGCGTATCATAATTGAATTTTGTTACAGAGAAAATCGTGTCATCTGGAAGAAAATGAACAAGCGTTCCTGCCTGTTTTGTTTGTCCAATTTCTTCTAATGTCGTTACAGGATGGCCACCATTTTCAAAACGTTGACGATACTTTTTACCGTCGCGATGAATCGTTACTTCTAAAAAAGTAGATAAAGCATTCACAACTGAAGAACCTACACCATGTAAGCCACCGCTTGTTTTATAGCCGCCTTGTCCGAATTTACCACCGGCATGTAGAACCGTAAAGATAATCTCAGGGGTTGGTTTCCCCATTTTATGCATACCTGTTGGCATGCCACGACCGAAGTCTCGAACGCTGATACTTTGATCTTTATGAATAGTGACAATGATATGAGAACCAAAGCCAGCCAGTGCTTCATCCACCGCATTATCGACGATTTCATATACTAGGTGATGAAGTCCACGGCCATCCGTAGAACCGATATACATGCCAGGTCTTTTTCGTACCGCTTCTAATCCTTCTAATACTTGAATGGCGTCATCATTATAGACGCTTGGTGACTGTTTATTCGCCAAAAAATTCCCCTCCAAAAAACAAACGCATGTTCTATTTATATTCTCTACCTAATCATAATAGCATTTCCTAACAATATCTAGTGACAGGCCCAAAAAATTTTTAAAATTCCTCACAGCTTCATCGCTTTGATCTGTTTTACCGGAAGAAAAATTTGTAATAGTTGCCCAATATATATCAAGGACGCAGGGCAGTAAGCTTTAGTTGCATAATTAAAACAACCAATGACTAACTGCTGGTCATTACTTTTTTTAAAAACGATCCCCATCGCCAAAGGCTTTGAACTTTCATTCAAAAGCTTTGACTATTCTCTGAAAAATATACAGGTACAGGTTCTTCACCATAACGTGTGGTTGATGTCTTAGCCTCCACTCCAATCAACTAATAGTCTTAACAAATATCATCCATCACTTTTGGTGATGAGCCCAGGTACAGTAATAAATGGGTTTCTTCTAAAAATTCATACTAGCTTACGCTAGAAATTAAAGATAGACTTATATTCTACCAAAGGAATGGGTGATTGACAAAATGGCCATTTTACCTATATCTTTTAAACATGATGCATGCTATTACATGCACCATATCTAAAAGACTAGCCTTAATTCAACTTCATATAAAAACCTTTGAAAAATAGTTATCTTTTGTAATGATTTCAAGATACACGAAGAAATCTCCTTCATGACATTGTAGATTATAGAGAAAAAGTGTAGAATTATCTATTAGTACCGAGTGATAATCAATGAATGAAAGGAGTCCAAATATGTTAAATGGACTTATTATTTTATGTGCTTATTTAATCGGCTCGATCCCTTCTGGGTTATGGATAGGCAAAATTTTTTATAAAACTGATATTCGTCAACATGGAAGTGGCAATTTAGGTGCGACTAATACTTTTCGTATTTTAGGAAAAAAAGCAGGAATAGTCGTAACGATTATGGATGTCTTAAAAGGTACAGCAGCCGTATTACTCGTAGCTCTTCCTCTATTCTCTGATGCCTCTATCCACTCGCTACTACTTGGGCTAGTAGCCGTTATTGGTCATATGTTCCCAATTTTTGCAAGTTTCCGTGGGGGAAAAGCGGTAGCAACATCAGCAGGAGTTCTCTTAGGATATTCATGGCCTCTATTTGTCTTACTATTTATTACTTTTATTGTAACATTAAAAATAACGAAGATTGTCAGTTTAACTTCTATGATTGCCGCTTTAGTAGCACTTATTTATTCAATCGTTTATTATTTTGTTACAGGCGACTTTGCGTTAGGTATTTTAGTAGCTTGTTTATTTACGTTTATCATTTATCGTCACAGAGCAAATATTGCCCGCATTAAAGATGGTACCGAGCCAAAGGTGAAATGGCTGTAACAAAGAGAGGAGCATTCCAATGAATATCGTACTAACAGATCAAGCCTTACAATGGTTTAAACAAGAGATGGAAGTAGCGTCAGGAGATACTATTCGTTTTTATGCAAGATATGGTGGTTCCAGTCCTATTCACGAAGGCTTTTCTCTTGGTATGACACGTGAAGAACCAATTAACATTGGTGTAAAGACAGTTAATGACGATGTTATCTACTATATAGATGAAAAAGATTTATGGTTTTTCAATGATCATAGTTTATATGTAGATGTGGATGATACAAATGACGAATTAAAATATGAGTATAAAAAATAAAGCAGTGTTTCCTTTCGTTTATACGAAGGGAACACTGCTTTTATCAATTATGCCTCGGCTAAATGCGTCCAGAATCGGTTTTGTGCTTAGGTCTGCAAATGTTTTTTGGGCGAAAGTGCTGTGCTAACATAGCGGTAACAACATGTTTTGTCTGTTCGAAAGCGAAGCGACAGCAACAACTTGTTTTGTTTGACTTACGTTACATAAATCGCTACAAAGACATTTGCTGAAAAAAGTTATATGAATTCAATTCCAGCCTTAGTTTATCTTCTCTCAAAATTGTCCATTCTATAGTTAGGCACATCTTGAGGAGGAATGAAAATGTCTATTTCTAAAATTACTGATACCTCCCAAAACAATGACAAACTATATAGTGCTCTTTCTCAAAATTTAAAGTTGATTAAAAACACACTTGGGAATAGCAATGACCTTATCATACGAGAAATTACCATTGGAAAAGCTGAAAAATATGCGTTAGCGATCATCTATGTCGATGGCTTATCCGATAAAATAAGCATTTCTGATGCTGTGATTGATAAATTAATGCTTGATATTGAAAATAATCAAGATTCAGAAACAGAAAAGATTATTCGTTACTTAAGAGATTCTTGTTTAACAGTCGGCGATGTGAATGATATTTTCCATTTTTCAGCACTTTATAATTCGATTTTGAATGGTGATACGGTCATCTTATTAGATGAATCTTCAACTGGTATCGTGACAAGTACAAAGGGCGCAAAAGATAGGGCCGTTATGGAGCCTTCAACAGAAGCAGTCATTAGAGGTCCAAGGGAATCCTTTACGGAAACATTGCGTACAAATACGGCTCTGATCCGTCGAAAAATTAAAAGTCCAAATCTTTGGATTAAGTCCCGTATTGTCGGTGAAGTAACAAAAACGGATGTTGCAGTTATGTATTTAAATGGCATTGCGAATGACAAAATAGTAGCGGAGGTTCTTGCCCGATTAGACCGTATTAATATTGATGGTATTTTAGAAAGCGGCTACATTGAAGATTTTATTCAAGATTCTAACTATACGATATTCCCTACAGTTTATAATTCTGAACGGCCTGATGTTATAGCCGGTGAACTATTAGACGGTAAAATTGCTATTATAGTGGACGGTACACCGTTTGTTCTAATTGTACCTGCCCTATTTACATCCTTTTTACAATCTGCTGAAGATTATTATCAGAATTGGATCATTAGTTCTCTTGTACGTCTTTTACGATTTTTTGGAATAAGTCTAGCCTTAGTGGCGCCATCGCTTTACGTAGCTATCACCACCTTCCATCAAGAAATGCTGCCGACCCCTATGCTAATAAGTATTGCATCCCAACGAGAAGGAGTTCCCTTCCCTGCGGTTGTAGAGGCACTCATAATGGAGGTTGCATTTGAGGTGTTAAGAGAAGCAGGTCTTCGCATGCCAAGAACCATTGGACCAGCCGTATCCATAGTTGGCACATTAGTGATCGGTCAAGCTGCTGTAGAAGCAGGAATTGTATCAGCCGTAATGGTCATTATTGTGGCATTAACAGCCATTTGTAGCTTCCTGTTCCCTGCTTATGGCTTATCGAATACCGTTCGTGCTCTTCGTTTTCCACTAATGATTGTAGCAGCGATTGTAGGATTGTTTGGTGTAATGTTTGGCCTTATGATCATCCTCTTACACATGTGCAGCATACGAACTTTCGGTGTTCCATATTTAAGTCCATTCGGCCCATTTATTCTAAAGGATCAAAAGGATGCACTTGTGTTGTTCCCTCGTAGAGCTTTATTGACTCGACCACGCTTAATTAGTCAAAAAAATACTGTCAGGGGGCATAGATATTTCAAAACGAAAAAAAAGGAATTAAACGAGGAATGAACCATGTCAAAATTTAAGGCAATTTGTTTACTAATGATGCTGACTTTACTTTTAGGTGGTTGCTGGAGTAAGCTTGAACTCAATGAATTAGCAATTGCCGTAGGACTAGGAATAGATAAAGTAGATAATGAGTTTGAAATAACGGTTCAAGTCGTGGATCCTAGCGAAATTTCATCCAAACAGCCTACTGCAGGACGAGCACCAGTTGTTTCCTATTCTTCAAAAGGTGCAACGGTCTTTGAGGCCATTAGAAAAATGACCACATCAACACCTAGGAAACCTTATTTTGCACATCTACAAATAGTTGTGCTCGGTGATGAATTAGCAAAAGAAGGAATTAATGAATCATTGGATTTGATTTCAAGAGCTCATGAATTTAGAAATGATTTCAATGTCATCGTTGCACATGACGCGACTGCCGAAGAAGTTTTAAATATATTAACACCAATCGAAAAAGTACCGGCCTTTAAAATACTAAATTCTCTTAAAGCGTCAGAAAAAGATATGGGTACAACCCAATCCGTTAAATTTGATGAATTAATCAATGCTTTAAATAACAGAGAAAGTGTAATTCTATCTGTCATTGAAATACATGGGGATAAACATGTTGGAATAGAGCAAACGAATGTTAAAAGATCGAAGCCCTCTGTGCTATTGAAGTACGCAGGCTTAGCTGTATTTAAAGAAGGTAAACTCATAGGGCTTTTAACGGAAGATGAGAGTAGAAGCCTCAATTTTTTAAGGGATAAAATAGAAAGTACAATTGAAATTCTTGCGTGCCCTAAGAAAGGTACGTTATCAACTGTTATTACGCACTCAAAGACGAAAATAAAAGGTACATTTGAAAATGGTTCTCCCAAAATCAATGTGCTTATAGATGTTAAGCAAAATGTCGGAGAAGTTCAATGTAGTATAGATCTTACTAAAGAAAAATCAATTCACTTCGTAAATAAAAAAACAGAAGAACGTATTAAAAAACAAATCGAAGAAACAATTAATTTAGTTCAGCAAAATTATCGAGTCGATATTTTTGGTTTTGGTGAAGTACTTCATCGCACAAATCCTAAAGAGTGGAAAAAAATGAAAAAAGACTGGTTAACGATCTTTCAAGAGCTGCCAGTTAAAGTTGAAGTACATGTCACCACACAAGGATTAGGGACGCTGGAAAAATCATTAGTGAATAGGTCGAAGGGAGAATAAGCCATGATTATGACGATATTCTTCCTAATAGTTTCAACTGTTATAGCCTTTGCCTTCATTCCTAAATTTAAAAAAAGTAAAGACATGAAAACGATCGTTATTTTTTCGATTTTTTTATTGCTCGGCACCGCATTAAATATTGGCGTCTCATTAAATCTCAACATTCCGAGCCCACTAGACTTGCTAACTTTTATTTTTTCACCAATTAGAGATTTAATCGTCTCTCTGACAAAATAATAAGGCAATTTTATGTGAAAAAAGGGGTTTCATTCATGATGAAAAAAGAAATAATTAGTTCAAGACAATTTATGATCATTACCTTTCTCTTTTCAATTGGGACAACTATTTTAATTGTCCCTGCTACTATAACAAATGAAGCAAAACAAGATGCATGGATTGCAGCTATCATGGGTGTCATTTTAAGTTTACTCCTAGTAAAGCTTTTCATTACTTTAGGAAAGCGGACACCTACCCTTACATTTATAGAGGCGAATGACAAGATATTAGGCCGTTTTTTCGGAAAATTTACTTCGATTAGCTTTATTCTTCTACCGTTTCTTACTGCTGGTGAATTATTATATTTCATGGGCACTTTCATGAATACTGAAGTTATGCCAGAAACTCCTACGATGGCCTTTGCTTTTCTGTTCAGTATTATCATTATTTATGCAGCATTTCTAGGAATTGAAGTTTTTGCCCGTTCTGCAGAAATACTATTCCCAATATTTATTTTAATTTTTATTTTTTTTGTCATTTGTGTTTCACCATCCGTCCATTTGGAAAATTTACAGCCAATAATGGAAGCACCCGCAAAATCATTATTCTTGAGTATAATTCAATTTATGAGTGTTTTTTCATTCCCTCTTGTCGTATTATTAATGATTTTCCCTTCTATTGTTAACGTCCATCAATCAGCACAAAAAGGTTTTTACATTGGCACAATTCTTGGAGGCATTGTGTTAATTGCAATCATCACACTGTGTATCCTTGTCTTAAGTCCGGCAAATACTGCTGCTAGAACATTTCCTAGCTATTCATTAGCTCAAAAAATTTCAATCGGGAATTTTTTGCAGCGTATTGAAATTATTATGGCAGCCATGTGGATTATATCAATTTATATTAAAACCTTTATGTATTTCTATGCTTCAGTCATTGGTATCGCACAAATATGTAAAATTAACAATCATCGACCGCTCATTTTTCCACTCGGAATGATTATCCTTGGACTTTCGCAAATTGTTCACCCTAATATCATTCATTCAGATATTTACGATAGAGAAATTTGGCCTATATTTTCCTTCGTTTTCGCGATTTTACTACCATTCGTTTTACTACTTATCGCGAAGATTCGCAAAATTAATGGTAATCAAGGAAATACTATACAAAGTACGCAGAATGAAAGTGGTAGTAATAACGGAAATTCTTCACAAAGTGAGAGTAGCAGCCATAGCGCAAATCCCTCACAGCGTGAAAGTAGTAGCCATGGGGAAAACCCTACACAAAGTGATAGCGATACTGGCAATACTCCAAACAAAAATAAAAACTCATCAGAAAATTAAAAATGATGACCATGAAGTGATCAAGGTCATCATTTTTTCTTTACAATTTCTATTGAACGTTATTAAATATGATATTCAATTTCGTCAACGAAGTCCCATTCATATGGTGTTTCTTGGTAAACATAGTAGTTCAACCAATTCGAGAATAATAAATGTGTATGGGCACGCCACGAATTAATCGGCTCGTTGGCAGGATTATCATGTGGGAAGTAATTCACTGGTATATCAATATTTATTCCTTTCGCAACATCACGACTATACTCATCAGCTAAAGTTGTCGCATCATATTCAAGATGGCCAGTAATCATAATGTTTTTATTATCCTTAGATTGCACAATAAATACACCAGCATCTTCAGAATAAGAGAGTAATCGTAAATCGGGATGGCTAAGTACTTCATCAATTGATACGGATGTAAAACGTGAATGTGGCGCCGTAAATAAATCACTAAAGCCCCGTACTAAGTCCACTGTTAAATCCGTAATAACATGAGAATATATACCTGAGTATTTAGCGGGAAGCTCAATTTTACCGATACCGTAATGATGGTATAACGCTGCCTGTGCACCCCAACATATATGTAAAACCGATGTTACGTTTGCTTTGGACCAATCCATAATTTCTGAAATTTCTTGCCAGTAGTTCACCTCTTCAAATGCCATTTTTTCTACTGGTGCACCCGTAATAATCATGCCATCATAGCGGCGATGACGAATTTGATTGAAAGTCGTGTAAAATAACTGTAAATGAGATTTACTAACATTTTTCGATTCATGCGTAGCCGTATTTAAAAATGTAATATTCACCTGTAACGGTGTATTCCCCAATAAACGTAGTAATTGCAGTTCTGTTTTTTCTTTTTCTGGCATTAAGTTTAAAATTAATATATTTAACGGACGAATTTGTTGCGTTTTTGCTCTGTCCTCTTCCATAACGAAGATTTTTTCCTCACGTAAATGTGCTCCAGCTGGTAAGTTTTTTGGAATATTAATTGGCATCTTGCTTCCCCTCTCTTTTATTAGTGCCTTAATATCAATGCACGGGTCCTGCGCAAACAAACGATGAAATTAAAAAATCCCTCTCATTCCATAAGAGATAGAATGAGAAGGATTTTTCCACGTTCACTCTTATCTCTCAAAGGACAAATCCTTTGCTGGAATTAGCACCTTTCTAACTTTTGTTAGAGGTTGCTGAAGCGTCATCGGGCCAAATCCCTCAACTTCTCATGATAAGATTATTTAATTAAAAAGAATTGTAACATGAACAATTAAGAATATCAATAATACAAAGAATATTTCGTTATTATCATGCATGTCATCATGTCATTTGCTTAACACTAATCTAGAATGTTTACATTCATTAATTAATGGTAAACATGCTGTATTTATGTTAACATATACCTTTAGTAACAGAGAGGAACGTGAATAGTTTGATTAAAATTGAATTTCCAAAACCGGATTTAGTAATTCGCCAACGCGAGCAAGATTTAAAGCCAGGTGATGTGCCAATCACACCGTACCATGGTTTTATTGATTTCCATAAAATCACACGTGAAAAAGGCGGTATTTTCTTATTCTATAATGAAGAGAATGAGCTATTATTTGTCGGTAAGGCACGTAAAATTCGTCAACGTATTAAAAAACATTTCGAGGACAATGTGTCACCGATGAAAAATCATCGCAATGAAATTTTCAAAATTGAAGTGTATGAAGTGGATGATCCAATGGAGCGTGAAATTTACGAAACGTACGCAATCAATTCATTCCGCGCAAAATACAATGTTGATAAAGTTTTTTATTAATAGGTAACGAAAAAAGAATCTGCTTGCCCTCTGCCATATACATGACGGCTTGCAGATTCTTTTTTAATCTTTCATTCAAAGAAAAAAAGGGATCGACGGTCTCGAAAACGCTCATTCAGGATTCTTCTGAACTCGATCCATATAGCGATTCCATCTTTATGTTTTCTGGATGGAGCAAAGAGCGCTATCAAATGTTTGTTTTTGGATGGAGATGGATTCGCCATGCTTTACAAACGATTGGATAACGACAAGCTTCAATGGCCAAAAAATGAGGTACGTAACTTAACGCAACAGAAGCTTCGTTGCTATTGGAAGGATTTTCGCTCCAGCCAAGGGGGTTTTGAACTGTCGGTTGTCCCAGTATAAGGTTATAGTAAAAAAATGGATGGCGAAAAAACAAAAAACAGAAAATTCAAGTGCGACGTTTGTGATTTCGGACTACCATACAAACTCAAAGTAAAGTAATTATTCTAGGTTTAATTCTTTTATACCTTCTTTTAATACGACTGCATCTTTTCTCAATGTTTTCCAGCTATCTTTAGCTGCATTCAAATTAGGAAGTAAAAATTTAAATTTATTTTGTTCTGCCTTTTCAGATGCATTTTCAATATGTCTCAGTACCCCCGAATATTGAGAGTCTAAGTCACTCCATTGCGCAGACATAAAAGTAAGAGCATTAATAGCATCATCGAGTGCATTATGCATCTCATTAATGCTATTATGTACAACTCCAACTACACGATTTAATGTCATTTTATAATCAACTGTCTGCTGTAATTGTTTTAGTAACGGTTCTAATTGGCTTAAATTCTCTCTTGCAACCCCCAGCATAATGCCGCCAGAAATCAATGTAGGAATAGTAGGCACAGATACTGTTATTAGTGCATCAGACTCTAGTTTTTTATAATAGTTTACTGTTTCTAAAACTTCATTTAGCCGCTTTTCATCATCCTCAACTGCAGCCCCTTGGTTTTTCAAAATCGACTGTAAGAGATCTTTGTTGCTTCCAAATGCTCGAACATCTTGTCCAATAGCGTCTCTTAATTTAGTTAATTCTACTAGTAATTGTTGTGCACTCTTTTGATTTTGTTGAATTTCATCTTGTAAATCTGAAATCCCTTCTATTAATGTTTCTCCATCATTTGCATTGATTGCATAGACAATTACGTCATAATAATTTTCAAATTTTGTATCGTATTCAATAATACCTGTTAATGTATCTATCAGCTGTTTTTTTACTTTTGTATCCCATACAATAGCGTTTGCTCGTGCATCCTTTTGATTTTGTATAATCTTTCCAGGTAAATCTGGGTATCCATTAATATTTATGCCTTGAAAGTCAACATCTGGATTTTTTATTAACATATAAGAATAGGCATTCATAGATTTTGCAAAAAGTCCCGCCTTTTGCATGATTTCATTCATCTTCTCTTCATTTGCTGAAAGAGACGTTTCATCATAGTTATGTTGCTCCATTTTACTTGTACCAAAAGCTGTTACTGGTGAAACTACAGAAGTTGTTGTTACGGTTAAAGCCGCTGATACAGCGAGTAGATTATAAAGGTGTTTATTTTTCATTTTATATTCCTCCTATATATTTACAATTTTTAATTTTTAGTTCTTTTGTTCTTGTGTGAAAGCAATGTCTTTTGCAATAAATTCCGCATCTTTATGAATATCATTCCAACTTTGTTTAGCTGCTTTCAAATCATCAGGTATTAAAGAGAGCTTATGATCTTGCATTTCATCGATATTATCATATAAATCTTTATAATTTGCTCCCATTGTATTCCATTGTTTTTGAATATTTGTTAGCGATATGATCGCTTGATCCACTGTTTGATACAGATATGTCAAAGTGTCTTTTGTGTTAGTAAGTGCAATAACTGCTTGGTTAGCAAGGTCGGCTTTGGTACTTAATTCTCCGATTTTATTTGAAATTTCGTTATAGGCATTCATATGATTAGATGCCATAATACCAGCTGCTGTTCCTAAACCAATACCAGCTGAACCGAGAGCTGTAAGGCCACCCACAACAACCGGCGTTGCTGTTCCGCCAGTCACAACAATTACTACCCCTCCTGCAATCGTTCCAATAACTAAAATGGCTGCTCCTAATCCACCACCAATTGACCATGCTAATACATCGTTAAAATGTTCTTTCTGAGTGGAAGATAGCTGCTGAATTTCAGCATGAAGTTGTGGAATCAACGCTTCTTTTCCAGCTAATATTGCTGTTAATCCACCCTTCCCATCTGGACCACCAACATTATTTTTAAAATCAATCGAATTTGTATAGAGTTTCGTTTTGAATTCTTCTAGCATTTTAATTACTTCTGTAACTTCTTTTGAATTTATTTGAATTGAACTAATTAAATCACCTATGCCCTCTTTTAGCCCCTCCTTATCTTTTTTTTGTGCAATGTCTATTAATACGTCGTAATAGTTATTAAATTGTTCATCGTAATTAACAATATTACGCGCTGTTTTTTGGATTTTTGGCTTCGCCGTGTCTAACCAAAAATTCGCATTGTTTCGAGACAATTCCTGATTAAGGTGAATATTTTTGATTAATTCTCCCCCTTCTGGACCTAAATCAATATTGGATAGATTTACATTCGGCTGTTTAATCATTGTTTTTGCGTACAAATCCATTACAAGAAGATGGGATCCCGTTTCAGCTAGCGCCTTCTTCAGCCCTTCAGGTCCTAATTCATAATTCCCCTGTTTTTGAGCGACCTCCTCTTGAGCGTTCCATTCTTGTGCAAATGCATGAATAGTTGTACCATTACTAGCTGTTATAACCGTTGCCAATGTGGCCAAGGTTAACACCTTATATGAAAATTTCTTCATATTTTTTTCCTCCCTACTTTTCGATAGGTTTTTCTCCAAATTCTAAATTTCAAAATTTATTAACCTGTTCCTCAAGTTGACCTATTACATTTTTTAATCTTCTTAATGTATCTTGTTGAGACAGTTTGTTAGCAGTATCAACATCAGTAGATAATTTTGTTATATTATTTTTTATTAGATTCAAATCTTCTTTATAGCGTTTCAATAGATCAATTTCTACATCTACTTGACTAGCAAATATATGCAAATCATGTTGCATAAGAAGAAGCATCGATTGTTGTAAATCTGCTATTGTTAGTTTCTTTGTTAAATCATATAGTTTTTGGTTCTGTACCCCTAAATCATCTAAATATGCTCGTTGCTCAGCCATTAGTTTGTTAACTTCAGCGAAAGTATTATATGTTTTTTTGATTCTCTCTGGGTCAATTACTTTCATAAGGTCATATTCTTTTGATTTTGTAGCTGCCGCTGCAGCAATTTCAGCTTGTTTGTCTTTCTCAATTTTTTCACGAGCTTCTTTTTTAGCTGCTTCAATCTCTAGAGCAGATTTACCCAGTTCTTTTGCTTCTTGCTCTGCGTTTTTCTCTGCTTCTAGGATAACGTTGTTAATTTCCTTTCCTTTGTTATACGCTGCCACCGCTGTTTGAGCAGCTGGTTCAATGATATCTTTTGAAAGACTATAAATCTCTAGGAATATATTAAGTCCCTGTTCATTTAAAGCCCCTGGTATCAATGCTATTTGCTGTAAATCATTTTGAATTGATTTTTTTGTATCTAGTAATTCAGCTTTTAGCTTGTCTATTTTCCCTGTGCCCTCTGAACTTAGTATCTGCTGCGCTTTTGTCACATCCGTATCGAGATCTTTTAGTTTTTTATCAAGCTGTAATTTAAGATCTGTTAACTCATTTATTTGGTATTGGACATTTTGTTGGTTTGTCATAGCCATTTCTCGAAGGACTTCCAATCTATCCAAAAAACCTTCCTTATTTTCCCTATTATCTACAAATTCTTTTAAGGTAGGATAGTAGCTCTGAAATTTCGTTACAAATCCTTTACTTTTTGAATTCAGTAGAATCAACCTTGGATAAAGTTCTCCTGCCCACTCTTTCATATCTTGTTTTATTAGAAATTGCTCTGTATTCAATGCTGGTACTTCCTCTAACTGTACATTAGGGTTCATTAAAGCTTTGTCTATATACATTTGAATTAATTTAGATTGTGCACCTAATTTTCTTAATGATGAGGAAAGAGCCGCGTTCTCCTCTTGAATTTCCGTTTGAACGATAGGCGTTGCAAAAGTATGGATAGGAATCACTCCCGTAGCAACGATGGATGTTATCATCAACCCTGTAATTATTTTCTTGTTCATTGTTTTTACCTCCTTACCTAGTATTTTTTACAATGTTTTTTGCAATTTTTTACAATACCTCCTATCCACTTTTACTATTAGGAAAATTCTTAGCAAGAATAGGTTCCCTAATAATACAAATTTTAAACAAAGACACATATTTTAGCAAAAATTAGCTTAAATAAGTTGTTTTTCGATTAAAATAGCTTATTAACACTGTTCTACATTTTCAAAAAACACTAAAATAAACAAAATTAATATATATTTGTTACATTTTGCTAAGAATTAATGAATGTAGGAATGGATATTGACATATTTTTAACAAGAAAATTATATATAGTTTCGTAATAAGAGATGAAAAACATCAAAAAAAGCTTAGGAATCACTCCTAAGCTTTCATTCTTGCTACCATAATTGTTTTAATAATCATTCAATTTTCTCATGTATATACCATATTTTAATCACCATTTACACCGTAGTATATTCTCTGCTAGTGGGGAAAAAACCTAAGCGAGATCCGTAATCGATCAAATTAGCTACAAACTTTGCATCAGGTAATTCGCATACCACATCAACTTCTTGTAAAAAACGTTGAGTATCTTGACACGTTGGGATGGATAAGGAATTTTCAGCTGTTTCTTCTAGTAAAGGCACCATCAATTCTAAAGCATATTTTTGTTTATCAGACAATGTATTGTCTTTAAATAAGTTCATAAATTGTTCAATATTTACAATTTTTATAGGATGACCGCTCTGTTTTAAATATTCAACAAACGGTTTCCATTCCAGTTGAACAGGATTACTAATGTGGAAAGTTTCCCCTTCCGTTTCCTTTGTACATACCAATTGTACAATTGCTTTACTAGCAAAATCGATTGGTACTAAATCAATAAACGTATGAATGTCCGGTGCCGTTTGTAGTAATAAGATAGCTTTTATCAAACGATAAAAAGCATTACCTTCTATATTCTCTTGAAATCTCCCGTCAAGTGTATGCCCTACTAGGTTTCCTACACGATACACTGTTGCTGATACGCCTTCTTTTATTGCTTCTCTTACTAATTTTTCTGCTAAAAATTTACTTTCCACATACACATTATCTAACTGTTGCCCTCTGTCAAAGTCTCGTTCGGAGAACAAAAATTCTTTAGCATCATGAGGGGCATGTCCAGCAATACTAATTGTTGAAATATAATGAAAACGTGCCCGTGCGTTCTTACTCATCTCTAATAAATATTTAGTAGATTCCACGTTGACTTGGATAAAATGTTCTCTGTCTCCATAATGACGTACATCTCCTCCACAATGTATAATCGTATCTATTTCTTGAATCAATTGTTTTTTTATATTTGCTGTAAGGCCTAGATGTTCTTTGCTCAAATCTCCTTCAATAATCTGAACGCGATGCTTCATTTTTTCTAAAATGGCCTCGCCAAAGTAAAACTGCATTTTTTCTCGTACTTTATCTTCCATTGAAGTGTGTTCTTGCTTCCGAACTAGGCAATAAATCACTGTATCAGGTAGTACTAATAACTGCTCTAAAATATGAGCACCAAGAAAACCTGTTCCACCTGTTAATAATATACAACGAGGTTTCTGTTGTGAAACGTGTATGAATGTATCCCATTTCTTACTGTTTTCTTGTTTATCTATAGACGTATTATTTTCTTTTATATGCTCTTTTGCAGTCGCAACTTTACTGTTTTCTAGCTGATTCACATCTGTCTCTATTTTTCGCGCCAGTTTTTCGATTGTACGATAGTGAAAGAAATCCTGTATACGCAAGTTAGGGAAGTATGGTTTTAGTTTCACCAAAGTAGGCATAATTTTTAATGAGTGTCCCCCTAGAGCAAAAAAATCATCTTTTATGTTTACGTCTTTTATGTTTAATACTTCTGCCCAAACATTAGCTAGTACCTTTTGTGTTTCTGTAACAGGTGGTTGATGATTTTTATTTTTCCGGTACTGTATCTGATACTGCTCTTGTAGTTTTTGAACATCTATTTTGCCATTTTGTGTGACAGGAATCTCTGGAACACAAACATATCCTTTTGGTACCATATATTCTGGTAAAGTAGCGGAAACATGCTTATAGGTTTCTTCAATACTTATTTCTGTTTGGTTATGAACAGTGAAATATGCGTGTAATTCTTTTCCTTCTGTATCAGGTATAACCACCGCTTGTTGAATGCGAGGTTCTTGCACAAGTACATCTTCAATTTCTCCTAGTTCAATACGGTATCCTCTTATTTTCACTTGTCTATCACGTCTACCCATGTATTCTACACTTCCATTGGATGCTAGGCGTACTAGATCTCCTGTCCGATATAAAATAGAATGATTTTCTGTTGAAAATGGGTTAGATAAAAATGATTGTTTAGTTCTATCTGGCTGATTTACATATCCAATTGCTGTTCCTATACTCTCAATGTACAGTTCACCTATGACACCTATTGGACATAGCTGCATGTTTTCATTTAATATATAGACTTTTGTATTCGCAATAGGCTTCCCAATAGGAATGTGGGTAACTGTACGATCCATGTTTGTAGAAACAACGTGATACAACGAACTAACCGTTGTTTCCGTAGGTCCATATTCATTGACAATCTGTACAGTATCATTCATTTCACAATGCCATTTTCGAATAGCCGCTGCAGATGCAGCTTCTCCTCCCATAATTAGCACACGTAAACTTTTTAATGGAATGAGCTGTTTTGCAGACACTCCATTTGCTAATTGTTTAAAAAAGGCTGTTGCCACGTCTGAAATCGTAATGTTATAAGTAGACACTGCATCGAAATATGCCTGTGAAGAGAAACGTTGTTCCTCATTTAACAGATGAAGTCTTGCTCCAGTTAATAAAGCTGAAAAAATTTCCGAAACAGATGAATCAAAACTGTGAGAATAAAATTGAGATAACACATCTTGCTCCGTTATCTGAAATGTTTTTGAACGCCATTCCACTAAATTGAGTACGCCAGCATGTCGGAGTAATGTACCTTTCGGATTCCCCGTCGATCCAGATGTATAAATCATATATGCTGTGTCATCCGCTGTATTTTTATTTAAGATGTCTTGAATCGAAGACGATGCTAACATCTCTTCCATTACAACTACTTGTTCATAATAGGATCGTAATTCTTTTTTTAAAGCATTTTTCGTTACAATCAGCTTTGCTTTACTGTCGTTTAAAATATACGATACACGTTCTAGCGGATATTTAATATCAATTGGCACATAGGTACCGCCAGCTTTAAGAACTCCTAACATACATACTATACTTTCAAAGCTTCGATCTAAGAAAATGGCAGCTACATCATTTGGTTGCATTCCTTTTTCAATCAAATAATGAGCAATTTGATTAGAATAATGATTCACCTCTTCATAGGTATATGAACTATCCTCTGTAGAAATTGCGATCGCATTCGGTGTTTTATACACTTGCTGATAAAAACGTTCCTGTATAGATGAATGTGGTGGCATCGCCATATACGTATCATTCAATTGTTGATAGATCGTTTTATCTGTTTCACTCAATATATTTAATTGACAAAGAGATGTAGTAAAATCTGTTTGTATCATCTGGATAGTTTGCAACAGTTGCTCTGCAAAACGTGAAATCGTTGTTCTTTCAAACAAATCAGTATTATATTCTAAATCCATAATTAAACCATCTTCTGACTCCACAAATGTAAGGGATAAGTCAAATTTACTAATCGCTTGTTCTACAGGATGTATATCCCATCGATGCAAATTATGTTGTTGAGCTGAGTTCTGTTGATAACTAAACATCGTTTGGAAAATTGGATTTTCATGTGCTCGTCGTTCAGGGTTTACTGCTTCAATTACCTTATCAAAGGGATAGTTTTGATGTTGGAATGCCAAAAGACATTTCTCTTTTACGACTTCACACAATTCTTTCATTGTAGAAGCACCTGTTGTATTTACTCGAATGGCGACTGTGTTGACAAAGAAACCTTGTACATCTTCAAATGCTGTATGTTGTCTCCCTGTTACAGGTGTTCCTACAATAAGATCATTCTGCCCACATATCTGCTGTAAAAATTGCGTGTAAGCAGTGAATAGCAATATGAATAGTGAAACTTCCTCTTGTTGTGCAATTTTTTTTAATCGTGCCAAATCGATCTGATCTATTTTCCTAGAAAGCACTGCACCAGCATGCAAAGGAGTACTAGGATGCATTCGATCGTATGGTAATGATAATTGAGGAAGAACGTTTTGGAACTCTTGTTGCCAATATTGTTTTTCTATTTCCCATGTTCCTAACGAAAGATGTTCATTTTGCCATGCTACATAATCGACATATCTAACTGTAGGTTTTTTAGCATGCACAATTTTATTTAGTAATATTTCATCATATACCTCCAATAGCTCTTTTAGAAAGCGTTGTAAACTCCATTCATCCATAATAATATGATGGAAATTCAAATATAACCAAGAGCAATCTTCATTCTCTGTGAATAGTATCGTTCGGAATAACGGACCCTGTTCTAAATCAAACTCTTTAGCATCAATCTCCCGTATACACTTCAACCTATATGCTGCTTGTTTACTCTTTTTAATTTTGGTCATATCCACGTGTGTAGCTATCGCATCTATTTCTTGTCGTATGTGCTGCACAGGCTCCCCTTGCTTTTCCATGAAAACCGTTCGAAAAATTTCATGTCGTTTTACAACTTCATATAAAGCTTTGTTCAACATATTGATTTGTATACCAGGCTGTATTTGTACCTGGATAGGAATATCATATGTTCTATCTTCTGGATACCTTTTGTATAAAAACCACAGTCTTTTTTGTGCATGGGATAACGGGTAATACGTTTGTTCAGGAATTTGTGGAATACCGTCTTCAATATCGATCGGATTTAATCGGTCTATATAATCAGCACATGTATGAATCGTTCGATATCTATATAAGTCTTTTAAACTTATCTGTACATGGAATCTGGCATGAATACGATTTATGACTTGAACTGTGAGTAAAGAATGTCCACCAATTGTGAAAAAATCATCTTCGATACTTATTTGTTCAGAATTCATCCGTAAAACTTCTGCCCAGATATTTTGTAATTGTATTTCAGTATCTGTATTGGGTGGAATATATCTATCGGTGCGGTTTTCTAATATGGACTTAGCTTGCTTTTGTAATGCGTTATTATCCACCTTACCGCTCGGTGTTAAAGGAAACTCCTCGACGTCTTGCATGTAATTCGGTAGCATAAAATAAGGTAACTTTTCCGAAAGATATGCTTGGATATCGTCAGCAGTCACAATAGCCTCTTTTTGCAATATGTAGAAAGCAATCAATTGCTGCTCGCCATTTCCATGTTGATAAACTATCACAGATGCATGTTGAATAGAAGGGTGATGGAGCATCTGCTCCTCGATTTCTTCTAACTCGATACGATATCCACGAATCTTCACCTGCTTATCGATGCGTCCTAAAAATTCAACTTGCCCATCTTGTGTGATACGACCTTGATCACCACTTTTATATAGTCGCACATTAGACGAAGTTGGTAAATTGACCGTTACAAATGCATCTTTTGTTTTATCAGGTTGATTGACATATTGCTGTGCAAGACTATTCCCACCAATATAAATCTCTCCAGGTACGTACGGCGGACAAATTTGATGCTGTTCGTTCAAGATATAGATTTCTGTATGAGATAACTGTTTCCCAATTGGTATATTTGCTTGTGTTTCATTTACTTTATTGATAATGGGATATGTGGCGACACAAACTGTCGATTCTGTTGGACCATAGGCATTTACAATTGGGATTTTTAACGCTACTTTTTCTTGCCATTTTCGCACCGTTTCCGGTAGCAATGTCTCTCCTCCAACAAATATATAGTTAAGTGATTTCAATTTTTCTAATTCATGAAGAGATGCTTGCGTTAAGTTATGGAAAAATACAGTAGGTAAAAGACAAAAATTTACTTGTTGCTTCTCAATGGCCTCGATAAAGTGGTTGGAAGACTTTCTTTCTATTTCCGATAAAATATAAAGCCTTCCACCAGTTAACAAGCTACTATAGATTTCCCAGACGGATGCATCAAAGATAAGTGATGCAAATTGCAGATGTACATGATTTTTCTGAAAAT
>DAMBVB010000011.1:53112-92496 GCA_032053185.1 Lysinibacillus sp.
GTATAAGGTGAATGACTCCCTTATGAGGAATTAATACACCTTTAGGATTCCCAGTAGAACCAGACGTATAAATGATATAGGCTCCATCTTCCGTTGTATGTGTACGTTTCACTTGTTCAATAATAGGCTGTTTAGACATGTCTTCATACAAAATAACTTTTTGGTCTTGTTGAATATGTCGTAAACTGATCTTATGACTCGTAATAATATGAGTTGAATCACTATCCTGTAATATAAAACGAATCCGGTCTACAGGGAAATCTGGCTCCACTGGTACATAGGTACCTCCTACTTTTAATACGCCAATCATGGAAACAACGGCTTCTATACTTCGATTCATGATGATACTTACACGATTTTGTTTTTGAAACCCTTGGCGCAATAAAGTTTGTGCCACTTGGTTCGACAACACTCGTAACTCTTGGTAAGTGATATTTTGTTGGCCCATCGTAATAGCAATACGATCTGGGTGTATATCCGCTTGCTCATCGATGAGTTGATCTAATGTCATATGCGTCACGTTTTTCACAGCCACTGTATTTTGATAAACAGCATAATCCTGTGGTAAAAGCAACTCTAGCTTGCATATAGATGTATCACTGTTTTCTAACAATACCTGTAGTAAATGTTGAAATCTATCTATAAAGTTCTGTATGTCGTTTTCTTCATATATACCTCCGTTATAATCAATTTCAATATTTAAAGCATCACTTTGTCTTTGAACTAATCGCCATACCATATCAAAGACACTTACTCGATTATGGTGTGTAATGACTTTCGTTTCTAAGCCTTCCATTGTGAAATTCGGAAGTTTCACCATGTTGAATACTGTTGAATATAAAGACGGTTTATTTTCTTCTCGATTCTTAACTTGCTGAGTCAAATGATTCAATGGATAATTTCTATGGGCGATAGCTTCTTTTACAGAGTTATTCACTTTTTGAACTAACTCTGTAAAAGTTTCAGTTGGTGAAAGTGCTATACGTAGTGGAACAGTATTCACAAAATAGCCAAATACATCCAGATCTTCTTCATCACGACTTCTGGTGTTAATTGGCATTCCAACTACCAAGTCTGTCTTATTTGTCATTTGATGTAATAAAACAATATAGATGCTTAGCCATACACGGTATGAGCTGACTTGATTTTCCTTGGAAAATTGTTCTATAAGGTAAGATAAAGCCGGCTTTATTGTATATTGTAAAGCTCCTCCTTGATATGTTTGTACAAGTGATCTTCCGCTACTTGTTGGAAATTCACTCCACGGTAAGGTGCCTTCTAACTTTTTACACCAATATTTTTCAGAATCAACATACTCCTCTGTTCCAATATAATTTAGATGTTTATGTAAAAGTTTTTCATACATCTGTATTCTATGAATATTTTTTTCTGTTTCAACTGTTTTCTCTAATGAATAAGCTTGTTCTAAATCTTGCAGGAATAGTCCTAAACTCCATCCATCAAAAATAATATGATGGAACAACATGTAAAGGAGATACTCATTTGGTCCCAACTGATACAGTTGAAAACGAAACAAGGTATCTGAGGTTAAATCAAATCTTGTGTGGAGATTGGATTTCAAAGATTTGTCCAACATTTGATCTCTTATGGCGCTAGGATAGGAAGACCAATCATAAAAATCCATGCCTACATGAAATTGTTCTTTCCTTATTTGCTTTAGGCCGTCATTCGTAGATACAATATTCATTTGTAACGCTACGTGTTTTACTACAATATATTGTAACGCCTTTTGTAGTCTTTTAAGATCTAAGTCCCCTTTTAATTGTATAGAAACGGGTTCGTTATAAATGCCAGCTGCTATGTCCATTTGACGTGCCAACCATAATACTTTCTGATTTTCTGTTACACCGTATCGAGCTTCGGTTAGCAACTGGGTATTTTCTACTTTAACAAATCGGTTCATACTGTTCCTCCTAATTAATAAAAATATTACCAATAAAACATATAACACTTGTAGATGATTGTTAAAAACGCATCATTTTGCTGTCTATAAAACTACTTGAATGTGAGAATAGAGGATTTTGTTTACTAAAATTTCTAACTCAACTCGCTTATGCTTTTGTGGTATACCTATATTCGTGCTTAAAACAATTATACGGGACATCATATAGATAAACAGCTTCAGTAGATGATCTTCAGTTTGCTCACTGACAAAGCGAGACATTCAGGACAAGCTCTACGTATTTAGAAGTTACGCGTGGCATGACTCTTTTCTAATTACGCAATTGATCAAAAAATTTAAATAAAGACACATTATTTAGCAAAAACACAACCAAAGTAACGATTTAGCGATGAAAATAACTAATTTAGGTTGTTTTATAATTTTAATACTAAAATAAAGAAAATTAAAGCATATTTGTTATATTCTTCAAAAAAATATTGAATTAGGAAATAAATGTGGACATATTTTTAACAAGACCATTATCTATGGTTCGTAATAAACCTCGAAAAAAGCTTGGAATCACTCCTAAGCTTTTTATCTCTATGAGCTACTTTGATTTGAAGTCGTATAACATCTCATCCATGTTCATGTTGAGAATAATTACGAATATTCACTCGTCTAATTTTTGTTTCATAGGAATCTCTTCTAATCTCATTTCAATTAGTTTTATGATAGTTAAAAAATATGTTCGAGTTCGGGGTTTGTTGTTGTTGCGAAGTCTAGATTATGAGCACTTTGATCGTTAGGAGGGGCTATCTATCTCTTATTGTCTATACTATGAAACGCCGTAGATATTCTATCTCTACGGCGTTTTCTTAGCTAGATAAATAATTTTTCTTTGTAAATGTATGACTTGTTAATAAGCTAACAAAAACGAAAATGAAAAACGACGCGACAATTGGAATTGTAACAGTATGCATGCCAAGAACAGAAGGATAAAAACGATCAATGATGATATATAAGGTCATACCCGAGATCATTGACGCAATCGCCCCATATTTGTTGGCCTTTTTCCAATATAGGCCTAATACGACGGTCCAAATAAAGACTGCCTCAAGTCCGCCAAAAGCAAATAAATTAAGCCAAACTAATAAATCTGGGGGATTTAGTGCAAAAACGATTACCGCTAAACCGATTACTGCTGTCACAATAAAGCTTGCGCGCTTAATTTCTGTATCATTAGCTGTCGGCTTTATATAATTTAAGTAAATATCTTTCACGACTGTCGAGCTTACAAGCATCAGTAGCGCATTCACTGTAGACATCGTTGCTGACATTGGTGCTGCTAAGACAACGCCAGCTAAAAATGGGGGTAAAACCTTTAAGGTCAGCAGCGGCATAACTTTATCACCAATGTCAATACCTGGCATCACTGGTCGAGCTAAAACACCAATTAGATGCATTCCAAACATAATTGTCCCAATGGCAATAGTGCCAATGATAATGGCTAAATGCATGCTTTTTGAATCTTTATAGCTCATGGCACGAACTGCGATTTGTGGAAGCCCCACAACTCCGATACCTATCAAAATCCAAAATGTAGAAACGTATAATGGCGTTAATTCACCTTCTGCTCCAAATGGAGACACAAGATTCGGATTCTCAGCGACAAGTGAAGCCATAATTTTATCGATTCCTCCACCAGCGATGATTGTCCCAATTAATAAAATAATGGTTCCGATAATCATAATTGAGCCTTGCACTGTATCCGTCAATGCAACAGCACGGAAGCCCCCAATAATAACATAAACTAATACAGAAATTGCAAAAATAAAGAGTGCCGTTGTGTAGTTTAAGCCAGTTAATGATTCAATTAAACGAGCACCCCCTACCCATTGTGCCATCATTGCAGAAAATAAAAAGATGATAATACTAATGGCTGATAGGATGACAATAGCATGACTCTTATAGCGTTCTCGTAAAAAGTCTATTAACGTGATGGCTTGATAACGTCTTGCGATAATAGCAAATTTCTTCCCTAAAATCATTAAAACAAAATAACCCGCAGGAAGCTGTGCCATCGCCAGTAATACCCAGCCTAGCCCTTTCGTATAAGCTACGCCTGGACCTCCAATAAAGCTACTTGCACTTCCGTACGTAGCAATCATTGTCATAGCAAGGATAAAGCCTCCCATTTCACGACCACCGAGGAAGTATTCCTGTAAAAATGAATTGGAAGAGCGTATATGCTTATTTGACCAGATCCCAATAGCAAAGATGATGACTAAAAATAATAGCAATGGAAAAATAACTTGCCAGTGCATTATTGATCCACCTCCTCATCGTCAAATGGTACATCTTTGAAAAAGAGTTTCATGACGACCCAGATTATCATAATCATAAAGCCTGTCCCTGCAATACAGCTATAGAAAAACCATGCAGGGAAACCAAACACATACGTATAGCTTGTTGGATCACCAGAGCCTAATCCATAGGCAAAGCCAAACCAAATCGTAAAGTTAACGATAACAAGCCCGATGCCAATAAGCGCCTCTCGATGCGCAATTTTAAAGCGTTGATCTTTCAAAATACAGTCCCCCTAACCTATTCTATTTTACTGGTATGTTCGTAGTATGGGAACCTTTGTGAAAAAAATAAATATCTTAAACGTAATCCGTAACTTTGATTCGGGCATTTAATTTCCTACTACATACATTATTGGCTCATCGGTATAACGTGGCCAAAGTCTAAAAAATTTACATTTTAGTATAGAATAAAAGCGAAAACGCATTGCCGAGACAATCTCAAGAGTAGTTTTCGCTTTGTACGCTAATATTATGGATAATGTGTCATGATCGCTCATTACGTCATTTACGCCCTGGCTTACTAGGCATATTGGCGAATATTGACTTGCTAAAAATAAAATATCCCGACTATCAAATAGATGATAATCGGGTAGTAAAAAAATTAGTTTAATATTATAAAAGTTCTTTACGTAATTCAGTAGCTGTTTTTGGTGATAATAGACCGAATGGGATATCGAATACTGTTTTTGCACCTTTGTCTCCGGCTTGGTTTAAGCGATGAGCTGCACGTGCAAAAGCCACTAGAACACTAGACGTGAAGTTTGGATTACTTTCAAGCTTTAATGAGAATTCAAGAATTTGTTTATCATTAGCGCCGCTTTCACCACTTCGAATAACGAATCCACCGTGTGGCATACCTGTATGATTTACTTTAAATTCCTCTTCAGAAATAAAGTTTACTGTTGTGTCATACTCGTCAAAATAGTTTGGCATCGTCACAATTTCTTGTTCAACTTTTGCAGCGTCTGCACCAGCTTCAAGAACAACCCAACATTCACGTGCATGTTTTTCACGCGTTGTCAGCTCAGGATTTTCACCGTTGCGAACACGGTCTACAGCCTCTTTAATTGGTAATGTGTATTGTACCGCATTGTTAACCCCTTCGATGCGACGAATAGCATCTGAGTGACCTTGACTTAAACCGTCTCCCCAGAAAGTATACGTTGTGCCTACTGGTAGAACTGTCTCCCCGAGGATACGATTTAATGAGAACAAACCTGGATCCCAACCAACTGAAATGACTGATACTTTACCTGATTTTTGTGAAACTGCATCTACAGCCTCGAAAAACTCAGGAATTTTCGCATGTGTATCAAAGCTGTCAATTGTATTAAACCATTGTGCAAAGTGTGGTCCTTGCTCTGGTAAATCTGTTGCTGAGCCACCACATAAAATCATTACATCAATGTCATGTTGGAATTTTTCAGCATCATCTACTAAATATACACTTGCATTACTTGCAATGTTTACAGTTGAAGGATCGCGACGTGTGAAAACTGCTACTAATTCCATATCTGGATTTTGCGAGATAGCATACTCTACTCCGCGCCCTAAATTTCCATAACCTACAATACCTACTCGAATTGCACTCATTAAAAATTCCTCCTCACGATCACGTGACTATGTGAAGCCTTTCACGTTAAATCTACTTACAATAATACGTTGTGTATGGAAAATTCACAATAGTTTGAGTACATGTTTTTCTCTTGAAATTATACAAGTTTTCTATGATTTCTATTCGTAAATGGTATGAATACGGTTACATATTATGAAATGAATGACCAACCTTCAGTTTTCGTTAAAGCCTCGTAAATGAACACTATTCAGAGCCGCATGTCTTGGTACAATAAAACTACCGACAATGGGGGCATGTTGAATGAAAAGTAATTGTCATTCACCTAGCACAACATTGGAACAAGGAGAATGACTTGCTTGTCCATTTCAAAATGCACAAAAATCTGTTAAAGCTGAGGCTAAGCACAAAAATTTTCACCCGACAAACGGTTATACTTTTTGGCGTTATTGAAGAAACCCTAAACTACCATAGTGGCAAGGAGATTGCGCGCTGGTTGATTAAAAAAAGTGAATACAATAAGCTGCAGTTTTCCTCACAATATCTCCTGTGCTAATTCGGAAAGACGCTTTTCATTCATAATGTGATAGCCATTCTTTCTCTTCTCTAAAATTTTTTCTTCACAAAATTGTGCAAGTACATATAATAAATGCCGGTAGGAAACCCCTAAATATTCACAGATTTCAGTATGCTTTTCCTTATATATTCCTTGATCTGACGATAACTGGATAAATGCAGCAAGTCGATTTTCCAGTGGATATGCTTGATTTTGTGTATATTTAGAAGTCATATTCGTGGCCTTTTCCCCTAAAAACACACAAAGTTTGCGTAAAAATAGGACATCCGTGAGTAACTTTTCTTTGCAAGACTGGGAAATAGAAAAACAAATCGTCTCGGTTACTGTCTGAATCCCCTTCGTATATCTTGCCTCATTAAGCAACTCAATTTCACCCATAAAACGTGGTGCCTCCAAATATTCGATAAGTGAAACCTTGCCATTTTTATGGGTCATGTATAACTTCGCTTTTCCTTCAATCATGTAGTATAGCGTATCTGGAAATGATCCTTCTTGAAAAATCCATTCACCTTTGTCAAACTTACATACTTCTAGAAATGGAGCAACATCAAAGGAAAAAAAATCATCAATTGGATATTTATCTTGAAAGTATGAACGTTCCTCAGCTGTAAGAATATGCATTTTTTTATTCTCTCCTACAATAAAATGTGAGATATCTCACATTATTGTATCGATGAACGTGCTATTATTCAACATAGTTAATGGAGGTACGCAATTTTATGAACAATCAACGATGGCTTTCTCAAAATTTCTTTGCATTTTTCTTTACATGGGGTATTTTCTTACCTTATTGGACAGGTTGGCTTGTAGATGCCAAACATCTTACTGTTTCACATGCTAGTATAGTAATGGGCTGCGGTCTTTTAGCACGAGCAACTTCAAATCTATTTTTCTTCCCGACTCTTGCAAAATATGTGCATAACAAACGACTCGTTTGTATTTTAGCAATAGGTGCCCTAATCACAACTTTACTTTACATACCAAGCACGAGCTTTTTCTCGCTTCTTATCGTTACTCTTTTATTTAGCGTTTTTTATCCAGCCCTGCTCCCTGCCGTTGAAAGCAGTGCAGCAACACTTGTACAGCATGGACATGTACACTATGGTAAAAGTCGCTCTTATGGTTCCGTTGGCTTTGTGATTGCCGTATTAATCATTAGTATGCTGACAGGTGCATTTGGCAATGATATTATCTTTTGGAGTATGGTGATCGGACTGATCGGTATGCTGTTGATGCAGCAAATGGCTACACCAAAAGAGTTACTCGTTGTACCGACAAAAGAACAACGTACAAAATCATTGTCGATGAAAACATTATGGACGATTAAAGGCTTCCCTATTGTTTTATTAATCGTTATCCTATTGCAAGGCGCACATGCTTCTTATTACAGCTACGGCTATATATATTTAGGTGAATTACATGTTGATCCATTCTATATGGGGATGATTATTAACATCGCCGTTATGTGCGAAATATTATATTTTATGAAAGCAGATATACTATTTAAAAAATGGCGCTCATCTTCCTTATTACTTATAGCTGCAAGTGGTTCTACATTACGTTGGCTACTCATTTACCTATTCCCAAATGTCTGGGTATTTATCGCATCTCAAACATTGCATGCATTTTCTTTTGCTCTTGCGCATTACGCTTTTATCGGCTATTTAACAAAAACATTGCCGAAGGAGCAAATTCCAAATGCACAAGGCCTTTACTCTGCATTAGCAATGGGATTAAGTACAGCTATTCTTACATTTTTAGGCGGCTATTTATACGAGATTTCACCTGGACTATCATTTGCAGCAATGCTTATTTGTACTGTACCAGCAATCGGGATTCTGCTTACTACTAAAAATAAATATCAATATTAAAATAAGCAGGTGGGATTTTTCTCACCTGCTTTTCTATATGCTCACTTTCGATAATACGAAAACCTAGGATATTTCACAACCGGCCACTTTTCCTTCCTTAATACTTTAAGTAGTTCCGGTCCAATATTTAAATTACTTTGGACTAGTTCAGATGGAGTAAGAGCCATCCATTGATGTAACGAAACATCCTGAAATCTATCACTTTTAAACATTTCAAGGAACCATAATGTCTCGATGCCAGTATTTTCAATGTAGTGACCATTTGCAAACGGCACGTATCCTACATCTCCCGCACGATAATCGAATGTTCTAGCCACACCGTTCGCTGCAAATACCGTCATCCGCCCTTTTCCTTGAATGTAATATTGCCATTCATCATTATTCGGGTGCCAATGCAGCTCTCTCATAGCACCAGGCTTAATTTCGACAAGTGCTGCTGCGATATTTTTAGAAATAGGAAAGTTTGTCGAATCCACAATTCGAACACTGCCACCAGGTGTTTTAATAGGTGTTTGGGCAAGCAAACGATGCTTGAAGGTTTGAGGAACCGTACTATATGGAGATTGTACTTTTTGTGTGTCTAGAGGTCCGGGAACTTGATCTTGATAAATATAGACTTGTTCTTTCGGGATTTGTTGAAAAGCGCTCGTTGGAACACCAAAATTAGAGGACAGCACATCTTTTGGCGTATGAGCAAACCAATCAGATATTGAAAATGTACTAAGATCTGAGAAATGCCCATCGTCAAACACTAGTAAAAATTCACAGCCATCTTCAAGGCCCTGTATGGAATGCGGAATTCCTGGTGGGAAATACCATAAATCCCCCGGTCCTACATCGGCAATAAAATTACGCCCATTTTGATCGACCGCTGTAATGCGTGCATGACCAAGAAGCATATACGACCATTCCGCCTGTTGATGCCAATGTAGCTCCCGTACTCCTCCTGGTGTCAAACTCATATTGACGCCGGCCAATGTCGTAGCAATTGGCAGATCACGATCAGTAATTTCTCGAGACCAGCCTCCATGTTTTAAAACCATATGTGTATCAGAAAAAGAGAATTTTAAATTTGGCACAAGTCCAGCATCTGTTTTTGGAGGGACAAGCAAATCGGGATTTTCCAGGTCCCTCACAATATCTCTCGGCCCTTTATCCACCCCACCCGCACCATCTTTCCGAATAGGTTGTGGAACATAAGAATAGCCTTCTGGCATGTTCTCCAATGGTTCACCTCTTCATAAATAATCATTATTTAAATATGTATGATTCTTTACTAGAATTATTCTTTTTTCAAAAGGTTTCGCGATTCTTGTACAAATTTAACCCCGTTTAAGATTTAAGAACGGGGTTATCCGTACTTGAACTATAATAGTTTTTTAATTGAGAAATAAGGCTTTTTCTTAAAAATGCTAGTATCCATCAATTATAGTCTGACTTTAACCTCTGTGCCGTCCTTAGCTTTGACATCCACTATCACGATTCCCTTATAATTTTTCAGTTCCTTGACGATAGGCTTCAGTGTGTTTTTATCTATTATCGGAAATGTAAAGTCTATTTTATTTCTTTCGAAAGGCTCTTTTGTCCATTTATTTAAATTTCGTTGCAAAAGTTTCGAGGACAAAATTGAAATAACAATGTTTAACATAGCATATGGCATTGGGATATTAAGCCGAAAACCTTTTGTTTTCACTTTTACATGCATCATAAGCAAATCACTATTCAATAATGACCGAAACGGTATCCCCGTTTGCCGATTTGATATCAACAATTTGGCCATCTAATTCGTTTTCAATTGCTTCAATAATAAGGCTTATATCAATATCTTTAACGTATTTTTCCGCTTGAGGAACACTTGCTGCAATGCTGTGTCCCGCCAGTAATACTACCTTGACAAGTTTTATAGGTAAATTAACCATGACATTATCATTTTCGGCAGATACAACACGGACTTTTAAAGTTTTATCTAAATATTTAGTCGGCTTATAATTACTTGTTTCTTCTTTTTCCTTTAATACTTGAATCAGTTCTGATCCTTGTTCTGCATCAATCTTTCCTTCTTGAACCATTGTTAATACTCTTGCAATTTCCTCTTTCATGATAAATTCCTCCCTATTCTTCTTTTAAAAGTTTAATAGCTTCTTCTGGTGTAATCTCGCCATTTTCCAGCATAGTGACAACTTTTTTCTCGTCTACTTCATTTTTCTTCTTTTGCTCATATCCAAGAGATGAGATAATGTCTGTTAGCTTTCCTCGAACAGTTGGATACGAAATCCCCAGTTCCTTTTCCACTTCTTTGATATTCCCTCTGCAAGTTAAAAATACTTCTACAAAATGAAGCTGATCCTTTGATAAAGATGCCAACTTAGATAATTCAAACTCATTTTCAATCGTTGTGTAACAATGAGAGCACTGCAACTTTGTAATTTTCAATGTTTTACTGCAAACAGGGCAATTTGTGATAACTTGATAAGCCATAGTGAAACCCCTTCCTTCTAGTTGATTTGATTATACAACAAGAAATTAAAAATACAAGTAATTAAAATAAACTTTTTTAAATTCAAAAATAAATATTATTAAGTTGTTGTTTAAAATTATTAATAACCCATTTTTACTTTTAATGTGAATTATCTTATAGCTTCGCCCGACTTTAGACCAATAAATGTATTTTGTGCAAAGAGAAGCGGCAGCGGCGGATGTTTGGACATCCATAAAAAAGAAGATAAGCAAATTCGGTCCCTATCTTAGAAATTCTCTTCAATAAAGGACATACTTCACACTATAATATTATGGTCGTTATTAACTATTTCTTCCTTTATGTTTATAGCAGCATTATTTGAAGAAATGTTATTTAGGGGAATTATTCAAAATTCACTTCTTTTATTTATAGACCAATAATGGATTGCCATTATTATAACAACTTTATTGTTCTTAGGGATGCATACTCAATATTTTAAAAAACCTATTATGTTCATCAATATCGACATTCCAAGTCTAATTTTCGGATGGATTTATTTTGACACAAACAATATCTTAGCACCATTTCTTGTGCATTTTTTGATGAATCTCGGAATGACACTATTATTCAAATACAATTTAATAAGTATGAAAAGGTAAATAAAAACATCACTACCCAAAAGGTGTGATGTTTTTATTCTTATTGTCGTTTTTTTACCGTTTCAACGACGCATTCAAATAAAATTTCTAAGCCAATCTTCAACTCTTCCTCTGTCGCATAAGCATATGATAATCGAATATGTTGGGTATCTTGCGGATCGTAAATATAACCAGGATTAATGAGAACTTCACGCTGCAATAGCTTGGTAAACAACTCTTTATCAACAATGGGCTCATGAAACTTAAGCCAAATATAAAAGCCACCTTTTGGCTTATTCCACTCTGCAATATCATCAAATTTTTCTTTTAAAATAGTCTCTACATAATCTGCTCTTTGCTGTAATTTTTGGCGTAAGTCGACAATATGCTTTTTATACTTTCCAGACTGCAGCCAATGCAACACAATTTCCTGCGAGATGGCGCTTGATCCGTAATCTGTTTGCATTTTTATATCCGCTAACCGCTCAATAACAGTTGTTGGACCAATTAGCCAGCCTATTCTAAGTCCAGGGCTTAAAGTTTTCGAAACACTTCCAATGTAAAGGACTTGCCCATTATCATCGATAGATTTAATTGGGGACGTTGCCGCTTCAAAGAGCAGTTCGTGATAGACGTCATCCTCAATAATAGGAATTCGAGATTGTTGACACGCTTCATAAAGCTGTTTTTTTTCATGTGTAGTCCACACCCCTCCAGTCGGATTGTTTAAAGTAGGAACAGCATAAAATACAGCCTGTCTTTTTCTTTTCTTTTGAGCTAAGGTTTGTACAAGCTGTTCATTACGATCGATAGACAGCATTTGCATACCAACAGACTGAAATGGATGAACTGAATTTAAATAAGACGTATGTTCCTGGAATACGATAGAACCTTGCTCAAGTAGCCCAACAGCAATGAGCTGCAATGCCTGAAGTGCACCAGAGACAATACATACATTTTGAGGCTCTGCATGGATCCCTCTTTTTTTCACATATTCGCAAATCGCCTCTCTGAGTCTGTCACTACCCTGCGGTGATGAATAGCCTAATGCTTTCGGCTGCAAAGAAAGCTCTTTTAATGACGCTTCAATTTCAACGGTCGGCAATAAACTTGGCGCTAGCTCCCCTGTTCCCAATCGTATGACATCATCACGTTGCTCGTATTCATTGATGATTTGAATGGTATGATAATTAGGCTTATGGAGACTTGTATCTATATACTTTTGCCAATTTGGTTGTGTTTGTGTAATGAATGAATCCCAAGAATTATCAGCTACATAAATACCTGAACCTACCTTCGATTCCAATATTCCGGTTGCTTTTAACTCCTCTAACGCCTGCTGAACAGTACTACGATTGACCCCAAACTGCAAAGCTAGCTGTCTTTGTGTCGGAAGCTTTGTTCCTGCCACCCAATCTCCCCGTTCTATCTGCCTAGTAACCCATGTCACAATTTGCTGCTGTAATGTCATTTCACCCTGTCTATTTGGCTGCCAGTTCATTTGTTTCACCTCAAAATTGGGTGGCTAAAAAACCATCCAATTGGTCGTTTTCTTTTAGTTATAACATATCTAGAATAGTTAGTGAAAGGGGGAATCACATTGGAAGCACTTCTTCATGGAATGATTTTAGCATTTGGACTTATTTTGCCCTTAGGTGTACAAAATGTCTTTATCTTTTCTCAAGGTGCAACACAGCCACATCTAGTTCGTGCCTTACCCGCCAGCATCACTGCGTCAATTTGTGATACGCTTCTGATACTACTTGCGGTATTCGGTTTATCTATAATTGTGTTGCAATTTGAGTGGTTACGTATCGCCTTGATGGGTGGTGGGATACTTTTCTTACTTTATATGGGCTATACAATTTGGCGTTCAAATCCGGCATCTACCGATAATAACGAAGCACTTCCTGTAAAAAAACAAATTTTATTTGCGATTTCTGTCTCCCTCTTAAATCCACATGCCATTTTAGATACAATAGGCGTTATCGGGACGAGTGCTTTAAAATATAGTGGGACGGAGCAAATATTGTTCACTACTGCATGTGTTTTAATTTCTTGGTTATGGTTTTTCGGTCTTATCATTGCTGGAGCATCCTTGAAAAGACTTGATAGCTCTGGGAAGCTTATGAATATTTTTAATAAATGCTCAGCGATTTTTATTTGGGCAACAGCTCTCTATCTTCTTAGTGGTTTACTGTAGTCTATTTATATAAAAGCAACGTGCAACATTATATTATGCTATTTTTAAGCTGAACTTAACGATATAGCTTGAGTTCTTTTTTATGTTGATGACTGCATACATACGTTGGAATGAAGTAAACTATATTATTAAAAGCACAAATGATTTTATGCTTTATTAGTCTTCAATAGGAGTTGGATAATTACAAAATATAAGGTAGGAATTATTAAAATAAGAAGGAGAGATACGATGTTCGATCAAGTTGCGTATTTTATTTTTAGAGCCCTAGTAATTCTAACGGTTTTGGTTGTTATGGTTGGAATCCCTCTTGGAGATACACTATTTAGAAAAAAATAACGAGGCAAAAGACAAAAGGGGTTTAGCCAATGAAAAGCCCGAACTATATTAACAAACGCTCATTTAGTGTTTCGTAATAGTTCGGGTTTTCTGTTTAGATTGCTTTGTTAATTTAAAAATTATCCGGCTTTCATAATGGAAAATTAGTTATGTTTTTACTGAAAAAAATTAAACATTACTGACATTAATCTCGCCAGTTGTTGCGTCAATATACCGGATAGCTGACCTAGTATGTCGATCACAAGCGTGATAGACAAGGTGATAGTTTCTATTTTGTTATCATAATTTTTGTCCCAAACCAATTGAAAATCGACATTTTCTATAAATAGACGATCCGCTTCTTCCAAAGAAATAGCTGGTCCTATTTGCAAAGCCAATCCCCTCCATTACGAATTTTTTCTAGTATAGATAAAAACCGACCTCCTAAGAGATCGGTTTTTATGAAAATGATTACTGAGCAGCTTTCGCGCGAAGAACCATTTGTAGGATACCACCGTGACGGTAGTAGTCTACTTCTACTTCTGAGTCGAAACGAGCTAAAGCTTGGAAAGTTTTAACTGAACCGTCTTCAGATTTAGCAGTAACTGTTAAGATTTCACGTGGTTTCACGTTGTCAGTAATGTTAACAGAGATTTCTTCTTTACCAGTTAGGCCTAAAGTATCAGCTGATTCACCTGGCATGAATTGAAGTGGAAGAACACCCATCATTACTAAGTTAGAACGGTGGATACGCTCGTAAGATTGTGCGATAACTGTTTTGATACCAAGTAAATTAGTACCTTTAGCAGCCCAGTCACGAGAAGAACCCATACCGTAGTCGTTACCAGCAAGTACTACTAAGCCAGTACCTTGCTCTTGGTATTTCATACATGCGTCATAGATGTACTCTACTTCTCCTGTTGGCCAGTAAGTAGTGAAACCACCTTCTGTACCAGGAGCAACTTGGTTACGGATACGGATGTTTGCAAATGTACCACGCATCATAACTTCGTGGTTACCACGACGAGAACCGTATGAGTTGAAGTCACGGATTTCAACACCGTTTTCGATTAAATATTTACCTGCAGGTGTATCTTTACCGATTGCACCAGCTGGAGAAATATGGTCAGTTGTAATTGAATCACCGAACTTCGCCATTACGCGTAAGCCTTCTAAGCCTTTAATGGCTTCTGGCTCTTTCGCAAGACCTTGGAAGAATGGTGGGTTTTGGATGTAAGTTGATTTGTCATCAAATGTGTATAGAGACTCAGTTGATGTTTCAATTGCATTCCATTTTTCGTTCGCTGTGAATACAGTTTCGTATTCTTTTTGGAATAATTCACGGTTAACTACAGTACCTAATACTGCGTTAACTTCTTCAGTTGTAGGCCAGATATCAGCGAAGAATACTTCGTTGCCATCTTTGTCTTGACCGAATGAATCTTTTTGTAGGTCGACATCCACAGTACCAGCAAGTGCATAAGCAACAACAAGTGGTGGTGAAGCTAAGTAGTTAGCTTTTACAAGTGGGTGTACACGGCCTTCAAAGTTACGGTTACCAGAAAGAACTGAAGTTACGAATAAGTCGTTCTCTTTGATAGCGTCTTCGATTTCAGGAAGTAATGGACCTGAGTTACCGATACATGTTGTACAACCGTAACCTACAGTGTTGAAACCGATTTGGTCAAGGTAAGTTTGTAAACCTGAATCTTCAAGATAACCCGTTACTACTTTAGAACCTGGTGCTAAAGAAGTTTTTACCCATTTAGGCACAGTTAGACCTTTTTCTACAGCTTTTTTCGCCACTAAGCCCGCAGCGATTAATACGTATGGGTTAGAAGTATTCGTACAAGAAGTGATTGCAGCGATTGCTACAGCACCTGTTGGGATTTCTACATCACCTTCAGCGAATTTAGCTACAGAAGTTTTTGCAAATTCATCTTCAGTTAAACCGAAACCTTGTGTACCTTGTGGTGCCACTACTGCCTCTTTGTAACGAGTACGCATTTGAGATAGTGGAATTAAGTCTTGTGGACGTTTTGGCCCAGAAAGGTTTGGTTCAATTTCAGCTAAGTTTACTTCTAATACGTCAGTGTAAACTGGCTCTAAAGTTGGATCGAAGAACATGTGGTTAGCTTTTAAGTAAGATTCTACAACCGCGATGTGCTCTTCGTCACGACCAGTTAAACGCATGTAGTTTAATGATTCTTCGTCAATTGCGAAGAAACCACATGTAGCACCATATTCAGGAGCCATGTTAGAGATTGTCGCACGGTCAGCTAGTGGTAATTTAGTTACGCCAGGTCCGAAGAACTCAACGAATTTACCAACTACGCCACGTTGACGTAATACTTGCGTTACTTTTAATGCTAAGTCAGTAGCAGTAGTCCCGTTTGGAAGATCGCCAACTAATTTAACACCGATAACTTCAGGAATTGGGAAGTATGAAGGTTGACCAAGCATACCTGCTTCAGCTTCGATACCACCAACGCCCCATCCAAGAACGCCAAGACCGTTGATCATTGTTGTATGTGAGTCAGTACCTACTACTGAGTCTGGGAAAGTTTCGAAAGTACCGTCAGCATTTTCGTTTACGTGTACAACTGGAGCTAAATACTCTAAGTTTACTTGGTGAACGATACCAGTTGCTGGTGGTACAGCACGGAAGTTATTGTAAGCAGTTTGAGCCCATTTTAAGAAATTATAACGCTCAGCGTTACGTTCGAATTCTAGGTCCATGTTTGCGGCTAATGCAGATGCATTACCGTATTTGTCAACTTGTACTGAGTGGTCAATTACAAGGTCAACTGGAATAGCAGGGTTGATTTTGCTTGGGTCACCGCCCATTTCTTTCATAGCAGAACGTAGAGAAGCAAGGTCAACTACTACTGGTACACCAGTGAAGTCTTGTAATACTACGCGAGAAGGTTTGAATGGTACTTCAGCTTCTGGGTTTGCACCGTTACCCCATTTTGCTAATTCGTTTACATGCTCTTCTTTAATAACATATGCATCGTATTGACGTAAAACTGATTCTAATAATACTTTGATTGAGTAAGGAAGGTTTGAAACTTTTGCAACGCCAGCTTTTTCAATCGCAGCTAAGTCATAGTAATTATAAGTTTTACCATTAACTTCGAATGATGCGCGGCTGTTGTGTAAATTATCTTGTGCCATTTGCGGATCCCCCTAAATATCTTTTTGAAAAGGCCTATATAAAATGTTAAAGCATCTTTTCTCCAATACCCATGATAGCGCATTTATATTCATAAGTAAATTACATTAATATTATCTTTTTCAATAAGTAATCCTTATGACCTTGATATCTAACCTAATGTTTTTAATTTTTTGATGTGCATAATACCGAGGTTTTGCAAATCGGAGGTTTTTATACCCTAATATTTAAGGGTATTTAACTGGGGCACTTTCTGGGGCATTCGTAGTTTTTTTAAAAATGATGCCCGACCTATAATATTGAATAATTTATAATAATCGCTCGGACAGTTTGTACAGGTAATTATATTTGAAAATTTTAAAAAAGTCACTCATTTTATTTTAGATACATTACTCCGGTTGTTTATCAAAACAAAATCCTTTAAACAATACTGTTCTTAACAATCCAAAATTAGTTTTCTCTAAATATTGGACTTTAAAATGCAATCTCGGTTCTAACCAAATGACATCTCTCTCTAGCTCTTTTTTGTAGCAATATGTTTGGCAACAACAGAAATGAAATAGGTTTTTCACTGTAACCCAAGATAATTGTATCCATAACTCTAAAATGTTTATATTTTAACCAATTATTCCTATTTTCAAGACCTAAATTGTAAAGGCCGGAAAATATAAAGGGTGATACATATTTGTCCTATATAATATGTATCACCTTTTTCTTCTTGCTCAGTAATCGCGCCAAATTGCGGAAAAGTGGGAAATGCGAAAGAGCTGTAAAATGTCATTTCTAAATTTTTTCTAATGCACCCCTTTCTTGATTATAGTAACATCTTTTTTAGTCCCGCTAAAATCCTTTAGAAATAAAGCATTTTTTTCAATTCCACGGCGTTTATACAACCCGATACTATTAAAAGCATTAGTAAATCGATAAAAAGGCAATACAATTAGTTAAAGGATATCTAAAATAGCTTTTACCCGTTATTTATTTTGGTGCAATAATTTCTTTACCACCCATGTATGGCTTTAAAACTTCAGGAATTACTACGCTTCCATCAGCTTGTTGATAGTTTTCTAGGATAGCGGCAACTGTACGACCAATGGCGAGACCTGAACCGTTTAATGTAACGTTCCTGTTTTAACGCCAATTAGCACCATCTTGTTCGATGTACGCTACCCAACCGAAACGATGCTTTAATACACCTCAGACATTTTCAGCTGCTTGTTTTGTAGCGTATGTGCCTGTTAATAACGCGATATTTATTAGTATCTGCGGAAGGCTTTTCTTGCTGTACATCACTTAAATTAATTAATTCAACGTGATTGCAAATTCCGAGTTCGGCGCACCTGCAAATACAACCGTTCCGTTTTTCGGCAGTTTTACTTTGTTATTGCCGCTCACAACGGTAAAATTGACACATTCACCGTTCTCATCATACACCGCGAACGAACTCTGCGATGACAATGCCACAGTCATCGTTTTCCCTGCTACCGTTTGCGGGATCGTAAACCATCTTGCATGCCCACTTTCTTGTAGTATAACTTTGGATGATTGGCTTGCATCAAGCGATTTCACGTTAGTTCCACTTACGTATAACAATCCGGACATCTCCATATATTCATTACCGCCTTCTGTATAAAAACGAGACTCCGTCGTATCACGGCCAGTCATCACGGGGATCTGGAGCTGATGTGCAACCGTGTTTGGGCCTGTAATTTTTCTACCGTCCCAATAACCCTCAAGACCTTCATTACGGTTAATTTGTGTTGTAAGCATCATTGGTACGAGATATTGAGCAGAACTATATTTCTCGTTTACAAGATAGTACTTAACGCCTTCCCGTTTTGCCCATGCGGCAGTAGTTTCCTTCGATAATACGTTGTCTTCTAGTTTCTCGGCTAAATAGTGAGTAACCACCTCTTGCCCTAAACCTGGCATCGCTATAAATGTGCTCTCCTTCAAATATATTCGTCTATTTTTCTCAGTGACGAAGTTGAGCTTGGAGGTACCTGACTCATTGATAAAGCTTCCATCCGCAGTATATACATATTTTTCTTCTGGATTAGATAGTAAGATCAGTTCTCCATTCTTTGCAATTTCTATTTTTGAATGACTGAAACTATTGCCGTAAAAACCCGCTTTCTTTGCTACGTCTTGAGGCATCTTAGCCCTGACCGGCTTGCCAAAAGATTTGTTCGGCTTAATTTCTTTAATTGTGCCCTTCTCTTTAAGCGCCGTGAGTAATAATTCAGTCGCCATCAGTTGATTTGTAGTGCTGCTACCGCCTGATGACAATACAGCTACTGCCATCTTCTGTTCAGGAAGTACGACCAGTGAAGCATGTTGCAGTCCCGTGTCGCCGCCTTTAGCCAAGCCCTTTATCCCATATTCATTGAATGGATATAGTTTCACACTATCCCAACCAAGACCATAGTTAATACTATTATCTCCATCCCCTGGCCACATTCCTTTTTTATATTCCTCTTGCTCCATCGCCTTGACTGCCTTATTAGAGAGGATTCCTTTTCCCTGTCCCATAAATATTTGTGCGAATCGCACCATATCTTCTGCTGTGGAAGAGATCCCTCCCGTACCAATCACATTCACAGATTCAGTAGGAAGCTGCCCTTGGTACGTTGGAAAATAAAGTCCTGCCTGCTTAACGTTTTCCCAATTGTCCTGCGGCGTTTTCGTATGATTTAGCTTTAAGGGTTTTGTAAACCGATGATGTATAAATTCGGTAAAGCTCATACCGCTAACTCTTTCCACCATAATCTCGGCTAGCGTAAAGCCGTCGTTGCAGTATACTGAGAACGCGCCGGGATCCGCCTTCAATTGCTGGTTGGACAATTGCCGCAACAAGTTATCATGGGCATAGGTATCATTATCTTTAAACAAAAATGTATTATTAAACGAACTACCTTGTAAGCCTGAGGAGTGGTTCAACAGCATACGTGGTGTAATGCTTTTGTAACGCTCGTCTTTCATTTTGAAATCAGGAACATAGTGGACGACAGGAGCATCCAAATCGACTTTTCCCTCGTCGACCAATTTCATTACAGCCGCAGCTGCATACATTTTACTGACTGAACCAATCCCGTATAAGGTATCTTTGGTCAGCGGCTGTTTCCCATTCATATCGTTCTTGCCTGTCTGACCCGATAAAACAAGTTTGCCATTATCAATTAGCGCATACTGCACACTAGTCGTCTCATAGGACTTCATAAGTAAGGAAGCCTTCTCTGTCGCAATCTTTTTCAGTTCTTGACTAGCAAATTCTTGGCTAGCGACAACCGTAGTCTGACTGCTAGAAAACGCCGTCGCGCCTGTTGGAAGGCTCATTGTTAACGCTAACGTAGCAGCTAACACCGCAGATAATTTATTTTTCATAAAAGAATTTCCTCCTTGATTTGTAGATATCCACTTCCTAAAACAATAATTAATGCCCTCACAAATATAATTTTTTTGTTCACTTCAACACCTTCACCCCCCTTTTACAAGAAATGTTTTCCATAAATAGAATATCAAAGTTTTATTTACTCGTAAATACAGTGATAGACTGATACCATATCGGGCTTAACTTATGGTTGATTATGATTAAGAAAATTAAAAAGACCAGCTCGGCTGAATGATATGCTTACCTTTTAGGTAGACAGATTAAAGAGGTGGAAAATGAAATATGAGGCAGGTGGACGTGAAGGGTTACAAGAAGATATTTAATGTAAATTTTATCCAAAAGAGTTGAAATTAGAGGCTATGGAAGACTGAATTATTCACAGATGGAGGTGTTGACGAAATTATGAGATTTGCAGTACCTCTATGGTGGGTATAAAAGTATACAGGTTATGGTGATTTAGAAAATCCAGGTAAAAGGAATGAGTCAAGCTATGACAGAAGGAAGAAAGAAAGACAACTTTTGCTGTTTTTATTTTATTAGATCGCTTATTTGGCTGCTTCAGCACCAGTAAATGCACCTGTTTTAACTCACTATAGCTTTCCGTCTGGCTCAAATGATCGAGCGGATTTAGAACATCTATTTCGGAGATGATTGAACTTGGTTGATTGGCATTAAGACATGGTAGCAAAATTAAACACAACAAATAGTAGAGACGACGAATTTGAATTTGGTCGTTTTTTCATTTAACAAAAGGTTTAATTTAAGTGGTCTAGTTGTGAAGTGATTGGAATACCCCTGTAACAGGGTTATAGTAACGTACCATTAAATAATACAATATTGTGTCCTCTTCATAGCGATAATCTGTTATTGTTATGATGTTAAGAAAAAGCAGACTTAGACAATGAAATTGAGCCAAGTCTTCCATGTTCTCTATTAAAATTCTTAAAAGCAAAGTTTCCATTCTTTGCTATTTCTATAAATATAAAATCTACGATATTCATTGTTAATAAATAAATTATTATTAATTTTAAAATATTGTAAAAGAATATCTTGATGCATAAATAAAACTCTAACTTTAAGGGGTCACTCCCCTTTGTAATAGACCCCATTTCATAATGAAATTTTTTTGATGAATCTTATAACTGTATTATTGTCTGTTAAATAGCCAACATCTAATCAATAAAAGAACTCATATTAAAACCATCCTTTGAAAAAAATTTAGAATACACTCCCTTTCTAAATAATCAAAATAATGATGTCAATCTAATTTCCGCTTGAATCATAAAAAGATTCCCTTTCCTTGTTCATAACAAGCGACTTTAATGTATCGCTTAAATCCTGAATACGACTAGTATTATTGTATTGATACACGCGATTTAAATCGGAATCAGCGTACAAGCTCTTATTTGCTTATCGATGAAAAAATTGCATTAATCGAAACTTCTGCCAGTCCTTCTATGCCCTATATAGTGGAAGGTTTAGATGAATTACATATTGATCTAGAGGATATTCAATATGTAATTGTTACACATATCCATTTAGACCACGCTAGAGGTGCAGGCTTGTTTTTACAAAGCTGTCCAAATGCTACATTTGTTGTACATCCACGAGGTGTATCTCATATGGTGGATCCTAGTCGTCTAATTGCAAGTGCAAAGGGTGTTTACGGAGCAGAATTCGATCGTCTATTTGATCCAATTATACCTATTGATATTGAACGTATTATAGAAATTGGACATGAGGAAGTACTATCTTTAGATCAACATCAGCTAACGTTTTATCATACAGAAGGTCATGCAAAGCATCATGTATCCATGCATTATTCTGCTACGAATGGATTGTTTGTTGGCGATACTACTGGTGTGCGTTATCCAGAAATGGAGAGCGATGCAATTGATTTAATTATTCCCTCTACTTCACCGAATCAGTATGATCCAGATACGATGGAGCAATCTATCCAACTTTATGAAAAGTTAAATGCTACAGAATTGTATTTCGGCCATTTCGGTGCTTATAAAAATCCAACTGAAGCTTACAGACAAGTACGCTACTGGACACCATTATTTCTAGCTGAAGGGAAAAAGACTTTAACGGCATCTAGCGATTTTAAACAACAAGTACAATTTTTAGATGGACGCTTAAAGGCTCTTTTGTACAACTATTTACAGGAAAATGGCATTGCAGAAAATCATCCGGTTTATCAAACAATCCCATTCGATACGATTGTTTCGGCAATGGGGATTCTGTATTACTTAGAGAAAAAGAATACTAAAATTTAAAGCATCAGCACTGGAGAGGAGAAATCCTCTCCGTTTTCTTTTATGTTCTTCTTTTTTCTTCAATCGTTACGATATGTTTGATTTCATCCTTTTGCAACAATTGATGAATTGCACTCCACACTGAAGCCGTTGCTTATTAGCTTTCATATAAGGCACCCATTTTCTTCCTCACCACACACACTTCATTGCTCCTTTAACCGCTCTAAAGCTGATTGAAAATCCTGGCTTTCCCCTACTTGACGGAAATTTTTAAATGGGTTGCTCCCTTTTTTCATTCGCTCCAGTACAGCGGGAATAGTAAAGAGATCTGGTGTTAAATGCTCATTGATCTCTTCCCAATGTAATGGCGTTGCCACTAAGCCCTTTTCGTTGCCACGAGTTGAATATGGCGCAATAATCGTCTTGCCTTCTGCATGCTGGACATAATCTAAATATAATTTTTGATGTCTATTCTTCTTTAAACGCTCAATTGTATACAATGCCGGTTTTTGCTCACATAAAAAACGACAGACAAATTCAGTAAATACTCGCACCTCTTCATAAGTAAAGGTATTTTCAGGTAACGGTATATAAAGCTGTAATCCTTTGCCTCCCGATGTTTTCACAAAAGATTGCAGTTTAAAATAATCGAGCATTCCCTTTAAATCGAGCGCCCCAGTAACGGCAAGTGAAAATTGATCGACAGAAGGAGGATCTAAATCGAAGACAATTTCAGTCGGATGTTCTGTTTGTAACGTTTGAAAAGGTATGTGCAGCTCTAATGCAAGCTGATTGCCTAGCCATAGTAATGTTTCAAGATTGTTGCATACAAGATAATGAATATCGTCCACCCAACCTGTTGAAGCAAATGCAGGCATTTTCTCGGGACTACTTTTTTGATAAAAGCTTTCCCCCGGCACGCCATGAGGAAATCGAATTAACGTAAGTGGTCGGTCTCGCAAAAAAGGTAGCAAATACGGAGAAATCATTTGTAAATAATGCAAATAACCATCCTTCGTAATACCGATTTCAGGCCAAACAGGCTTATCAGGATGCGTAATCTGAACCGTATCTGGAATAGGATAAAGCTGACGCTGCATATGCTGCCAATGACAATCCTCTGGCAACATTTCTAGTCGAAATGCATGAAAACGCGGTTCTCGACATTTACTCCCATCGAAATCAATACAGGCAATATCAAGACAAATGGATGGCTCCAGCTCCCATGTTTCATTTTTCCTCTGTCCATTTGCTTGAAAAAAAGCAATGAGTGTTTTACGCTCTTCCTCGGTCATTCCATGTTTAAAACTAACAACTTCAACTAGCTTCCCCTGTTGATAAATACTGCCATGAAAATATCCATTTCCATGATCAAATTTCGTCACTATGACCGTTACATATCTCCAATTTTTTATTTTTAACCAATGGGTCGAGCGTGTATCTCCTACCCATTTACTTGTTTTCTTCTTTGCAACCATTCCCTCTCCATTGTAAACTTTAATAGCCTGCCAAAGTGGCTCACTATGCTCCACACAGCTAATTACTTGCAAAGGGCATGAATCCTCATAATTGATAGTCACAGGAAGCTTTAAAGTCGTAAAAAGCTTAGAAAGTTGCTGTTTGCGTGTTTTTAAATATTTATTTGTTAGCGACTCCCCTTTATAGCTCAGTAAATCAAACGCAATATAATGACAAGGAAAATCTTTTGCATGACTAACAATAACTTCTTTGTTTTGCATCCGCCCTCTTTTTTGGACAAGTGAAAAATCACTATTAAAGTTATTTGTTAAATAAACTAACTCACCATCAAATGTTAATGGTAAATATTTTTTAACTGTATTAAATATACTTTTACAAAAATCAAGTATCTCTGGAAACAAATGAGTTAAGTTATTGCCATTTCTGCTTATTAACATCGGCTGTTCGTCCCACACTAACATACATCTAAATCCATCATATTTTGTTTCGTACATCCATTCCTCACCTATAGGCGTTTCAGGCACTTCCGTTAATAGCATTGGTTTCATCTATATACCTACTTTGCTTTTTACGTTCAGTTTTTGACGATTTCACGTTAAGATACATAAAAATAAGCAAAATATATCATAGTAAGAAAAACGAGGTGATACAAATGCATACAGTTTGGAAAGGCAGTATCTCATTTGGTCTAGTCAATATACCGGTAAAACTTCATGCCGCAACAGAAAATAAAGACATTAAATTGCGCCAGCTCCATAAAGAATGTCATACACCTATTAGTTATAAAAAAGTTTGTGAAGGCTGTAACCAAGAAGTAAAAGATGAGGACATTGTAAAGGCTTATGAATATGCAAAAAATAAGTTTGTCGTATTAGATCCCGAGGAATTAGAGAACTTACGGAAGGAAAATGAAGACAAGGCCGTTGAAATCATTGATTTTGTGAAATTAACTGAAATCGATCCTATTTATTTTGAACGTAGTTATTTTTTATCCCCTGATTCGACTGGCGGAAAAGCTTATGCCCTCTTACGTCAAACATTAGAACAATCCGGAAAAATAGGTGTGGCCAAAATGATTATCCGTTCAAAAGAACAATTAGCCATTATCCGTGTTTATCAAAATGCATTAGTAATGGAAACGATTCATTACCCTGATGAAGTAAGGAGTGTTGCTGATGTGCCAAGTATTCCAAGTGAACAAAACATTGTTCCAAAAGAGCTAGAAACCGCCCTCATGTTAGTCGATCAATTAACAACCGAATTTAATCCTGAAAAATATACTGATGACTATCGCAATGCTTTAATGGAGCTTATAGAGGAGAAAAAAGCTACAAATACAATCTCGACTAGCGATAAACGTCCAGTACCTGATAATGTTACGGACTTAATGACAGCACTTCAAGCTTCCTTAGAAAAAACGAAAAAGCCAGCAACGAGAAAACGAGCAACGAAAACGAAGAAGAATGCTTAAAAAATACACAAAACAAGCGTATCCATTGATTTTGGATACGCTTGTTAATAGAAGACATAATTCTCTCATGGACACATTTATTTTTAAGAACAGCACATTTTCTACCTCTCTTTCAACATCGCATATGGATAACTTTGCATGTGGCCATGATCAATATGGAGCTTTAATTCCACGGAAATATTCTATTTACCCTTACCTTGCAGCTTGTGGTATAGGGACTACCCGAAGCGATTTTATTATGCATGCTATTTAAAGGGCAAAGTAATTTGCCTTACTACAAAACTAAAACTGTTCCGCTCACAGGGATGTAAGGAGTGAACGGGCCTTGGCGTATTTCTAGATGGCATAGGCGAGAAGCCCGAATTTTCCTCTCTTGGCTGGGGAGTTGGGTTTCAATGTATGCTAGTAGCCTATCCATACCTCGAAAAAAGGATTGTTATGATGACTAATACTGCTACAGGTATCCATCAAATGAAGGGAATCATGGGTGAAATCTATCATGCAATTTACTAATAGCAGAAAAAGAGGCTAAGCATCAAGCCTCTTTCTTCACCTTATAATGCATTTGCACCATTTGCCCATAGCGTTGTGTATTGACTAACTTCAAATCTTGATATGGGTTATGCTCCTTAAACAGTGGAATTCCAGAGCCTAAAAGATGCGGCGTAACCGTAATAATTATTTCATCTATTAACGCTTCCTTCATGAATGCATCGAGAATTCCTGCTCCGCCAACCATCCAAATTTTAGAGCCTTCCTGTTCCCTTAACTTTTTAGTAAACGCTACAATATCTTCATTCACAAACTCAACATGTTCGTTTTGTCCACTTAGTGACGTTGTAAATACATAACATTTCTTATCGGGATATGGAAAAGACTCAATATGGTCTACAACCCAATCATACGTTCTTTTCCCCATAATAATAGTATCGATCGATTGATACATGTCGGAATAGCCAGCATCCCCTTCCCCCTCTGTTTCTTCTAGCCATTGTAAATCATCATTCTCTTTCGCAATAAATCCATCCAAACTAGTCGCAATATATAAAATGATTTCTCGTGACATAACGTCATCTCCTTTTCTCTTTTGTAAAACTCATGAACAATATTTATACTATACATAAAACATGACAACTACTGTCACTATTAAAAGAAAAGGTGAGAAAATGTCAAAAGCAAAACGTTTATTAGACATCCTTCTGTTTGTTAGTGCGAAAAAGAAATTTACTGCACAGGAAGTTGCTGATGAATTCAATATATCGATTCGAACGGTTCATCGATATGTTTTAGATTTAAGTGATATGGGCTTATCTATTTACGCAGAACAAGGACGAAACGGTGGCTATACGGTTCTATCGAGCAGACTTCTTCCTCCTATTTTATTTACAGAAGATGAAGCGGTTTCGATTTTCTTTGCGTTTCAATCACTGCATTATTATCGAGATTTACCGTTTAATACGGAAAGTAAATCCGCTTCTCATAAGCTTTATAGCTCGCTTCAGGAGGAGGCGAAGCGAAAAGTGGATAAACTTCAATCCTACATTGCGTTTTGGAATCCTAAAAGAGCGATTGAAACACCTTTATTGAATGCCGTTTTAGAGGCAGCCATTGAAAACAAAAATCTACATATTCAATATGAATCCAAATCAGGTACAACAACGAAACATATTCATCCAATTGGTGTTTATGCACATGATGGATTGTGGTATATGCCAGCGTTTGATTTCACAAAACAAAAAATATTATTGTTTCGTGTAGATCGTATTCTTTCCATCGTTGATAGCGAAGAAAACAAAGAGGAATTTATGAATTTGGAGGAGTGGTTTGGCAGCACATATGAAAATAAACAACCTATTCGTTTACATGTTCTATTGTCCAGAGAAGGTGTACGCCAAGGCAAAAGCGATCCAAACCTTGAAGATTTTGTCGTTATAAACGAAGATGGCACAGGTTATATTGATTCTATAATAGACAAAGGTGAGCTTCATTTTATTAGCCCCCTCTTCTATCGACTTGGCAGGCATGCTCAAATTGAAGAACCAAAAGAATTAATCAATATTTTACGACATCAGGCAAAAGATATTTTATCTATGTATCCAGAAAATGATTAATGTTATATGACGATTTTGTAAGATTGGCGTAACATTCATCGTTACTACTTTATGGACAATTTTCTTATACTTTGTAAGTGAGGAGGAGAAAACATGCAACCAATTGAATTAAACAAACGAATTGATACATTAGATTATTTAAGGGGATTTGCTTTATTAGGAATTATTTTAGTTAATATTCCGGCATTATTATGGATTAAAACACCGAACACATCTATTGATAGTGCCTATCATAGCTTTTTAATATTATTTGTGGAAGGTAAGTTTTTCTCAATTTTTTCATTTTTATTCGGTATAGGCTTTTATATTTTTATTTCCCGTGCGATGGCTAAAAATGAAAACGCCTATCTATTGTTTATTAGAAGAATTATTATATTATTGTTAATCGGGCTAGTACATGTTTATTTTCAACCTGGAGAAGCATTAACCATCTATGCAATATTCGGACTAATTGCGTTGCCATTTTTCAAAGTTCGTAAAGAAATAAACGTAATGCTCGGACTGATACTGTTAGCTGTAACTGCTTATTATGGCATCAAAATTGCTATGCCGTTTCCACTAATTTTACTGGGATTAGCCGCTGGGCAGTATCGAATTTTTGAAAAGATCCATGACAATCGTAAAAGCATATTTATCTTTACAGTTATCATGTTCATTATTAGCATAGGGGGCATGCTGTATCAATGGCATTATGTCCCAGAGGCTATGGCGAACATTAATAATATGACAAAAGATGAATTGACAGAACATGTGACAAACATTGAAAAATTTTCATTAATCGGGCTTCAATTTAGCCCATTTGTATCGGCATTTTATGTAGGATTATTAATGCTTTTACTGCAACACCCTTTATGTCAGTTTTTGCTTTCACCATTAAAAGACTATGGCCGAATGGCATTAACAAATTATTTAGGGCAAACAGCGCTAATCTTACTAATTGGCAATGCCTTTGACCTTATTGGCAATATTCGTTTTATCCAATCTCTTTGGATTTGCATAGGCATTTACATTTTTCAATTATTGTGTAGTCAGATTTGGCTTAAATTCTTTAAATTTGGACCATTAGAATGGTTGTGGCGCATGGGAAGTTATTGGACAGTCCCTTCATTATTAAAAACTTCAACAAATTCTAAGGAACGCCACTAAGCAGAAACTTTATTATTTTAGAAAATGGCGAACACCTAACAGAAAGCTTTTATTCTTCATAAAATAGTAATGTACCAAATTCGCTTCCAACTTGCTCACAATTAGGGCAAGAAACACACCCCCATCATTAAATCTTTATTTTTTGGTCACTTTACGCATAGGAAAGTGACCCTTTTTCTTTTTCAATTCACCCCCAAATGTACATTATATAAAATAGCAAGTGATGAGTAGTACTCTTATCAATAAGAGTACTACTCATCACTCCTACCTCATTCAATAAAACATTGAGAAACCGTAACACGTAAAATTTATAGCACTCCTAGCTCCTTCAAATGCTTAATTAACTAGTTCTTTTAATCAATTTCTACATTTTTATAAAAAATTGATTAAAGGGTTTAGAGCATTTCAGTAGATACTGAATACAATAAATATATAATCTGCAGATTAAAAATATCTTATTTTGAAGGAGGTGAAATATATTGCCTTTAACTACTGGTCCAATTGAAAATACAGGAAATCTACCAGCTAACGCAACTAGCGTTCGTATTAAAGTTCTTAATCTAACTGGAGGTTTACTAACTGGAGTAGTAAGAGTTTTTAGACTTAATGGTACTAGACAATTACTATCAACAACTCCATTTAGCGCAAATGCCAATGCTTCTACTTTTGTAACTCCAAGTGTAGGAAATGCGGCTCAATATGAAGTTGAAATTGTTCCTAATCAAACTGGCGGATTATATAGCGTATATGGTAGAACTGCCTCAGGTGTTCTAATCGCTGCCCAAAGGTTTGTGAATTCAGAATTAACAGCGATTCTTTAATGTTTTAAAAACAAATCTTTACGAACATTCTTCGTTTTAAAGTATTTAAAGGTAATTCAATTGGGGTACATTTGAGATTAAACCTCTCCTCTGTACCCCATTTACACAATGCTAAATAATTGAGGATCTAATTCAATTACCTTGTTCTTTCCTGGTCAAGACACTCCTCTTTGCAAAGTTCCCCCTCTATTTTAATTCATTTCAACACATATACGCTCCCACTCGGTGCATACTTTCATGTCAACCAACATATTTATGTCATTTTTTGGGTATTCCAAACATATACTATTATATTTATTAATAAAACGACATAATTTCATCGAACACAGAATATAATTCTGGAGGGTGTTAAATGAATACAATTAAATCTTTAATTTTCCCCCAAGACTTGTATAGATTAAATAAAACCCAACTCAAAGAGATTTGTAATAAAATGACTTTAGAATCAACTGGCAATGTAGATGAATTAGCAAGTAGAGTATGGGACGCTTTTGAGCATATTGAAGGCGATGTTCTTAAAATGATCAATAATCATATTTTTTCTGGAGCAGTTTCTTTAGCTTGGTACCAAGCGACAAATAATACTGGTTTAATAGGATTTAAACAAAGTATTATTGATAAAATGCCATTTAACCCTTTCGAAACAGTAGTTACACCAAACAGCGAAAATGTTCCTATTGATCCTACAATTATTGCCGCTGCTGAAATTGAAGGTTGCCAAGCATATTATTTAAGATTTATTCATAGAACTGGTGTTAATGTTGATTACTTTTTAACTAACCGAAGAGAATACATTAAGCACGAAATAACAACAGTTTATATTGATGAAGACAAGGGAATAATTGAAGTACGAGCAAGTTTAGCTGTTGCCAAAAAAATAATTGCTTGGTTAGCTAAAATAGGCGATGATGAATATGAATTCAAACAACACGATTTGTTAGAGAAATATGGGGGTACTCTTGAGTCATTAGCTGATACACTTCAAGGAAGGCTGATTGATGCTACAGGAAGACCATCAGGATCAGTAAATACATTTAAAGAAACACAGGGTCAGTCAATTGTGAGTATACTTTCTGCAATTGACGAATACTATACTAATGGTGAATTATCAGTTCTAGAGCAAAATTTAAATAGCGAAGATATTACCAGCATTTTAGAAACAACACCTTTTACTTTGTTACTTTTAAGTGGTCTTGAAACAATAGGATTAGGTAGTATTAGAGAACTAAGAGGTTTACCACTATACAATTATTTAGAACCTTACCTATCCAAACAAAAAGGATCTATATTATTTGAACATAGTGTTGGGGGAGTGAAACGAGAATATTCTATTCGAATCGGCGTCAATACAAAAACATTTAAGTTCAATGTATTTGCGTCTGAACCTGTATTGGATTATATTAGAGAAAAATTGATTTACCAAATTTATTCTGCGAGGTAAAAGTATTGAGCAATTTAAAGCCATGGGAAATTTCTCAAAAAATAGATAATGCACTTGAGGCAATTGCTATTAGTAAAATCCGAAAATTTTACCATAGTTATATTGCAAAAATAACTAACTTACCTCTTGGAGTAGTTATTGATAAATTATCTGAATTAGAAAAACAAGAAGCGCTCGTTATAAAATTCGAATTTCACTGCGAGGAATGTAGTAGAAGTATTTTTACTGCTCATAAATCTGAATTTAAAAATATGGATTCCATTCCTTGTAAGTATTGTGGTACAGAAAATTGTTTCGATCCTTTAAACGCTATTCCAATAATAGAATTAAGTGAGGATTTCAGACAAAGTTTTTCAAAAAAAAAATTAATGTTAAAAAGGAAAATGTCAGGATAAGTAAACAAAATAAACCTGAGAGTTTAAGAGAAATTATAGATATTTTAGCACAAGAAAATTCTGAACAAGTATTAGAGAAAGTATCAAAACTTGGGCAAATTACTATAATCTTAGGAGATGGTTATATGGGTGAATCTAGTAAATATGGTGGTCTAACTTTTGGAGAAAACAAAGGTAATATAACTATTGAAAACAATGGTACACTCAATCAAGGGCTAGCAAGCCAGCCTAATGACATTATCAATGCTTTACAACAGCTTCACGAAGAAATTCAACACCTAGCAGAGGAACAACGGGAGATTGCAGAAGCTAATTTCGAACTCCTTCAAACGCATATAGACAATGGTGATAAAGAGAAAGCTAAAAAACCATTGGAGAAATTAACTAGTATACTAGGTGTAATTAACTCTATTGTATCTATCGCTTCTTCCTTAGGACTTGGAGTGCCTTTAAAATAAAGAATAGAGACCAAACAGGGGTACAAATTATTTTTTCACCCCTGTTTTGAACTATTTTTTATCTAAATATATTATGCTCATATAGGTAATCATACGAAAGATCCACGAACAAATACTCATGCTCGTTAATGGCAATCGAAAATGTCCTTGTAATTTCCCCTGTCTCGATATCTCGATAAAGCTCTGAGATTTCTCCACTTTGATCATTGCGCATTTTAATAATTGTTTGTAGGAAGTATGGACGCCAACTCCAGTTTTTATTGATTGCTCTTGGCTGCAATTCCCACTGTCCATCTATCCGCATTACGTTTGGAGATAGTTGGAAACCGTCTTCATTACAAATATATACTCTGAACGAATAACTATCCAACAACTGGGCTAGATGCTCTAACTGTGTGATGTTATCACTAGAAGGTTTGACACGATGGACAATCGCTTCTAGCTCCTCCCTCAACGTTTTTAACTCGAAATATTGCACCTCTAGAATTTTCTTTTCCGAGGTAATAAACTGCTGACACTCTTCCTTAAAACGCTCCTTTAAAATATCCTTCTCTACGAATGACATCGCCGGGTTCGCCAAGTAGCGGCCCTGATAAAATCGGCCCCCATTTTTCCAAGCAAACTGTAATTGATAAACCGTTTCGATTCCTTCAAATAAAAGATTTGCGCCAATTTTATAAGCGAGACTACCTATTGCCGAGATCATATCTGACTGTGCAGACCAAGAATCATAATTTAAGTCTCGAATATTGACCTTTAATATTTGTGGTGATAATAGCGCAATGTGCTCTAAATGACTTTCCGCGCCCACTTCCTGGATGGCAATTTTGACACCAAAAGTCGTAAAATAACGTACTGCATGATGCAGCTTATGAATATCCCCTAAAAAACGATGCTCAGAAACAACTAATACAATTCGATGTAAATCCTCTTCACTTATATATTGTTGAATTATATTAAAATGACTTTCACCAAAATCCTGCATCAGTAAGTTTGGGTTACTAGGAATATAAATATCAGTATCCTGTCCGATTTCTTCTACTTTAGCTAATGTAGCTTGTAGAATTTTATGTTCCATGTCAATACGATACTCTTCTGGAATATCTTCGTTATTCACAAAATCTTTTAAATTAATTTGTTGACCCCCAATTTGCAACTGTCCGGAAATTTCGTAGGCAATCACCGTATGCGCATCCGCGCTAAATATAGGTTGAAAATACCCATGTATTTGATCTAAATTTGTTAAAACTTCCATTGCATCCATTGTCGAAACCTCCATACATGATGTTATCCAAGAATAACATTATATTCACAGCTCATTACATGAAAAAAGCTCTCTGACTATATAAAAATTTGTTTAAACGTTATTTTATGGAATAAATCTGTCCTCCAAATTTACCAAACTTCCACCCAACTGATTTAATCCATTTTGCCTCTGCTTTTTCTGGCAATTCATCACTAATAACGACTTTCCCGTAAAATAGGTTGCTTCAGTAAGTAAATTCTTATTTAGCATCACTCAACATGCATTTACTTAATTTTTCATGTATTGCTTTGTAAAAACTTCCTCACAATCCCTTTATCATGATAACTTATGCAACCATTCAATGTGAAAGCCATGATATTCACACGCCAAATTATTTAGTAAAAAGCAGTATTCCAAAGTATAGATGAACCCTACAGGAATACTGCTCATTACTATTGTGACATAAAGAAATACCAAATAATTATCATTGTAATTACTAATGAGATGACAGCAATTGTTACACGAAGTGGTGAAATTGGGGCATGCCCACCTACTCGACCTGTTTGTCCATTTACCATAAATCGATAAATTTTCTCTTTATAACGGAATGAAGAAAGCCAAATCGGCAACATTAGATATTTATATGTAATATCATCATGAGTCGTTGAGAAATGTAAATTGGATACTACATCCGCATTATGTTCCCAACGGATTTTTGAGGTAATTTGTGCATTCAGATGATCTGAAATTTCCCGCTTTGCCTGACTCCACCCATCCTGTAAACCAATACTGTAGCGTTCTGATAAAAAGCCTGCTACATATTCTGGTTTATAGGCTTTATTATTGAGTAAATTAAAGGGCTCTATCTTTCGCATCATATTACGATCATAACGGGTTGTTGCACTGATTAAATGATCATCAATAAATTCCTGATAAAAACCACTTGTAGAATACCAATCTGTTTCAGTTCGAGTATTCCCCTCTTTATCTGTCACTGTACGATGTCTACCGTATCTTGCGGAATACCTTGAGCTTGTTTTCGTGTCAAAAGTCCAATAAGGAAGATAAACCCCTTTAAATGAATCTGGCTTTGCACTCTCTTTTGCTGCTCTCGGTGTAAACCATTTTCCCTTAATCCAACTTTGGAAGTTCTCTCCTGCTTGCTTATCTGTTATTTCAAATGCACATACCCCGTTCGGTGCTAGTGTATTTTCAGCACTAGCTTCCATAACCTGATTAGAACCACAATACGGGCAACTATCGGCTACTTGTAATGCATCATAAATCGTTTCTGCCGCACAGGATTTGCAAATGACTGTTTTTTTCTCAACACCCCAGTTAAAATTCCCACGTTGTTCAGCCATTGCAAAATCCATTTCCTGGGCAACCTTTTCCTCTTGCTTCTCTGGGGCTGCAATTGCAGTTTCATAGCCACAATAAGGACATGTCAGCTTTCCAGTTGCCGGGTTAAATTCAATGGATGCACTACATGATGGACACTCAGCGTCAAAATCAAGCTTTACTTGTTTAGCATTTTCAGCATCTTGCGTTGGCATCATTAGTCAGCTCCTTACTTAACATCATTCTCATCAAATACATCGCCACACTCTGGACAGAATTTAGGTGGGTTTGCAGGATCTTCCGGCTGCCAACCACATTTATCGCACACGTATTGCAATGCTCCTGAAGGCTTTTTAGCACCACATTCGCCGCAGAATTTTCCTTTGTTGACAGCACCACATGTACAAGTCCACCCTTCTTCTGCTGGTTTTGGTGATCCGCAATTTGAACAGAATTTACCAGTGTTTTCGTTACCACATGCACATTTCCATGCAGCCGAGTTCGTCGCCGGTTGACCTTGCTGGGCTGCCTGTTTATTTTGCTCATTCATTTGATAAAGTTGTCCTGCATTTACACCACCCGCTTGAGTAGCCATGTTCATGCCCATAAATCCTGCCATTGCTCCACCATCATTTTTGGATGCTGCAATCATTGCTTCCGCCTGAGCACCCGTTAAATGAGCCGCAGCCATACCAGGATCACGCATCACTGCATTTCGTTGTAGTTGTTTGATCAACGCTTCATCTTCTTCAGATGCTTTTAAAGAACTAACGCCAAAGGATACAACTGCTAAACCACGAGTTGCTAGCCATTTCTCTGATAGCACTTTATTTAGGGCATCTGCAAGAGCAACCGTATGCGCAGGAATTTCACTATAGCGTACCCCGCTAGCTGAAATATGTGCGAAAGCCGGCTGTAACGCAGTCATCAATTCCGTTTTTAATTGGCTATCGATTGCATCCCTTGTAAATTCACGCTCCACGTTTCCACATACATTTGTATAAAATAATAGTGGATCAACAATTTTATATGAATATTCACCATGGCAACGAATAGCAATATCAATATCTAGGCCGATATTTCGGTCGATTACTCGGAAAGGAATCGGTGCAGGTGTCCCATATTTATTGCCTACGATTTCTTTTTTATTAAAATAGTACACACGCTGATCCTTTGCAGGTTCTCCTCCAAATGTAAAGCGTTTACCAATCTGTTTAAATGTTTCCATAATGCCTTCAGACAAATCATTGCTATACATAATCGAAGGCTCTGTGGATGTATCATAAACATACTCTCCAGACTCCGCAGAGAATTCCACTACTTTCCCCTGCTCAACAATCATCATACATTGACCCTCATTTATAGCTATAATAGAGCCATTACTAATCATGTTGTCATTGCCTTTATTGGAACCTCGTTTAGAAGTACGTTTAAAACCCTTTGCCACAAGAACTTCCGCTGACAGCGACTCACAATAGAAATATTCACGCCATTGATCTTCTAGAACACCTGCTAATGCCCCAACTCCTGCTTTTAATAAACCCATATTTATTCCCACCTTCAACTTATATACTAAGACTTATTTTACCATATCAATTATATCGCGGCATAATTGCGCTCGGAGGCCTTAACTTCCAGCTGATGTATGAACACCCGCTGAAAGAAGTTAAAAATAATCTAATCATTATGTAGTACGCATAAAAAGGTCAATTTGTTTCATTTTTTTAAACTTCTCTATAAAAAAAGAGATAGCTCCTAAGGAACTACCTCTCTCTTATTGTAAGTACTATATCGCATTTTAGCTTAAGAAAATGCGGAAATAGCCACAAGCACCCAGGCAATGATAAATAACAGACCTCCGATTGGGGTAATCGCTCCAAGCTTTTTCACACCTGTAACGGCCAATACATATAAACTACCGGAGAAAAACACAATACCTGCCAACATTAAGTAGCCTGCCCAAGAAAGCATACTAGAGGCTCCTAAAAGGGCATCACTCGATAAAATACCAAGTCCCACTAAGCCTAATGCATGATACATATGATATTGCACCGCAGTTTCCCAAATAGCTGCATAATGTGGTGACGTAAATTTATCTTTTAGTGCATGTGCTCCAAAAGCGCCTAGCACGACACCAAGACAAGCCATAATTGCTCCTATCGCCAATAAAAGTTCCATGTAAGATTCTCCTATTTCGTCTCACGAGCGATTTCTTTGTATTTCGCATCCCATGCCGGATCAATTTTACTTAAGGACACCGGACGTAACGTATCTTTGTGCGCTAGAATATGTACGGACTGAGCAATCGCTGCAATCGTGCCATCTTCATGTGAAATTTCATAGCCATAAGTTGTACGTAGACGATCGTGCTTCTCCACCCATGTACGAACCGTAGCCACTTGGCCATAATACATAGCAGCCTTATAAGAAATGGATAAATCCATCACTGGCGATACATAACCATCTTGTTCTAACTGAGCATACTCAAAGCCTGCATCATTTACTAGCTGCGAGCGACCTATTTCCATCCAAATGATATAATTTGCATGATACACCACGCCCATTTGGTCGGTCTCAGCATATCGAATTTCAATTTGTTTTTCACTAACAAACATTTTCTTCACCTCGTCCTACATTATAGCGTAAAAATATTGATTTGGCGGGGTTTTTGTTTTTTGATTTTTGTGAGGTGAAGAAGTGATGATTTTAAAGTATACAATCAAATTATTTCACCCGTGTTGAATAGCGGAAATAATATGGTAGATTTTCTGACAATATAAAGCCACATCCACACTTGTATAACTTCACCACCCATATTGAGGATTCGTTACCATAATGTCCAAAAGATGTATTCTCATTTACATACAATGAATAAGGGATAGCAAGTAGCGAATTACAACCGCACGTGCTGTGAGCTATTCCCATTTTGATGAATATAATACATTGTTTTCACTCTCAAAATCAGTACCTATGAACTCTGCTCGATACTCACTTTTCAAAATAAATTTTCTTTCGTTTTCTTGTTTTGCCCTCTTTTGCCACATTGGTTATCTTACAAGCCTATGAAGGACATAAACCAATTCGAAGCTGTAGCGTGTAACGACGCTGCGGCTTTTTTGTGCATTGAAAATATAATTTTTATTTAATAATTTCATAAAAAAGGAATGATGCTATGAATCAATTAATCCATAATATCAGCCACTAACCAAGCTTGGAGTGCCTTGACTTCCGTTGACATCCCTGCAAGCTTAGGATTCTCAAGGGAGCTGATATTTTGTGAAAAATCATTCAAAAGCCTACGTTCGCCATCAGAGAGAGCAAAAAAATTGACCATTGTTAAAAATGTTTTTTTATCGCCAGAAAATGAGTACATACCTATACGTGGCAAATAGAGCAAAGGTAAAGTTCATTGCTCATATAGAATGTGTTAATACAAGCAGTATCACCCAATTCCAAAAGCTAAACATTATTGCGTTTTTCCCACAGTTGATAGATGTTGAGGCATCGTGTCCTATGTTTTTTTAAATTTTAGGTCTTACTTTTACAGGCAACTGGACTAGTAAGGATGTTTATTTGTTGCTTATTTTTCCTCGCACGTTATTAAAAAACAAAGAGGAAATCTAAGGCAGTGACAATCCTAACTAAGATAACTGGAATGATAAAGTTGCTAATCATAATAATAGAAGATAAAGCCAATTTAGCCCTACACCTCCGAAAACTTTTTAATGTCTTATCTCACAAAAAAATATTTTTTTAATGCTTATATCTGAATGGTTTAACACCTCACTCCTTCTCTACAGCCTACATATTATATATTGTAGAAAGGAGGGATATTTTATGGGATACTATCGAAACGTCGGTGGTATAAATAATGGCTACTACTATGGTGGCGGGTATGGTAATGGTTCATCATTTGCCTTAATTGTTGTTCTATTTATACTTCTAATTATTATCGGCGCTACTTTTTTGAATACAGAGTATTAGCATTTCCGATTTAAGGGTCGCCCCCCAGCACGGTGACCCTTTTACCTGTTCATACAGATCGAGGTTCAGCGTTTGATAAAACTAATGACCGAAGCAACTGAAACGTTTGGAATCCAACGTTCTTCTAAGTTTGAAAAGATGTCTGTATGATAAAGAGTTATAAAATTGAATTCCAACGTACTTTCTTAACCCCTGAGCAGCTTGACCTTGAACTTTGGGATAAATGTGAATTGGTTTAACAAAATTCGCCTTCAAATTTGGGTTATATGACACCAGCTCAATTTAAAGAGCAAAATATATAACAACCATCGAAGAAAGGCTTTACATGGAATGGCGGGCATGATAGCCTCCGTTTGGCAAAGCCAGTTTTATAAAGCTGGTTCCTTGGTGCAAGAATCATGCCCGTAGAGGCTTCATGTCAAGCCACTTCATAACAAAATCATCCTTAAAAGAATTGTTCAAAGTAGTGTTGACATTCCATATCTTGCATGTAGGAGTATCAGATAATTCGTTTCAGCTCAACATGACGGCTTTCATTCCGAATTTCGGTTAATTAGTTGTGACTGTTATGACTTCGTGCATACACATTTTAGGGAAACGTTTCGCACCCTCATATTATTCAGTACTTCATTTCCATAGCTTTCATGTTATTTTAAGTATTTAAAATATCCCACCTTTTCATTAAATATATTATTTAATTCTCTTTAAAGACATATTACCAATCACCTTCTTACATTCATTCATAGAATAGTAGTGACTGAAC
>DAMBVB010000012.1:0-81564 GCA_032053185.1 Lysinibacillus sp.
ACAAAATCAACAGAAGACAGAAAATTCAATTAAAATTCATGCGACGTTAGTGATACAATTTATATCCCACGTTCCCCCATTAAATTATCTATGCTCTCTTTACCCATTTTAAAAAAATTAGGCTTTTCGCCATAACATGGGGTTGATTTTCGTTCCGGCTAGGCGGTTTGTGCTGACACTTCGCTTTCGCACGAGCAAAGCTTCCTCGGGGCGTAGGGGCAAAAAATGTTTTCTATGCGAAAGCTAGGATGTTGGTCACGAAGGCGTTATTACAGGACGGGATGCTTCTAGTCTCCATTCCCCTACGTTTAGTGTGATTTTTAAAATCTGGACACCTTCAGACTACTCGTTATTACTAAAATATGCTTACCATTTTTAAATTGTGAATTTCTATCAATCAATTATACCTCGGCATAATTGCGTCTTGAATCGGCTGTAAGGCTTAGGCCTTCAGATGTTTTTTGTACGAAAGCGTAGCGGCGGCGGTTCGCTGTTGGGCACTCAGTCGTTGCCACAGGACGTGGCGTTCTTGACTGAGTTCCTCTATTTAAACAGGTGTTTGGACATCGACTGAAAAAAAAAGTAACTTAACCAAGCATTCATCTCACCACCTATAGCAGTGGGAGACTTCTGTGGCTAATGCTTCGCTCTCGCTACCAAAACACTTGCCGAAAAAAGTTAAAATTGAACATGTCTACAATACCATCATGCATATACTGTCTGCGAGGAGGAGTGAAAATCGCCGTTATAAAGACGAATGATGCACAAACAGCCATGCTAGCAAGGCTTATGCGCTCTGAGGCAGAAGGTGAAGGAAATTTAGGTATGCTGATGGTCGGCAATGTTGGCGTCAATCGTGTACGAGCCGATTGTTTAGATTTTACGGATGTTCGTACAATTGAACAAATGGTTTTTCAGCGTCCTGGGGGCTTTGAAGCGACACAAAAAGGCTACTTTTATCAACGAGCACGTGAGCAAGACCTTCGATTAGCGAAGAGAGTTATTCAAGGCGAAAGATTCCATCCGGCGACTCGCTCGCTATGGTTTTTCAGACCTGAGGGAGATTGTCCAGCACAATGGTATGGTCAGTGGAACACGGGAAGATTCAAAGCGCATTGCTTCTTCTCGCCAACCGAAGAAGATTGTCCTCAAATCTAAAAGAAAGAAGGTTGATAACTTATGATGCCTTATTATTGGACACCGACAACGCAACAACAAATGCCTCAAGTGCCTCCACAGGTACTTCCTGGAACACGACCACCTGGACGGGAGCAATCGTATATTGAAAATATTTTCCGTTTGAATCGTGGAAAACCTGGTACTTTCCATTTTTCCTTCGAGCATGCGATTGAGCCAGGAAAAAACACGAAAGTAGTGCGAGGTGTTGTAGAAGCTGCTGGTCGAGATCATGTTATTTTACGTGAACTCAAATCGAATCATCGTTTCCTATTCCCCATGATTTACTTTGATTTTGCTCAATATGATGAAGAAATGGCCTATTTTAACCAAAATCCATAATAGAAGGCCCATCACCAAAAATTGTGGATGATATTTGTGAAGACGTAATCTTTGTATATAACTTGATTGGAGTAGAGGCTTTGGCGACTCCTTAGGGATTAGCAATAGAGGAACGAAGGCTAAAACCATCACGTCCTGTAATAACGCCTTCGAGACCAACAGAGAGCGAAGCGAAGCGCCAGCAATAAAGCGCCCAGCCAGAACGGAAATCAACTACTGTAATGGTGATGAACCTAATGGAAATGAGCTTTTCAAAATTCTTCTAATTCATATTTAATGGTAAAATTCCGCTCCTCTAAATGCGAGTAAGATAAAAGCAGAATCAGCGTGCTCCTTCACTACGTTTTATTCATGCTACGTCGCATTGGCAAGTTTAGCTAGACTCTCCATTGGGCTTCGTCAATGTTTTTCGAATGAAGACAAGGAATCTACTCGGATATTTGCCATTAGATCAAAAAAATTGGCATGTTAGGATACCTCCTTGCATGCCAATTTTTATGGAAAGCTCAAGCCTTGTGGAAGAGCTTATTATTGATGTTCTTGTAAAAACTGCAATGTTGCTTTTCCTAATGTTTTGGCAGCAATCAACATAGCACGTTCATCAAAGTCAAAGCGTGCATGATGGTGAGGATATGCCACTTCCCACTCTGGCTTTTTAGCACCTGTGAAGAAAAATGTACCTGGTACATTCTCTAAATAATACGCAAAGTCCTCTCCAATCATAAACGGTGGGCACGTTATAATATTTTCTACTCCTGGTATACCTGCTGCAAGCTGTGCAATAAATTCCGTTTCTTTCACATGGTTGTAAACAGGTGGATAGCCCCTTGTATAACGATATTCATAGCTTGCACCAAAGGCCAAACAAGTGGCATTTAAAACGGCCTCAAGTTCTTGCTCCATTTGTTTACGTACCTGCTCTTCAAACGTACGGACTGTTCCAGCTAACACTACCCGTTCGGCAATCACATTAAAAGGATTAATCGCCTCCATATGACCTATTGTTAAGACGGCTGATTTTAATGGATCAATACGTCGAGATATAATCTGCTGTGCATTGACTACAAACTGTGACGCAAGCGTAACTGCATCAATAGAATGATGAGGCTCCGCACCGTGACCACCTTTGCCATGAATCGTAATTTCCACTTTATCCGCAGCAGCCATAATTGCTCCATCTCTCACCAATATATCCCCTAACGGTGTTGGGGCCCATAAATGTGTACCGAAAATAACATCTACCCCATCTAGACAGCCATCTTCAATCATAGGCTTTGCCCCACCTGGCGCCATTTCTTCTGCATGCTGATGAATAAATACTACATTGCCTGCAATGTCTTCCTTTATTGTATTAAGTGCTTTAGCAAGCCCAAGTAATGTTGCAGTATGACCGTCATGTCCACATGCATGCATTTTACCAGCTACTTTTGACTTATAAGGGACTTCATTTTCCTCCTGAATGGCCAGTGCATCAAAATCAGCGCGCAATGCCACTGTTTTACCCGGCTTCCCTCCACGTAAAATAGCAACAACACCACGTTCACCTACATGCTCACGAACCTCATGTCCTAGCGCACGATGACAAGCAGCTACATACGCTGGAGTTTCCACTTCCTCAAAGGATAATTCTGGATATTCATGTAGATGACGGCGAATCGCGACCATTTCATCAAAGTTATTATCTAGTAAAGTAAAAAGCTTCTCCATACAACAAAACCTCACTTCCTATTTGTCGAAATTTGATAATAATAGTGTACTACAAATCCTTACAAAAAAAATAGGAATTAAAACTATCCATTCTATAGAAATTGTTGATAAAGAAGAAAAATTCTCTTAAATCGTAACTAGTAGTTTCCAACAAACAAAAACCCCCTCACACATAGTGAAAAGGAGTAAAATTGTAAGAATATCTATTTCTATCGAGCCTGTTTAAGAGCAGAAACTATAATGAGAACCCAACCAGCTAAAAAAAGAACACCACCAATTGGTGTGATGGCACCTAGAACTTTCACACCACTGATTGCCAGTACATATAAGCTTCCTGAAAAAAAGACAATACCTAGGTTAAAAAAGATGCCAGCTAAATTTAACTGCTTAACTCCACCTAGAAGTTTCGAGCTCATCAATATGCCGATCACAAGTATAGCCGTAGCATGAAACATTTGGTACTGAACAGCTGTTTCCCAAATCCCACGACTATAATCGTCTAGAACCTCTTTTAAAGCATGTGCACCGAATGCACCCAATGCCACTGCTAAAAAGCCGTGGAGTGCACCTGCCACGATAAATTTTTTCATGTCATTTTCCCTACCTTTAATCAATTTCACTTTGGCGTAATTGTAGCTGACGCTTTGCTGTCGCTACGCTTTCGCGCAAATAAACATTGGTCCGGATTTTGAATTGTGTTGCACAATTCATTCCTTTCAAATCCGTGACATCCGCCGGAGGCTTTATCTTCATGTAGTAGACGTTGGGACACCTACTGAAAAGGAACCACATCCGCATTCATCTAGCCACCTTCAGAGGTGGGAGTTTCGCTGAATGAAGATAATTAAAATTCAAAAATTGAATCACCATTTGCTCCGTCTTCTTCTTCCATTTTTGCTGTATATAAACTTGCTTGCTTCGGCTCCGACGCTAGCATTTGTGGTAAATGTTTTGACTGGGCTTTAGAAATGCCGTCAGGTGAGTCTAATACCACATCACATAATGCTCGGATTGCTGTTAAGGCTTCACGAATTTGTTGTTCATCTCCAGCATTTTTGACACTAGATAATTGTTTTTCAAGTTGTTGAATAACGGCTTGATAAGGAATCATTGCATTCTCCCACTTTCTGCTTTTGGCACAAATTTTAGGCAGTCTGTGCCAGAGGATTGTTTAACGACAACAGATGGTATTTGCTTTGTTTTAAAGCTATATGCTACACAGGCCCGCGGGGTTTGTGGATCCCACGTTACTTTAAAATATTGACACTTGAAACAATTTACCTTCATCGTTGTCCCTCACTTCCTTCTCTTATTTACTGTAACATGAAACGATAAGTGCATCAATTTCGCCTTGGCGTCATTGCCTGACGTTTCGCTTTCGTGCAGATAAACACTGTCGCTACCAAAGAAAATAGTTACTGAATGAAGATAAAGGATTTGTACTATCTAAGCTAGACTCCAATCAATTGGTTGCTGTCCCCATTCCACTAACTGTGCATTAATCTTTGAGAATGGTTTACTGCCGAAAAAACCTCGATAAGCACTAAGTGGACTTGGATGAGGCGCTTCTAAAATTAAATGCGGTGTTGAGTATTTACGAATTAATCGTTTTTTTTGTTGTGCTGGTTTACCCCAAAGCACAAAAATAATGGGTTTATCTCTAGATGCTAATTTATCAATTACAGCATCCGTAAATTGCTCCCATCCTTGTTCTTTATGAGAATTCGCCTGACCTGCCCGAACTGTTAATACAGTGTTCAATAACATTACTCCCTGCTGGGCCCATTTTGTTAATGTTCCGTTTAGAGGGATTGGACAGCCAAGATCATCCTGTAACTCCTTTAGCATATTTCGCAGGCTTGGTGGATGTGGGATTCCCGGCATGACCGAAAAGCTTAATCCATGTGCTTGGTTTGGTCCATGATACGGATCCTGACCTAAAATTACAACCTTTACATCATGATAGGCCGTCATATAAAATGCATTCATTATGTCATTTATCGGGGGATAAATTGTTTTTGTTGAATATTCATCTGCTACAAATAGACGTAGCTTTGTGTAATATGTCTTTTTTATTTCTTCTGTAAGTATTGCTCGCCAATCATTCGGAAATTCTTCTTTCATCGTAATATAAGCCCCTTTCTCTTGTTACAACGGTACAAAAAAATAATGTTGAATTCAAGTATCAGTCAAAACTGACCTTCTAAAAGTATCTAATTCTGACTATTTTTATAGAATCGGAATAAGGCTATACTAGATGGTAATTTTAAAATTTTCATCTACAAAGGGGATTTTCCACATGGCTCTTAAAAAAACTTTAACGATTGCCGGTTCAGATACATCAGGTGGCGCAGGTATGCAAGCCGATCTTAAAACATTTCAGGAGCATGGCACATATGGCATGGTGGCATTAACAGTTGTCGTAACAATGGATCCAAACGGTTGGACTCATAACGTAACGCCATTACCAATAGAGCTTTTGCAAAAACAACTCGATACTGCTCTTTCAACAGGCATTGACGCCATAAAAACTGGTATGCTGTCCACGGAAGAAATTATTCGTATAGCAGGTGATGCTATTGCAAAATCTGGTACGACAAATGTTGTTATTGACCCTGTAATGGTATGTAAGGGAGAAGATGAAGTATTGAACCCTGGTAATACAGATGCAATGATTCAACATCTTCTACCATTAGCTGCCGTTACAACACCTAACCTATTTGAGGCTGGGCAATTAGCTGGAACTGGAACACCAAAAACAATCGAGGAAATGAAAACAGCAGCTCATAAAATTCACGACCTTGGTGCCAAAGCCGTTGTAATTAAAGGTGGAAAAGCGTTAGCTACTGAAAAAGCAACTGACTTATTCTTCGACGGTGCAAAATTCTACTTATTAGAATCTGAAAAAGTAGCTTCTTTTTATAACCATGGGGCTGGCTGTACATTTGCTGCTTCAGTAACAGCAAACCTTTCAAACGGTCTTTCAGTACAAGAGGCTATAATTGAAGCAAAAAAATTTGTTTCAGCAGCAATCGCTCACGGTTGGGCATTAAATGACTATGTTGGACCAGTTATGCACGGTGCAAAATCTCGTTTTAACGCACCGCAAGTAACAGTGACAGAAATTTAAAAACGAGAAGGTATCTGATTAATTTCAGATGCCTCTTTTACATGTAGTAGTTCTCCATCGTTTCGAGCTCATCGAAATGAATTGAGCCAATGCCTTACTTTCCTTTTTACGCTCTGCACGCGCCTTTGCTCGTTCAGATGGCGTTTCATGTAGTTTTGTCTCTCTACTCTTTCCGAAATGACAGACCTTCACTTGGTGATGAACCGTAACAACAAATTAATTATCTGGTAATTGAGAATTTTAGCAAAAAAGAGAAAATTATTACTTCTAATGTAAAAAGCTTAGGACAAGATACACTACTACTTCATATGCCATATATTAGCTGTATATGGGAGGGAGAATAATGAAAAAACGTAAACAACAAAACATAAATGATGATCCAAGTTATCTAGGTGGTCAAGAAGCAGGTCTCCTAGGTGAAGACACAGGTCTTCTAAATGGAGATATAACTGCTACCAAAGTAGAATTAATATCTTCAATGGTTTTAACAATAGGATATTCATTAGCAACCCTCTCCACCATTTTAGCGTTACAGGAAGAAGAGGCATTGGAACAAACAAGAACATCCGAAGCGCAAAATCAAAGTTTACAATTTAGACAAATGCATAGACAACTAGCAAATCTCAACAATCGTCTAGAATCCATAGAACGAAAACTCAATCGATATTAACAAATACATACGCCCAAAAACCACTAATTATAAAAAGCCGCGATTCTCCGTCATAAAAGAGAATCGCGGCTTTTTTACTATATTATGATAATAGACCTTTCCGTTTTCTTTCCTTATTCAACTAGACAGATCCATGTTGAAGGAACGTCATCTATTGTACCAAGATAGAATTCGTTATTACCTAGTTTAAAATTCCCTTCAATTTATGCGCTGCCTTTCCGTCAGTAAGGAAGAAATCATGGTCAGTATCTTTTCATTTGTGAAACCGTATACAATACAAAACGACACATTTGTACAAAATTGCTTTCACACTCATTATATTGATATATTTCTATAATTTTTGCAAGAATATTGCTTAAAAACTCTTCATAGATTAAGAAATACAATCATTTATACCTCGGTAAAAATGCGTCGTAGGCTTTAGATTAGCGGATTTATTTGTGCGAAAGCAGAGCGACAGCACAACATATATTGGTTTAAGCCTTCGAGATTCTTTTAAGGGAAAAATTTATTGATCATGTTGTACTACTTAGGCATTCAATTTCCCTTTGTGAATTATTTTTACTATACTTAAAGGAGAAATAATCGAGAGGAGTGTTAAGATGCAAGAAGTACAAGTCAAGACGTTACAGGAATTATTGAATTCTTTCGCCAACAAAGACGTTTATATTCATCTTGAGACGACAAACGGTTCTTATGCAGCACACTATGATGAGAAGTTTTTCAATGCAGGGGCTTTTATTCGCAATGCAAAAATCAACTATGAGCTGGCTAAAGTGGTTGATGATTCACCCCATCGTGTCGGATTAAAAATGGCGCATGGCTGGGTTTATGCTCAAGGAATTACACATTTTGAATTAGATGATTTAGGCCGTTTATTAATGGCTGGACTAGACTACTCAGGTAAATTGGCGATTGCTCTCGAAATTAGCGAAACGCCATTTACTTACTAAGGGGGACGACTTTTTGAATTTACAACCACAACGTCATATTTTAATTGTTTACCCTCACCCAGATGATGAGGCTTTTTCAGTTGCTGGAACAATTGCCTATTATACAAAGAAGATGAATACACCTGTTACATATGCCTGTTTAACTTTAGGTGAAATGGGGCGTAATTTAGGAAATCCACCTTTTGCAACACGTGAATCCTTGCCAGAAATTCGACGTAAGGAGCTTGTCGCAGCAGCAGAGGCGATGGGAATACAAGATTTACGTATGCTTGGTTTACGTGATAAAACGATTGAATTTGAAGATGATGAAAAAATGGTAAAGCTTGTTGAAGGTTTAATAGAGGAATTAACACCTTCTCTTATTTTTACATTTTTACCTGGTTTCGCTGTACATCCTGACCATGAGGCTACAGCACGTGCCGTAGTAGAAGCTGTCCGTCGTATGCCAAAAGCTACACGTCCACAAGTGTTAGGCTGTGCCTTTGCAAATAATACAATCGAAAAAAATGGAGAGCCGCATATTGTCAACGATATCCGTGAAATGAAGATGGATAAAATTAAAGCATTACAAGCACATGCATCTCAAACTGCTTGGATGATGCAAGAAACAGAAAAACGTGTCGATGACGGTGAGCAAATGAGTGAGAGCTGGCTTAATATTGAAAAATTCTATATTATAAATCCTGATCAATATGTAAAATAACAATAAATGCGGTATTGTGCTCGTTTACATCCGACAAGCATTAACTACCAAACGGTTCTGTCCTCTTTCTTCATGGAGAACAGAACCTTTTTATATTAAGCGACCCTCATCTTTTTTAAAAAATGAATCATGAAAGTTATAAAGAAAATAATAATTAGTACAACAAAAAACATGTAATGTGGAACGTGAATACCGATGACGCTGGCTAGCATTTTCAGTGCAATAATGCCAATAATAATAAATGCTGTTGCCTCTAATTCAGGTATTTTTTCAATAACGACTAAAAACAAGCCTGCAATCGTTCTCATCATTAAAATACCTAACATTCCCCCGATTAGTAATATCCAAATTTGATTGGATATCGCAAAAGCGGCAAAAATCGCGTCAATTGAAAAGGCAATATCCATTAGCTCTACAGAAATAACCGTTGCCCAAAACGTGCCAAAAAGACGAACCAACAACCCTGTTTTTTTCATTTCCCTAGCACTATCCGCTTCCCCAATCTGCAGGAAATGAGCGACACATAGCCAACCTAAATACAGGGCACCTAGCAATTTAATAAACCAAAATTCTACCAAATAAACACCTATCCCGATAAATAGAAATCGGAAAAAATAGGCTCCCAACATACCGTACATCAATGCTCGTTTGCGTTGCTTGTTTGGCAAATGCTTCACTAGTACTGCTAATACAAGTGCGTTATCTGCCGAGAGTAAACCTTCTATTATAATTAGTGTTGATATTAACCCCCAAGATACAGGGTTAGTTAAGATCTCTTTCCACATTTCCCAATTGAAAAATTGAATGTATGTAGATAAAATCCCTTGAATGATTTCCAATTACATACCCTCCTACTTGTCCTAAGGTATTCTAGTATATGCTTGACCATTTTCGTTATGAAGAAATGGGGACATCCTTTATCTCTACAAAATATTCTCGAAGAATTCAATTTTGCGTTAAATGGACACCGAAAATTTAGAATTTACTAAAAATTAATGCCAAAAAGCTTATAAAATGTGCTATCATAGATAAATGTTTTATACGTATAACGGAGGATGAATACTATGGAAGCTACTGATGCTAGAACCGTGCAAGTAGAAAATATCTTGATTGCACATCATTTCTTAAAAGACGTAGTGGTACACACGCCGCTACAAAAAAATGACTATTTATCCGAGAAATACGGAGCTACTATTTATTTTAAACGCGAAGATTTGCAGCATGTACGCTCATTTAAACTTCGTGGTGCCTATTATAAGATTAAAAAAATGGAAGAAGAGGCTCGCAAAGTGGGCGTTGTTTGCGCAAGTGCGGGCAATCATGCCCAAGGTGTTGCCTACGCCTGTGCACAACTGAAAATTCAAGCAAGTATTTTTATGCCTCAAACAACACCTAAGCAAAAAATTGACCAAGTGCGTATGTTTGGTCGTGATTATGTAGAAATTATTTTAGCAGGTGATACGTTTGATGATGCTGCTGAAAGTGCATTTGCTTACTGTGATGAACACGATAAAATCTTTATTCACCCATTTGATGATTTTGATGTCATTGCTGGACAAGGTTCAGTCGCTGTTGAAATTATGAATGACATGGAGGAGCCGATTGACTACGTATTTGGTAGTATTGGTGGTGGTGGCTTAATGTCAGGTGTTTCTGCCTATGTGAAAAACCTTTCTCCTACTAGCAAAATTATCGGTGTAGAACCTTCTGGGGCAGGTAGCATGAAGGCTGCATTTGCTGAAGGTGGTGCAGTGGCACTTGATGGGATTGACAAATTCGTAGACGGTGCTGCGGTAAAATGCGTCGGTAATCACACATATGATGTTTGTCGTCGCTACTTAGACGACATTGTACTAGTACCAGAAGGAAAAGTATGTACAACGATTTTAGATTTATACAATAAACATGCCATTATCGCAGAGCCTGCTGGAGCATTATCAGTAGCAGCACTCGACTCTTATAAAGAGGAGATTAAAGGTAAATCAGTCGTTATCATCATTAGTGGTGGTAATAATGACATCGGCCGTATGCAGGAGATTAAAGAGAAATCTTTAATTCACGAAGGATTACTATACTACTTCATCGTTAGCTTCCCACAGCGTGCAGGCGCGCTTCGTCAATTCCTAACAAGCGTTCTAGGATCGAATGATGACATTACAACCTTCGAATATACAAAGAAAAACAACAAAGAAAGTGGTCCTGCCTTAGTCGGTATCGAGCTTGGTAATCGTGAAGACTATGAAGGATTACTCGCACGCATGAATGAATTCGGCTTCAAATACAAAGAAGTAAACAACGACATTCAACTATTTGGCTTACTAGTCTAACATAAAGGGTCACACTTGCTATGTAATGTAAGTGTGGCTTTTTTCGCGGGGGTGAAAGTTTATCGGAATGATTTAGTGTTTTATCGGAACAATTTCAGATTTTATCGGAATGATTTATTAATTTATCGGAACAATCCAGAAAATACAGTCTATCTGACCGCATTGATAGACTGTATCTATTTAATCATATACTTTCGATTCTTCTTTGCACCTACTTCTTGAAGCTGCAAAGACTTTAATATTTTATATACCGTTTTAGCGCAAGAGATACCGAAAAAATTTTGGAATAAACTGTTGGTTATAAATTCACCATACATATATCGGTAATCTTTCAGTGCATTATTGAATGCTTTATTATCTTCCCCCCCACAATTCTCACACCGCCACTTACCTTGTCGATAGTGCATCACAAATCGATAATCGCACTTAGAGCATAATACACCTTTCTTTAGTTCATCCATCTTCATATTTAGCGACCATTGTGTCGGTATATGCATCTTTAAAATATGCTCTGAGAATTCTCGTAAAACTTCTTCACTTGTATAGACTTGTTGATGTTGCCTGAACAGCTGCTCTATCCTCTCAGCCAAGCCACTTACATGCAGAATTGGCTGTGACAAGATACTTGGTGACATAATCATACTCGGATTTGCAGAAACAACTATATATTCAATAGGTATATGATAACCAACCTTTTGAAAAATCTGCCGCAAAAACCTAGCATGCCGCTTCACTTGATCAAAAGGATTTCGGAAGCCATCTACTTTGCCATCAGGACGTCATTCGAATAAATTGATGGTTATCTTCCATATATTCTACACGCCCAACGATATTTTTGATTTCCACTATTAAGATAAAATTTTGCGACAGTAATAATGTATCCATTTGATGTATGGAGCCACCTTCAGACTGAAGCACAACATCATGCAATAAATAATGTACTTGCTCCAAATAGATTTCTTGCAGTTCCTAATCTACTCTTTGCTCACCTGCATATCCTGCTCTTGTTCTATTGAGCATTTCTTGATAGTAAGTAGTCTTTGGGTGAGATTTAGGCAATCGCCTTTCAAGCATTTCTAACACGCGTTGCTTCGATGAAACTCCCCTCTTTTTCAGTAACATATGTTCACCTCCTTTAGCTAGATTATAATGCACTTTATCGAAAGAGTTTGCTTATTTTTCGAGAATTTTTGATTGTTTATAGACCAACTTTATGATTTAGCAAAAAAACGCCCACACTTAGGTATGAGCGTTTTACCATTTACTATCCTAGTAATGCACGGTCTGAGTTCATTTTCTCCCCACGGATACGTTCGAACTCTGCCATTAAATCAGGGATGGTCAATTCATGCTTGCGATCCTCGCCAACCTCTAAAATGATTTGACCTTTGTCCATCATAATTAGCCGATTTCCTAAATCCAACGCTTGTTGCATGTTATGCGTGACCATTAATGTCGTTAAGCTGTCTTTCTCAACTAAGTATTTCGTAATACGTGTGATTAACGCTGCACGAGATGGGTCAAGTGCAGCCGTATGTTCATCTAATAATAAAATCGAGGGCTTCGTAAATGTTGCCATTAAAAGAGACAGCGCTTGACGCTCCCCTCCCGAAAGTAAGCCAACTTTTGCAGATAGGCGATTTTCCAGATTTAAGCCCAACATCTCCAACGATTCCTTGAAAAATTCTCGACGTTTTTTATCAACACCGAAGCGCATGCCTCTACTCTTATTACGTGAGTAAGCTAATGCTAAATTTTCCTCAATCGTCATTGTTGGTGCTGTACCAGCCATCGGATCCTGGAATACGCGACCGATATAGTGAGAACGTTTATATTCTGGTAAAGTAGTAACCTCATTCCCATCAATAAAAACCGTGCCAAAGTCTGGTGTTAACGCGCCAGAAATCATATTCATCATGGTCGATTTACCAGCACCATTACTGCCGATAATTGTGACGAAATCCCCTGGCTTTAAGTGCAAATTAATTTCTGCAAGTGCAATTTTTTCATCAGGCGTACCTTCATTAAAAATCTTATTAATGCCATTTAATTTAAGCAAGGCCCTTCCCTCCCTGCTCAACCGTCTTTACTCGTGCCCTCTCTGCTGCGCGTTTCACCTTTCGTTTACGCTCCTTACCCTTATTGATTAATTGAGGTAAAATCAACGCTATAATAACAATGATAGCTGTTATTAATTTCATATCTCCTGAATCAAGGAAATCTACTCGTAATGCTAATGCTAAAATAATGCGGTAAATAATCGCTCCAGCAATGACAGCGAAAGTTGTGCGCATAATTGTTTTTGTACCGAAAATGGCTTCGCCGATAATAACAGAGGCAAGACCGATTACAATCATCCCAATCCCCATACTGACATCTGAGAACTTCGAATATTGTGCGATTAAAGCTCCAGAAAAGGCAACAAGTGCATTAGAAAGTCCTAGCCCTAGAATTATAAGTGTATCTGTATTGGCCGAGAAGCTACGAATCATACGCTTATTATCACCGGTTGCTCGAATAGCCAAGCCAACCTCTGTTTTTAAGAACCAGTCTGCAGTGAACTTAATTAAAATCGTGATGATTAATACAACGATTATCGCACTCCACGTTAAAGGTAATTGCTCAACGCCGAAGCCTTTTAATAGGTTATTTAATGCAGAATCGATTCCTAAATTACTCCAAAACGCTTGAAACTTTGAAAATAAAGTCTCTGAATTTAATAGTGGAATATTCGGACGACCTATCGTATTTTCTGTAGTTGACCCCATAATACGTAGGTTAATAGAATACAAAGCAATCATCATTAAAATCCCCGATAATAAAGGATTAATTTTCCCTTTTGTGTGAAGAATTCCTGTCATACATCCAGCAATAAATCCAGCAACAATTGCCACTAAAGTCGCTAAGATTGGGTGGTAGCCAAGCACAATCATCGTCGCTGCTGTAGCCGCCCCTGTTACAAAGCTTCCATCAACCGTTAAATCCGGAAAATCTAACACGCGGAATGTTAAATACACACCAAGTGCCATAATTGCATAGATGATTCCTTGCTCCATCGCGCCAAATATTGCTAAAAACATAGTTGAATCATCTCCTAATTATTTCTTAAACTAAATTTTAATAAAAATTCTTACTTGAGCTCCATTCCCTTAAATAGAGCTCAAAACTACTAAAGCCCTTTGAAAGCCATACATATTTTTAAGGTTTTAATGACTCATCACCAAAAGTTGGAGATGATATGATTAAAAAGTAGATAGGTTGAACGGAGACTGAACGACTTCTTGGGTGCGTCACAGATGAGCCCCTGGAGCGAGCGAATAGAGGAACGAAGGCGAAAAGCATCATATCCTGCAATAACGCCTACGTAACCAACATCGTGCTGTTGTTGTCGCTTTGCTATTACACAGACAAAACACGTTGCTACCGCTATGTTAGTACTACGCTTTCGCACAAAAAATATCTGTTGGCACAAGCGACTCATCGGACGCCCCGAGGAAGCTCTACTCTGTGCGAAAGCGGAGCGGCAGCAACAAATGTTTTAACTGTGCGAAAGCGGAGCGGCAGCAACAAAGCTCCCAGTCGGAACGAAAATCCACCTTACGATATGATACTGAAACAACTTAATAGAAATTTACATAAATCCCTAATCGGCCCAAAATGCTGAAAAAGTAGATAAAGCGGGGGCAGTTTTAGTTCTCCTCCGCTTCGCTCGTAAGATGATCATGTCAGGTCATTACTTTTCTAAAAGCTCTGCACCCCAAGAATCTTTAATTTCGATTCCTAAATCATCCGCTACTTTTTTATTGATTACTAGTTTTAGTTTTTGTGGGTATTGCGCTGGTATATCAGCAGGTGTTGCTTCACCTTTTAGAATCTTCACAGCCATTTGCCCCGCTTCATAACCGATATCATAATATTCAAAACCATATGCTGCTAAGCCACCACGTGCCACAGAGTCAAGCTCTCCTACAACTAGCGGTAATTTATTAGAATTTGCTACATCAATAACAGACTCAAGAGCTGAAACTACTGTATTATCGGTAATGATATAGAATGCATCAGCTTTACCGATTAATGATTCAGCAGCTTGTTTTACTTCCGCAGAAGTTGCCGCAGATGCCTCAGCTACTGTTATGCCTTGCTCACCCATCACTTTTTTCACTTCTTTTACTTGTGCTACTGAGTTTTGCTCACCAGCGTTGTACACCATCCCTACTTTTTTCGCACCTAAATCCTTTAAGAATGCTACTGTTTTCGAAATAGTATCAGGATGTAAATCGATCGTTCCTGTTACATTTTTCCCCGGCTTCTCCATAGATTCAATGAGCTGTGCGCCAACAGCATCCGTTACAGAAGTGAAGACGATTGGAATATCACTAGTAGCTGTCGCCGCTGCTTGTGCTGATTGCGTAGAGTTAGCAAAGATTAAATCTACGTTGGCGCTTAATAGGTTGTTTGCAATTGTCGTGTTAAGACTGTTATCTCCTTGCGCTATTTGTGAATCGTATTCAACTTTTAAGCCCGATTCTTCAATTGCTTTTTTGAAGCCTTCAGTTGCATCATTTAAAGATGGATGCTCAGCTATTTGAGTAATCCCGATCTTATATATTTTGTCATCTGCATTACTATCCTCACTTGCATTATTCGTTTCGTTCCCTTTCGAATCTGATGAACTAGAGTCACTGCTACCACAAGCAGCAAGCATCAAAACTAACCCAAATAACAGGAACGAAAGCTTTTTTAAATTGCTTTTCACAAATAATCCCTCCAACTATTATCTCTGATATTTATCACACTTTATCCAAACAAAGTGTGAATGTATCGCTATATTATCGCTATTATCAAGGTTCGTCAACAACATTATGAATGTTCTGACTCTTGAACTTAATGAAATATTTTATCTTCCCGTCCAATTTGCCGCTTTAAACCGCTAAACTACGCTGTTTTTACAAATTGATTTCTTTTTCTAACATAACAAAAAATTTTTTTGACAATTTTGCGAAGGTATTTTTCTGACATTTGATTTTTAAGTAATTCCTAGATGGCCATTCTAAGTTGAACACTTTTTTTAAAACACCCCAGAGGTTCCTTTGTCTTCTGTTCGTCGGTCGGCGTAGCCCATTCAACTAGTGTTGGCTAGATCTCGTATTCGAAATCCCTGCTTATTGATGGTATAGGAAACCTCAATAATACATGATTTTCGGGGTACGATGTTTATTTTTCTAAAGTATCCTACATGATTCTATTATTCGCCTTTTTAAGTAATTTATGCAAAACATAAGAAATGTCAGACCTTCATAACAGTATTTATTCGCCCTTACTTCTTCAAGATATCCACAACATACATTTGAGCCACCCATTAAGTGTGAATAAAAACAACCTGCAAGTGCTTTAGAACCCCCTCTCATATTACTCCTTAAAAAGATTGAACTACAGATGATTTTCCTTTCCAGTCTCCTTTTTTACATTTCATGCATATGATGCAAATAAGACTAGTGCTGTTCTCAAAAGGAGGAATACCATGAACAATAATGAAAGCAATTCAAATCAACCTTCTTATTCACAAGAGAATCAAAATGCAAGTGTTGGGGATATTGACACAATCATTTCTAATCTATGTGACAATCTATTTGCATTTGCTTTAGATTTTGCCTTAAATGCCTTAGAATATACAAAAGAATTAGATCAAGAGTTAGCATATACAAATGAATTTAAAAAACAACTAAACGATATAATTTTTGAAATAGAAGAAATTAAAAACATTTTAGATGAATAATTTCAAATTAGAAACCTACTACTTTCCCAAGGCATCCACATTATAACTATTAATAGAAATAGAGGTGTCTCAATGCAAAGCTTTTACAAAATTTTCTCAGATTGCAAACGGAAAAGTTTCTATAGGAACCGCTCAGTAAAACTTAATCGAAATTTTAATGATTCAAGGTCGCCCAAGTCGTAGTGCACTTCATACTGGGATAACATTCGAGTCGCTCGGTATATATGGAAATGCACTTAACTTAGGTGAAGTTGTAGTACTGCAAGAGGAATTACCTCCATTTGTAGGTACTTGCGGAAAATAGTTGATTATAAGTGCTGTCCATACTCACTGGATCTATTCGGACCCCGCTATTTTAGACGTTTACTTTCAATTAATTGAGCCCCCATTAATCTCTGCCCCAAAACTTGCTCAAGCATTTAGTGGTTTAAAAAGTCACTTTAAAAGAACTGCTTAGAACAGTTCTTTTTTGATATGGATTACGAGAAACCAAAGGACGGTGAAGTGAAATGAGTACAATTCGCAAAAAACTAGTACCTGATGTACAAGCAAATAAGGTCTCTTATGGCAAGGAAACGTTAAAAATTACAATAAAATCATATTTTTATCTTATATAATGCCTGATAGATAACTTATACCTGTAACAATATTTACGGCTATCAATCTGTGCGTATTTATACATGTTGCGCCCTCCTTAGTAATACTCGACTACTTGCCAATTCAAAATGGTAATGTTTTTATCTTAATGAAAAAACATTACACTATAAACAGAAATATCAAAAAATTATTTAAAAAAGGGGTCTACAAGTGATACAATAGTAATAATTAAAAAAGGAGGATTTTTACATACGAGGAAAAGAATATTGGTTTTTGTAGCAATGTTGCTACTATTAGTTACTACTTTTTTACCAAAAGGATTTGCTCAAACAGAGGAATTCCTTAGTCAGCAAGAAATTGATAGTTTGTTAACAAATAAAGATGTAATATCACCCACAAGTAGAGTTACCACTTTAAATGAGATGAATTTGATAGAGAAATACTACGAGGAAAACCCTAATGCAATGGATGAAAATATTGAAGTAATACTAGAAAAATTAAACTTAGACCATGTAGAAGTAATACCTAGTGAAAAAATTGATGAATTAAATGCTGCTAAAAATATTCAAGCAAGGGGTAGTGTTAATCTAGGTAGCGTAGTTTTTCGTGACACGAGTCATAGTGATACACTATTTTATGCAACTTTATATGCTAGAAATGCTGGTTTAAGTAGTATAGATTAGATTGGTGGTAGAGTTTATGGTTATGCAATGCTACCAAATACTAATTACTCTACAATTGTAATGAATAATTTTTTCAATGAAACATATATTAAACCATTTCTTGATAGAAAAATAGGATCTTATAATATCGCTCACTATAAAAATAAAGCCTCATTTATGGCAGATTATGTAGTAAAAGATGGAAATAGTGTTTTAACCCCATCACCTGCTGGTGTCGAATTTAATGGTATTAAGTGATTTAATCAAAGTTAAAGAAGCTCTATGACTTAAAACAGTTCATAGAGCTTCTTTTTGTTTTAACAAAGTAAAAAAGCCACTATCTTTCAAAGTGTAGTGCCCAGACTCCGTAATACTTTCAAAAGAATATACAATAGAATTACTGTTCTCACACTCTATAAAAAACTTATAGTTTTCAAAATTACACAATATATTACTAAAGATTTTAACACTAGAAGAATCCCTTCAAGGTAACAATGAGTCTGTTCAATCATTTTTATGAAGTTACACCTGAGAATATTTATAAATTGGTGTTTTATAATCAGCTTCTAAATAAAAAGTTTTTAGCAATACAGGCGTTAATAAAGCATTAAAAAAGTAATTCGTAAATTAAATCAATTGGACATGCAGATGTAGATACAACAATTCGTATTTACACACACCTCATCAAAGAGCTTCGAGAAGAAGATGAGAATAATACAATAAATATTTTAGCCGCTTTATAATTTTACACATAATTTACTCATCGCTATTTACAAACAAGCATGAACATTGATATGATTGCATTTGCTTCACGTGGTTCGTAACCATCCCACGTAAAAAAACTAAGGAGAAATGAATATGAAAATAAAATTTTTAGCAACGAGCGGCATTATTGCAGCGCTCTACATTGCTATAACATTATTAGTCGCACCATTCGGCTTTACAGAGGTGCAGTTCCGTATATCGGAAATGTTTAACCATCTAGTTGCATTTAATCCACGCTTTGCCGTAGGAATCATTATTGGTGTATTTATCTCCAATATATTTTCACCACTCGGCATGTATGATTTAGTTTTCGGTGTAGGCCATTCAATGATAACCCTTGGGCTGTTCATACTTATTTGTAAATTTGTCAAAAATATTTGGGCACGTTTAGTCATCAATACATTGTTATTTACATGCACTATGTTTATCATTGCATTTGAATTGAACTTAGCATTAGAATTACCGTTCTTCTGGACATGGTTAACTGTTGCTGCAGGTGAATTTGTTGTCTTAGCGGTCGGTGCACCGATTATGTATTTGTTAAATAAACGCTTAAACTTCAAAAATTTAATTTAACGAGGCTAGGAATCAAAACCTAAAGAAGCGCGAGAAATCAATGTTAAAAAAGTTGATTTCTCGCGCTTTTGTGGAAATCAGTAGTACATACTAGGGCTTTGGAGCAGCCTCATCAAATGTAAGGACAAATTTACTCCCTGAAAGCACGCCATTTTTGCGAATAAAGGTGGCACCACGGTTACTCGTCCTATTTACAGAAGGATTGTATGTCAAAATAAGTCTTCTATACATGTACGTGAATAATAACAACTTGATTGGGAGCCTCTAGTCGCATGATCGATAGCCTAGAACCAAGCTATATCAAGGGCTGTGGCTATCATGCTCGCCACTCCCTGTAAAGTTGTACTGTACAAAGGAAATCATAAATGTACTTGGTTAAACAAGTATTTTTGACCATATTTATTGCAACGTTTATAGTCGAGAGAAGTGGCGTACAGTTACAGAGAAAAAAGGATATTTCGGTGAATTTGGAGGTAACTTTGTTCCTGATGAGCTTCAAAATGTATGAACTATTTTAAGGAAAACTCCCAAAGCTATAAAGATGATGAAGGCTTGAATAAAGAGCTAGATTATAATTTCCATGAATATATTGAGCGCGAAGACCTTAACCATACAGGTTCATATAAAAGTTTATTCTGTTCGATTCAGGTGAGTTCACTTGAAACGTTAAAATGCCACAGTATTTACAAATATGCCCTGAACCATGTAGTTTTCCAACACTAAAAGACGAAGAAAACTAAATTCTTCGTCCGCTTTTAGGGATTTTTATTTATGAACAGGCTTTTGTTTGTAATTTTATTTTTAATTTATCAAGCATATCAACTGTCATTTTTGCTAGATCATACTGTGCTTTAAAGCCCCATTCTTTTTGTGCCGCTTCTATATTTAAAGAATCTGGCCAGCTATCTGCTATCGCTTGACGTACTGGATCTACATGATAATCCATACGGAAATGTGGCAAATGCTTGTTAATTTCCGCCGCAATTTCAGATGGCTCGAAGCTCATTGCAGTGATATTAAAGGCATTGCGATGTAATAGTTTGCTACTATCAGCTTCCATTAAATCTACAATAGCTTGCAATGCATCTGGCATGTACATCATGTCCATGTACGTACCTTCTTGAATATAAGATGTATACTTCCCTTGCTTAATCGCTTCATAGAAGATCTCTACTGCATAGTCTGTCGTACCACCTCCTGGAGGAGTTACATATGAAATTAACCCTGGGAAGCGTACACCGCGAGTATCTACATCAAAACGATTGAAATAATAATCGCATAACAGTTCACCAGCAACTTTATTTACCCCATACATTGTTGTCGGGCGCTGTAATGTATCCTGTGGCGTATTATCCTTCGGTGTCGATGGGCCGAACGCGCCTATAGAGCTTGGCGTAAAAAATTGCAAGTTTAACTCACGCGAAACCTCCAACGCATTCATTAAACCCCCCATATTTAAATTCCACGCCAGCAACGGATTTCTTTCTGCTGTTGCCGATAATAACGCCGCTAAATGCATCATTGTATCTGCACCAAAACCCTTCGCTAGATCATGCATTCTTTGTCCATCCGTCACATCCAATACTTCAAATGGACCCTTAGAATGCTCAAGCTTCCGAATATCTGTCGCTAATACATTGTCCTCTCCATAAATACTACGAAGTTTTTCTACAAGCTCAGAACCTATTTGACCTAGTGCTCCTGTAACCATTATCTTTTTCATTTCTCCAAACCTCCATCCGTGAACAATTGTACTACTCGAAAGTACAATAATATATAAATAAACATTGATTTAATAACACTTACGATGAATCCCATTATAATTTGTTCACATTAAAAATACAACTATAATATTTTCAATTTTTAAAAATAGCACGTAAAATGCTTTATCATCAGTATATGAGGCCTATAAAATATTGTGCTAGCAAAACAAATAAAATACATATGTATTCCTGAAAAGTACATTTGTACACCGTACTAATTAGTCCCAAAAAAGCAAACGTTTCGCCTGCGTTTGCTTTCACATATAACACCGTCGTAACCCTAAGTGCTCTCGTCAGAAGGGCTCAAGAAATAAACCAAATGTGATTGTGGTAATCCGTAAATATACTAATAGAATTAAATATAAAACCAATATATTAGTAAAATTGGTTTACGCTATTTATAATTTTTGTAATAAATCTATCTTTTAACTTGCAACCTTCTGTATTTCTTAATCGTTGTCTAGTAAAAGTGTGGTAAAAAGGAGGTGTTTGAGTGTTACATATCAATAAATTAGATAAAAGTTTAGTCATTAGCTTGTTATTGCTCGGTATTATTAGTTGTCTCTTTGTTCATTCCAGTAGTACGGTGTTTGAGCAGTATACAAGCTCGTTTATTATAAAGCAGTTTTTTTATTACCTAATCGGATTTTTAGTTATGTATGGCGTAGCAATACTCGATATTGAGCAACTAAAAAAAATTGGATGGCCATTTTATTGGGGGATGGTCTTGTTAACATTTGCTTTATTCATTGCACCCGAAAGTATAGCCCGGACTGTCAATGAGGCAAAGCGTTGGTACCAAATTCCAGTATTAGGATCATTTCAGCCGTCAGAGTTTTTAAAGTTCGCACTTTTAATTGTTGTTAGTAAGGTCATTGTTGCACATCGAGAAAAATATGTGCGCCCTACCTTTTTTACGGATATGCGACTACTCTTAATCATTGCTATTATCACTCTTCCCCCTATGCTTGCTGTTTACAAGCAACCTGATACGGGCATGACAATGATTTATATGTCGATGATTGTACCGATGCTTTTCTTTTCAGGTATACAAAGAAAATTGCTAATAATCTTTACAGCTATTCCAGTATCAATTCTCAGCGTTGTGGCTATTCTATATGTAAAATTTAATGAATTTTTTACCGACAAAATTTTAAATAAATTGTCAGGACATCAAATTTCTCGAATTAATGGATGGTTGCAGCCTAATGAATATCCGGACTCATCTTTTCAAACGAGGCAGGGATTTTCGGCAATTGGTTCAGGGCAGTTTACCGGAAAAGGTTACATGAACAATAATGTCTATGTCGTGGAAAAGCATACAGATTTCATTTTCGCAAACATTGCTGAAGAGCTCGGGTTCGTTGGAGGGGCATTTGTCATTACTCTTTTATTCTTCGTTATTTACCGTATTGTTCTTATTACAGTAGAAGCAAAGGACCCATTTATGGCGCTGATGGGAGCTGGTATTTCTAGTTTATTAGCCTTCCAAATTACACAAAATGTCGGTATGACAATTGGACTTTTACCGGTAACAGGTATGACATTACCGTTTCTAAGCTATGGCGGAAGTTCTCTCATATCAAATTTCATGTTAATGGGCATTGTCATGATTATCTACAACTCGTATAGTGGCTACATGTTTAAAACAACAGAAGAGTAGGTGAAGGTGTGTATGAACGATACTTTAAAAAAGAGAATTTTGATATTACTTGCTCTAACGGGAGGAGCTTTGTTCATACTCATACTTCGCCTAACCTTTCTTATGCTATAAGACAATCAAAAAGCTGTTTCAAAAGTTTTACTACGACTTTTGAGACAGCTTTACTTTTAGATTTTATGAATACTATCAATGACAACTTTTATAATTGTATCGAGATCCTCTTGTACAATATTTAGTGGCGGAGATAATGTTAATACGTTATTAAAGCCTGCAACAGTTGCTCCATTTTTACCGATAATAACACCTTGCTCCTTACATGCAGCAATAACAGCATTTACTTTATCTACTAGTAAAGGCACCTTCGACGTTTTATCTGACACTAACTCGATGCCAATTAATAAGCCTTTGCCTCGAACATCCCCAACATTCGGGTGTTTCCCCAATGCTTGCTGAAGTGCTTGAAGGGTAGCAGCTCCAACCTCACTAGATCTTTCAAATAATGCTTCTTGTTGAAGAATCTCGATATTTTTTAATGCGACCGCACATGCGACTGGTGATCCGCCAAATGTATTGACATGACGGAAATAACCGTATGCATCAGACTCGGTGAATGCCTCATAAATTTCCCGTTTTACCGCTGTAGCTGATAATGGTAAATAGGCACTTGTAATCCCCTTTGCCATCGTAATAATATCTGGTTTTACACCGTAGTTCATAAATCCAAATGGCTTACCTGTTCGACCAAAGCCACAAATTACTTCATCTACAATCATTAAAGCTCCATGTTTTTTACACACTTCTTCAATGCCCCTTAAATAGTTGACCGGAGGCATGATGACGCCACCACCTGTAATAATTGGCTCTAAAATCATGGCGGCTATTGTTTCACTTAGCTCCCATGTCATCGTCTTTTCTACTGCCCTGACGCTTGCTAAATCTGCTGGGGCAAGTGTATCACTTTCATGTTCCCGATATTGATCAGGTGGTGCTACATGGATAAAGCCAGGAGATAGTGGTTCATATTTATATTTTCGTTCTGCTTGCCCTGTCGCAGCTAATGCGCCAAAAGAACTACCGTGGTACGCACGGTAGCGAGAAACAATTTTATAGCGAGAGCTTTCCCCTTTTTGTTGATGATACTGACGCGCAATTTTAAACGCAGTTTCGTTAGCCTCTGACCCACTATTAGAGAAGAAAATCACATAGTCTCCACCAAGCATCTCATTAATCTTTTCAGCCAGTTCAACTGCTGGTAAATGTCCCTGCGATAAAGGAGCATAGGCATTTTTCATCATCTGCTCACGGGCAACATCTGCTAATTCCTTGCGACCATAACCTACATTTACACACCACAATCCCGCCAGTGCATCAATGTATTCAACGCCATCTGTATCAACAATCCTTGCACCATTTGATTTTTCTACTACATATGTCGCTTGTGGATTGTAGGGTTTCATTGAATGCCATACATATTGTTCATCTTTCTTTAAAATATCACTTTTAAGATTTACTTGAACCATATCTATACACCCCTTCATGTTTTTCACTTATTCGCATCGTTATTACTTGGGAACGCAAATGAACTTGTCGTATCCTCTGTTACATCTGGCCAGCGTTCAGAAATTGTTTTCGCTTTCGTAAAGAATCGTGCTTGGTCTGGGCCAAACATATGCCCTTCACCGAACTTAGATCGCTTCCATCCCCCAAAATTATGATAGCCAACTGGAATCGGAATCGGAACATTAACGCCTACCATACCTACTTCAATTTCTTGTTGGAATTTACGCGCCGCCGAGCCGCTACCGGTAAACATCGTGACACCATTCCCAAGTTCGTGATCATTAATCAAATCAATAGCTTCTTGTAAGGTTTTAACGCCTACAATAATACGGGCAGGGCCAAAAACCTCCTCTTTAAAAATAGTCATTTGTGGCGTCACATTATTTAATAATGTCGGACCAAGATAAAAGCCTTTCGATGTTTCGCATATTTTCGGATTTCGACCGTCCGTTACAAGATTGGCCCCTTCCGCAATGGCCCCGTCGATATATCGAAGAATAGCCTCTTTTGATTGCTGCGTAATAACTGGGCCAAAGTCTACCTCGCCATCTGTATATGGACCAACTTTTAATTTTAAGATTTTCTCCTTCAATATCTCTGTCAAGCGTTGTTCAGTATCTTCCCCAACGACGATTGCTCCTGAAATAGCCATACAACGCTGGGACGCTGCTCCATAGGCTGCACCTAAAAAGGCATTAGCTGTTTGCTCTAGGTTTGCATCTGGCATGACAATCATAAAGTTCTTCCCGCCACCAAATGCAGCGACACGCTTATTATGCTTCGTCCCCGTTTGATAAATATATTCCGCAACAGGTGTTGAGCCAACAAATGAAATCGCTTGTATCTCTTTATTTTCTAGCAGTTCATTAACCGCCTCTTTATCACCATTTATAACTGTCCAAATCCCATCCGGCAGTCCTGCCTCTTTCCATACGTTACTTAAATATAAGGCGGACATTGGCACGCGCTCAGACGGCTTTAAAATAACTGCATTTCCTACCGCAACCGCCATACTTGTAATCGCCAACGGAACCATAACAGGGAAATTAAACGGAGCAATTGTTGCAACAACGCCAAGTGGTGCTTTTACAGAAAAGGCATTAATATCGCCGCCTACATTAACCGAGTATTCCCCTTTCAGCATTTGCGGGGCACTGATTGCCATATCTACGGATTCAATGCCACGAACAATTTCGCCCTTAGCATCTTCCTTCGTTTTGCCACTTTCCTCACAAATTATTTTGATGAGCTCATCTTGTCTTTCAACTAATAGCTGACGGAAACGATGCAAAACCTCAACCCGTTTACCAATCGATGTCTTTTTCCATGCCGGGAAAGCTCCCTTCGCTTGCTGGATAGCCTGCTTCACCTCATCTCTAGTCGCTAACGGAACTTGCGCAATGACCTCTCCTGCTGTTGGATTATAAACTTCCGAGTAACAGCCACTAGTACCTGCTGTTTCAACACCATTGATAAAATGTGATAGCGTTTTCACTTTTTGCTGAATTGTCATAATTTCCCTACTCCTTCTTTAGCGTTATTTTTGGAACATAGAACTTGCTTCTCCTACTGAATTTGGCAATTTTTTCCTCTTTGTAACTAAATAGAAAATCATTACGACCGCCACTACAATACATGTAAATAAAATTTGCGAACGCATCGATTCAATAAAAAACATCGAGATCAGTAATGCTGTTGTAACTACTATAGTGAAATACGTTAAATAGGGGAATAACCACATTTTCACTTTTAATAGTTCGGGATTTTCTTTCTCCATTTTCCGTCGCATGCTTAATTGTGAAAAAGCAATGATTAAGTAAAGAATCAACGTGATTGCACTACATGAACTAAGTAAAAACATAAATACTTTATCTGGTGAAACATAGTTCATAATAACGGCAATATACGAGAAGAATGTCGCTGTTATTATGGCATTAACAGGTGCTCCCTTTTTATTTAATTTCAAAAATGCTTTTGGGGCCTCCCCCTTCTCCGCTAAAGAAAATACCATTCGAGATGTCGCATATAGCGCGGAGTTTAAGCACGATAAAACCGCAGTTAAGACAACAAAATTCATGATTTGCGCAGCTGCTGGAATGCCGATGTAATCCAATACTGCTACATAGGGACTCGTTAAAATACTTGAGGAATGCCAAGGTAATAATGTGACAACTACCGTTATCGATCCAACGTAGAAAATCAAAATACGCCAAGTAATTGAATTTGTCGCTTTTGTCACTGCTGCTAACGGTTCATCAGATTCCCCTGCTGCAATGGCCACAATCTCTGTGCCCATAAAGGAGAAAATAACAATGACTACCCCCATCAGGACAGCACCAAAACCATTCGGTAAAAAGCCACCCTCATCGATTAAATTGGTCGTACCTACCGCATCAAAATTAGGTGCGATACCAAAGATAATAAATGCGCCCAGTGCTAGGAAAACTATAATACTTGCAACCTTAATAAGAGAGAACCAATATTCAAATTCACCAAAAGCTTTGACGGAAAGGGCATTTGTTAAAGTAAGTGCTACAGTTAATAAAAGACTTAGTAGCCATAAAGGAATCCCATCATACCAATATTGAATAATCGCAGCTGCTGCCGTTGCTTCTAAAGCAATGGCAACAACCCAGAAAAACCAATATAACCAACCAATCATAAAACCAGCCCACGGACCAATTGCATCATGTGCATAATGCGCAAATGACCCACTCGTTGGATTGACGGCTGCCATTTCTCCCAGCATTCGCATGACAAGAATAACGATAATACCCGCAAATATATAAGATAAAATTGCGCCAGGGCCGGCTAAGGTAATCACTGAGCCACTCCCCATAAATAGACCGGCTCCGATAACCCCTGCAATAGCGATCATCGTCATATGCCTTTTCTTTAACCCTTTCTGTAAATGCGTCCGATGCTCCATATCTGTTCACCTCTTTTATAGATTGGATTACCGCTTACAAAAATTTTACATGTTACATAGAAACGAAGGTATAGACAAACTGTAAAATCCTATACATTTGTTTTATACATATTGTAAAATAGACTAAATATTCTTAAAATACGATATTTTTTGTTTATATAAGCAAAAATGATACATCCATAAGAAAACAAGAAAGTGGTCTATGATCAATTATGCCTCGACATAATTGCCACTGTCGCGTAGCTAAACAACGCGTCCGGAATCGGCTTTGTGCCAACTAGATGTTGGTCACTCAGTCGTTGCCACAGGACGCGGCGTACTTAGACTGAGTTCCTCTATTTCAGCGGATGTTTGGACACCCGCTGAAATAAGCTAAAAGGAAGGAGGATAAAAATGAGTCAATTTAAGCTTCAGGTGAAGGATGTATTAGAAAATACACACTTCCAAAGTGCGGAGGTCGTAGCTGGTGAGGATGGATTATTACGAATTGTAAAGTGGGCCCATGTTATTGAAATTATACAAGTAGATAATTTTCTAGCTGGTGATGAACTGGTTTTAACAACAGGGATAAGCCTTCAGCATAGCATCGAAAACTTTATCTTTTTCGTAGAATCGTTAATCGAGAAAAATTGCGCGGCACTGTGCATTGAATACGGGACTTCCATACAGACCATCCCGGAAGTGATTGTAGCTCTTGCTAACCGGCACAGCTTCCCTATTATCGTTTTTCATGACACCGTCCCTTTTGTTCGTATTACACAGGATTTACATAGTCAAATTATGAATCAACAATATTTAATGATTTCTACTTTAGAATCTTACTCTCAAACATTAAATAAAAATGCTCTATTAGGGCAAACCGCAGAAGAAGTTTTGCAAAATATGTATAATAAATTGAAGACACAAATTATCTTTTCTATAAAAGGTCGAGAGCCTATCCTTTCCCCAAATATGCCGCATCATAAGCGCCAACAACTTTTAACGATGTGCAAAGTAGCACCCGTATTTAAAAATGAGCCCATCTTTATTTTTGACCAGCATTATGCAGATTTAACGCTCTATAGAGAGGATGGTCTATTCTCAGAGTTCGAATTACTTATTTTAGACCGTACAGCTACTGCGCTCGCACAGCTGTTAATGAGAGAATTTTATATTGAAGAGAAAAGGGACATTGAGGATGCCTCTATTTTAGCGGATTGGATCGATCAAAAACTATCAAAAGAGGAAATCTATAAATTTATCGTCACCCATCATTCTACCTATAAACTTTCTAGCGGAGCCATTTTTATGTTAGCAACTCCTCATGCCGTCTCAAAGGTGCAAGAGGATATTGTCTATAGTAAGCTCTACTATCGAAACCTTTTTGAGCAAAATGGATTTATACCATTTTTATTTGAACGAAAAAGCTATGTCATTTTTATTTTACTCCATACAAAGGATAGTAAATCGAGTCGCGAATTATTAAAAATGTTAGTTTCTTCCCTTCAGAAAACCGATTTTTATAAAAAACAAATCGTTCAAGGTTATCAAGTCGCCATTGGCAAAGTCATTGCAGACGTAGAAGAAATACCAAAGAGCTATCAAACCGCCCTCGAAACATTGTATATTTGCAGTAAAGTACAAACGTCATCTTATTTTTACGATGATTTACATTTACATCACCTCATCTATAAATTACAGATGCAAGTAAATTTACAGGAAGTGATTCAAGATTATTTGCAGCCTGTTATTGAATACGACAAAAAATATAACAGTAAGCTATTAGAAACTTTGCAGGTATACTTGCAAACGAATGGCTCGAAACAACAAACAGCCAAACAACTGTTCATCGTACGACAAACGCTCTACCATCGCTTAAAAAAGCTTGAAAGTCTCTTAGGGGAAAATTTCATGAAGGGACATAACCGGATTACACTTGAATTTATGTTGCTCGCTAATTCTTTGATTGAGGAGAAAAACTAATTTCTTAATTTTACTGGGGATGTTCATCCGTTAGCACGCTCAAGATTGTTTTGCTTCTTGAGCGTGCTAACCGATTTTAATTTTCGGTAACTACTCCATTATATAATCCAGGTCTGCGGTCATCATAAACAGGAATTTTGCCCCGTACTTCATCGACAATCGAAAAGTCCACATCGATGACAGCAACCTCTTCGTCCTCTGCGCCAACCCAAAGCACTTCGCCCCACGGTTGGATAATCATTGATTGACCGTTGAAGTTTTCTACCTTTCTAGAAATACGATTAACAGCGATGACAAAGCATTGATTTTCAATGGCACGTGCTTGCAGCAACGTTTTCCAATGATCGATGCGTGATGTCGGCCATTGCGCCGGTACGAACAATACCTTTGCCCCCTCTAACGCGTGAGCACGTAGCCATTCCGGGAAGCGGATATCATAGCAAATCACGCCTGCAGCCTCGATATCTCCTATGGCAAAGCGATTCATTTCATCCCCAGCTTCTAAATATAAATGCTCGTCCATCAACCGGAAAAGATGTGCCTTGTTATATTCACCTACTAACTCACCATTGTTATCAAACGTATACATCGTGTTGTAAAATTTATCGCCCTTCTTCATTGAAACAGAGCCACCAACAATATGTACGCCAAGCTCTTTCGCTAGATTTGATAAAAATGCTTTCGAACGCTCTCCATCCACATCTGCAAGCTCTCGTAATTTTTCAAGTGCATAGCCTGTATTCCACATCTCCGGTAGTACAATAATTTCTGCACCTTGTTTTGCCGCTTCACGAATCTTGTCCTCAGCGCGAGCAAAATTTTCTTCTACTTTACCAAAGCCTACGTTTAATTGGATACAACCGATTTTCATTGTTATTCCTCCTCTAGACAGTACTGTTCTGTATTTATACTACAATAAAACAACCTTACTTCCACGGTTTTAACTCAATATTTAGATTAATAATTCACCACTTAATACTTGAACAGCCGAACCCGCAATTGCCACATTTTTCACTTTTGGTATAACGTATAATAATCCACCACGTTTTGAAAGCTGTTGACTAACGATGCTTTCTTTTGATAACTTTTCACACCAGTAAGGTCCTAACGCACCATGAGTGGAACCATTTACATGGTCTTCATCAATGCCTTGTGCTGGAGAAAAAAACCTTGAGACAATATCAATCCCCTCATCCTTAGAACGACTTGTAATACAGACACCTCGTACAGGGAACTGTTTCATCGCAGGAAAATCAGCTTTGAAATCTGCAATATACTCTTCGTGACTTAGCTCCACGATATAATCCAATTCTGTTTTTCCTACATATGTCGGTTTCGTACCAAGCCATTCTTCAAGCTTCACAGGGCATTCAATCTCTTCTAACCGATACTTTTGAATGGTTATTTCAACTAGTTCATTTTGCCAAATCGCTTGCAAAGGACCACTTACAGTCTGGAATGTAATTGAAGAGTTGACGGGTACAATCCCTTGTTTCCAGAGTAAAAAAGCGCTAGCGATTGTTCCATGTCCACAAATCGGTATTTCCTTTGCTGGCGTAAACCACCTAAGAAAAAAATCATTACCCTTTCTTTGAACAAAAGCTGTTGTTGGTACTGGGATCTCTTGAGCAATTTTTTGCATGGTTAACTCAGGTATCGCTGAATCAAGTAAACAAACTGCCGCGGGATTTCCCTTGTAAAGCTCTGAAGTAAAAGCATTGACGATAAAATACGAGACTTTGTTCAATTTTCTCACTCCCTATACTTATTGGGTCTCACCCCTAGTTTTGAAAAGCCACTAGACAATCACAAAAAAGTAATAGTATGTGCATCATATCTTTTATCAAAGGTGGACGTTAGGTTTTACGAGTGAACAAGTTGCCGATTTATTGCTCGACAAAGCTGATATCGCAGTAGCTGCTGGCAACGGCTTCGGCCAATGTGCGGGTTGGTTTACTTGTTAGCGAAGAGCGCTTACGTGAAATACCTAAGCATTTTAGTCCCCCCTACCTAAGCAAGGCCCTATCAAAACGATCCCCTTTGCTCATACTTGCTTTGGAGACAGTTTTTTCATTTCACTATCTATCTTGGTTGCTTCTGCCCTTCTTCTAGTGGATAAAATTGGACATGACTTGTTCCTCCATCAAACTGTCGAATATGCTGAAGCCCTTGTACTTCCGTTAAAGCGACATCGGCAGTGATAACAAATGACCTTTAATCCAATAATTCACGCTAGCAGACATGCCCATCCCTCTTTCACACAAAATATTTTAAGAAAATAAAAAATTTCAAAAATTCGATTGACTTACTATATACTATAATTTATATTAGTTCTATCGGATTTACAAAAAAATATTATTAATCTCTTATTAAGAGTAGCTGAGGGACTGGCCCTATGAAGCTCGGCAACCTCCTTTTTTAAGGAAGGTGCTAAATCCTGCAAACAGTCATCGTTTGAAAGATAAGAGAGGACAAATTTTTCATGAGCCTCTCTTAATTTTTTAAGAGAGTTTTTTTATCTTCATTTACATGAAGATAAAAGCCTTTCGGCGGATGTCACGGATTTTGGATTGTGCGTGCACAATTTAAAATCCGGACGCAATTACGCCAAGGTGAAATTGATTTTTAAATACCGATAAAACAACTTTGGAGGTATGTTTCATGAGAAAGAAAAACAAGATTTTATTAGGTTTAGCAAGTCTTACATTAGTAACAGCATTAGTGGGCTGTGGTGCTAAAGAAGATAGTAAAGAGAAGGCTATTAATGAAAATAAGATTGTACTAGGTGTAACTTCTGGTCCACACGAGCAAATTGCAGAGGTTGCAGCAAAGGTTGCCAAAGAAAAAGGCTTAGAGGTCGAACTAAAAACGTTCTCTGATTATGTTTTACCAAATACATCGTTAGCCGAGGGTGATCTTGATGTAAACAGTTATCAACACAAGCCATTCCTCGATACATTTAACAAAGATCACAATACAGATTTAGTGCCAGTAGGAAAAACAATTTTAAATCCTATGGGTATATACTCTGAAAAATATAAATCATTCGATGACGTTCCTGATGGTGCAACATTCGGATTACCAAATGATCCAACAAACGGAGCTCGTGCCCTATTTGTCCTTCAAGAGGCAGGTTATATTAAATTAAAAGAGGGTGTAGACTTAACTGCTTCTATTCGTGATGTGGAAGAAAACAAAAAGAACTTAACATTCATTGAATTAGAGGCTGCACAAATTCCAAAGCAACTTAGTGAAGTAGATGTAGCAGCTATTAATACAAACTACGCTCTTGAAGCTGATATTAACCCTAAAAAAGATTCCATTCTTTTAGAATCTACGGACTCTCCATATGTGAATCACATAGTAGTACGTGCTGAAAACGAAGATGACCCAACGATCAAAAAATTCGTTGAAGCTTATCAATCTGATGAAGTACGCAAATTTATTGAAGAAGAATTCAAAGGCTCTGTCATTCCAAGCTGGTAAGTGACGATTAACACCCTTTCATAAGATCAAGAATCTGCGTATGCCTATAGGAAGGTAGCAGATTCTTGCTTTATAGAAGGGCTTAGAAAGGAGATTTCACAGTATGATTCAATTAGAAAACATATCAAAAGAATTTACAACTAAAAAAGGGATCGTCAAAGCAGTAGATGGTATTAACTTGCATGTTAAAAAAGGTGAAATTCATGGGGTTATTGGCTACAGTGGTGCAGGAAAAAGTACCCTCATTCGCTGTGTCAATTTATTAGAGCGTCCAACAACAGGAAAAGTATTGATAGACAATGTAGATATTACTTCCCTTTCTCTTAATGACCTTCGCAAAACACGTCAAAAAATCGGGATGATCTTCCAACATTTTAACCTTTTAAAAACAGCGACCGTTTATAACAATATCTCGGTACCATTAAAGCTTCTAGGCTATAACGACTCTGAAGTAAAGAAACGCGTTGCAAAATATGCAGAAATTGTTGGCCTAACGGAGAAATTAGATAGCTACCCTAGCCAGCTGTCAGGTGGTCAAAAGCAACGTGTCGCTATTGCTCGTGCCCTTGCCCAAGAGCCTGAAATTTTACTCAGTGATGAAGCAACAAGCGCGCTCGACCCCGAAACAACCGAGGCCATTCTTGAGCTTCTCTTGAAAATTAATCGTGAGCTCGGCATCACTATTTTACTTATTACACATGAAATGAATGTTATTCAAAAAATTTGCGATGATGTATCCGTTCTTGAATCAGGGTCGGTTGTGGAATTTGGCTCTGCTATAGAACTATTTTCGAAGCCTCAACATCCAACGACACGAAAATTTTTAAATACCATTTCTCAGCGTAATTTATCTCCCTCCCTTATCGAGCAATTAAATGTTTCGGGAAGTGTTATTCGTTTAACATTCCTTGGTGAAAGTACAGGGAAACCATTACTGGCAGAGGTGAGCAAAGTTTATGGTGTACAACCAAATATTTTAACAGCCAATATCATTGAATTAAAAAATGGCATTGTTGGTAATATTGTCGTGCATCTAAACGGTAAAGCTCATATCGTAGAAAAAGCACTTAAGTATTTTACAGAAAACGGAGTAAGTGTTGAAGAATTAGGAGGCGAATTACATGAATAACATTCAAAGCTTCCTTGCAGATTGGTCGGATGTTATTGGGAAATCCATTATCGAAACCTTCCAAATGGTCGGAATTTCATTATTCTTTTCTATTTTAATCGGGATCCCTTTAGGGCTTTTAATCGTTTTAACTCGCCCGGGGCAATCGTTTGAAAATAAATTTCTCTATCAATTTTTCAATTTATTTATTAACATTATTCGCTCTGTACCGTTCATTATTTTACTATTTTTCATTTTACCGTTCACGAAGCTAATCGTTGGCACAACTATTGGTGTAAAAGGTGTTATTGTGCCGCTTGTTGTTTATACAGCGCCTTATATTGCGCGACTTATGGAAACAGCACTTTTAGAAGTTGATCCAGGTGTTGTGGAAGCTTATACAGCAATGGGTATTAAACGTCGTCATATTATTTGGAATGTCTTACTACGTGAGGCTCGTCCATCCATTATTTTAGGTTTAACGATTGCTACAATCGGTCTTATAGGCGCAACAGCAATGGCAGGAATGGTTGGTGCTGGTGGTTTAGGCGATCTCGCATACCGTTACGGTCATTTACGCTATGAGGTCGATGTGATGTATGCGACAGTGTTTATCTTAATCATCCTTGTTCAGAGTATTCAATCAATAGGTAACCGCTTTGCTGCAAAGCTTAAGAAAGATTAGTAGGAGCTGTCGATGACAAAGGAAATTTATGTAGAGGAAAATGGCTATATCGCTACCTTGGTGTTAAATCGACCTGATAAACGCAATTCCTTATCGAGAGCTATGTTCCAAGCTATTTCAAAGTCATTCACTCAAAATAAAGCTAGCTATTTCGGGGGGCTTTCGGGTCGCTTTAATGTTTCTATCCACTTCACCTTTTCTATCCGTTTGAACCTCAAAAAAGGGCTACCTCACAATTGAGGCAGCCCAATTTTTTATTGAATAACGCCTAGCTCACGGCCGACTTTTTCATAGATTGCTAGAGCATCGTCCAGCATTTCTTTTGTATGTGCCGCTGTAGGCATGTTACGAACACGTCCTGTACCTTTTGGCACCGTTGGGAAAACGATTGATTTTGCGTAGACGCCCTCTTCAAATAAACGACGTGAAAATTCCTGCGTAAGCCTTTCATCACCAATAATACATGGTGTAATTGGCGTTTCCGATGCACCGCTATTGAAGCCTAGCTTAGCAAGACCCGCTTTTAGATAATCGCCATTTTCCCAAAGCTTATCGTGAAGCTCTGTTGAGTCAATCAGCATTTGTACTGCCGCTGTAATTGCAGCAACATCACCTGGTGGTAATGCTGTTGAAAATAAAAATGGGCGAGAACGCACTTTCAGCCAGTCAATTAAATTTTTGTTACCTGCTACATATCCACCGACAACACCAATTGCTTTAGAAAGTGTACCAATTTGGAAGTCGATTTCTTTTTCTAACCCGAAATGCTTCACAGTACCCTTTCCTTTCCCTGTTACACCTGATCCGTGCGCATCATCGACATATGTTATTAAATCAAACTCTTTCGCAATCTCAACAATTTCCGGTAATTTTGCAATATCACCGTCCATTGAGAATACACCATCGGTAATGACCATGACTTTATTGTATAAGCCTGATTCCTTTGCTTCCTTTGCCTTTGCACGCAGATCGTCCATATCTGCATGATTAAAGGCAATGATTTTCGCACGTGATAAACGACAGCCATCAATAATTGATGCATGGTTTAATTGGTCTGAAAGAATCGCATCATTTTTATCCATAACAGCTGAAATAGCTGCCATATTACAGTTAAAACCTGATTGGTAAGAGATTGCTGCTTCTGTTCCTTTAAATTCAGCAAGTTTCTCCTCTAATTTTGCGTGTAGATCAAGTGTGCCATTAATCGTACGGACTGCTCCAGCCCCCACACCGTATGTCTCAATTGTTTCTTTGGCAATACGCTTTAAATCTTCATTCGTTGCTAAGCCAAGATAGTTGTTTGAGGATAGATTAATTAGATTTTTGCCACGTACCTGAATAATGGGTCCGTTTGCTCCCTCTACTGGATCAATTTCGTTGTATAAGCCTTGATCGCGTAAGGCCTGTAGATTTTCATCTAAAAATGCATTCAATACTTTTGACAAGCGTATCATCCTTTCCTAGGAACACTATTCTAGTTCCTAGTGTAGCACAAGCATGCTATGAGAAAAATTACTTTGTTAATCTTTTGAATAGTGGAGCAGTTTTTTCTCGCCAAAGAGATGAAGATAGACAATTATCTAATAATCGACGGACTGTATACTCCGCTTCTGCATAACGCTTCGAATAACCCATCGCATCCTGCATTGCTTCTTTATACTTTGCCCGAATATCTTCAATTTTAGCTTCAGCTTCCTGTGAAATTGCGCAATGTTTCCCTATATCGAAAATTTCATCCCCTAGCCTTCCGTCCTGTGGCTCAAAGACATGAGGCTCTGTGCTATCAAAGATGCAGAAATTCAATTCCGGGATAATAACCATGTCAACAGAGTCTGGATCCAAACCACACCAAATAATTTGTACATCGAGCCCTCTCGCATTTGCTTCGTCTGCTAAACTTTCCATTAAAGAAGATTTACCTGTACCTGGCTTCCCTTTAATCATCAATCTTCGAGCTACATTTTTTGTTATGCTATCTACTGTATTTTCGGCGCCTCTCGGTGTTAAAGTTCCGAGTAAGCGATGCGTGCGCATTCCTGATTTGTTTAAAACAATCGATTGGAAAACATCTTTCTTTAAATTTTCAACCTGATCATTTAACGCCTGCCAGTTCATACAACTCTGTGTGACTACCTCCCAATCATCATGGATCTTTATAGCACTATTAAGCATCGAAATACACTTCTCACGCCATGACTCTCGTTCCGTCATTGCATCAGCAAGCTGGTCGCCAACCTTTTCAAGCTGGATTTCTTCTAAGCAATCATAAAATGACATCACCCGATGCTTTGTTCCAAGAAAAATCGGTTCAATCTCCCACCCCGATGACCATACAAATAGTTGATTACATCCTTGAACATATACTGCTTCGACAATATCCTCCAGCAAAGCATGCTTAAACCACTCTACCGCAAAGCCTTGCTTCACATAAAAATACCCAAGCTCTTTAAGAAGCTCTGATCCTTTAAACGTCGGCGCACCCTGCAAAATATAAACCAATTCCGCCTCATCCATCATTTCTTTATATAAATGTTTAACGCCTTGCCCAGTCAGTGCGTGTCCATAATAATAGGTCACATTTCCGTTCAATAACGCTCCTCCTTTATGTTATGCCTTGCATTATATGATGTAATCTTTAAAAAAATGAAGAGCTACTTTTAATTTTTACAAATAAAAGTAGCTCCCAATTTAATAGAATGGGTTAAAAGAGGAATATCCAACATGAAATCGAATGTTTAAGTTTGGAGGGCGATGTGTGATGAAAAAAATAGGAATTGTTTTGTTTGCAATTGGCATTATAATGATTTTTATAGGTATGCCTTATTTATTAGGGTATTCAGCAAATGAAATTTTAAAGTATCCTCTGTATGTAGGATTGTTAGTAACGGTTCTATTCACCCCTACAAAAAAACAACAAGAAAATAACGTGATTCAATTAATAAATAATGTCGACTAATCGAGCGTTACCGGGTACAGGAGCGCCGAGCCCCTTACTGAAAAACCCAATAAAAACTACCCAGCATATCATTTTTGGGTAGTGGTAATTGGCGCAAACTTTGCCTTTGTAACAGCGACTAAATCATTTAGTTGCAAGTCGATTTGCATGCCGATTTTTCCAGCACTGACAATTATATTTCCTTGCTCTTGAGCTGACACATCAATGACAGTTGGATAAAGCTTCTTCATGCCGACTGGAGAGCACCCCCCTCGTACATAGCCTGTATAGCCGAGCAACTCCTTTACAGGGAGCATGTCGATTTTTTTCTCTCCAACAACCTTTGCAGCAGCTTTTAAATCAAGCTCGGCTGCTACAGGAATAACAAATACAAAAAGCTTTTGTGCACTTTCCTTTGCTACCAATGTTTTGAAAACACGAGAAACGGGATGACCAATTTTTTCAGCAACTGAAATTCCGTGAACTTGGCCGTCCCCAGTCTCATATTCAATTACTTCGAACTGTATTTTTTGTTGCTCCAATAATCTTATAGCATTTGTTTTCGCATGCTTTGCCTTAGCCATATTAAAAAACTCCCCTCTGCAGCATTAGGCTATCATGGAGAACATTGTGTCATTTCCTGATCGATAGCCGTCTTTTGCCATTAAAATATGAGTGGCATATTTTTCAGAAGCATATTTAAATATTCTCGCCTTATATGCCTCCGCATAACTCTTACCGAAAATTGTATCTGCAAATGGATCTAATTTCAATTCCTTTGAAAAACGTTCGGGTACTTTAACTTCAATTACTTCACGTACAAAAGCAGGCTCACTGTCATCCAGTTCACTTTTATCTAGCTCTTGAACATTTAGTTGCACCTGCATGTGTTGAATTTGAGCATTTCTACCTGCCGCTATACGTAAATCCTGTGGTGATAGCTGCGCGGGTGCTAGCGCTGTATTCCTTACCTGATCTAAAATTTGTAACGTCTCTTCATCTTCATGTTCATGTTCTAGCTGTGAATATGCAAGAGCTTCAGCTTTTTGCGTTTGCTCATAAGCGGATACATTCTTTTTCGTTTGATGCAAATCTTGAATGCTTGCTTGCTGTTGAGGCGTGACTTCTTTAGATTCCTCTTTTTGCTGCGTATAGAGATCTTGGTCTGTATGCCCTAATAATAAATTTTCTAGCTCAAGCAATATCGGATTTTTCTTTGGCTGAAAATACAGTGAATTTTTCCGGTATGCATCACCCGCTTGTTTTCGCTGTAAAATCTTTTTACGATTATAGTGTGGTGAAATTCTTTCTTTTTCTATTAAACTGGGTAGTTTCATATAATTCACCTCGGCTTTAAAATAATAGCTATGATAATTTCTTCTATTAACTTTACCTATTCCGTCTGTACAGTTTCTTTACCCTAATTATCGGAATTTTCTTTATCAAATTCAAGAGTAAATCGATACTAAGCTCCTAAAGAAATAATCGTATTCGGGAAATTAGATAGAAAGACCTTTCATTAGATTCATTTTTTCGTACATTTATTACTGTTGCCACTTTATAAATGGTGTTAATTCACCACTAAGAAACAGCCCTTTGGCAAGAACTGTTTTATCTATCTTTTTTAGGTTTAATAAGTATACTTTTATACGCTAAGTAACCAAGTCATGCTCCAAATGTCTTTAAAAAACGATTCATTTGGCCACCCATTCCGGACGTTGCTTTATTAATTCCTACTTCTATCATGATTCTCTACAGGTATTTCTATTTTTGATAGCTCTTGCTTAAGTTAATTATCCATTGTTACCTACCTTGACGAAGCTTGCCCAAGCGGCTCCATGTGGGATGTCTACTATCTCTGAAATTTCCGTTAATGTACGATCATCGTCATATTTTAGTAAAATGACACTCTTCTTCCTCTTTTAAAGTATCAATCCGTTTATGTAAAGATAAAGTAAGTGCAATATCTTTATCTTCTGACCCAATACGCACTTCAAAGTCTGGATTTAGTGGCATTACCTTTTTGTTTTTATTGATTAAGTAGTTTTGCAAATTATACTGCTATAAGAACCCTTATATATTAAAAGAAGCCCCATTCATATGCGAATCGGACTTCCTGTTATTTTTCTATTTAATTATTTTCATCAACCGAACCCGTTACAATTAACTGCGATCGCGTTATTTCGGGCTTCATACTGGATTTACTCCATGTTTACGTTCCGAGAATAATAAATATTTTGACATATAAAGCTCTAAACGTGATTCAAGTGCTTTTCTTAAATCATTTGGCTCAATAACATCGTCAATGATAAGCTCTGAAGCTAGACGATAGACATCAATTTCCTCTTGATATTCTTTGCGTTTCTCCGCGATAAAGCTGGCCTGCTCCTCTTTTGGAAGTTCAGCAATTTTATTGGCATATACTGCGTTGACCGCTGCTTCAGGGCCCATTACAGCAATTTGCGCATTAGATAAGGCAATACAGCAGTCTGGCTCAAAAGCAGGTCCTGCCATTGCATACAGCCCTGCACCATATGCCTTACGAACAATGACCGTTAATTTTGGAACGGTCGCCTCGCTCATTGCAAAAATCATTTTCGCACCATGGCGTATAATCCCGGCTTTTTCAACCTGCGTACCAATCATAAAGCCTGGTACATCGGCAAGGAAAAGAAGCGGAATATTAAACGCATCACAAAGTGAAATGAACTTTGCCGCTTTATCAGCTGAATCGTGGAACAATACGCCTCCCTTTACGCGCGGTTGATTGGCGATAATTCCAACGGATTGCCCATTAATGCGTCCAAGCCCTGTAATTAATTCTGGAGCGAATAATTTTTTCACTTCACAAAACGAATCTTCATCAATAACACGTTCAATTAACTTATACATATCAAAAGGAACGTTTTGATTTTTCGGTATTAGCTCATCTATCGATTTCTCAAATGAAGCTGGCGGTTTTGGAGCCTCTACCTTCCCGCGCTCTGCAAAATTATTTGGGAAATAGCGCAAGTATTTGCGGGCATAGGAAATGGCCTCCTGCTCGGTTTTAGCAAGTACATCTCCGCAACCGGAAACAGAACAATGCATTTTCGCTCCACCCATCGTTTCCAAGTCTACCTTCTCACCAATAACCATTTCCGCCATACGTGGTGATCCTAAATACATCGACGCATTGCCCTCTACCATTACCACCATATCGCAGAATGCAGGGATATATGCACCCCCTGCTGCAGAAGGTCCAAACAGTAAGCATAATTGAGGAATTTTACCTGAAAGCTTTACCTGATTATAGAAAATACGCCCTGCTCCTCTTCGGCCAGGAAACATTTCTAATTGGTCAGTAATACGTGCACCTGCTGAATCGACTAGATACAGTAATGGGCAATTAAGCTTTTCAGCTGTTTCTTGAATACGAATCATTTTTTCAACTGTACGTTTACCCCAAGAGCCAGCTTTAATCGTCGAATCGTTTGCTAATACACAAACAGTACGGCCATGGATTTTACCGATTCCTGTGACAACGCCATCTGCCGGTAAGTCACCAGCTAAGCAGTTTGCGTACAAGCCATCTTCTGATTGCAGCCCATCATCTAATAATAATTCGAGTCGTTCACGTACGAATAGCTTTCCTTGCTGTGCATTTTTATCGTGATATTTTAGAAGACCACCTGCTAAAATTTGTTCCTTCATTGTTTTAGTCGTATTTTCTGTCGGTACATTGCTCATATTTAATTCCTCCTTTTGCCCAAAGCATAAATAATTAATCATATACCTAGATGTCGGTTCATCATCATAATGTAGGGTTGCCTTCTGTTACGGCTGGGCTCTTTCCTGGGGAGCGTCCGATGAACCGAATTAGCTTCACTACAGGATGTCATCTGTAACGCTAATTCCTGAGGAGTCGCCCAGCTTCACTCCAATCAACTTTTAGTCGTGGCATAGATTATCTTCAACTTTTAATTTAGCCATGCCTTTGGTTAAATGCCTCCATTTATTTCCCTACATATTGCGGTGCTCGCTTTTCCTGGAAAGCAAGTAAGCCCTCTAATCGATCTTCTGTAGGAATCAGAGCATTATATGCAAGTGATTCTATTTTTAAACCTGTAGCTAAATCGACTTCAACCCCTTGATTCATGGCGATTTTCGCCTGTACTAAAGAAAGCGGAGCATTTTTTGCCATGTCAAGTGCAAGCTGCTGAGCCTTTTTAAGTACTTCATGTCCCTCATAAACATACTCCACAATACCGTAGCTTCTTGCGTCCTCTGCAGTGAATCGACGTGCTGTATAAATCAATTCCTTCGCTTTTCCAATACCAATTAGTCGTGGAAGTCGTTGTGTGCCTCCTGCCCCTGGGATAATGCCGAGGGATGTTTCCGTTAGACCTAACTTGGCATGTGTAGCTGCTAGACGTAAATCACAGGCTAATGCTAATTCGAGTCCGCCACCAAAAGCAACGCCATTTAATACGGCGATAACTGGTTGAGCGAGTGCTTCTACTTTTGCCACTGTTGCACCGATTAATTGCACAATCTGCTTTACTTGTCGGTTTGGCATCCCTTTACGCTCTTTTAAATCTGCTCCTGCGCAAAAAGCTTTTTCTCCCGCTCCTGTTAGTAAGACAACTCGCACTGCCGGATCACCGTTTATGTTGTCGAGAGTCGCGCTCAGTTCTTGGAGTAGTTGTATAGACATTGCATTCGCCGCTTCCGGTCTTGATAGGGTAATAAGCCCAATGCAATGATCTACTAACTCAAAACGAACGAGTTGCGTCATAATTGACTCGCACTCCTTTCATTACGGGCAATCGCCATTTGTTTAGAGGCAACTGCCTTCCCTAGTTTCTGTTCAATAAATAGCGCAGCCTCTAGCATTTTATTCAGGTCTACACCCGTTCTAATACCCATTTCATCTAATAAATACAGTAAATCTTCCGTGGCCACATTACCTGATGCTCCCTTGGCATATGGACAGCCTCCAAGTCCACCAAGTGCACTATCAAACTTCGTAATGCCCATTTCTAAAGATTGAACGATATTTGCTAGCGCTGTACCACGTGTATCATGAAAATGCATCGCAAAATTTTCTACAGGGTATCTTTTTAATAATTCTTCTAAAAGGCTTTCCACCTGTGTCGGTACACCAACCCCAATCGTGTCACCAAGTGAAATTTCATCGACGCCCATTTCCAGTAATTTTTCTGTTACTCGCAAAACTTTTTCTGGTTGTATGTAGCCTTCATACGGGCACCCAATCACCGTTGAGATATAGCCCCGTACGTTTTTATGCGCTGCCTTTGCCCCGTCCACAACTTCCTGTAATATCGGAAATGTTTCATCGATTGATTTATTAATATTACTTTGGTTATGGCTTTCACTAGCCGACATAAAAACGCTCACTTCGTCTACTTTAGCCTGCATTGCACGTTCTAAGCCACGCATATTCGGTACTAATGCCGCATACGTAATATCTTTTTGGCGTTTAATAGCTTGAAGCACCTCCACTGCATCTGCCAGCTGTGGAATCCACTTCGGATGCACAAAAGACGTTACCTCGATATAATTCAATCCAGTTCGACTAAGTAAATTTACTAGCTGTATTTTATTGGCAGTTGCAAGATGCGTTTTCTCATTTTGCAAACCGTCACGAGGACCAACTTCCTTTAACATTACATGCTTTGGTAGCTGCATAAAGAAGCCTCCTTATTCGATTTCTAAAATATCGTCATCTACGTTAATGAAATCCCCTTCATTTGCCATGATTTTTGTGACCACGCCATCTTCTTCTGCTGCAATAGGAATCTCCATTTTCATCGACTCTAAAATTGCCACATCTTGTCCTGCTGTCACTTTCTCGCCCTCTGCCACAACGATTTTCCATACTGTTCCTGCCATGCTCGCCTTAACTGTTGCCATTGTAAATCCCTCCAAGTATATGAATGTGCGGTTATCCGTATGTGATTTTCATATAACGCATTCGCACTAATGGTGAAGTGCGAATGCTTTTTATCATTTTCGCCTTGGCGTAATTGTTGTTGCTGTCGCTTCGCTTTCGCACAGAAAAATAATACGTCCAGAGGCTTTATTTCGTTTTTGCTAATTGAGGTAGATAATATTCATCTACAAATTTAGTTGTTGTATAGCCCTTTAAAAATTGTTCATGTGTGACTGTTTTCAACAACATCGGAATATTTGTTTGAATTCCTTCCACTTTATACGCTTTAAGTGCCTCAATAAGTCGTTCACACGCAATTGCTCGTGTTTCTCCCCACACTACTAATTTGCTAATCATTGGATCGTAAAAAGGTGTGACCGTAGTGCCAGCCTCTACACCACATTCATGGCGAATACCTTCACCTGTAGGTAATTCAAAAGCCGTGATAGTGCCTGGAGAAGGGAAAAATGTCGAAGGATTTTCGGCGTAGATGCGTACTTCAATCGCATGCCCTATTCTTTGTATGCTTTCACGAGTAAATGCTAATGGTTGTTTTGCCGCAATCTTTAATTGCTCCTCTACAAGATCTAGTTTCGTAATTTCCTCAGTCACCGGATGTTCAACCTGTAGGCGCGTATTCATCTCTAAGAAATAGAAGTTTTGCTTTGCATCTACTAAATACTCAATCGTTCCAGCATTCACATAGCCAATATGCTGAACTGCCTTGACTGACGCATCTAGCATACTTTTTCTTGTTTCTTCAGAAATGAACGGAGATGGTGCTTCCTCAACTACTTTTTGATTTCTCCGTTGAATCGAGCACTCTCGCTCAAATAGCGGTACGACATGGCCATCATGATCCGCCATAATTTGTACCTCAACGTGATGAGGATTAACAATAAATCGTTCCATATACATCGTGCCATCACCAAAGAATGACTGTGCACGCTTTTGATTTCCCTCAAAGGCTTTTGCCAATTCCTCTGCATTTTCTACGAGCTGCATTCCGATACCCCCACCGCCAGCTGAGGCTTTTAACATAATCGGATAGCCTAGACGGGAAGCAATTTCAATCGCTTCTGTTGCATCTTTTACCGGTGTCTCTACGCCTTCAACAATTGGTACACCTGCCGCCTTCATTGTTTTCCGGGCTTCTAATTTACTGCCCATCGAAGCAATAACGTCTGCGCTAGGCCCAATAAAAACTAAGCCCGCCTCTGTACAGCGCTTAGCAAACTCAGCGTTTTCTGATAATAAGCCATAGCCTGGATGAACAGCGTCCGCACCGCTTTCCTTCGCCACTTCAAGAAGGCGATCAATATTTAAATAGCTTTGTGCAACAGGTGGTTTCCCGATACAGAACGCCTCATCCGCTTCCTTAACATGTAAGCTTTCAGCGTCTGCCTCGGAATACACCGCAACTGTTTGAACATTTAGTCGTTTGCATGTTCTTATAACACGCCTTGCTATCTCTCCACGATTTGCAATTAAAACCTTCTTGAACATAACACTGGCCCCCTTCTTACTTCACTGTTGCAGCAAAACTCTCTCGTAATCTATACTTTTGAACTTTTCCTGATGCAGTCATCGGATAGTCGTCAATAAAGAAAATATGCCGTGGTATTTTATGTCTGGAGATTTTATCCCGACAATAATCCCGAATCTCTTCCTCTGTCGCCTGCTCTCCTTCTCGCAAAATGATCCAAGCTGCGGCTTCCTCTCCATAAACTGGATCAGGAACGCCCGCAACCTGTACATCTGCAATTTTTTTGTGTGTGTAAAGGAATTCTTCAATTTCTCGAGGAGATACATTTTCACCACCGCGAATAATCATATCTTTTAAACGCCCTGTTACACGCACATAGCCCGCCTCATCCATTGTTGCCAAATCCCCGGTATGCAGCCAACCAGCCTCATCCATTGCAAGAAGCGTTTCTTCTTGGTTTTTATAGTAACCTTTCATGACGTGATAGCCTCTCGTACATAGCTCCCCTTGCTCATTCGGCGCAGCTTCTTCGTCTGTACCCGGAACGATGATTTTAACCTCCAGATTTGGCAATGCACGACCAACGGTTTCTAGCTTTAACAATAGCGGGTCATCTGCTCTCGTTTGTGTAATAACAGGTGAGGCTTCTGTTTGTCCGTAACAGATCGTAACATCCTTCATCCCCATTTTGTCGATCACGGCCTTCATCACCTCAATAGGGCAATTAGAGCCTGCCATTACTCCAGTACGCAACGTCGATAGATTAAAAGACGAAAAATTCGGTAAATTAAGTTCGCTAATGAACATCGTTGGTACACCATGTAGCGCGGTACATTTCTCTTTTTCAACCGTTCGTAGCACCTCAGCAGGTGAAAATTCCTGAACTGGCACCATCGTCCCGCCACTCGTTGTAATCGCTAATGTTCCAATTACACAGCCAAAGCAGTGGAAGAATGGAACAGGTATGCACAAGCGATCTTCAAAAGTTAAACGCATACATTCTGCAATATTAATCGCATTATTGACTAGGTTATAATGCGTTAGCATAACACCTTTCGGAAAACCTGTTGTTCCCGAAGTGTATTGAATATTAATAACATCATCATAATGAAGTGCTTGCTGTCTTTGAGCTAATTGCTCCTCTGTTATTTGCTCTGCAGCAGATAATATATCAGACCAATTTAGCACGCCAGGGTATTTCGTCTCGCCAATTAAAATAACATTTTTCAATAAAGGTAGTCGCTTTGATTGCAAATGACCCGGTTCACAATGTTCAAGCTCTGGACACAATTCTTGCAGTGTATTTATAAAAGAATGGTCTCGATAATTTTCCATTAAAATAATCGTTTTGGCATCGGATTGCTTCAATAAATATTCCAACTCGCTTGAACGATAATTAGTGTTAACTGTTACGATTGGGGCACCCATTTTACCTGTACCAAATTGCAGTTGCACCCATTCCGGAACATTGGTCGTCCATACTGCAATATGCTCACCCTTCTCTATTCCAAGAGCCATTAACCCTTTAGCTACTAAACGACTTTGCCAATTGAGCTCCTCGTAGGTCATCCGTAAATCCCTATCTGCATACACTAATGCTTCCCGCTGTGGATACTTTTCAGATTGTTCGTCTAGCATTTGACCAATAGTTTGATACACAAGTTCCGCCATGAAAATCCCCCTTTTAGCTACCTAAAATGATTAACAGCCTATTAAACGAGAAATAACGAGACGTTGAATTTCAGACGTTCCTTCACCGATTTCCATTAACTTAATATCACGCAGATGACGCTCTACGTCGTATTCTTTCATATAGCCTGAACCGCCGTGAATTTGAATTGCTTGATTACAAGTGCGGAAGCCCATTTCAGAAGCAAATAATTTTGCCATTGCCGCTTCCTTCCCGAATGGTTTCTTTTGATCTTTAAGCCATGCCGCCTTATGTACTAATGTACGTGCAAGCTCTATCTCCATTGCCATATCGGCTAATTTAAATTGTATTGCCTGCAATTTTGAAATGGCTGCACCAAATTGTTCACGTTCTTTTGCGTATTTTAATGCTTTCTCATAAGCTGCCTGTGCAATTCCTACAGATAATGCAGCAATGGAAATACGCCCTCCGTCTAACGTATTTAAAAATTGGCTAAATCCTCGTTTTTCATCCCCTAAAAGATTAGCCTTTGATACACGAACATTTTGCAAAATAATCTCACACGTATTGGAGCCACGTACGCCCATTTTGTCGTAATTGCAGTTGATCGTTACGCCAGGAGTATTAGTTGGTACAATGATAGCTGAGATGATTTTTTTACCATCTTCCCGTTTACCTGTCACTGCTGTCACAATAATTTGGCGTGCATAGCCAGCATTTGTGATCCAGCATTTTTCACCATTAATGATGTAATCATCACCATCAATTACGGCTGTTGTACGTGTCCCACCAGCATCTGAACCTGCATTGGGCTCTGTTAAACCAAATGAACCTAATGTTTCACCCTTCGCTAATGGAACAAGCCATTCCTGCTTTTGCTCCTCTGTACCGAAATTGTAAATAGGCGAAGCACCTAAGCTAACTGCTGCTGCATAGCTTAATCCTGTGCCGCCACACGCACGACCGATCTCTTCAACAGCAAGTGCGTAGGAAACAGTATCTCCGCCTGAACCGCCGTATTCTTCAGGAAACGGGATACCCAATAAGCCTAGCTCTGCCATCTTTTTAAAGCTCTCTATTCTCATTGTCGATGTCTCGTCAACCTCACGAGCATACGGTTTAATTTCATTTTCAGCAAAATCACGCACCATGTCTCGAATCATCTCTTGCTCTTTCGTTAGTTCAAAGTTCATCCCCAGTCCCCCTAATGTTTAATGTGCCATAGCGGATTTCGTTCAGATAATAGTTGCAATAAATCAATTATGCCTCGGCATAATTGCGTCCGGAATCGGTTTTGTGCAGGCACAAAGAACTCCTTTTCCGATTCCGTGACATCCGCCGGAGGCTTTGGGCCAACACGATGTTGGTCACTCAGTCGTTGCCACAGGACGTGGCGTTTTTAGACTGAGTTCCTCTATTTCAACGGGTGTTTGGCCTCCCGTTGAAAAAAGTTAGTACCGACTAGTCGGTTTGTTTTAAATATTTATAAAACCAGTTGCTGCTGGTTTCTCCTTGACCATAAATTGAACCGCTTCTTCCATTGCTTGTTCAGTGACAATCGCACGCAATACCATATCCGTAAATACTTCTGTAATTTCCTCCATTGTTAATGGACCCGATTGCTTAAACCATTTGTATGTCCAGTTAATCATCCCAACAATAGCCATCGTTACAATAGTACAAGGTAGTTCTGTACGAAAATCCTTTGTTTGCTGGCCTTCCTCTATGACTTTTTGTAAAATATCCCGATATTGACCTCGTTTTTCATGAATAATTTCACTATACTCCTCTGGCAGTGAACGGCTTTCTTCATAAAAAACAGTAATATGTGCTTGGTACAAATCAAATACTTGGGTCAGTGTTAGCAGCATTGCACATAAACGTGTAATCGGTGTATCGTATTTGTCATATGCCTCCTGTGACTGCTTAATGACATATGAAATAAATACATCGTGAATTTCATACAACAATTCATCTTTCGATTTAAAATTATGATAAAATCCACCCTTTGATGCACCAATGTATTCAACAATGCGGTCAACAGTGACATTGTGATAGCCATCTTGCTGAAATAGCACTACAGAAGCGTCCACAATGCGTTGTTTTAATGTTTTCTTTACCATAGGCATCTATCATCCTTCTAATAACTCTTTACTTATCCCCATCATGTGTGGTTCGTTTCTGTTCCGAATGAGCGCTTTCCTTCGGGCATTCAGTCTTCACTCCAATCTACTTACGCATGACATATAATTTTTCTTCATCATAAAAAAACTATGACACCATTAATATAGCATTCGAAAAAATCAGTGTCTAGCATCAAAGTAGATTTTAATCGAATTTACGAGCATATTTTTTACATAAAACAGAATTTTATAAACCCCGAAGATAACAAACATACATTTACTATATGATTTCCAACATGTTTTCATTACTAAAATCCAAAAAAATTCCCTCGTGCCTCTAAAACTAAAAGATCTCTATCATCAAATGTGCCAAAGCTAGTTGTAAATGGTTCTTTTAATTTCATTTTTAAATGTCTAATGGTAATTTCCGTAATTTTCATATTACATTACCCCCTCTAGAGCTAAAGCTTCTAATTTTACGAGAACATACTCGTTGTAATGTTCTTGCTGCTGCAATTGAACAGCCGCATAGCCTTGTGCAAATAATCTTTGTAATAAATATCTCGTTTTGAAACGCCAGTCCAATGCTAATGTCGGATCTTGCCCCTTCAATGCTTGAAAATCCTTTGGCACAGGCATTGTATATAGATATTCATTACATTTTAAATTCCCAGTTATATTTAAACGAGGAAATCCTTGTTTATTTACTACACAGCTAGCCACTGGTATGGCATCCGTTGCATCTATTGACACATTTTTACTTACGTAATCAGAGGTTATATACCAGCACACCTCAAAACGATCTGTAGGTAGTCCCTTATTTAAGCCATCCTGCATCTCACCGTAGCAGTTTTCTATATACATATTACAAATACCATTTAATTTGGATAGATTAAGAAAACCATTTCGTGTTTCCAGCGGATCAAAGGTCCACACCATTAAATTGTAGCCCCGCTCAATAGCAAGAGCTCGTTGGGCATATTTTAATTGTTCACCTATTCCTTGTGAGCGGTAATTTTCGTCTACCCCTAACATATGGGAACATAAATAGCTTTTGCCCTCTCGAAATCCCGAAAAGCCATAGCTAAAGCCAACTAATTGATCACCATCATAGGCACCAACAACGATACCGCCATTTTTCACAGCTGTTAAAGTTTGATGAATGGGAATTGAAGGCATGCCCCAAACCGTATATTCTAATTGCTGAACTTGCTCTAACTGTTCGATTGTCTTTATTTCCCTTATATCAATCATTACTATCACTTCTTTCAATTCTTTATCTCATATTAGCGGCTGCCTATAAAGTTCTTAAAATAGCTCTCGTAATAATGCTCACACCTGTAATAAGCCGCTCTTGATTAAAGGTCATTTTCGGATGATGTAATCCTGGTGTTACACCACAACCTAAGCCAAGCATGGTTGCTTTCAGATTCGGACGCTCATACGTATAAAAATGAAAATCTTCTCCTCCAGGAGTAACGACTGGTGAAGCGCATGCATTTGCACCGACTGTGTCAACAATAGCTGAATTCATATGCTGTAATGCCTCCTCATTCACTAGCGCTGCAACAATATGTGCCTCTTCATGTAAGGAAATTTTCGCACGATACATCGCTTCTACCGATGCCCTTACACGTTCAATCCCGTCTGAGATAGCTTGCATTACTTCATTAGTTTGTGCTCGTGCATCAATGCTAAATGTTGCTTTCCCTGGAATAATATTTGTAGAGGTTCCTCCTGCATTAAATTGTGTCATTTTGACGGACGCAGAGACATTGGGGTCTGTCCAGATTTTTTGTAAACCTTCGACAATCGCCGCTCCTACCTCAATTGCATTAATGCCGAGTTCAGGTCGTGCGCCATGTGCCTCTTCCCCAAGAATTGTCCCCGTAAAAAGCTTTGCAGCACCGTGGTACAACGCTGGGGCATACGTCCCGTCCCGCAATTCTTTTACCGGACGAACATGGACACCAAATAAGTATTCTAGATGATCGATAAGCCCCTTCTCAACGAATGCACGAGCGCCCTGTGCCTTTTCTTCAGCAGGCTGAAAAAGAATACGTACTGCGCCCGGGAGTAAATGCTCTATATCCTTTAATGCTAATGCCGTCCCAATAGCCATCGTCATGTGACCATCATGACCGCAAGAATGATTCGCCTTAAATTCACCATCTACTTCCTGCCAAAGTGCATCAATATCCGTACGAAATCCGACTCTCGGTATCCCTTCCCCAATATCTACATACAGTCCCGTCATATCCTCAAACAACTGAGGCTCCATCTGTGCCTCCTTCAATAAATTGGCGATGTATTGCGTTGTCTTTTTTTCCTGCCAGCTAATTTCCGGATGCCCATGTAGATGTGTAAAAATATCAGCCAATCTCGGCTGTAAATTTTGTAAAACTGGATTCATTGTATTCAACTCCATCGATTTGCTAAAAAGCTATGTTGGAAATCATCCTATTTTACGCGTTGATTTTCATAATAATCGTGATGTTGTGCAGTCATTCCTACAATTAATGTATTTAAAAACAAGTGCTGGCATTACGTCAATCGTAGACATTTCCCGTTGTTCATTCACAAAGGTAATCGTCGCATATAGCATAATAGGTGCAATTTTAGAATCTGTAATACAGCGGCATGGATTAAATCGCTCAACGGCAAAGAATGACAACTCATTTTTCTTATACAACATAAAAAATGCACAAATGTTATCAAAACAACATTTGTGCATTTTAAAAATTATTTATCTACTTTAAATCCTTTTAATAAATCTGCAAACGCATTGTTAATCGGCTCTGCTTCTTTTTCTTGCTGCTTCATGTATTTCTGTACACTACGCTTATCTACTTTGCCACCCCCTTCTTTTTTGCGGCGGGCTTCAAATGCAGATAACTTTTCGCGGTAACCACATTTACATACGAAGATCTGGCCATCACCTTCGCCACGTAGTTCCAGCTTTTTCTTACATTGCGGGCATCGCGCGTTTGTGACGCGTGATACGTTTTTACGATGACCGCATTCACGATCTTGGCAGACAAGCAATTTACCTTTTTTTCCGTTAACTTCAAGCATTGGCTTGCCGCAATCCGGACAGGACTTTGTTGAAATATTGTCATGCTTATATTTTTTATCACTTGCTTTAATTTCAGCGACTATTTCTTTCGTATGCTTTTTCATTTCATTGATGAACACGTCTTTTTTCAACTTACCTTTTGAAATGAGCTCAAGCTTTTGCTCCCACTCGGCTGTTGTTGCAGGAGAACGTAATTCTTCAGGCACTAAATCAAGTAATTGGCGACCTTTGGATGTAATATAAATTTCTTTGCCGCCCCGTTTTTCGATTAAGAATGAATTAAAGAGCTTCTCGATAATATCTGCTCGAGTTGCAACGGTCCCTAACCCGCCTGTTGATTTCAACGTATCTACAAGCTTTTTGTCGTTCGTTTCCATATACTTCGTAGGATTTTCCATAGCTGATAGTAATGTCGCCTCTGTAAAACGAGCTGGTGGCTTTGTTTGACCCGATGTTTGAGCAATTAGCTGTGTTTTTAATACTTGTCCTTGTTCTAAATGAGGGAGCAGCTGCTCTTTGACATCATCCGTTGATTCCTCATCCTCAAAACGATTTTGATATACTTCTTTCCAACCTGCAATAGTGACTGTTTTCCCTTTGGCTATAAATTTCTCATTCCCAATTTGAGCTTGTACTGTTAATTGCTCGTATTCTTGTGCTGGGAATAACACAGCTAAAAATCGTTTTACGACTAAATCATAAATTTTACGCTCTTTATCATTGAATGCAGAAAAGTTCACATAGCCCTCAGTTGGAATAATGGCATGGTGGTCAGACACTTTACTGTCATCTACAAATGATTTATTCGCTTTAATCGGCTTTGCTAAAATTTTATTCGTTAATGTACGATATTCGCCGATGCCACATGCTTTTAGACGCTCAGGTAATGTGCCCACAATATCAGATGATAAATAACGTGAATCCGTACGAGGGTATGTCAGCACTTTATGAGATTCATATAGCTTTTGCATAATATTTAATGTTTCTTTTGCAGAATAGCCAAATAATTTATTGGCATCGCGTTGTAATTCTGTTAAATCATAAAGACCTGGGGCAAATGATTTTTTAGGCTTACGATCAATTGACACGATCCTTGCATCTTGGTTGCGTAATGCTTTGACAATGACGTCGTTTTTTTCTTTATTGAAGCTACGTGAATTACCGTTTGCGTCTTGCCATGTAAGCTTTAATGAATCTGTTTGTGCTTCAATACCATAGTACGTTTGTGGTTTGAAGTTTTTAATTTCATCTTCGCGTGCAGCAATAATCGCAACAGTTGGGGTTTGAACACGGCCGCAGTTCAGCTGTGCATTAAATCTTGTCGTTAATGCTCGTGTCGCGTTTAATCCGATATACCAATCCGCTTCAGAACGAGCAACAGCAGCAGCATATAAATTATCGTAGTTTTTCCCCGGTTTTAAATTAGCAAATCCTTCTTTAATGGCTTTATCTGTAACAGATGAAATCCATAAACGTTTAATTGGCTTTTTCACATTTGCTTTTTCTATTATCCATCGAGCAACTAATTCCCCTTCACGCCCAGCATCAGTAGCCACAATGATTTCATTGACATCATTACGAGTCAACTGTGATTTAACCGCATTAAATTGCTTACCCGTTTGCTTCATCACGACTAGCTTCATTCGTTCTGGCAACATTGGAAGGTCTTCTAAATTCCATGTTTTATATTTATTATCGTAGGCTTCTGGATCGGCTAATGTCACTAAATGTCCTAAAGCCCAAGTAACTATATATTTGTCACCTTCTAAAAATCCATTCCCCTTTTTATTACATTTCAAGACATTTGCTATATCACGTGCAACTGAAGGTTTTTCAGCAATAACTATACTTTTAACCATATATTCGTACTCCTTTACTAACTGTGTAATGTCTAATATACCACAAATTAAAATGCAGAAATTGTTGAACTGCTTTTTAATGGTTTATTGTTTTTTGTTAAAAAGGTTGAGAAATGACGTGCTAAAAAATATCTAAACTTTTAATGCGTTGCCATGAGAACACTAGACAGCATTGTTTAAAAGGGGTAAAAATTGATATAGCAATAATTTTGTAAAAAATTGGACTGAATGGCATAAACCATCCAGTCCATAACTTTTATTGTTCTCTACAAAAACATACTTATAAAAAAGATACTTCTAAAGCCGATTAAGGCCATTTTTTTCTCTATTCCACATTCCCTTTTTGATAATAGGAGCAGTATAAATCCAAGCTATAATTAAGTTTGGCACCCAACATAGCCAAGCTATCACTACATAATAGGATACATAAGCTTCACCGCCAAATATAAGAGCAAAGAGACCAAGCCATAAACGTAGTGTGACTGCAACAAATGTTAAACTATAACTTCTAATCGCCCACGCTCGATGAAAGTAATTCTCACCTTTTATAGCGTAGTTAGTCACCATCATGCCTGAATGAATCCATAAAATGGAGAGGACAATAAAACCAATATGAGAAACAATCCCTCCAGTTGCATAAAAGGCGGTATAAAAACCTGTTATTCCTCCAATTAGAATTCCTCCTACGTATGCATATCCCATGATTCGGTGGACAGCCAACTTGTTTTTGCGAATCTTTTTAACAAATAAAAAGGGACCAATAAGTAACGAAATCGAAGAACCGATAATATGGATCAGGATCATAATATCCCATATACTCGAAAGTTTTTCTTGATAATAATACACTTTCACATAATAAAATCCAGAGTTAACCAAACCGATAATCCCATATTGAATAACGGCATATATAACGATACTAAACCCTAATATAAACATGCTCCATTTAAAAAACATTTTTATTTTACTGGATTCTGTCAAAGAATACAGACCACCTTCCTGTTTTAAGAAACTAGGCTAAAACGACAAACTTCAAACATTAGCGGATATGCCCATTTAGCTTTATTTCGTTTGATCCTCTTCCTTAATCAAATCCCTTAGTAGCTGTCCAGCATGCAATATCTCCATTTTTTGTATATGATTCATCCCTTTCCCGCATACCGATATTTGGTAATTACTTTCGATTTGAAAAGTTTGTATCGTTACATTTTGCTGTTTTCCATCTAATAATATTGTAGGTTCTTCAACATAAACATTTGTCTGTAGACGATTCGGTGATAGGCTTAGTCCTATACCAATCATTTTTAAAAAGCTTTCCTTTACTGTCCAAATTTTATAAAAGTATTTTTCCGCTTCATATTTAGGAAGGGATTGTAACTTTGTATATTCTTCCTCGGTAAGGGCACCTTTCATTGTGTCAAAACAGACAGGCTTTATATATTCAATATCCACACCAATTTCATCCTTAGAAACTGCTAATACAACCCAACGCTTTGAATGAGAAATATTAAAATGAAAGAGGTCTTGATTTTGGATAAACGGCTTGCCGTACTTCGTAAAGCTTAGAGAATTGGCATATTGATCAAATTGAGGGGAGACCTTTTTCAGCATCATATACCCTAGTAAACTTCTAATACAATCTTCTTTATGATAAAATGACTGTATTTTCTTTCTTATATCAGGAGGAAGAAAATAAATTGCTTGATTGATTAGAGCATCATCTATTGAATCCAAAACTTTTACTTGATATAAATGGGTGCTCATAGGTTATACCGCTGATAATTCTAGTTTCTCTGTTATTTGTTGCACAATCAGTTGTTCATATTGATGAATAAAGAAATGATCCCCTTCCAGCCTCATTAATTCAAAGCTCCTATTTGTCAGTGAACTCCATTCTTCCATAGACTCTACTGAAACATTTTTATCATTAAGCCCTGAAAAAGCTGTAATAGGAACAGGTATACTATTATTTTCAGTAGAAAATTGGTATGTTTCACAAATTTGAAGATCAGCTCTCATAATAGGGAGTACTAAATGTAATAATTCTGTATTATTAAGAATCATCTCCGGTGTTCCATCCAATTCTCTTAGTCTTTGAATAAGTGCTTCATCTGGTAAATCATAAGTCTTTCTATTGGTACTTCTAGCAAGATGCGGTGCTCTATGAGCTGAAGGGAAGAAGTACTTTGGCAACAGCCCCTCATCCTTGTTTAAAGACTGAATTAATTCATAGGCAATTAAAGCTCCCATACTGTGACCAAAGAAACAAAAAGGTTTTTCCTCTAAATAAGGAATAATCGCTTTTTTTAACGTTCCCACTAAAATATCCTTTTGACGAATAGATGGTTCGTTGATTCGTCTCCCCCTTCCTGGCAATTCTATACAAGCAAGCTCAATAGAATCTGGCAAATAATCATTCCATCTTTTATAAACATTAGCTCCACCGCCAGCATAGGGGAAACAAAATAATCTCAATCGTGCCTCTGTTTTTTTTTCATCTATTACTACCCATTTATTTTGCAATTCGCTCACTCCTTCACTCTAATAGAAGTACTGCCTTTCCATTACGAAAAAGCAGTACCTGCATAATGCAAATCTTCATTTCCTATTTCGCGAGTTTTAAAACAGTAATGTAATTTTAAACACCTATCATTTTCATTTTTTGTTCTATATGATTGGCTAAAGAACGAACGCTTGGATCTTGATAAAAATCTCTTAATGATAGCGCTGTGGACCATTCTTTTTGCAGTTTAGTCATCATTCGAATCGCCTGCATCGAATCGCCGCCCATTTCAAAGAAATTGTGATTGATTCCTATTTCATCCGCTTCAAGTTTTAAAATTTCAGACCATAATTTTGAAACTAGTCGTTGTATTTCTGTCACGGGAGGTTCCCACTCTTCCACTGAGTAAGTTGTCTCATTTATAAGTGAATTCAATATTTTGTAATCTACTTTGCCATTAGGTGTTAGTGGGATTGAGTCAATACGTATAAATTGAGACGGAATCATATAACTAGCTATTTTATTCTCAAGGAAACAATGCAAGTCCTCAGCTTCAATATCACACTCGGTTATATAGAATGCAATAAGGCTTTTAATATTCTCCTTATCACTAGCTAAAATAATGCATTTTTCAATCTTTGAATGCTTATTCAAGTTTGTTTCAATTTCCCCAAGTTCGACTCTATGACCTTGGATTTTTACTTGATTATCTTCCCGTCCTAGTAGTTCAATATTGCCATCTGGTAGATAACGACCTATATCGCCTGTTTTATAAATGCGTTCTCCAGTTCGCGGATGAATAATGAAACTATTTGCAGTTTTCTCTTCATCCTTCCAATAACCTTTTGCAACCCCTAAACCACCGATATAAATATCTCCATATCCCCAAATAGGACAATGCTCTAAAAATGTATTCAATACATACATCTTCTGGTTTTTCATTGGTTTACCATAAGGAATACTCTTCCACTCTGCCTTTACATGTTCAATAGGGTACAGAATAGACCAAATAGACGCTTCTGTTGCACCACCTAATGATATAACTTGTAGATTAGTATTTTTTGATAAATCTTTTATTTGATCTGGTAATGATAGCGGAATCCAATCTCCACTAAGCATAACTAAACGAAGAGTCTCAGGTATATTCAAGGTATTACTATAGACATACTCAACTAATAAAGACATAAGCTGTGGTACTGAATTCCAAATAGTAATTTGTTTTTCACTTATTAATTCAAACCAATGGATAGGATCTAGAACTTTTCCCTTATCCGGAATGACAATTGTTCCACCTGTTGCTAACATTCCAAAGAAATCATATACAGATAAATCAAATGTAAAACTAGATAGTGCTAACGCCTTATCCTGTGCACCTATAGAAAAACGATCATTAATATCTAAGATTGTATTCATTGCTGCCTGATGGGAAATCATAACTCCCTTCGGATCACCAGTGGAGCCAGATGTAAAAATTACATAGGCTAAATCATCAGGCTTCACTTTCACCTGAATCGTTTCCTCACTGTATGAAGGAAAATCAAAGGTATCCACATTAATTACATGTATTGGCGGATTTTCTTCTATACTAATATCCAACCATGACTGAGTAAGTACGATCTTAACATCTGCCTTTTGAATTAGATAATCGATTCGTTCCTTAGGTAATTCCGGGTTTATCGGTAAATAGGCAGCATTTGCTTTAAGTATAGATAATCCACCGACTGCCTGTTCCCAACCTTTATCCATAATTATACCGATAACCTGATTTTCCTTTGCTCCTAAATCGATTAAATAATTACCAAGAGAATTCGATTTTTTATCCAACTCTTGATACGTAAAGCAACGATTAGTCATCTCAATGGCAATTGCATTAGGATTCTGTAATGCTTGTCTCTCAAAACTTGCGTGCAGAAGTTCCTTTTCCCAATCTTGTTCCGTATCATTGATCATTATTCTTAATTCTTTCTGGTTGTTCGGGATTAAAGAAATCACTTTTTGTTCCCAGATTTCATTATCTACAGCTAACCTCTCGACAAATGACCAATAACTCTCAAACATTTCTTTAATAAATCCTTCAGGATACACCTCTTCTACTACATCCCAGTTACACAGTAAACGTTTAGTATCCTCCCAAACACCACAATCAAGCCATACTTGTGATGTTTGTGTAATTCCATCTTCACTTACTGGTTTAAAAGGAATCGGTGTGTCTTCTTGATCAGGTACTGGTACCACTAGTGCCGAAGTAAAAACAACTGGCATCTTTGCTTGTGTCGCTTCACCTTGAACACTTGTCATAGCTCTAAGTACTTCAACTCCAGAAATATAATTATGTTCTAAATCTACCCATAAATCTTTTTGAATTTTTCGAGCTCTTTCAATAAATGTAGTATTCATTTTCTGGTCAATCGACAATAGCGTTAATGAAGTGAATTCTCCTACAATATCTGTAACTTGCGGATGAACTGCATGCCTGCTTAGGAACGTCAAGTTCAACGAAAAGGCAGATTCCTTACTCCAAGCAGCAAATACTTCTGCATGTATCGCTAATAATAGAGCAGTAACAGTAATTCCATAGCCGCTCGCTTTTTTCTTTAATATTTCCCATCGTTCTCTTTCTAGGACTCGATGATATCGAGTAAATTTTGGATTTTGAATAGAACGTGGATTTCTTGCTATCGGGAAATCAGGAGCAGGAGGTAATGACTTTACTTTTTCGTTCCAATACTCTCTTGCTTCTTTATATTTTTGGGAATTCTTAATAATTTCTTGTTCGGCAAACACATAATCTCTAAACGAAAAATCTAAAGCTGGAAGCATCTCAGGTTTACCTTCGTATAGCACAACCAACTCCCTAACTAGATTGACAAAGCTCCAGACATCCCAAAAAAGAGCATCTGTTGAAAAATGAATTCGAGCTTTATTTTGAGGTAACTTTGTGATTCGAAGATCAAAGGTTGGCCACGCTGTCACGCATAATTGCTGATGTGACATTTCATCCTTTACCTCTTGTAAACCACTAGCACACTGCTCGTCATTTAAATGCTCTAAATTCCGAACTTTTATTTTATAATATGGAACTTCTTTTAAAGTTTGTTGGTACCCATCTTCTGTAATAACCGTTCGTAGCATTTCATGTCGGTTAATTAATTGATTCCATGCTTGTTCAAAAGCCTCGATTCTTATACCTTCAGCTTCTAATTCATCATAGCTATGTGTTGTAACATTTCCTAACTCAAATATATCCTGTCTTCCTACCCAATACGCTTGTTGCACATCAGTTAACGGGAAAGGCTCATACTTATTTTCTTTATTAGGTAGATATTCAGGAAGGTCATATTCCTCATTCTGATCTTTCCCCTCAAGTTTTGAAATATATTTAGCTAATTTAGATATAGTTGGATTTTCAAAGATTGCCTTTAACGGAACATTTATATGAAAAGCTTTACGGATTTGACTGGTGATTTGCATCGCCATAAGCGAGTGACCACCTAATTCAAAGAAATTATCATTAACCCCAATCCGCGGCTGCTTAAATATTTGTTCCCAGATGTCTTGTAACATACTTTCGGCTAAGGTTCTTCCCGAGATATATGAGGATATATACTTTTCTAAATCAGGAAGTGGTAACAATTTGCGATTAACTTTTCCATTAGCGTTGAGTGGTATTTGGTCGATTTTTATAAATTGATTCGGAACCATATAATCCGGCACATAAATTTTCATATGAGCTCTTAATTCTTGTGTAGAAATTTCTTTTTCACTTTCTACATAATAGGCAATTAGTTGCTTTTCATCATTTTCACCAAAATCAACTACAATACCATCTTTTAAATCCGCGAACTTTAAAAGAACAGAGCTCACCTCATTTAGCTCCACACGAAAACCTCTAATTTTCACTTGACTGTCCATTCTACCAACCAGTTCTATATTCCCGTCAGGCAGAAATCTAGCTAAATCTCCTGTTTTGTATAAATAAGAGGGCTCTTTACCTAGTGAATGATTAATAAATCTTTCAGTCGTTAATTCATTACGATTCTTGTAACCTTTAGCTACCCCGCTCCCCCCGATATATAGTTCCCCAATTACACCAATTGGCACAATGTTTCGCTCAGTATCTAAAATAAACATTTGTTTATTAGCTAACGGTTTTCCAATTGGAACAGTAGATACTTGAGGTAGATATTCCTTATCCCATTCAAAATAAGATGTATCGATTGTATCTTCAGTTAAGCCATACGAGTTGATTAATCTTGCTTCAGTATTTAAATACGACTGGAAGTTTTTATATTCATTCATATACCAAATATCAGAACCAAGTACTATAATTTTCATTTGCTCTAGTTTTTGTTTACTATCCGCGCAATACTGAATAAGATGACGGAAAACAGCTGGGACAAATTCTGCAAAATCAATCTTTTCCTTTACGATTAATTGGTACAATTCGCTGGAGTCGGTCAAATACTCTGGCGGACATAACACTAGTTTTGCACCAGATAGAAGCGAGCGCATGATATCCCCTGTGCAAACATCAAAGGAAAAGTTAGCCATTTGCAAATGATTTTTTATTCCATCTGATAAAGCATAGGCTTCTTCCCAACCGTAGTAAGCATTTAGAAGATTTCCATATGAAATAATTGCCCCTTTAGGCTGCCCAGTAGTTCCGGAAGTATAGATGATATAGGCTGTGTCATCTAAATGGATTTCTTCTCCTCGGTAATTTTCATTCATATCTTTCAATTCATTTTTAACCACGTTATTTAGAACAATTACTTCATTTAAACTAAGCGATACATTTGGATTTATGTTATGCGAGGTAATAAGCACCTTAATACCGCTATCCTTTATAATAAATTCTTGCCTTTCAATTGGATACTGTGGATCAATAGGAACATAAGCAGCACCTAATTTTAATACCGCCAAAATACTTGTAACCATTTCCATGGATTTATCGACCGATATTCCAACTAAATCGTTCTTTTTGACACCCCTACTATTTAAATAGTTGGCAAAACGATTGACTTCTTTATACAATTCACCATATGTTAATGAATGGTCTTTGTAAGAAAGAGCAACATTCTCCAGATTTTCTTGAACAACTTTTTCAAACAATGTCATGACAGATTCAGAAGAATTATAAAGTTTGTTAGGACCGCTTCCTAATGCAACTAGCTCCTCTTTTTCTTTTTCTGACATTAAATCTATATGAAAGATATTCTGTTCTAGATTCTTCGAGATTTGACCCAATAAATATAAGTATTGATTCGCAATCCTATGAATGGTATTTCTTTCAAACAATTCCGTATTGTACTCAAAGACAATTTTTGGTAGGACGTCCCCGCTTCCTTCAAAAATATCTAATGATAAATCGAACTTAGATGTTCCTGGATTTACGTGCTCGAAATAAGCGGTAAGGTTTTCCAATTGTATTGGTGGGATGGCATTTTGATAAGAGAACAAAACTTGAAATATTGGATTGTAACTTAATTCTCTAGTCGGGCGTACACATTCTACTACTGAATCAAATGAAACATATTTATTTTCAAAAACCTGTAAGGAATTAGATTTTACTTGCTTTAACAAATCTGTAAAAGTTAGTTGGCTAGATAATTTAGTTCTAATCGGTAAAGTATTGACAAATAAACCAATCAAATCTTCTATCTCGGCTTGATCACGGCATGAGATTGGAAACCCTACAGTAATATCATCCTGATTTGTATGGCGACTAAGTAGAACATTAAACGCTGCAAGAGTTATCATAAATAATGTTGTATCATTCTTTTTACATACTTCGGATAACTGATTGTAGATATCTCTAGACATCTCTAACGAGTATAAGTCTCCCTTATGGTTCTGCTCTTTTGGTCTTTTATAATCTAAAGGCAGATTGAGCAACTCTGTACACCCTTCTAATTCCTTCTTCCAAAATGCTAACTGCCTATCCTTTTCTTCTTCTGTCATATAGGATTTTTCCCATTGAACATAATCAGTATATTGAAGTTCGTTTACATCAACAGCTTGTCTTACATTTCCTTCCTCTACCTGTTTATAAATTGTTAATAGCTGTTCTATAAAGTTTTCTAGTGACCAGCCATCAAAAATAATATGATGGAAGGATAAAACAAGTAGAAACTCCTGTTCTTCATTTTGTAAAAGAGTAGTGCTCCATAATGGACCTTGTTCTAAATAAAATGGCTGTTGAAGAATATCCGTAATGAGTTCTTGAATTTGATCATCACAATAGCCTTGCACATCTTTCAACTCTAAATTAATCTGATTCAATTGATTATTAATTTTTTGGTATCCTTCTCCATTCTCATTAGCCAAAAAATGCATGCGGAGAATATCATGCCTTTGGTTCATTAAATTAAGTGCTTCTTCCAAAGCCTTGAGATTTAATGAGCCTTTGAATCTTAAGCAACCAGGAATATTATAAAACGGATTTCCATAATCTAAATTTTCTAGGAAAAATAACCTCTGTTGGCTTGAAGATAGAGGGAAAGCGGTTTTCCCTCTTTCCCCCGGAACAATCTTTTTCTTTTCTTTATTAAGTTTTTTTTGTAACTCTTTTTTAAGTAACTCTTTTTTCTCTGCTGATAACTTAGATATATTTTCTGATAACTTATTCATCACATCTATTCCCCTTCTTCAGTTGCTGCAATTTCTTTTAATACTGCCTCTAATTCCGTTTGTGAATATGAGTCGATCTCATTTATAAGCCCAGAAAGTTCAGCATCCTCTTTCAATTGATTCGATTCAAAGATGTTCATAAGAATCTGCTCGGATAGATCCAAAATATTAATTCCTTTTAATATATCTACAACAGCCATTTCTACATTTAAATCGCGTTCGATAAAATTCTTTAATTCAATGGATATCATAGAGTCTAATCCCCAACTTGTTAAAGATTGAGAGAGATTTAATTTCTTTTTACTCATCCGTAAAACAGTCGAAACAGTGTCTAGTAAATATTCTTGAATGGTGTTTAATTTAGCACTATCTTCATCTAGACTCTGAATTTGAGTTACTATACTCTCCGTCGTTTTTGAATCCATTGATTTTGTTTTAGAAGTAGGGTCTATTACATTAGATATCATCAGTGGTGTATACTCGACTGGATAATTTCTTTCAACGATTTTATTCCAATCTGCTCCTAACACTGCCAATTGCGATTTTGATTGACTTAAAATTATTTCTAAACACTTTAAGCCCTCTTCTGGATTCATGGGATTTAAACCTCTATCAGTAAAGAAAGTATTTAAATCCAATTTTGTAGCCATCCCTACTTCTTTCCAAGGTCCCCAATTGACACTAATAGTACGTTTCCCAAAAGTATTCCTATAAGAAGATAGCGCATCTAGGAATGCGTTAGCTGCTGAATAATTACTTTGACCTGGAGAGACAACAAGTGAAGCAATTGAAGAATACAATACGAAAAATTCTAATTCCTTGTCATCAAAATACTCATGTATATTCCATGCACCCCATACTTTTGGTCGTAGAACACTATTAAATTCTTCTACTCCCATGTCTTTCATTAGCTGTGGCTTCGCTGTACCTGCTGAATGAATGACACCTTTGACCTCTGGTAGGCCCATTTTATAAAATTTATCCATGTATTCAGATAATTGAGCTTTATTGGTGATATCAATAGATGCCACATGAATTGTAGCCCCTAATCGTTCCAACTCAATAATGGAATTAACTTTTGTATATTGAGGATGATTACTGTCTATTTCTCCCCAACATTCTCTATTTGGAAGTTGTGTTCTTCCCATTAGAATAAAGTGGCGTGCCCCCTTCGAAATCATCCATTTCGCTGTTACGATTCCTAAAGAACCTAATCCCCCTGTAATGAGATAAGTAACTGATGGATTAAAATGCACAGGGAAAGGCTTTGAATGACGATCGCTAAAATCATTCATGCCCAATCTGGCAACATATCTTTTTCCGCTTCTATAAGCAATTTGATCCTCTGTATCTTCAAAAAAGATTTCATTTAAAATATTTTTTGAATCCTCATCACTCTCATGAATATCTAAATCAAGTATTCCTCCAAAAAGATGATAGAATTCTTGATGACCTATAACTCGTGACATTCCCCATAGACTAGATTGGGATAAGTTCATGTCCAAGTCAGTATCAACGATCTTCTGCGCTCCCCTAGTAATCAACCAAATTAGCCCTTCTTTGTTGGTTACTTTACTTTCAGAGAGTGCCCTTAATAACAATAAAACTGAGTTTGTCGTTAATCTCTCAGCTTTTTCTAAAATATCTAAATTTAATGCTTCATTGTCTGAAAAATCAAGACTCCATAAATGAAGGATCCGTTTACATTCATATGTTTCCAATAACTTTTTATATGATTCTTGATCACTAGCATCGATAATTGTACTAGATTGGGCGTTTACCAAAGAGTGTTGAACTAGTTTAACCTTCTCCCCTACCTTTTCCAGTAAAGAAGCTATTTTATGCCCTACTCCTCCTTTATCAGCGAAAATAAGCCAATATCCCTCACCAATACCTACTTTCCTCTCGTCTTGCTTCAGTTCTGATTGCTTCCATTGTAATTCATAAAGTCTTTGTTGATCGGATGATGAATGATTTACTTCTTGTAAAGAAACGGCTTTACATTGATTAATCTCTAAAATCACTTCGCCTTGTTCATTTACTAAATAAATATCACCAATTAGACTACCTTCAGATTTTTCATTAATTTTTGCGTAAATCCACATCTGATCCGTTAGTGAGTGATAAACTTTACCTTTCCCGATTTCAACTGGCATATATACGGTAGGAGTTTGCTCGAATGGCAATGCTGCAGCCATTACTTGAAAGCACAAATCCAGAACAGCTGGATGAATAGTATATTCGTTCACGTCTTTTAACAGTTCTGGTTTTATTTGAATTCGACCTATAGATTCGTTCTCATGTTGATTTCTCCATAACTGTTCTATTCCTTGGAATTGTTCACCATACTCTAAGCCTAATGTTTTAAAATGTTGATAACACGCTTGTTTGCTGACCAAATCGGTAATTCTGCTTTTTAAAGTTTCTATGTCTATCTGCCTTCTTGTTGTAGAAACTGGATAAACGACCCCTGTAGCATTAAGTTCCCAAGGTTGTTCTTCTTCACAAAGGTGACTAAAGATTTGAAACTCACCTTTTTTGTCATTGTATGTGAGATTCATTTCAACATCTTTTTCGTGCGTTAAAAATAATGCTTTTTTGAATTGAATATTTTCGACACTTAATGTTACATCGTCTTTCCCATACATTTCCCTAACAGCAGATAAAGCCATATCTACATATCCAGCACCTGGGAAAACAATTGTACCTTGAATTTTATGGTCACTAATAAATGGTAAATTATTAATATTTAATTCATTTTTCCAAATATAATTTAATGCATCTATTCGTTCTCCTAAAATTGGATGCGCTTCATTATTTCCTAATCTATCTCGCATCGCTTTCTCTGTTTCTGCCCAATAATACTCTTTTTGCCATGGGTACAACGGTACCTTTGTAGAATATCTATGACCTTCATTCAGCATTTTCCAATCTACTTCAATTCCGTTTACATACAGTTGCATATAAGTTTGATTAATATAATCTATTTCCGATTCTTTTCTTCTAAGAGAAGCTTGAATATTTCCATCTACTCCACATTGTTTTAAACATTCATTAATGGACGATGTAAGAACAGGATGGGGGCCAATTTCAAGGAAAGAGCGGAAATCATTTTTAATAAGTTCTATACAGCCTTCAGCAAATCGAACTGGGTACCTAATATTTTTCCACCAATACTCTGCATCGAAATATGACTCATTACACAGTTTCCCATCAACAGTAGAATAGATTGGGATTACTGGTTTATTAGTCTGAATATCTTTTAAGGAAACTAATAATTCTTCTTTAATTCTCTCCATGTAATGACTATGATAAGGTACATTTACTTGTAGGTATTTACAGAAAACTTTATCCGCTTCTAATGATCCCGAAATTTTATCTAGAGCAATTTCATCTCCTACAAGTGTTATAGAATTAGGACTATTAATGGCAGCAACAGATACGACTTCCGAATAATTTTCAACATAAGGTTTAATTGCTTCTTCAGACATCCCAACGGCTAACATTTTGCCTTCTCCGCTTAATAGCTGTTGCAATCTACTTCTTGTATAGATAACTTTAACCGCTTCTTCAAGGCTTAATATACCTGATACAAATGCAGCTGCAGCCTCTCCAGCACTATGGCCAATAATTGCAGCTGGCAGAACCCCTTTTGATTTCCATAATTCATATAGGGCCACTTGAATGGCGAAATTCGCTGGTTGTGAAAGCTTAGTTTCTGACATTAACGAATCACTTTCACTTTTCATCATTTCGCCTCGTAAAGACCAACCAGATAAATTCAGGAAAATCTTGTCTACTTTATCAATTGTATTCTTAAATATTTCCTCTTTCTGATACAACTCATGACCCATTCCCCACCATTGTGGACCCATACCTGTAAATACAAATACTAATGGTGCTTTAGTAGATACAACCCCTTCACATATACAGGAATCTGTTTGATCAGATAAAAAGGCATCAAGTTTATTCTGTAAGTCTCTAATTGAATTAGTAATAATCGCTAATCGATGTGAGTGGTGATCCCTTCTACAGCCTAAAGTGTATCCTAAACTTTCCAATGATGTCTGATTGTTAGTAAGAGATGATTTTAATTGATTAGCAAAGTCATGTAATGCATTTTCGTTCTTTGCAGATAATGGTATTAATAAATCTTTCTCAAGTTGAGTATTTTCATAGTGATTATTTTGCTTAGGGATATATTCTTCAATTAATACATGTGCATTAGTTCCACCAAAACCGAAGGAATTAATTGCAGCTCTTTTGGGACCATTTGTTTCTGGCCAAGGCGTATTTTCTCGAGGGACTGCTAAGCCCAATTCCTCAAAATCAATATCCGGATTTACTTTATTTAGATGAAGATGTTTTGGAATCAAATTATTTTTCATACTCATAACAGTCTTAATTACACCAGCTATCCCAGCCGCTGCTTCAGTATGACCAATATTTGTCTTGACAGAACCTATTAATGTTTTTTCGCCATCTATACGCCCTTCTGAAAAGATCTTTCCAATTGCTTTAGCCTCAATTGGATCCCCAACTGGTGTTCCAGTTCCGTGGGCTTCAACATATTGAATGCTAGAAGGTGAAATTCCGTTTTGTTCATAAATAGTTCTCATTAGATTTTCTTGGGCTTGACCATTTGGTACAGTGATACTGGATGTATGACCGTCTTGGTTACTTCCTGATGCACGAATGAGTGAATGAATATGATCTCCATCTGCAATAGCCTGAGAGAGGGGTTTCAATATAATTACTCCTGCACCTTCCCCACGAACATACCCATTTGCACGACTATCATAAGTTTTTGAACGGCCATCTGGTGAAAGCATTCCCGCTTTTGATTCAGCGATAAAATATTCCGGTTTTAACATTACATTGACACCGCCGACTATGGCCATTGAAGATTCTTTTTGTAATATACTTTGACAAGCAAGATGTAATGCTACTAAAGATGCAGAACATGCTGTGTCCACAGAGAGTGAGGGTCCTTTCAAATCAAATGCATAGGATAAGCGGTTCGATAATAAAGTCATCATTGAACCTGTAGCAGAATGCGAGTCAATACCACCCCTATTTTTTTCTGTAAATTGAAGTAATTTCCAATCAAGAGTGAATGCTCCTATGTAAACGCCTACGTTCTTCCCTGCTACACTTTCAGTTGGTAGTCCAGCATCTTCAAATGCTTCGTGTGTCACTTCTAATAACAAACGTTGTTGCGGGTCTAATAAGCTGGCTTCTCTTGGCGATATTCCAAAAAATTCTGCATCAAACTCTGCAATTTTATCGAGAAAGCCTCCCCATTTAGCTCTAGTTTTACCTCTTTTTTTACTATTAGGATCATAATAATTATTAATGTTCCACCTATCTTTTGGTATCTCCGTTATAGAATCCTTTCCCTCTAAAATGTTTTTCCAAAATTGATCTGGATTATTACCATTACCAGGGAATTTACACCCCATTCCAATAATCGCGATCGGCTCATTTTTTTGATTCATACCTATCTCCCCTTTGACTGTTTATAGAAGAACGCCAAAAAAACTTAACACGACGTAACATTATTTTACACCATTACCAAATGATATATTGCTAAAATGTAAATTTTTCATTAATTTGTAAATTTTATCAAGAATATTCATGTCTGTTATGGGAATATATTGAAAAATAACAAGTTGTATTTTAAAATATTATTAGTAAAAAATTCTCAATAAATACCTTTTATTGAAATAACTTAAATTTATACTCATTATCCATTTATCTTTTGAAATTGTAAAATCGTTTTTTGCTGAATATTAGACAGAAATTGAAATTTCAAGTAATGGTGACTTGCAGTTAAAATGTTTAATTTGAAAATTATAAATGTAATTCACACAATGATTGGGGTTTTTACAAAGAGGCTATTAGAGAAAGAAATAGTCATGATTCTTTCAAAGAATTATCAGTCAATAGTAATTGAACTGAGAAAGATACATCGTTTTATTTTTGAAAAAAACTATTTTTTGGAGGTACTTCTAAATGAAAAATGAATATCATGCAATTTTTGGAACAGGTCCACTAGGACTAGCGATAATGGATCAGCTTATTCAAGAAGGTAAAAATGTACTTTTAGTGAATACGAGTGGAAAAGCGGATGTTCCTCCTTCTGTAAAGGTCATAAAAGGGGATGCTACGAAACTAGAAAGTGTAATGGATATTTGTCATTCTCATGAAATTTCAGTCCTTTACCATTGCCTAGGGCTTCCCTATTCATCTTGGGCAGAGTTATTTCCAATCATGATGGATAATATTATCGAAGCCGCTGCAATTCAACAGTTTAAAATTGTTTACGCAGATAATCTCTATGCATATGGTCCTCATGACACACCACTTCACGAAAATGCTTCATATAATACAGTTGGTATAAAAACAAAAGTGCGAGCTAAAGTAGCAACAAAATTAATGAACGCGCATAAATCTGGTAAGGTTCAAGCAACGATTGGGCGTGGTACGGATTTTTATGGACCACGCGTCAAAACTTCAGCATTAGGGGAACAAGTAATTAAAAATTTAATGGAAGGAAAGCCAGCAGATCTTCTGGGAAATCCTGATACAAAACACTCCTATATTTTTATACGTGATTTTGCTAAGGCACTTATAATGCTTGGAGAACATGAAGAGGCATTAGGCGAAATTTGGCATATACCTACTAACGAGCCTAATACTACACGCACAATTGTACAAAAAGTTGCGGATGAGCTTGGTACAACAGCTAAGTATAGAGTTGCTGGGAAGTTTATTGTTAATATTGCAGGATTATTTAATTCCGATATGAAAGAGCTTAAAGAATTAATGTACCAGCACTTATACGATTTTGTTATAGATTCAAAAAAATTCAAGGGGAAATTTCAAATTTCAATTACCCCTCAAGATGAAGCGATTCGGCAAACAGTTGATTGGTATAAAACAGCCTATAAATAATTTAATGACAATTGTCGATGAACAAAAAACCAATAAAACAACAACCGTTACCCGAAGTTAGACTGGTTGCGATGCCCTAATTCTATTAAAAGTAGGTGATGAAAAACGAATTGTTTTTCATCACCTACTTTTTTATAGACCTAAATAAAAAATGTTTACATCGAACTCATACTCAAGCTTCTATAACACATATGCTGGATTGATAGAATATCCATTAAATTGAACGGGGGTGAATGAATGGATGCTCGAACTTTCAGACCTCGGAATGTGATTTGTGTGGCAATTGTTGTTTTTATATCGGTGTTAATTGGGTACGGTATCTCTATAAATTTTATTGATGTTCCCTTTCCATGACGGCCTTATTTCTTTAACTGACTTAACAAGAACTTTCGGTTGTCTAGTATGCGCTGATCTTTTGGCTTATATTTACGGGCTGCCTCATTATGCTGATGTGCATTTTCATAGAGACGCAAGCGATTGTATAACAAGCTTAACTGGAAATGCGGAAGCCATGTGGCATAAGCATGCTTTTGAATGCCCATCGTTTGTTCTATAGGCTGCTGTAATGCTTGTGAATACCAGTAAATAGCCTCTTTATTTTTCAATTGCTCCGTAAAAAAATGACCGATTCGACAACATGTTTCTGGTCTTGGTCGATCATATAATAATGATTGTAAAATAGCTTGCGTTGCTTGTTTTGCATCATTTAGCTGTTGGTAGCAATCCGCTAAATTTAAGCAAGCTTCGATATGTTCGTCAGCAATACCTTTAGAGTCTAGAAAAATATTATAGTGATTAATGGCTTCTAATAATCGCTGATGAATCTTTAGCTCATTTGCGTAATGAAAAGTTTCTCTAGCTGAAAATGGGTGCCCTTCTTTCTTTAAACGCTCATAAATATTAATATTGCGATAAATATCACTTTTTCTTGGTAAATGTGTAATTGCTATATCGCTATGATAGAGCTTGCCTGTTACATCTAAATATTCATGGACGGCACCCCGCCACTGGAAATTACGTGCACGTTTTACGAGACGAAATCTCTTTTCACTTGATTCTACACAGCCATCAGCATCAAGCGTTACATAATAATCCATGGAAACAGCGTCGACGTTAGGATGAAAAAGAGATTGTTTAAGTTGTAGCAACTTTTGCTGATGTTCTGTTGTGATCACGTCATCTGCATCGAGCCATAAAATAAAATCTTTCGTCGCTTGCTGAAAGGAAAAGTTACGAGCTTTGGCAAAGTCATCACACCAGGTAAAATCGAAAATTCGTGAGGTATAGTTCCGGACAATATTTTTTGTACGATCAGTTGAGCCCGTATCAATAATATTGATTTCATCCACTAAATGTTGAACGGAGTCTAGGCATCTTTCAATAGTACATTCTTCATTTTTGACAATCATACATAAACTAATCGTAAACATCTGCCCCCTCCTTTTTTGTAATAATATATGCAAGTTTAAAAATTTATCGAGGATTTTTACCAGCTTATCGCCTTACTTTTTGAATTTATCACCTAACTATTCCGTTTTATCGACAAACACCCCAAAAAGCACAAAAAAACGAACGCTGCACACATTCGTTTTTTGTCTTATAAATAGTGTTCACGCCAGTGTAGTTGTTCTTTTTCTATGAGCTGCTGTTCTAGATGCGAATCCCATTGATTTAACAGTACATTCCATACTCGAGCGAACACAATTTCTTGCTCTTTATCGTGAAGGACAAATTCAAGGCATGGGCTATCATTAATTTGTTTAGCGTCGGTTTGAACAATCTTTGCAATTATTTTTTGAGAGGCTCCGGCTCCAGCTTTTTCTTCATCCTCTTGCTGTAATGCTTCTATTAACCGTGCTTCTTCGAAATGCTCCTGCTTCTCAGCCTCTTCATCCACATAGCGATATAGCTCTGGCAGATCATCATATTCTTCCATATTGTCCTCGTCGACAGCAAGAAATGCAAGATGGCATGGGCTATAGTAAAGGTTAGCCATTTCCGCATCTAGCTCCTCTTCGAAGATGCCACGTTCCAGTTGCTGCTGTCCTTTAGAGGTTAATCGATAGAAGCCTTCCGTTTGCACAATAAGATTTACTCGAGTCATTTTCGATACTAAATCCTCAATAAATAACGGATCAACTAGCAATAACTCACTTAATTCCTGTGCGTTTGCAAAATCCGCTTCCTGTATGCTCATTAACAGCATTGTCATCAAGACATCCATAGTGGAACGACGAACTGGCTCATAGGTCACTTCTACTGTTCGAATCGGGATGCACCATTCATCGGTTTTGACGATTTTAATATGTCGATTTTGCTGAAGTTCACGCATTAAGCGCTGCTGTAATTTTGACAATCTACATCACCTGTCCTTCATGATTACGCAAGCCGTTATAGGATTTCACGGTCTCTAACAGATTGCTATACATCTCTCGTGTATCTGGATGCTTCGCACGTTTGGCAAACATCTCAGCACTTCCGACAAGTAATAATAGCTCTCGTGCACGAGATAAGGCAACGTTTAAACGGCGATAATCTCTTGCAAAGCCAACGTCTCCCCCTTTAGGCGTATTACGTACCATGCTCACTAATATGACGTCCATCTCCATACCTTGGAACTTATCGACTGTCCCGGTTCTAAATTGAAGATGCGGTAGCTGTAATTCCTGTTGCAGAAGGTGATTAATTTTCTTAACCTGCTCCCCGTAGAAGCTAATAACCCCAACACTTTTTTGTGCATCTTGAGGCATACGCCCAGCTGCTTTAGCTTCAACAACTGCTGCATTCATATCTATTAAAATACGTCGAATGGTTTGTAATTCACCTTCATTATAACGACTCGTTCCGCCCTTTACCTGCTCCTCTAAATAAGGTTTTTCTGTTGGAATATCGACCCATAGTAAATGATCATCACGGTTCACAAATTGTCCTTCTAGGCAGTGGTCTCGTGCTGCATCCGAGTCTGGTAAACCACATTGCAGACCATTTTCCTCTTTCGCGTAAAACGGTGTAATACTGTGCATAATTTTCTCATGCATTCGGTACTGCAATGCCAGCATTTGCTTATGTGTTGGCGGTAAATTATTAAATAAGCGTTCAAACAATGATTCACGCAACAAATTTTTTAACTCCTGCGCGCCGTCAAAGTTTGGATTTTCATCGAGCATCGCCTTTAACGTTTCCTCCAACGTATCGTCTCCAAGTAGTGGAGGTAGCTGATGATGATCGCCTACTAAAATCACTTTCTTACCTTTCAGCATTGGTAATAATAGCTCTGGTGGTGTGGCCTTTGAAACTTCATCAATAATAACAACATCAAATGTCGGATAGTTCTCCATAAATTCCTTACTTGCTGAAGCGACGCATGTTGTACCGATCACATTCGCATGACGCACATATAATTTGCGAATTTCATCTAAATCATATTCAGTAGCATTTTGCAGCTTGTCACGCCATTGCTCTTGTAATTTTTTTCGAAGCGGTAGCTGCTGTTCCTTGCGCTGTAATTCCACAATTGCTGTTTTCGAGGATGCAATTGCTTCCTCTATCTCCTCGTAAGTGCGCTCCGGTGTTGATTGAAGAAGCTTTGTGCAAGCTGTGAGCTGCTTCTCCTTCTTCAATCCAGCTATATTAATTTCTTTAATATTTTCTTCTAATTGTGTGAGCTGTTGTTCAATCTCTTGTAAGCTAGTCTGCGCTGTTTGAAGTGCCGCCCTCTTTGGTAGCAGCTTTGCATTTGCCTTTTCTACTACCTCAAGCTGTTGACTTGCTGTTTGAAGAGAAGATTTCGATTGTGATACAAGCATTGTTAAATGCTCTACAGACTCTTCTGGCTCAGCATCATTTTGGAATGCCTCAGCTAGCTGCTGAAGTCGTTCTGTATGCTGTAAAAATGGCTGCAATTGTCGCTGTAAGCTTTGAACGTCGAAGCTTGTAATCGCACACTCTTGATGTATTAAGCCACCAATACCTTTACGCAAGGATTCAAACGCCCGATCTTTATGATCTTGTTGTTGTTTAAGAGCTACACCTTTTTGCCAGACAAAATCACGACGCCTATATAATCCGAGCAAGAAACGCTCAATTTGCTCGATAGGTGGCGTTTGATCATCTTGAAAGGCTGTATTGAGCTGCGCAAAAACACCTGTTAGATTTTGTAACGAAAACGATTGAACTGGCTGCACTCTACTTTTAACAAGGGCACGTTCTTTTTCTTCATCAGATACCAACGACTCAAGCTTTGCAATCGCTTTTTGTAAACGTGAATTGATGGTTGCCCATACCTCTAAATCTTTAGCATCCTCTAAATGCTGCAAACGACTAATTTGCTGTGACAGCACGTAGGATGGGCGAATGTGATAGTGCTGTAAAAATCGTTCAATTCGCTCAAAGGACGTTAAATTACCGATATATTGTTCGGCTTCCTTCATTAATCGAAGACGATTATTTTCCTCTTCATATTTCGATTGGATATCTTTGAACTGCAGTGCTAGATGCTGCTTTTGCTCTTGTAGCTCCTTGTATTGAGCGGCCGCTTCCAATTGCTCAATTTTTTGGGTGGTTTCTTCTATAGTAAGCTTTAGCTGCTCTATAGTTGGGCTTTCAGCAAGGGTATGCTCAAGCGACTTTACAGCAGGTTCGATTTGCGCCAGTTGTTTTTCGTAATGCTCTTTATGTGCCTCGTTCTTCTGCTGCTCGGCTTTTGCAGCCTTTAATTCTTTCTTTAACGCTTGTATTTCCTGCTGTAAAATTGGCTCGTCAATTGCAGCCTGTTCTTTTGCAGCTATTTCTCTTGTTAGCTCCTCAAGCCATGCCTCAAGCTTTTCTAGCTCTTCTTCAGCCTTACTAATACTTGATTTTAGTTCTTGTTCACGTTCTGTAAAGGCTGTAATTTCCTCTTCGATTGCTGCGAGAGTTTGCTCACGCCAATAAAGCGCAACATTTTCCTCAATAAATTTTTTACCCTCTTCTTCAATACTTTCCGTTCTACCATAGCGTAAAATTCGAATTTCTTGATTGGAAAGAAGTCGTCCTAAAGCATTATCCACTGCTAGATTCGATTGAGAAGCTACGAGTGTTTTCAAGCCAGCCTGTACATTTTGCTGACAAATTTCAGAAATAACGGTTGTCTTCCCTGTGCCAGGAGGTCCTTGAATGACATACAAATCTTCAACAGACAATGCTCCTAAAACAGCCCGTCGCTGATATTCGTTTAAATTATTATGAAAAACAATATCCTCTCGAAGCTTTGCTGTTCGGACAGTTGGACGTTTTTCAAATAGTATTGTCTCTAAATTAGGGTTAACCGCCTCGCCTTTTTCTAGCTTTGTAAAACCATTGCGTAATCGTCTAATTTGACTCAATGTCGCAAAATTACTAAAGCTCGCTTGCTTTGAACGAAGATTAAGTTGATCTTTACGTGCTAAATCTTGCACAAAAGGCTTTAAGTCAATTTCTATTGTTTGCTTCCCTGCATTAGTCTTTAATACTTGTCCAATTTCACCGCGCACCCCTTGAATGCTCACACTTAACCCTTCAAGCTTCTTCCATTCCTTCGATTTTATATACGGGCAGACAATTGTCAGCCTCGTAAAATCTTCATTTAAATAGCTTTGCTTAAATTCTGTATGAATATCATCAATGGACGCATCACTTTCTTGAATTTTTAAATAGCCTTCCCAGCTTGAGATACGCTTTTTCACATAATCTGTGCGCTCCTCGGCTATCGGTAGCTCTCTTATTTTTTTATGAAGATCGAGCGGAATCCCGGCTCCATTATTAGATCTTGTAACAAATTGTAATGCTGCTGGTAAGCGTCGGTTTGTATTGATTGGGCCTCGCATATGTACAAAACGAATATTAGTGGCTAGCAATCCTTCAACCTTTAGCACACAATCCATAATGGCTGTTTTCTCAGCAAGGACGTCGGTTAACTTTTCATTTTGCTCCGCATTAAAATAAATCGATACAAATGTTTCACCAACTGTTTTTGCTTTGCGCTTTTCGATATAGACGGTGAATGTTTTTTGCAACTCAAAAAAGGCATGCTCGTTTGCTGAGCATTCCTCTACCGCTTCCTTCGCCTTATTAGTCAATATTAGACTACAGCGTTGTTTTTCTAGTGTAGCGATGTCCTGCATGAGCAGCCCTCCCTTCCGTTTCACTAAAATTCAATTTTATCACATCGTAAAAGGATACATCAATTATGCCTCGGCATAATTGCGTCCGGAGGCTTTAGGCCAACGTGATGTTGGTCACTCAGTCGTTGCCGAAAAGGACGTTTTGTTCTTAGACTGAGTTCCTCTATTTCAGTAGGTGTCCAAACACCCGTTGAAAGAAGTTAACACGAAAAATCCCCTGCACAGTGATTTCTTTCCACGGCACAGGGGATAAATATTATATTTTAATGTTGATCAATCGGTTCTTTCGGCAATGTTTTGCTCATTTCACAATACTGCACAAAAACACGAGCCAATTCACGTAAACGATTATGAACATCTTCGTCGGCAATCTTATTATCTGCATCAAAGTGAGATGTGTGTGTGTATACATAGTTCGGCGTTACAAGTGCACGGAAATAGTCTAAAATTGGCTTTAACTGATTTTCTACTACTAAATGGTGCTGATACGTACCACCATTTGCCACAATCGATACAGGCTTATAGCGCATTGTTTTCGGATGCAAGAAGTCAAATGCATTTTTTAAAACACCTGGAATGGATGCTTGGAAAATCGGTGTAGCGATAATATATGCATCCGCTTCCTCGAACTTTTCAATCATTTCCTTCATGTCATCATTTAACGGTGAACCGTCTACAATTTGATGCTTATATTGACTAAAATGCATAATTTCTAACTCGAAATTCGCATCTAATTCTTTAATGTATTGCTCCACTTGCTCTAAAATAGCACCAGTTTTACGACCAAACATTGTGCCATCAACGAGTAAAATTTTCATGTTCACTTTGCCTCCACATTCATTTCTACAATAATATTGTAACAAATGAAAAGAGGCACGAAAAGAAATGTAGTGGTAAAACCGTAAATTCAGTCTTTAGGCGGAACAGAGTCTACACAAGACATGTGGATTACTTGTTATTACAAATTATTCGACTCATAACGTGGAGTTGATTTCCGTTCCGGCTAGGGGCGTCCGATGAGCCACTTGGGCCAACACGATGTGGGTCACGAAGGCGTTATCACAGGATGTGATGCTCTTAGCGTTCGTTCCTCTATTTGCTCGCTCCAGGGTCTCATCTGTGACGCTGATCCCCACAGCCGGAACGGAAATCAACTAGTCTGCATCGAATACATTTTAATAAAAAATTTCGGTGTTATTTATCCTTACGACGTTGGAATTTTACTTCTTTATCAACTACGGTTTCCTCTATTTTATATTTATCTCGATTCATCACTACTTCACGATTTACTTTATCTTCTTCAACGCTAGAACCTGATAAATTGTGCTTATTCCAATTAAATAATTGCTCTCTTGACACATCACCATCCTGCATTTCAGGGAAATCTAGCTTAACCAATTCCTGAGATGGATAAATTGTAACTGGCTGTTTATCGCCGTACAGCGCAATAACGATCATCGCCTTTGCAACCTGAGAAACCTCAATAGCTCTTGAACGCTTTAATGGTCCAACTAATAGGGGCTTTACTAACTTTAAAACTTTTTCTCCCGTCTTTTCACCTAAGCGAAATTCCTCTCTATCGCCAACCAGTAAAGATGGGCGAATAATTGAAAGTCTCTGTAAGCCAAGCTCCATAAGATCATGTTCAAGCTTTCCTTTTACGCGATTATAGTAAAATGGAGAACTTTCATTTGCCCCCATCGCTGTAATGACTAGCATATGTGGGATTCCTCGATTTTTTGCTAACGAGGCAATCGATAGCGGATATTCAAAATCAACTTTCTCAAATTCCTCACGCGACCCTGCCTTTTTAATCGTTGTCCCTAAACAGCAATAAAGCTCATGTGCGAATTCGATATCTTTTTCCTCTAACGTATCAAAATTACGAATTTTAACTTCTAGCTTTGGATGTGTAAAAGCTGGTGCTCTTCGTGCAATAACCGTAACAGAAACATATTCATCATTTTCACATAATTGTTCTACAAGGGAGGAACCTGTCAATCCAGTAGCCCCTACAACAATCGCTGCGCGCATTCCCATTGGTTGTACCCCCTTCTATGCTCATTTGCTCCAGAAGTCGCATCGCCGGAACAAAAGTTTTTCTGAAAAACTGCAACAATCCTATGTATCCTCTCGCAAACTCTACTTTATTTATCGGTCAAAGAAGAAGCTCTTACTCATATAATTTTAGGTTTTTATCAGTATATCTTTACGAAATTGATTTAATAATCCTAATTTTCCACACATACTTGCCCATCATCCACCATAGTTTAAATAGACGGATGAAAGGATGGGATACATTTGCAAAACGAAACTCAAGCAACGGAACTAAAAAAGACGATTGTTTTCATTATTGAAAGCTGTATTGATAAAGGGCTGTATCCTTTTGAACGGGTTGCAACGCTGGCAAAGCTACTTACAAATGAAAAAGTTTTCATATTTGTAAAGACCCCTTCAAATGATGGGATTCAAATTTTAATGAATGAAAATCTCTCGCCAATCTTATTTGAACATTTCGATGAGCTACCTAAGCAAATGAAAGGTATTCAGCCTGATTTAATTGTAAGAGATGGCCGTAATTCAGAAAGCTGGCAAGTACAAAATTTACGACCGTTCTGCAAAACAATCATTCATTTTGATGATTTAGGTGAGGGTGGTCAAGCCTGTGACTGTGTATTGCTAGCACTCTATCAAGAAGTGAAAGATTATTTGCCATCTCATTATATTGGTGGTAGTTTCAACTTCGCATTACCACAAGCTTTTCAGAATTTTGATGATAGACCAGACAGTAAATTACCTGAAACCCCGCCTCATATTGTTGTTGCTTTTGAAGATGGGGACGAGCATAACTTAACCTACCGTACTCTTCGACACTTAACGCTGCTACAAATCCCACTACAAATTACAGTGATGATTGATGATAGCTATCGACATGCAACAGATGATTTGCAAATGATGGTGCTTAGTCGTCGTAACACTGCCATTCTTCGTGATAAAAACGCACTCCTAAAACTATTACCAAAAGCAGATGTTATTATTTGTAATGCTAACTATACACCTTATAAAATCGCCTCCTATGGTGTACCTTGTATTACGCTTGCACAAACTGAGGCCGAGCTACTACATGCCTTCCCTCGCGAACAAAACGGCTTTATTCACCTTGGACTTGGTCGCAAAATGAAGCAATCACAAATCCAAAACGCTGTCATGGAATTTTTATTACATGTGGCCCGAAGCGAACGAGCTGTTAAAAAACAACGACAGCTCAATCTACTAAATAACAATGAAGCACTGCTGTCATTGCTTTTAGATTTCGCTTACGATCGACATAATATCGCTTCTACTTAGTGATTCTTAGAAGGTGGATATGATACAATAAAGTAGAATTTTTCACTTTCGCTTATCTTTCATTATAAGAAGTGAATTAAAGCAACATAAGTACCCGATTGATAGTAACTAATAAGCGGTGGGGGATCAAAAAACCTCCATCGCTTTAACTTCTTTCAGCGGATGTCACGGAATCGAAAAGGAGTTCATAAAGGATGTTAGCCTAAAATGATCGAATCCATGCGATAACGGCTAACTGACCTACATCGGTAAAAACGCCATATCGTGTCGGCCCTCACGTAGGCCCAAGCACAAAGCCGATTCCGGACGCAATTATGCCGAGGCATAATTGATACACATTCGTTATACAAATAAACAGATAAAGGAGCAATCATCATGCCATCAAAAAGTGATATTGAATATCAAATTAGAGAGCTAAAAATGGATTATATGAATTTACAAGGCGACATCGAAAAGCTTGAATCTACAGGTCATAATGAGCAAGTAGCAAAAGCGGAGCAACGCCTTGCGAATATGGAAGCAATGCTAACGGAATTAAATAAGCAATTAGCAGCACTTTAATATCTAGCGGTCATTATCCGCTACCTTCGGAGGAACATATATGGCAATACTAACAGTTGAAAATTTAGGTCATTCTTTCGGTGACCGTACTCTTTTTAAAGATGTCTCTTTTCGCCTAGTTGAAGGTGATCATATTGGTCTTGTAGGTGCAAACGGTGTTGGTAAGTCAACATTAATGGGCATCATTACGGGCCAAGCAATCCACGATACTGGAAAGGTTGAATGGCTTCCAGGAACGCATTATGGTTATTTAGATCAACACACTGTATTGACAGCTGGTCGAACTATGCGTGATGCATTACGTGACGCCTTTCTTCCTTTATATAAAAAAGAAGAAGAGCTTAATGAAATTACAGGAAAAATGGCTGAAGCAACACCAGAAGAATTAGAAGTTTTACTAGAACAAATGGCTGAGGCGCAAGATGCGCTGGATGCAGGAGATTTCTATTCTCTTGATATGAAAATTGAAGAGGTTGCACGAGGTCTTGGTCTTGATGCAATCGGCTTAGAACGTGATGTTGCTACCCTTTCTGGTGGTCAACGTACAAAGGTTTTACTAGCCAAGCTATTACTTGAAAAACCAAAAGTATTATTACTAGATGAGCCGACCAACTATCTTGATGAAGAGCATATTACATGGTTGAAAAACTATTTAAAGAACTATCCACACGCTTTCTTATTAATTTCACATGATACAGAATTTATGAATGAAACGGTGGATGTTATTTTCCAACTAGAATTCTCAAAATTAACTCGCTATACAGCGACATATGAAAAGTTTTTAGAACTTGCAGAAATCAATAAGCGTCAGCATATCGATGCCTATGAAAAACAACAGGAATTCATTAAAAAACAAGAGGATTTCATCGCGAAAAATAAAGCTCGCTATTCAACTACTGGCCGTGCAAAATCTCGTGCCAAGCAGCTTGACCGCTTAGAGCGTATCGATCGTCCTGAAACAGCTGTAAAGCCTGAATTTGGCTTTAAAGAGGCTCGTTCTTCAAGTCGTTATGTAGTAGAAGCTGAAAACTTAGTCATTGGCTACGACAAGGACAAGCCACTCCTTCCTCCACTTACATTTGCTATTGAACGTGGAGAAAAAATTGCTCTAGTTGGTATGAACGGTGTCGGTAAATCAACATTATTAAAAACGATGCTAGGCAAAATAAATCCGCTAGATGGAAAAGTGATTCGCGGTGATTATCTTTACCCATCTTACTTCGAACAAGAAGTAAAGGCTGAAAAAATTACGCCTATTGATGATGTATGGAATGCCTTCCCTTCTATGGAGCAAGCACAAGTACGTGCAGCATTAGCACGCGCAGGTCTAAAAACGGAGCATATTACTCGCCCACTTAGCTCTTTATCTGGTGGTGAGCAAGCAAAGGTTCGTTTATGTAAGCTCATGATGGATGAAGCAAACTGGCTTGTATTTGACGAACCGACAAATCACTTGGATGTCGATGCAAAGGATGAGCTAAAACGTGCTATGAAAGAATTTAAAGGCACAATCGTACTAGTAAGCCATGAACCTGATTTCTATGAAGGTTTAGCAACAAAAGTTTGGAATGTTCAAGACTGGTTTACTTCAGGACAACAAAGCTAGAAAATAGTATCAATATGGGTAGTTCCAGTGTGATACAAGGATCACACTGGGCTACCCTCTTTTTTGTGCCTCGCGCTTACCTGATCACTTTTCCGACCTACCCGAGCAGTTTTTCCACTTACCTGATCACTTTTCCGACCTACCCGAGCAGTTTTTCCACTCACCTGATCACTTTTCCGACCTACCCGAGCAGTTTTTCCACTTACCTGATCACTTT
>DAMBVB010000012.1:81664-81814 GCA_032053185.1 Lysinibacillus sp.
ACCTGATCACTTTTCCGACCTACCCGAGCAGTTTTTCCACTCACCTGATCACTTTCTGGCCTATCTGAGCAGTTTTTCCGCTTACCTGATCACTTTTCTGGCCTACCTGAGCAGTTTTTCGGGGTACCCGATCACTGTTTCGGCCTACCC
>DAMBVB010000012.1:81914-90733 GCA_032053185.1 Lysinibacillus sp.
GAGCAGTTTTTCCGCTCACCTGATCACTTTTCCGACCTACCTGAGCAGTTTTTCCGCTTACCTGATCACTTTTCCGGCCTACCCGAGCAGTTTTTCCGCTCACCTGATCACTTTTCCGACCTACCTGAGCAGTTTTTCCACTCACCTGATCACTTTTCTGGCCTACCTGAGCAGTTTTTCCGCTCACCTGATCACTTTTCCGACCTACCCGAGCAGTTTTTCCACTTACCTGATCACTTTTCCGACCTACCCGAGCAGTTTTTCGGGGTACCCGATCACTGTTTCGGCCTACCCGAACAAATCTCTCGCTTACCTCGTTTCTTCCACTTACCATAGCAGTATGTGCGGCCCCCCACTCCCCAAGCTTTCCAAACCACCCTTTTTTTGAAACAAAAATTCATTTATCTATGCATAAAAGCCTTCATTAAATCATAAAAATAATCAGTGGATTAACAATATATCTTTCTGCTTTAAATTAGACTATTTCTCTCTATATTAGAGCAGCTCCCGATATACTATGAGGTTCTATTAGTAATATGAAATAAACTTACATCATTGTAAGCTGAGTTTGCGAAACTTTTCGCTCTTTGGTGCGTATATTTTAGTGTAGTAGAAAAAATTCATTTCTGTTTAAAATTTTTTAAATAACTATTGATTTATATATAGCATACCAGTAAGATATATGTATAATCTAATTAATTTACTAATAAGATATATATTAAATATAATCCTAAAAAGAAAGCGGGGAATGAAGAATGACAGTTACAATTTATTCACAAGCGAGCTGTTCTTCATCCAGAAAAGCATTAAAATGGTTAAAAGACCACAACATCGAATATAAAGAAAAACGTATTACGTCACATCCACTAACACTTGCTGAATTTAAAGAAATTTTAAGCATGACAGAAGATGGAACTGACGAAATTATCGCAACTAACTCAAATGATTTTAAAAATTTAAATGTTGATATTGATCAGCTCTCTATTCAAGAGCTGTTTGCCATCATCCAAGCTCATCCAAGAATGTTACGAAGCCCTATCTTAATTGATGAAAAACGTATTCAAGTTGGCTACAATGAGATGGACATCCGCCGTTTTATTCCACGCAAAGTACGTGCTTATGAGTTAAACGCGATGACAAGATTGGCACAAGAAAGTTAAAACAGTGTTGGAGTTGACCTTATATGGATCAAGAAAAACAAATAGCCATTACCTCGTTGTTTGAAGTAGTATCTTCCATTGAGCGTAAATGGGCAAACGAGTGGAATAATCATAATGTACTCGGCTTTTCAAAATCCCATATTTTAATTTTAGACTACTTATCGCAGGAGGGACCAAAGCGCCCTTCTGCCATTGCTGATCGGTTAAAAGTGACAACAGGTGGTGTCACTGTTTTAACAAGTAAGCTCATTAATGCTGGCTTTATTGAAAAAACTCAGCATGCAACAGATCGACGAGCATCTCAATTGAAAATTACAGCTGATGGCGAAGATATTTTGGAAGAATCCCGTCAGCAAGTTAGCGAAATTATACACAATATGTTTGGTATGCTGTCGGCTGAGGAAGTACAAACATTGCGTGATATTTTTTCAAAATTACTCAACGCTGAACCTAATTGATATGCGTAAACGCTCCATTTTCACACCATAAAAAGTTAGACATTTAGTCTAACTTTTTATGGTGTTTTTCTGTTGGCTCAATTTTTGGCTAACTGCCCTCCCCTCTGGACTATTCGCTAATTATCCTCACCCTAAACCTTGTTTGGCGCTTTCACTTGTTCTGGAATACCACAGTCATACTGTTTTCCAGCTTTTAAATTCGCAAACTCCTCCTTCGCTTTTTTTATAACATCTGGATCTAGTAAGGAATCAAGTGCAGCTCCTGCCATCACTTTTGCCGCATAATGCATTCCTTTCATGCCGAGTGAAGACCCAAAAGCAGCAGTTGCTTGCCAAGTATGCACTTGGACACCGTATGGAGCACACGTTGTAAATATCTGGCCAAGTGGCGCAATCCACGAAACGTCCCCTACATCACTAGAGCCTTGCATAGATTGGCGAAAAGTTTGTGGCCTATGAAATACTTGCTCCACCAATACTTCCTTACTTATTTCATTAGGAACAAAAGACTGTTGGGCGGTACCTGCAAGAACAGAAGAATCTAATGAAGCCTGTAGCGATTTCGCAAAAGTGAGTTCACCCTCTGTAAAGGTTAATGGCGGTAGCTCGTTCCATTGCGCCAGCATTTGCTCATTTAATGTGAGATTCGGTAATGTATCATAACACCCAGCCTTCAGCTCCCAATGCACTTCTGTTTCTGTCATCATTGCCGCCCCTTTTGCCACCTTAATGAGTCTGCGTTCTAAATCTTTGACAGCATCACGATCTGCCCCGCGTAGGTAATAATAGACACTCGCTTTATCTGGAACAATATTCGGTGCTAAGCCACCATTTGTAATTTGATAATGAATTCGAGATCCGTCTGGTACATACTCACGTAAATAATTGGCTCCGACATTCGTCAATTCAACAGCATCAAGCGCACTTCTCCCTAAATGTGGCGCACCCGCAGCATGTGCTGTCCGACCTGAAAAATAAATTTCAATAGCAGTCAGTGCTTGCATAGAGAAGTTCGCTGTCACGTTAAACGTCCATGGATGCCACGTATATACAACATCTAAATCATCAAAAACACCAGCACGTGCCATATACGATTTTCCAGATAACAATTCCTCTGCTGGACATCCATAATAGCGAATCGTTCCTTGTAAATTAGTAAGCATCATCGCTTCTTTTAAGGCAACTACAGCTTCTACTCCAGCCGTTCCTAATAAATTGTGACCACAACCATGACCTGGTGCCCCCTCCTTCACTGGCGAATATAGTGAACTGACGTGCTGTGATAATCCCGGAAGCGCATCAAACTCTCCTAAAAACCCAATAATTGGGCTACCACTACCCCACTGTGCGTAAAACGCTGTATGTATACCGTCAATCGGTGTAACAATGTCAAATCCTTCTTTTTTCAGAAAATCTTGCTGCAGTGAAGAAGCAAATGTTTCTTCATAGCCTAGCTCAGGATTGTCCCAAATTTGCTTTGCCATACGACTAAACGTTTCTTCATTTTGTTGCATCCATTCAAACAATCGTTGCTTCATATTAATATCCCTCCACAGATACAATATTTGTTTGTTGCTGCTGATTAATAGGTAAAGTAACAGCGATTGCAGCAGCGATTACACACATGATGGCTAAAAATATAAATGATGAATTAAAAGATCCACCTGATGCATTAATTAAATAACCCATAATTGTTGGCGAAATAATCCCTGCAGCTTGTCCGCCAAAATTGACGATGCCAAATGCTGTTCCAACATTTTCCTGATTGACAACAAGATGTGGCGTTGTAAATATAAAAGAGCCCATAAAAGCTACAAAGATAAAGGCGATTGATTGATACGTAATTGCTAGTGTTGCAGAAGCCGCTGTAGACATGAGATATAAACAAACAGCTAGCATAACTGCTCCGAAAATTACGCCATATTTCGAACGCCCTCCTAGCTTTGAGATAATACGCCCACTTACAATCATGCCAATCATTCCAAAAATGGCGGGTATGGCGGCGATGAATCCGACATTTTTTAAATCAAGACCATGCACTTGCATTAAATATGTTGGCATCCATGTATTTAACCCCCAATTTGCAATATTCATAAAGAAGAAAATAAGCAGCACACGCATTAAATAAGTATTTTTTAAAACTTTGCCAAAAGAGCCCTTCTCTTCTTTTTTCCCTCGCTCCTCAGATATAAATGTTTGTGCATGTTTAGCACTCCACAAAAGAGCGATTACAAAAATTAATCCTAAAACAGAAATTAAGAAAAATACATTGCGCCAATCCATTACCAATAATAGAGGTGCACATATAATAGGAGCGATAGCGCTACCTATCATATTGGATGACATCATTGTCGTTTGAGCATTTGTACGTTGTTCTTTCTGAAAATAAATAGAGATTGCTTTTGTACTTGCGGCAGGATATCCTCCTTCCCCAATACCAAATAAAAATCGAATGAAGAGTAGTGAAGTGAGTGACCAAGCCAATCCTGTAAATGCAGTGAAAACTGACCAAAAAATAACGGCACCAATTAATAATTTAATCGTTCCGTACTTATCCGTTAGCCACCCACCAGGAATTTGCATCACAGCATATCCAAAGAAGAACGTACTTAAAACAAATCCTAGTTCAGTGGCTGATAAGGACAAATCTTTACCAATACTAATTAAAGCTAGACTAATAGCAGTCCGGTCAATGTAAGAAACCATCCATCCAAAGAATAAAACGCCTAAAATTAAATGACTACGGTTTTTCAGTTCGACATTCATAACTCTACCCCTTTCGTTAAATTATCTAAATATTAAGAAAAAAAGGCCGAAATCATTAGAATATCTTACAATATTTATTAACGTTCATTAGAATAAATTCTGAAATTTAGGGAAAGGAGTCGAAATCACAATGTTTATAGGGGCATATAAAAAAGAAATTGTATTGAACGATGGCAATTGTAGCTTTTATATTTATAGCGCAACAAAGGAATGGTCTTTATTTTCTGGTCGGCCTTGTGATATAAACCCCGATCTTAAAGGAATACATTGGGACAAGCATCAGCAACGCTTCAGTGCAACGTTATACATACCGGAGCCAATTGAGTATATTGTACAAGGAATCATCTTTGGAGATTTTACAGGCTATAATGAGCAATTTTTAGTTTGGCAGCTAGAAAAGACCTTTTATCAGAAAATCCTTATACGTCAGCGTGAGCAAAAATTAGCCATTATACAGCTCATGGGAGCGATGAATTCAACTTTGAAAATAAAAACACTTTTGCAAACTATTATAGATTTTGCCATTTTAGCCATACCAGTAATTGATCGGGGATTTTTAATGTTGTTCAACCATGAAATGGAGCGTTTATATACAGTCGCTAGTGCGGGTATGACAGAGCGTATTTTTGATTATACTCCCCAATTAGGTGAGGGCATGGCAGGTTATACATTCCAAACAGGTATATCAGACATTTACAATTATCAAGAAACATTAGAAATCATGAGCAATGTCTCAAAATTTAATCTAGACGCATTAATGGAAGCCGTACATTTAGGAAGAATCGAGAATACTACATCGATGGCTGTTCCCATTACTTTTAATGAAAGAAAACTAGGTGTAATGATTGTCCATCAATATACAAATAAACGTGCTTTTCAACAAAGTGATTTAAGGCTCCTAGAAAGCTTCGCATCGCAGGCGGCAGTTGCTATAAGAAATGCTGAAGCATATGAAGAAATAGAACGGTTAAATGCTTATTTTGTAAAGCAACATGACATTCATCAAATCTTTATTAAACTATCCTTGCAAAATGTACTAGAAATGAAAATCATTCAAACAACCAAGGAATTATTACAATTAGACGTTCAATATGTAAATTTAGCAGATCGTAAAACGTTTTTACAGCCGGCTGAGATGGACAAGCTCGCAACAATCCACAAAGAACAATTAATTGATATAGGCTATGTTTTTCCAGTTGGAAATGAAAAAGAAACTTTTGGCTATTTAATTATTCAGGGGTTGGAGCAACTAACGAGTCAGCAACGTATGATTATTGAAAATGCTGCGATGAGCTTAACGTTAAAATCATTACAAATACAAGCGGCTGGACAAACGAATTTTAAAGTACGTTTTGAGCTTTTCCAACAACTTATCTCTGGACGCGCCCCTCTCGTTGATTCTCGTTATGATGAGCTAGGACTTGATATCAAGCAGCCAACATTCGTCGTAAAATTTAGGCTGAAACAATTTTCTCATAAAAATAGTATGCAATTTATTCAGCATGTACAGCAGTATTTTAAAGGCCAGCATTTTATATTTACACAGCGTGAAACAGTCGTTTGGGTACTACAAGGAGATCTAGCGTTTCGTCAAAAAATAAAACAACAATTAACACAGGCAATCATTAGTTGGGTTCAGTTTTACCATCAACAGGTTGCAATTGGCATAGGAGCTGTACAGGATCACTTACTAAAGGTCGCTCAGAGTGCAGAAGAAAGTAAACAAGCTCTCCGGCAGGCTCTGCGCCACACACGAAAGGAAGATAAAGTAACAATTATTTGTTATGAGGACCTAGGTATTAATCGATTGTTCAGCAGGCAAAGCGATGAAGAGCTTGGACAATTTGTTCATGATATATTAGCTCCATTATACAAACTAAAGGACGAAACTTTACTTGAAACACTTCGTTGTTACATTCATCAAAATCGTTCTATTTCGAAAACGGCTTCCATATTACACATTCACCAAAACACGCTTTACCATCGACTCGGAAAAATTGAGCAATTATTAGATCGAGATTTACACAATCCCGCACATTATTTAGAAATTCATTTAGCCCTACATTTAAGTGATTGAGCAATAAAATCGTTGTTTATCGGCGTTGAGTGTGGTTTTATCAGCGATCTTCAGCCAAAGTGACTTGACTAAGGTACCGGCGATAAAAAATCCATCAAAAAAAGATGCGTCGCAAAGTAATTTTGCAATGCATCTTTTCTTGGATTGGCCGAGCGAATACTTCCGTCTAAGTAAATATGCTAGTGCGACCAATGCATTTAATTATGCTGGCAGCACAGACTCTACTATGGATGCATCAGCCATTAACATTTCTTTCAAACGAGCCTTTGCACGGAATAAACGAGATTTCACAGTACCAATTGAAACTTTCATGATTGCTGAGATTTCAGCAAGTGAATATTGGTCTATGTAGAAATACCATAATGTTTTACGATAGATCCCATCTAGTTGACCCATTTTATCCTGTACTAATTTAGTAACAATATCTTTTTCAATTTTTTCTTCAGTTGAAATGTCATTGTTGGGAACCAAATCTAAAATCGGTACGTCTAATGTTTCAGGTTGGTTCATCATGTATTTACTGCGTCGCGCTTTTTTACGATAGCGATCTCTAAAGGTATTCATTGTAATTGTTGTTAGCCAAGCTTTAATATGTTCCACCTCGGCAACGCTATCCTCATAGCGCACAACTTTTACCCATACTTCTTGCATTAAATCTTCAGCTTCTACATTATTGCGAGTAAGTTTTAAACATAAGTGGTATATGTAACGATTGTATTCCTCATATACGCCTTCTAATTTTTCATTCATTGTGTATTCCTCCGCTTCCTGTTCTTGCTTCTATACACATTCTCGCAAAATAATGTATTACACTCTATCGTATTGGCTTTCAATTACATTACAATCGTGTAAGCTTAAACGCTTTCACTTGTAATATTTTTATCACTATACTCAACTTTCGCAGTTGAATTCCCGCCCAAAATCCGTAGTATAACTAATCATTTGTAGTTTTAAACATATATTTGTTTTTCTTATATTTATCTGTTTGTACCTAAAGAAAGACAGCCTTCACTTTTGGTAAAATAATGGTGGCTATACCCATCACACAAAGAAAGGTATCCTCTTTTATGATAACGAAAGATGACTATTTTGCGCAACTGGCAAAAGAAATAAAACAAGGTTTTTCTGGCTCCAACAGCCTATTCCTCTGCAAAAGGTGGCGTAAAACTGTCATTCAGTAGTTGTTTTGCTGAATGAAGATAATGCCTCCGGCGGATGTCATGGATTTACGCCATAAGGAGCTGACTATATTATGATCTTTTCACCATTATTTGAACACGATGTACCTGAAGTTATTCTCCCTTAACGGAGAATCATCATTTCTCCGTTAAGGGTAGGCATTGTCTAGAGATAACGGAGGGAAAGAAATGAAAAAAACCTTATTAGGTTCCTTATATTTATCACTTGCTGCTAGCATTTGGGGCGGTATGTATGTAGTAGTAAAGGTAATTGTCGATACCGTACCACCTTTAGAATTAGTCTGGCTGCGTTATATGATTGCAATAATTGCATTGTTCATCATTGGCATTATGACAAAACAATCGTGGCGAATTGATAGGCGGGACTGGCTGCTAATTTTTATGATTGGACTAATCGGAAATACGATTTCTATCGTTGCCCAAGAAATGGGTACTATGCTGTCTACTTCTCAAATGGGCGCCATCATTACAGCAACGACACCGGCATTTATGGTGATGTTTGCGAGGTTTATTTTAAAAGAAAAAATCACTTTCAAAAAAGCTGTTTCTATTATTCTAGCGACGTTTGGCGTCTATATGATCGTAGGTAGTGCACATATCGATTCCTCCCATCAATTAGGTGGGGTTGCTCTACTAATCGCTGCCCTTACCTGGTCACTGATGTCTGTCCTTATTAAACGGGTACCGGAAAAGTATTCACAAATCGTTATCACCAGCTACGGAACACTTGTCGCTATCATTGCCTTAACACCCTTAGTTGTTCCACGATTAAAAAATTTAGACGTCTATGCTATGGTAGAACCATCAATCTGGGGTGGCTTACTCTACTTAGGTGTTATCTCTACAGCGTGTGGCTTCTTACTGTGGAATCGTGGATTACAGATGCTCAATGCCGCAAGTGGTGGTTTATTTTTCTTCTTTCAACCAATCGTCGGCACCTTCCTAGGATGGCTATTACTAGGCGAACAAATCGGCGTATCCTTTTGGGTTGGCACTGTATTAATCTTTAGTGGTGTACTATTAGTTATTCGAGAATAAACATACTAAAAGCTGAATGCTCTCTCTCATTCAGCTTCTTTTATGCTGCAGAAGTGGATGGGCTACACTAAGTTAGACAGATTTAATAAGGGCTAGTACACTATAATGACTAACCTAAAGG
>DAMBVB010000013.1:0-90629 GCA_032053185.1 Lysinibacillus sp.
GGGTTCGGGACTTGCACCCTATAGTTCATACGCATGCCGGGCGCACATAAAAAAACCTCGAGCGCTTAACAGCTCGAGGTCTCAGCCTAATTATTTTGTTAAATACATAGAACGCTGATGATGAATCCATTTACGCATTGTTGTGAATAGTAATGCCATGATGATCGTAATTAAAATACCTTTCACAATGTTAAATGGCAAAATACCAGCTACGATCATTTTATATAGTGAATCACCTACAATAGGCTCCATACCTAAAAAGTAAGTGTACATAGGTAAAAATACCGCATAGTTAAGAATGCTCATTCCAACTGCCATTATGATTGTTCCAGCAGCTAACCCTCCGATAAGGCCTTTAATTGTTTGGGAGCGATTAAAAACAAAGCTCACTGGTAGAATAAATAAAATACCTGTAGCAAAGTTTGCGATATGCCCTACTGGTACTCCCGTTGGTGTGCCTGAGAAAACCCAGTCCAAGACATTTTTAAATAACTCTACTAAAATACCGGCTACAGGTCCCATAGTGATCGCTGCTAGTAATGCTGGCATATCACTGAAGTCTACTTCCAAAAACGCTGGAAATGGCGGAATTGGGAAATTAAAAAGCATTAATAAAAAAGAAATACTGCTCAGCATGCCAATCGTAATATACGATTGAAGTTTAACATTGTTCTTCATAGAAAACTCTCTCCTCTTTGCTGATTCAATCTCGCAAGAAGAAAGGTTACGACCCAATCAATTATAATTATGAAAAAACCCTTATGCCAAAGAGCATAAGGGAGAATAGGCATGATGAAAAACGCCATTAATTAACTATTTTTTGAGCATACGCTGTGTGAAGCCACATCGAAAAAACGCTCATACATAGCTAAATTCATAACAATGAATGACGATCGTACCTCCATCTTCTCCCATCCAGACTTTAACTGTCGGCCTTGGAATTGCACCAAGTCAGCCATGCAAAAAATTATTTGCACAGGTCGCGGGCTGAAGAGCCTTTAGTAAATCATGCGAGCTAATATGTCTTAAGAGAACATTAGCGATTTACAACTCTATTACCGCCGGTCGGGATTTTCACCCTGCCCCGAAGATGAATCAATATTTTTTTTATTCATACCTTACTATAATAAATTATTAGAGAAAAGTAAATAGCTTTGCTTAAACTTGTATGCTTTGTAAATACTCACAAATGCAAAGAAGCTAGGAGGCGATAAATCACCAATTGGCGAAGCGGAGAATTTCTACATTATTGGTGTCATAAAACAACAAGAGCATTCACGCACATACAACGGCGAGAATGCTGCAAAAAATAATTTATTTTCGTTCTGTTCGTCTATTGGTTGTTATGCTATTTACGGCATATATCGCTTATTGGCTCCTACAGGCTTTGGTAAGAAATTTTTCAAATCAAATCCCTCCCAGCTCTCCTGTACAACATTGTCTAGACGTATATGTTGATCAAAGCTTGCAGCAGTTAACATCATTGCTTCAATTAATTGAGTTGCACGGACCGCGTCCATTGTCGTTAAATCAAGCGGCTCATCAAATGTTACAATAACGCCTTCTGCTACCTCTTTTACTGTATAAGTTACACGTTCCGGTACGACTGGTACGTATACATCATCATTTTTATTTCGCATAACGGTAAGTGCTTCTGTTACAGTGGAAAAAGTTTTGCGAGAATCGGGTGATAAATATTCAGCTCCATTTTCATCTTTATATAAATAATAATTAAAATGATTTGAGCTTGTTAATGCCATAGGCTTACTTGGCTCTTCTTCCTCGGAAAATTCGTAGGCTGTGCCATCAGGATTTTTAAACTCAACATCTTTATACTCTGAATCTGAGAATGTATCCTGTAATGTCCCTAAATATTCAGTAGTATCTGCTGAAGCAACATCATAATCATTTTTCTTCGGCAATACATGAATTAGTGTATCGTCCTTCTCTTTTAATTGTCCTTTATATGGATGATAGTTAGTAAAACCATTTGCTTTCTCATCAATTTGAGGCGCATACTTTTCATACATTTGTAATGTTGTAGGCTTTTTGTTCGCAAAATCAGTAGTAACTCGTTCATTTGGAATGATATACGTCATCGGTATGCTTTTCTTATCATGATTTGCCAAACCAATATGGAATACTACTGCATCTGTTAAATCTTCTTCGTAAACAGATGATCGTAGAGACATGATCCGTGAATGTTCTGCTACTATGTTGGATTCCATAATCTTATCATGATTGTCGGAGCTATTCGCTGCACGACTATCCTGCAATGTTGAATATTGAGAGGATTCAGGAGCATTAGCCTGGTCCATTTTTGTATTATTATGATTTATGAACATCGAGCCTGTCAGTACTGTTAAGGCGAAAACAGCTGCAACACTCATAAAGATTGGCCATTTACGAACTTGCTTCTTTATTGGTGCTGTATCGATTCTTTCTTGTTGTGTAGAAATACTGTGTTGTTGCTTTTGCAATGTTATTTCATCATCTATTGGTTGTTGTATAGCTTCTTGAAGATGGACATTATCCTGCAAGCGAGCATCTGCCAATAATCGATTTAATATGTCTTCTTTCGAACGGTGGTCAGAAAGCTTAGGGGCATTATTCAATACATATTCCAGTTGGTCATCATCGAATTGGTTATGTGTCATTGCCGTTTCGCCTCCTGTTCTCTAACCTGTTGTAGCTGTTGCCTTAAAACTTTAATGGCACGATGCTGAGTGGTTTTTACCTTCGCTGCTGTCCAATCTAGTATTTGCGCTGTTTCTACAATTGATAAATCTTGAAAGTAGCGCATAATAATGACCATTTTTTGGTCACCTGTACAGTGTTCAAGCGCTGATTGTACCTGCATAAATTCATCACTGGCCTGCAGCAAGTCTTCCGGTGATGGTGTGGTTGAATGCAGCTGTTCCGTTTCCCAATCAAAAAAATCAAGTGAATGTTTTTGGCGTACAGCTTGCTTTCTAAAATGATCAATAGCGACATTTTTAGCAATAGCAAAAAGCCAAGTCTTTTCGCTGCTATTTCCTGCGAACTGATCATATGAGCGCAAGACGCGAACATAAACCTCATGCGCTAAATCCTCTGCAAGTGTACGATTTTTTACTAAATATATAAGAAACTGGAATACGTCTTGATGATATGCATCGTATAATCGATGGAACACGGAGTCATCCAAAGCACTCCACCCCCGTTCATTTATATTTGTCGTCTAAACGTTTACTGAAGTTACATCCAATTAATACCACTCTTTAATTACTCAAAAGGTAAATAAAACGTGAAGGTAGTCCCCTCTTTCAGCACACTATCGACCATCATATTACCTGAATGTGCCTTGACAATATTTCGAGCAATAGCTAAACCTAGGCCAGTTCCGCCTTTTGAACGCGTTCGTGCTTTATCTGCTTTATAGAAACGTTCGAAGACATACGGCAGGTCCTCTTGTGGAATACCATGTCCTGTATCTTGGACAGATATTTTGGCAAAGGTCGGCTCTTGCTCAACCTTCACTGTGACTGATCCTTCATCAGTATGACGAAGAGCATTATCAACTAAATTCGTTAATACTTGTTCAATCCTATCCTCATCTATACTAATCGTAGCTTCGTCATTAAATTTACTGTCAAATATTAGACGAACATGTTTCTCTTTTGCAACCTGTGCAAATTTTTGCGTAATACGTTCAAATGTTGAATTAATTGGGAGCTCATCCTTATAAAGCGTCATATGCCCGGACTCCATACGCGCAAGGTCTAATAAATCTGTTACGAGGCGTCCCATACGTTTCGATTCATCATAAATAATTTTAGTAATCTCATTACGTTCTTCTTGCTCCTGAATAAAATCATCATCCATTAATGCCTCTGAATAACCTTGGAGCATCGAAATTGGCGTCCGAAGCTCATGAGACACATTGGCAATAAAGTCTGAACGCAGTTTTTCTAAGCGATGTTGCTCCGTCATATCACGAATAACTGCAACCGCTCCACGTATCGATTCCTCACTATAAAGAGGGCTAATCGTAAACGTATAGTAACTTCCATCCATCTCAATTTCTTCTTCAAGCTTATCCTCAAACATCAGTACATGATCGAGCATATGATAAAGCTCTGGCGGAATTGGCTTCGCACTTTGTGAGCCTTTATTGACGAACCACTTTTGCATTAAACGGTCCGCTGGCGGATTACTTAATAATATTGTACGATCACGATTAAACGTAATAACTGCATCTGTCATCGATGTTAAAATATTTGAAAGCTGTTCATTCTCTTGATTGATTACTTCTAGATTGTGTTTCAATTGACGGCCCATTTGATTAAAGGCAACTGCAAGCTGGCCTATTTCATCATTTTGTGTAGTCGGCATCTTCGCTTCAAAATTCCCTTTAGAAATTTCAAACGCCAGCTCACGCATTTTACGTAATGGTGACGTAATACGTGACGAAAGGAAAAACGCAAAAAATGTCGTCAGCACAAAGGCAATGAAAGCAGATAAAAAGACAATTTTTGTCGTCTCTTTCGATGTTTTATGCAGTGCATCTGGACTTTGATAAATAAAGACGGCCCCGTGCACTGTATTTTCCACATTTAGCGGGAAACCTAGCACAACATACGATTCCATTTTTTCTTCATCTGTAGAAGACGGCATCATCATTTCCTTAATAATCGGTTTATCTGATTGAAAAACTTCTTGGAATGCTTTATTGGCTAAAATCATATCCTGGATTTTCTTTTTATTTACACCTTCCTGCATAGCGAAAGAAACGCTGTCATGGTTAATAGCAATAAGTGCATTTGTACTTTCAGGTAAAATATCTTTTAATAATTCCGAAGTCGACTCTGCTGTTTCATTATCATCTACTATACTTGCAACTGTTGCTGCAGTTTGACGCAACGAGCTTTCTGCTTGTTGCATATGGTAATTCTGAAGAAACTCAAGCATTAGAACCGTGAAAACAAACAATACAAATGAAACGAGAAGCAATATGGTGACCCATAGCTTCCCGACAACACTATTCCATATCCTATTCATTGACAACCTCAAATTTGTAACCAACGCCCCAAACAGTAACAATCATTTTTGCAGCGTTTTCAGATACACGGTTGAGCTTTTCGCGTAAACGTTTTACATGTGTGTCAACTGTACGTAAGTCCCCAAAGAAATCATAATGCCAAACTTCTTTTAGTAATTGTTCACGGTCAAATACTTTGTCTGGTGATTTAGCTAGGAAATAAAGCAATTCATACTCTTTAGGCGTTAAATTTACTTCAATACCCTCCGCTGTTACACGGTGCGCATCATGATCTATCATTAAATGTTGGAACACAACTAAATCTTTTGAAGAAGAAGCATTTGCCGAAGGTGAGAATGCTTGTGAACGACGTAATATAGCCTTCACACGTAACACAACCTCACGAGGACTAAATGGTTTTACAATATAATCATCTGCTCCTAGCTCAAAGCCTTGTACACGATTCGCTTCCTCGCCTTTTGCAGTTAATAAAATAATTGGTGTTGCTGCTCGTTCACGGATTTCCGCACAAACTTCAAGCCCGTCTTTTTCAGGCATCATAATATCTAATAAAATACAGTGATACTCTTTTTCTAAAGATTTTTCGATCGCTTGTTCACCATTTTCTGCTTCGTCAACAAGGTATCCTTCTCGCTCTAAATACATTTTTAATAAGCGTCGAATACGATCCTCGTCATCTACTACTAATACTGAAATATTTTCTGACACTTTCACGATCCCTCTCTTCTAATCTTTCTCTACCTTCTATTGTACATGGTACAGCACATATTGAAAAGAAAAGAAAGCCTTCTTGCCACAGCAAGAAGGCTCTTCTTTCTAATACTAGCGACGTAAAAATCTCATATATGCTCAATATCAACTATGCCTCGGCATAGTTGCATCCGGAATCGGCTTTGTACTTATGTCTGCTGGATGCAGGGACTTTCGGTACTAAAGACTTTTGCTGAAAGAAATTAATTGGTTTAAGCCGAAGCGTATGAGTGTAAACCTGCAAGAATCAAGTTAACAGCAATTAAGTTGAATAAGATAATTCCAAAACCAATTAATGCTAACCATGCAGATTTTTCACCTTCCCAGCCTTTTGATAAACGTAGGTGTAGGAATGCTGCATAGAATAACCATGTAATAAGTGCCCACACTTCCTTCGGATCCCATCCCCAGAAACGACTCCACGAAAGTTGTGCCCAAATCATTGCAAAGATTAAAGCACCTAATGTAAATACAGGGAAGCCAATTAATACTGAACGATAACCAATTTCATCAACTAATTGTAAATTTACTCGTTTGACAAAAGGTTGGAAAATCGCACTAATTCGACGTCGTACTATTAAGCGAATCAATAAGTATAAAACAGATCCTACTAATAATGACCACACAACTGTTGTTAATTTCTTTGCATTAATGAGTGGTGGCATTTCTACCAACGGAGACATGCCATGTTCTTCCACCGCCTTATATTCATTCATACCCAATAGAGGTGGCATTTGGTATATAATTTGACGTTCATTCCCCTCTTTATCAACATAAGTATAGGTTGAATCGTAATCCATCAAATTAAAAACGGATGTTGCCACTACGAAACCAACAACTACCACAAGGAAGAACATTACTGCTTCTAACCAGAAACGTTGTTTAGAAGGCTTCGTTAAATCAACTACTTTTAATAAATAAATTAGTCCTGCTACTGCACTAATTGCTAAAATTGATTGACCTAAAGCAGCTGTAATAACATGAATTATTAGCCAGTAACTTTGTAAAGACGGCATTAAAGGCGTTACCTCTTTCGGGAACATCGCCGCATAGGCAATTATTAATAACGCCACAGGTAATGCTACTAAGCCTAGAGCCGTCACGCGATAAATAAAATAAATCAAAACGAATGCCCCAACAATGAACATTCCAAACGCAGTCGTAAATTCAAACATATTACTAACAGGTGCATGCCCTGCATAAATCCAACGAGTGATAAAATAACCAAGCTGCGATAGTAAACCTATAATCGTGACAACAATTGCCACCTTACCCCATTTTTCGGTATTTTTGCCTGTTGCATTCGATTGCTTTATCGAACCACCAAATAATAAAGTGGCCACTAGGTAGGCTATGAATGCTACAAATAATAGGTTTCTACTTATGTCAATCAAACTCATAAGGTGTTGTCACCTTCCTTTTCCTTTGTGGATTTCTTGACATCTTCTGACGCATCTAACTGATCTTCATATGGTGGTAGACCAGCAAATGTAGTGACTGTATCTAAATCCTTTTTCATACTGAACATATTTTTATTCACATGGGCAGCCATCAACACTCGGCCATCAGACTCCACCTGTAACCATAAACGTCGGTGGTTCCAATACGAGCCAATTACTACACCAATCATGAAAATAATACCGCCGACAAATAAAATCGGTATCGTACTGTCTTTACGGATTGTAAAGTTTGATGAATTACGCATTTCTGCTCCAGCGAATTTCATTCTATATTTGTTTTCACCAAGTGGTTCAAGTGGTGGCTTCCTGATTTCTACAAAGCTTACTTCACCTTCTGGCGTTTCTGGTGTTATCATTCTAAATAAAAATGCTGGATTATTTGGTATGGATGTTTTTGTCTGTGGTTCACCATTTTCAAAACCAGCAAAATCCGGTGTATAAACAAGAATCTGTACTGAGGAACCATTTCCTAAATCATATACTTTTTTAGGATTCGTTAAATCAATGTCAATTTGACCTAGTGAATGTTCTTCTGTTGCTTTATTCACTAGATTAAAAGTCATCTGTCTCAATTCATTAAGACGATAATTCATTTGATACAGTGCAAAGCCGCTTTCTTTTAACGGATGATTGACACGAATAGAGTAATCTCTCAATTTTTCAAGATTGTCTATATCTCCAGGAAGGGCTCCCTCAGGTTGTTTGTATAGTGTGACGTCTGTTTGATAGTTTTTCGCCATAGCATTTACACCTTGGTTCGTTTGCTCGTCCTGAGGCTTATCACCATGTGTTTCCAAAATAAATTTATTATTTTTAATAAAATAGCCGTCCATCCTTGGTATAGCTCGTGTCTCACCTTCGCGGATCCAAATCGTCTCATCCACATAAAAACCAGGTACTAAGCGCAACATAACACCTGCTAAAAAGATAATGAGACCGACATGATTTATGTATGGGCCGTACCGAGCAAAACGACCGCGCTCTGCTAACAGTGCACTTCCATCACGACGAACATGATATTTTAATTCAGTCATTTTTTGCTCAACTTTATTTAGCGTTTCATCAGGGTTTGACACTTGTCCTGTCCCAATGATACGTTGTCGCTTCATAAAACTTTCATGACGTTTAACGCGTTGATTTTTTAGAGACTTATGCAATGGTATACCACGGTCTAAACTCGCAACAATAATGGATATCGCAAGCATACCCACCAAAATTTGGAACCACCAAGTGCTATACAAATTAGAAAGTCCTAAATTATTATAGAGTTTGCCCAACAAACCATATACTTTCTCATAATACTCCGCTTTGTTAGGTTCCGGGGCATTAACATATATCGCTTGCGGTAGAATTGTTCCGATTGACGCTGCGACCAACGTAATAATAATGAGGGCAATCCCCACTTTTACATTCGAGAAGAAATTCCAAATTTTATCAACAAATGTTGTATTATACGTTTTTGAACGAATTGCCGTTCCATCGTAACGCATATCAACAACTTTTGTCTGTTTACCTTCCTCAGTTAAAGGACGACCACATTTCTCACACAGCTTCGTGCCATATGAGTTACTATGACCACAAGCACAAATGATGTTTTCCATAGTCATTTACTCCTTATTTTGGCTTCACTAATTCCATGTACGAAGCAATTTTTGCCTCCGTCATTTCACCAGTAACGATTTTGGCTACTTTACCATCTGGATCAATAAGGAGGGTTGCAGGTAAATTACCTACATTGTAGGTAGTACTAACGCTTTTCGTTTTGTCAATAACTACCGGGAACGTTAACTCATATCTATCGACAAAATTCTGAACTTCAAAATCTGTTTGAGCAATATTGACCGCTAATGTTTGTACACCCTGATCTTTAAAAGCTTTATACTGACGATCAATTGCAGGCATTTCCTTTTCACAAGGCTTACACCAAGTTCCCCAGAAGTTCAAAAATATGCCCTGCCCTTTATAATCAGACAGTTTATGTTTGTCACCGTTTAAATCTACTAACGTGAAGTCTGGTGCTTGAGAGCCTACTGCTATTAACTCTACTTTATCCTTGGTCGCTGTTCCGTATACCGTGTAACCAATTGCTAACACTAACACTGCCAAAATAATGGTACGGATGACGAGACGTTTTTTCTTTTTCTCCAAGTTAATAAACCCCCCTATCAATTTACGGCTTAGAGTAACCCCTAACGCTCAGCTTTTCATACAAACACTTGTATAGATTTTACCATCTAACGTAGGACATTTACATGTTTGTCAAATTTTATATTTGTCATTCACTTGTGCGTCAAACACCACCTTGAAAATCATGGAAACGATTTCATCAAGATGCAACTAATTTAGGTGAGCTATCCTCACCTATTATAGCAAAATGAAACACAAACGCTTAGCTAATAATTATGAATGATTTATGAACGATTTCACTAATAAGAAAGTGAAAACAATACTATTGTCCATAGAAGTATTTCACTTTCTCTTAGTAATGGCTCATTTATCCGATTTTCCCTGTCTCCGCTAACACTCGCAATTGCTTCACTTCATGCTTTGTTAATTCACGATATTCCCCTGGAGCTAATCCAAATAAATCTAAAAAGGCAAAGCGTTCACGTTTTAGTTTCACAACAGGCGTACCGATCGCCTCGAACATACGACGTACTTGACGATTTCGCCCTTCGTGGATCGTAATTTCACAGATTGCTTTTCCTGCCTTCTCATCAAATGAAGTCATACTAACTTTGGCTGGGGCTGTTTTGCCATCTTCTAGCTTAATTCCTCGTTGCAGCTTTTTTAAACCTTCAATCGTTGGAACACCTTTAACACGAGCAATATATGTTTTGTCGATTTTAAACTTCGGATGTGTCAGCATATAAGAAAATTCACCGTCGTTCGTCAATAGCAATAGGCCAGATGTATCATAGTCGAGACGGCCAACTGGGAAAATTCGTTGCGGAATATGCTTAAACAAATCTGTGACAGTTTTGCGTCCTTTGTCATCTGTTACAGCCGATATCGTTCCACGTGGTTTATATAATAAATAATAAACCTTATCCTCTTTCTCAAGCTTCACGCCTTCTACTTCTATCGTATCTGAGTTGGAAACCTTTGTACCTAACTCACGAACTACGACTCCGTTCACTTTTACTTTACCTTCTAAAATCAATTGTTCTGCCTTACGCCTAGACGCCACACCGGCATACGCAATGACCTTTTGTAATCGTTCCATTCTTTCACCTCTAGTTTTCATTCACCTTGGTTTTGACACCAAACTTTAAACCTCATTCACACATTAGGAATAAGATTATTTTTCCCGCTAATCTGTGAAAATTATGTCATACTTTTATACATTATTAAAGAAAAACTAATTATGCTTAAGTAATTAGAATATTTAAAAATAATTTCCCTCAACTAGTTTTTTTATAATTTGCCCTTACATTTAAGGATACTCACTGTAACGTAGGGTTGATTTCTGTTACGGTCGGGGCGCTTTCTTCGCGAAACTGAATTATGTCAAAATAAAAAAAATCAGCAGATCGCTTTTAACGATCCGCCGTTTCCACTTTTACTGGTACTGCATAGATACGCTCTTCCCCTAGAAAGATGGACAGTACACCTTCCTTACGTTTTCTAGAAACATGCAAAACTTGCCTTACACTTTCTTTTTCTTCTTTATTTAACTGCAAAAAAATTGGTTCCTCTAAACGAATAGAAAGATTTTTATTGACTTTATATTTACCTTTTTTCACCACTGTTTCAAGGCTGTAATCTTGCCAAACCTTGTTGGCTAAACCCCGATGTACATTCCAGTCATCGGATTCATTCAACGTGACGACAATACAGGTTTGCCCGCCCTTTTGGAAGGCGGTTGCAAGAGTCCGACCAGCTACCTTTGTAAAGCCTGTTTTTCCGGCAAATGCTGAACCTTTTGCTGATTTTAATGCATTAACAGGTTGCTGTGTCTCATCGCCTATTTCGATGGCCACCCCTGAACCTTCTCGTAATAAACGGTGTTTATTTTCCCATACTATCCCGTTTTCGGTATTGGCCCGATAAAGAACTGTGGAGGCAATCTTCTTAAGCGTTTTATTTTGAAGAGCAATCCTTAACATTTCAGCAGTATCCCGCGCTGACGATAAGTGCTCATCATGATGCAAGCCAGACGGGTTCCTAAATACTGTATTGGTGAGACCAGCAACAACAGCACGCTCATTCATTAACTTTACAAACCCTTCAACCGATCCGCCAGCATGCTCAGCTAAAGCTGTTGCTGCGTCATTTCCTGAACGAAGCATCAAACCATATAACAGTGTTTCTACCGTAACTTTTTCACCTGCTTGCAAGTAAATGGACGAACCCTCAGCCGATGCAGCCCTCGGTGAAATAACTACTTCATCTTGAAGACTGCTATTTTCAATAGCAACGAGTGCTGTCCAAATTTTTGTTAAGCTAGCAATTGGTAACCGTGCATCACTATTTGATTCAAATAAAACACGGCCCGTATCACCATCTAAAACAGCATATCCGCTCCCCCCCCGTGCTAAACTGGTTTGAGGAAACATTAACATTACCAAGACTATCATGAACAATAGTAAACGTACTAACCGAAGCAACGAGCCACTCCTTATTAAAAGTAATAGGAAAATATAGATTATATTTATGTTTCAAGCTAAGCATTATACCTCTCATTTATGCCTCGGCATAATTGCGTCCGGAGGCTTTAGACCAATAGATATTTTTGTAGATAAATTGCCACAGGACGTGGGTTTTTAGACTGAGCTCCTCCTAGTTCAGCGGATGTTTGGACAACGCTGAAAAGTGACTTAAAACCGCATTCATCTCACCACCTATAGAGGTGGGAGACTTTTGTACCTGTCGCTTTGCTTTCGCTACAGAAAATAATTGCTGAAAAAACATAAATTACGCCTTGCTCATTTACTTTACTCCACTAAAGGTTTCTTGGAATTTCGTCATAAATAAATCTGTTTCATGCTCTGGTTCAACTAGCTCGCCTTCAGGTAAAGGCGGCATTTCTTCTATACTATTTAAACCAAAGTAGTTTAAAAATTCTTTTGTTGTACCATATAAGATAGCACGTCCTGTTCCCTCTGAGCGACCAACTTCCTTAATTAATCCCCTTGAAGCGAGTGTCTGTATAGGTCTTTCACATTTCACACCACGCAAGTCTTCAATTGTTACACGTGTAATTGGCTGTTTATATGCCACAATAGCCAATACTTCAAGTGAAGCTTGCGATAATGATTGAGCAGTTGGATTTTCTACTAATCTTTGTATTGTATCTGCTAATTCAGGTTTTGTTATAAGCTGATAAACTCCAGCTATTTCTTTTATAGTAACGCCCCTTGCTACATCTTCTTCATATGTTGTTTTCAACGTTTCCATCGTTTGTACGACTAACTCTTCCGGTTCGCCTAAAAGCTGTGATAATTGTTTTATGGTTAAGCCATCGTCTCCGACAACCAATAATAAAGCTTCTATTCTACTCTGTAGCATCATTTTTTTCGTCATCATCCCATTCCTCCTTCTGTAATGTAACTGTTAATTCTTCGAAGTTACCGTCTTGCTCTACGATGACGACCTGCCGTTTCATCAATTCAAGAATAGATAAAAACGTCAGAATAAGCGTTGGCTTATCTTCATAGGGAAAAAGCTCAAAAAATGATGCACGTCCACCCGTAGTTCGTAATGAATCGACAACTGAACGCATTTGGTCTTTCACTGAGCGTTCTTGTCTCGCTACAGTTGTTTTTAGCGGTTTCTTTAATTTTTTTCGACGCATCAGTTTTTGAAAGGCTCCAAGCATGTCATAGATGTTGACGTTCAAATCAAATAACGCCATTTGCTCATCTGATGCTAACTCTGATAAATCTGCTGGAGGCCGTGTAAATACCTGTGCACGATCTGTTTCAAGCTCTTGTAGGCTACTCGCTGCTTCTTTATATTTCTTATACTCTATTAAACGTTGCACCAGTTCTTCGCGGGGATCTGGGCCGTCGACTTCCAATTCGGCATCTTCAAGCTCACCTTCATGAATTGGCAAGAGCATACGACTTTTAATGGCTAATAATGTTGCAGCCATCACTAAATATTCACTAGCCTCATTTAACTCCAGTACCTGCATAGCATGTATATGGTCGATATATTGTTGAGTAATTTCAGCCATTGGGATATCATAAATATCAATTTCCAATCTGTGAATTAAATGCAATAATAAATCAAGAGGCCCTGAAAAGGCTTCTAATTTTACTTCATAAGACATTGTTTTACCACCCTGAGATTCTATGTTCTTTTAGTATAGTAGAAAGGAGTCCAAAATGCACCCACAGCATCACACTTTATTTATCGACTATTGTGCTTTTTTTAATGGTAATCAAGATTTTTTTGAATGCCATGAAGTCCTTGAGGAATACTGGAATGAAATTGCTAAAGGTGATAAAAAGCACCCTCTTGTTGGATATGTACAGCTCGCAACAGGTTTATATCATTGGCGTCGTGAAAATTTTATTGGCGCTGTGCGAATATTAGAAAAAGCACTCCGTAATTTTCAACAAAATATAGGCCACATCTTTTTTGACGAAATCGACTACGAAATACTACTAACACAACTAACAGAATCACTTTCTGCTATCCAAAAGGGCAAGTCCTTTCAAGCATTTCAACTTCCTCTTTCACCCATATTAGAGGAATTAGTATATGCTCGCATACAGCTTTTACCATCAAGTAGCTCTAACTATCTTCTTCATAAACATATGCTTCGAGATCGCTCACATATTCTTGCAGAGCGCGAAGAAAGCAAACAAAGAAAAAGCAGACGTCACTGATCGTCTGCTTTTTCATCGATACAATTTATGCATTTTTGAACAATATTACGCGTTTCCTCTGTTGCACGCACACTGTCATACTGGCCAAGGTCTGCTACTTCCTGTAGCATTTCCTTCGCAACGCCCTCCCCTCTATAAGAAGGGACAACGGATACATGTTGAATCGTAGCCATACTATTGCTGTCTGTTACAAGTCCAACAATGCCTACATACTCATCGTTCTTTTTCCATAAATATAAAACCCAATTATCATCATTTTCATAGGAGTGGATTGTCTCTTTGAGCTTTTTTATGTCTTTTTCGTTAGGCATAAACGAGAGTAGCCCCATTGCTATTTTCTCGAAAGCTTTTTTATATCGAATTAACATATTTGTCTATTCCCTCATTTTCTAGCTGTACATAATCTTTGACTATCCTACACGATCTGTACTTTTACCGCAAGTCCATTTCTGTCTTACGAACCAGGTCCGAGAATACCTTTAGACGCCAATACCCAATAGACAACGCCCCACAACAAAATAAAAGTTGAAATGGACGCCAGTAATACCCATTTGTTTTTTCTCAAATTTACTCACCCTTTTTTAACGTTAGCGGGAGATCGTTTTGTATAATATCTTCATAACTTTCGCGACGAATTGCTAATTGATGCTTGCCATTTTCTACAAATACAACTGCTGGTCGTGGCACACGATTATAGTTACTCGCCATCGAATATCCATACGCACCCGTACAGAAGATTGCTAGCACATCACCAGAAGCTGCTTCCTGAAGCTTAGCATTAATAATTAATTTATCGCCAGATTCACAAAGTTTACCAGCCACTGTATAGATTTCACTTTTTGATTCATTCGCTTTATTTGCAATGACCGCCTCGTATTTCGCATCATATAATGCTGGACGAATATTATCACTCATACCACCATCGACAGCAATATATTTACGAACATTAGGTACTGTTTTTTGTGAACCAATTGTATAAAGGGATGTTCCTGCATCGCCTACAAGGGATCGCCCTGGTTCAATCCAAATTTCCGGCATAGTAAGACCAAGTACAGTCGCTTTGTTCTTTACAACTGTAATCATATCCTCTACATATACTTGTGGCTCAAGCGGTGCATCTTCCTCAGTATACCGAATTCCGAAGCCCCCTCCTAAGTTTAACACAGTACATGTAAAATTGTGAGTCTTGTTCCAATCAGAAATTTTATCAATCAGTTTTTCTCCTGCTAAGCCAAAGCCCGCTGTGTCAAAAATTTGTGAGCCGATATGGCAGTGTAATCCAAGAAGCTCTAGGTATTCATGGTTAAAAGTTTGTTCGAAAGCTTCATCTGCTTGACCATTATTTAAGTCGAAGCCAAATTTAGAATCCGCTTGACCTGTCGTAATGAAATCATGCGTATGTGCCTCAACACCTGGTGTGACACGTAGTAAAATGCGCATTTTTTGTTGACGGCGCTCTGAGATTTCTTGTAAAAGTTGAATTTCATAGAAGTTATCCACGACAATACAACCGATTTTCGAGTCAAAGGCTAATTCTAATTCAGCAATGCTCTTATTATTACCATGGAAATGAATGCGCTCTGCAGGGAATCCAGCTTTTAAAGCTGTAAATAATTCTCCACCAGAGACCACATCTAAAGATAGACTTTCTTCAGCCGCTAATTGGTACACAGCTATACATGCAAAGGCTTTTGAAGCATAAGCTACTTCTGCTTTTACACCTAGTTTTTTAAACGTATCAATAAAGCCGCGTGCACGCTTACGAATAAGCGCTGTATCATACACAAATAAAGGTGTACCGTACTCTTTTGCAAGCTCTAATGTATCTACCTGTCCAATCGTTAAATGACCATCTTTAGAAATCGCTTGTGTTCCATATAAATGCATATGCATCTCTCCCTTTTCACATCGTTCCATCTTGTGACAAAAATTGCCCCTCCATATTAAAATGGCAGTGCTACTATCCTTTTTAGAGGTATTGCTTCATTCAACAAGGGTTCGAACACGAGAGCTAATCTCACATAATACCTACACCTTATCGTGTGAACCTTATGTTGAATGAAGGTAATTTTCGCAAAAATCACAAAATACTATATGTGAACTTTATCACATGAAAAAAACGAGTGCAACGGCTTCTATGATCTTTTTCGCTGTTCGGAATGGACTACATAAGGTCTCAATGCATCTTCTGTCATTGGGAAACGGACAAGTACGCGAAGCATCGCATTTGGAAAGAACGGAATAAGTGGCCATAAATATGGCGCTTGCATCGGACGTAATGAACATAAATACGTAAATAATATAAATATCCCAATAAATAACCCATTAACTCCCCAAATTCCAGTCATTATTAACAACACTAATCTAAAGAGTTTAATGGAGATACCGAGTTCATAAGACGGAATAATAAATGTCAGAATAGCTGAAACGGCTACATATAATACTACTTCTGCCGAGAATAGCCCTACATCAATTGCAATCTGACCAATAATTACACCTGCAACTAACCCCATCGCAGTGGATAATGGTGATGGGGTATGAATGGCGGCCATCCTCAAAAATTCTATCCCAACATCTCCAATTAGTACTTGCAGTAACAGTGGGATCTTCGATTTTTCCTTTGCACCTAAAAAGGATAACGCATCCGGTAATAAAGATGGATTTGTTACAAATACATACCATATAGGTAATAAAAGTAAACCCATTATTGCCCCAAAATATCGCATAAAACGGACAAAGGTTCCGACTGATGGTGCTTGCCTATACTCCTCTGCATGCTGCAATAAATGAAAGACCGTCGCAGGCACAATAATGACAGAAGGAGACGTATCGACAATAATGGCTATATGGCCCTCCAGTAAATGCGCTGCTGTAATATCTGGTCGTTCCGTATAACGTACAAAAGGAACTGGATGGAATTTTTGTTTAAACAGCCATTCTTCTAGTGATTTATCAGTCATCGTCAAGCCATCATGCGTAATTTGTTGAATGCGCTGTCGTAATTTATCGAGCGATTCATCATTCGCAATACCCTTTATAAACGCTAGCGCGACATCGGTTTGACCGATTTCGGATATTTTATGTAGCTCGAAACGTAAATTACTATTGCGAATTCGCCGACGAATCAAAGCAGTATTTTGTGAAATACCTTCAATAAAGCCGTCCCTAGACCCACGAATAACCTTTTCGTTGTCAGGCTCCTCAGGTGTACGTCCTGGATAATTTCGAATATCTGCTACATAGCCATAACCACTTTTCGTTATAAAGGTTACTTGTCCACTTAATATGGCTAATAAAATGGCTTCACGTTTGGTTTCCTCAGAACGACCTTGGAAATTAAAATAGGCTTCAAAATACTCCTTTTCATCCTCAATATCAATGTCCTCATTTGGCAACATATTGGAGAGTAATTGGGTTAACTCTAGTCCATCCACAAGTCCACTTATATATGTGCAAAGAACCGGCAAATCTTTGACAAATACATGCTTAATACTAATGTCAAACGATTCGCCGTCTCCAAATTGCTCTTTAAGAAAATTTTCGGCTTCTTCTAAGCTGTTAAAAAGTTTATCTTTTTCTGTCATGCTGTCACCATTTTCCTAGATGTCTTTTTTTACTTCTTCCTCTTCAACTGTGGCACTTGTGGCCATCCAATTTTTCAATTGGGCAAGAATTTTTTTCTCTAATCGTGATACCTGAACTTGAGATATGCCGAGCCTGTTAGCAATTTCAGTTTGGGTACAATCTGAGAAATACCGTAAATAAATAATGGATTGTTCTCTAGGCTCAAGTCTTGTGAGCACCTCTTTTAGTGGTATATAGTCAAATGGCTGCTCAGATTTTTCGTCCTTCATCTGATCCATTAATGTAATAGAATCCCCTTCGCTCTCATACAATTGTTCATGCAAGGAAGCAGGATCTCTTAATGCATCAGAAGCTGTTACAATTTCCTCAGATGTAACACCAAGAACCTGTGCTAATTCATGAATGGTTGGTGGATGCTCATTTTTTTTAATGAATTCATCAGTTGCATGACGAATTTTAAAATTAAGCTCACGAATAGATCGACTAACCTTCACCATACCATCATCTCGTAAAAAGCGTTGAATTTCCCCAATGATCATTGGTACAGCATATGTCGAAAATTTAACATCATACGTTAGATCGAATTTATCCACAGACTTCATGAGCCCTATGCAGCCAATTTGAAATAAATCCTCGAGCTCCACGCCCCTGCTTGTAAAGCGTTGGACGATAGACCACACAAGCCTCGTATTCCCTTCAATCATTCGTTTACGAGCCTCATGATCGCCCTGCTGTGCACGTGCAATTAAATCTCGCATTTCTCCCTGTGACAATAGCTTATCGGACGACTGTTCTAGCGGCTTCAAAATCGCAGCCTCACATGACCGGTGTGCGAACCGAGTAAAATTTCTTCGTAAACGTGACAGTCGTACCTTCTTGCCACTTGGACATGACTGTCAACTGATCTGAAAAACTATCCATAATGGTAAAGCCCATTCCTGAACGTTCCATCGCACTTTTCGTCGTAAATAACGGCTCCATCGCTTGGCTTACATCCTCAATACCAATACCTTTATCCATAACAGACACAGTTACAATATCATCCTCACGTTTTGCATGAACTGTAACAACGCCCTTCCCATTCCCTTCATAGCCGTGAATAATGGCATTGGAAACAGCCTCCGAGACAACCGTTTTAAATTCGGATAGCTCATCAATTGTTGGATCTAATTGTGCGATAAAACCTGTTACAGCTACTCGCGCTAATGCTTCATTTTCACTAATTGCTAAAAAAGTTAATGTCATTTCGTTATCCATTTACAATCCCCCTAACTCGATCAATCGCTTCTTCTTCAGTTGCATCCATCATCCACGGCCCTAAACCTGAAAATTGAAACACTTTTCGCATTGTCGGCGATGGATTCAATAAAATTGTTCGTCCCGCGACTGCCTCTAACTCACGCATTCGACCGAGCACTAAACCTACACCTGAACTATCCATAAAGGAAAGCCCCTCTAAGTTCCAAATGATGGTCGATACAGCACCTTGAAAAATGGCTGTAGAAATTTTAGCTCGAATTTGCTCTACTGCATGATGATCGAGCTCCCCAAATAAACGTATAACCACTGTCTCTCTTGTGACCATTTCTAATTGAAAATGCATGAACATCGCCTCCTCCTCGTGCAATTCCACACTCAATGTGGTGATTCCTTGCGGCTGACAGAACTAGTGCAAAGTCTTCCGAAATAGTGTCAAATCGACATACTTATAGCTTTTTAGGTTATATGCAGTATGGGATAAATCAACATTTTTTAAACGTGGTAGCCATTTTTCACAAGAATGATTATGATGTTGCAAGAACCTTTTTACGAAGTCTATCCGTCTATTTCGTGATTCAATCATCGCTTCGGCACTTCTTTCACGCGGCTCCAACATCCGCTTTTTAGAACAAAAAAAAAGCGAGAACCCCTTTGTTAAAGAGAGTTCTCGCTGCGTATGATTTATGCAATTGTATAAGCTTTCCGTACTTTTTCGATTGTTTCCTGATCGATGTGACGATTTGAATATAAATAAGCAATCGTCTCGTCAGCACGAACATGGTCGCCTTTTTTGGCAATCAATTGAATACCAGCATCATAATCAAGCTCTGATTCCTTCGTTAATCGACCTGCACCAAGACCAACACTAGCTTCACCGATTAATAATGCATTAATCGTTCCTACAGTGCCTTCAGTAGGTGCTTTGATAGCTACTTTATATGCTGTGTCTTTTTGCACGATATCTGCTAAATCGCCACCCTGTGCTACGATAAATTCTTCAAATTTTGCAGCGGCTGAACCATCCTCTAACACTCGTTTAACAGCAGTTGTCGCATCAGTCTTATTTACTCCTGCTGCAACTTGGTACATAAGCGAAGAAATAATAATACATTCCTCAAGCAGATCCTCATGCGTTTCATCCATACGGCCACTTAATAAAGCAAATGCTTCTACTACTTCAAGCTTATTGCCAATCATTTTACCTAGCGGATTATCCATATCACTTATATGCGCAACTACTTTACGCCCTAGCTTTTCACCGATCGCAGTCATCGTAGCAGCTAAAATCTGTGCTTCTTCTTCTGTTTTCATAAATGCACCTGAGCCACATTTGACATCGAGTACAATGCCGTCTGCACCACTTGCTATTTTCTTACTCATGATAGACGCGGCAATGAGTGGAATGGAATCGACAGTACCCGTCACATCTCGTAATGCATATAACTTTTTGTCAGCTGGTACAAGATTACCTGTTTGACCAGCCACTGCAATTTTATGTTTATTGACATTGTCGATAAACTCTTGTGATGAAAGCTCTGTTTTAACGCCACGAATCGATTCTAATTTATCGATTGTACCGCCTGTAATGCCTAGACCCTTACCACTAAATTTCGCCACTGGAATATCTAGTGCAGCAATTATTGGCGTAACAATTAGTGTAACTTTATCGCCTACACCGCCTGTCGAGTGTTTATCAATTTTAAAACCTGTAATAGAAGATAAATCAATCACATCTCCAGATTCTATCATTGCTTTTGTTAAATAAAATATTTCATCATTGGTCATCCCCAACAAACGAATTGCCATTAAAAGGGAGCTTGCTTGATAATCAGGAATTGCCTCAGTAGTGTAACCCTCTACAAAATATTGAATCTCAGCCTGTGATAACTCCTTGCCTTGCTTTTTCTTTTCAAATAGCTGCGCCATATTCATATCGGTAATCCCCCCTTACTTCAGATTATTTAAGAAGCTTTCACCATATTCCGGTGCTTCTACTTTGAAGTTTTCAGCAACTGTTGCTGCAATATCTGCAAAAGTTTCACGTAGTGCTAGCTCGCTACCACCATTAAAGCGTGGTGAATAGACAATTAACGGTACATATTCACGTGTATGATCTGTACCAGGGAATGTTGGATCATTACCGTGGTCTGCTGTAATGATGAGTAAATCATCCTCTGTCAGTGCCTCAGTAATTTCTGGTAAACGCGCATCAAATTCTTCGAGTGCGTTACCATAACCTAGCGGATCACGACGATGTCCAAAATTGGCATCAAAGTCCACTAAGTTAAAGAAGCTTATACCATGGAAATCACGACGTACTACCTCTGCAAACTTATCCATACCATCCATATTGTTTTTCGTCCGTACTGCATCAGTGACACCTTCACCGTTGAAAATATCAGAAATTTTCCCGATTGCGATAACATCTAAACCTGCATCCTTTAAGACATTCATCGTTGTGCGACCAAATGGCTTTAACGCATAGTCGTGACGATTAGATGTACGCGTGAAGTTTCCTGGTGTACCAACAAATGGACGAGCAATAACACGGCCAACTAAATATTCTGGTTGTAATGTTAGCTCACGAGCAATTTCACAAATTTTGTATAATTCCTCTAATGGAATAATTTCCTCATGTGCAGCGATTTGCAAAACAGGGTCAGCAGATGTATAAACAATAATCGCTCCCGTCTCCATATGCTCCTTACCGAAGTCCTCGATTACTTTTGTTCCGCTTGCAGGTTCATTGCAAAGGACTTTACGGCCTGTACGTTTTTCCAGCTCTGCAATTAGTTCAGCAGGGAATCCTTCTGGATACACTTTAAACGGTTTATCGATATTTAACCCCATGATTTCCCAATGCCCTGTCATCGTATCTTTACCAACAGATGCTTCTTGCATTTTTCCGTAATATGCTTTTGGTTTATCGGTAGCTTGCATACCTTGTAACGGTTCAATGTTTGCTAAGCCGAAAGACTCCATATGTGGCATTGTAAGCCCATTCATTTTTTCAGCGATATGTCCTAGTGTATGTGAACCTACATCTCCGAAATTCGCTGCGTCTGGAGCTTCACCAATTCCAACTGAGTCCAATACTACTACATGGATTTTATTAAATGGTTTATTCATAATTTTGCCTCCTACTCTCTTGTCTCTATTTTACCAAAAAACAGCGAAAAATAAAGGTCAGACCTCCGACAGATAAATTTCTCTCTTAAGCGCGTGGATGAAATTGCTTATAAACCTCTGATAATCGGGATTTACTAATATGTGTATAAATTTGCGTTGTGGAAATATCGGCATGTCCTAGCATCTCTTGAACTGCTCGTAAATCCGCACCGTTTTCTACTAAATGTGTTGCAAAGGAATGACGTAATGTATGTGGCGTTAATTCATGTTGGATGCCTGCTTTTAAAGCATGCTCCTTCATTAATTTCCAACAACCTTGCCTTGTTAAACGTTTTCCTCTTTGATTAATAAAAAAAGCATCCGTTTTTGGGTACTTTCCTTGTAATTGACTCCGTGCGCCATCTAAATAAATACTTAATGCAGAGAGCGCGCTTTTTCCAAGGGGAATGATTCGCTCCTTGCCTCCCTTACCAAAAACACGCACAAAGCCCATCGTTAGGTGAATATCAGTTAAATCCAATGCAATTAGCTCACTAATGCGCATCCCTGACCCATATAATAGTTCTAGCATTGCCACATCGCGAATGCCCTGTGGCTTACTGCGATTCGGTGACGCTAATAAAGCTTCAATTTCTTCAATCGAGAGGACATTTGGTAGCTTTTGCTCAATGATTGGCATTTCTAAATGAACTGTCGGATCTGTTTCAGCTCGCTTTTCTCGAAGTAAAAATTGGTGAAAACTACGAATGGAGGAGATATGGCGGGCAACAGTACGACTTGTCTTTCCTTGCATTCGCAACTGCTCTAAATGACGCAAAATAGTCGCCCTTTCCACTTTACGAAAATCAGCCATTCCTACTACTTCCCACAAAAAATTCACGTAGTTTTCTAAGTCTCGACGATAGGATGCTAATGTATTATCAGATAATTGTCGTTCTACTTGGATAAAATGGATATAATCCTCTATTGCATAGTGAAATTCATTCATCATAGCGTCCCCCTTACCATTCTACTATCTTCCATATTAACATGTTCAATAAAGTAAAAGCTTGCTCAACCAAAAAAACCTCCCTTCACGCATCGTGTAAGAGAGGTAGCCCATTTATTTTTTCAATGGATATTGTCGCAAAAAACCACCAGCGGCAAAACTTGTAGCAGTAGTAAAAACGAGTAAAGCTGTGACAATCATGTCAAATGCATTGGAAAACTGAACTAAATTATCGGAAGCTATTGTAAAACCATGTATGTTGCTAGCTAATCTGAACAAATATTTTTTAGATGAAGATTATGAAAAATTCGCCCAATCATTCAGATTTCCTGATGAAACAATTATTGATAGTAAAGCATTTTGTAACTATATGGAGAGTCAAGATTGGACATTAATCCTGAGTTAGGGGGAGAGTTGAATGAATTATTCGGATGGCTCAAAACTAATTAAGAGAATAAAAAAGATGTCCTAAAAAGTCATAAAACTTTTTGGGACATCTTTTTTACTTTTCTGCTAATACCTCGTCGTTTTTATCATGACAGCGCCAGCAAATGCCGTGGAAAGTTAGTCGGTGATCCTTTATGATAAAGTTCCAACGTTTTTCAACAACGGCTTCCACATCTTCAAGTAAATCTTCCTGAATTTCATCAACCGCACCACATTCGATACAAACAAGATGATGGTGGAAATGCGCAGCTCCCTCTTGGCGTAGATCATAGCGCGAAACGCCATCGCCAAAGTTGATTTTGTCGACAATTTTGAGCTCAGTTAGTAACTCTAACGTTCTATAGACAGTAGCAAGACCAATTTCTGGTGCCTTTTCTTTTACTAAAAGGTAAACATCTTCTGCACTTAGGTGGTCTTCCTCGTGCTCAAGCAGTACAGCAACTGTTGCTTCTCGCTGCGGCGTCAGCTTATAACTAGCACTATGCAACTGTTTTTTTATACGATCAATTCGGCTCTCCATGTGACGCCCCCCTAAACTCTTTCCATTATACCAAAGGAATAAATCCTATTACAAGATAGTGAGTAGATTTCGAATATGCTTTTGTCTGTTATTACCTGATCGTAAATTTCCATCGCTCATCACCATAACAAGTGGTTGATTTCCGTTCCGACGGGGTGCTTTTCGGAGCATCGAGGAACAGATATTTTTTGTACGAAAGCGTAGTCAAACGCAGCGGTAGCAATAAGTGTTTTTTTGCGCCAAAGCGCAGGATGTGATGGTTTTAGTCTTCGTTCCTCTATTGCTAATTCCCAAGGAGTCGCCCAGCCTTCACTCCAATCAACTATTATATACATTTTACCATCCACAACTTTTGGTGATGCGCCATATTCATGTTGTAGCTATCAATTTAATACATAAGAAATAACAATAAACTCAGCCACTATTATGATGAAAAATGCGATAAAATTCAACAAAATTGTCCGACCATGTATCATTTTCCCGATTTTTCTCTTTGACCAAGCTGGTACAAGTAAATTGCATAGAACTAGCAACAATATACAATAGATGAGCTGAAATGGAAACCACCAAATCGTATAAACCCAGAAAGCTTCAAGCTTTTGCAATAAAAAAACTGAGCTAAAGCCAAAAAAGGTTGCACGTATCGCCACTGTTACACGTACTAAAACCTTCAGAACACTATGTGTTGCAAGTAAAATTACGAGGGCTATTGAAACAGCAACAGGTAACACTAAACGAAATAGAGAATGCCTGTCCCCATTTGTTAAACGAGGCTCTATAAATGAAATAAAAGGCTCTGCTTTCGGCCCACCAATAATATGAAATAAGATAACGCCACAAACGAAACTTATAGCTATGATGGAAGCGTGATAAAATATAGACACCGTACGAGACATAAACATGCTCTCCTTTTCTATCAAGGTTTGTACAGCTTATGCTCGTCCGCTTCTATTATGCTAAAGATTATTATCTGACTTGTGACCGAAGCCAAAGTACTGCAAATGCTGTCTTGGCGTCATATATACGCTCGTCTGCAACCATTTGCCCCGCCTCTTCCAACGAAACTTCTAATAATTCGACAAATTCATCGTCATCTAGATTTGCTTTGTTTTCAATTTTATATAAATCCTTTGCCACAAATAGATGGATGATCTCATCTGCGAAGCCTGGTGATGTTGCAAATGCTTGTAAATATGTGAAGCTTTGTGCACCATAACCTGTTTCTTCCTCTAACTCACGCCGCGCCGTCACAATCGGTTCCTCACCAGGTTCTAGCTTACCAGCTGGAATTTCAATAATTGAACGCTCTAAAGCTTTGCGATATTGCTCCACTAATACTAATTTGCCTTCATCGGTAACAGCTATAATTGCAACTGCGCCTGGATGCTTAATAATCTCCCTTTTTGCAACATTACCATTCGGTAAAGTGACAGCATCAACCTGTAGTTTCACAATTTTTCCGTCATAAATGGGTGTAGTCTTTGTCGTTTTTTCTTCAAATTTTTTCATTGACTATAACCTCGCTTGTTCTTCAGATATGTTCATTGTACCATTACAGGTAGAGAAATCGAAGGAGGGCATTGACATGAAAAAAAGACAGCTTGGCGCAAGTGAATTGTTTATTTCAGAAATTAGTTTAGGGGGCATGTCTCTTTCGACAGATAAGAAGAAGGCTGCTGAAATCGTCGCTATGGCACTAGATGCTGGCATTAATTACATAGACACAGCCGATTTATATGATGTTGGGGCAAATGAAGAAATGATTGGCGCTATTTTAGGGAAGCGTCGTCAAGATGTTATCGTCGCTACGAAAGTTGGGAATCGATGGACAGCAGGTGTAGAAGGTTGGCATTGGGATGCATCTCCGTCTTATATAAAGGAAGCTCTACACGCTAGCTTAAAACGACTAGGAACTGACTATATTGATGTTTATCAATTACATGGTGGGACTACCCAGGATGATTGGGATGGCATTATCGACACGTTTGAAGAGTTGAAAAGGGATGGATTGATTCGAGAATATGGCATTTCCTCTATTCGTCCAAATGTACTAAAGCGGTTTTTACCAGCAAGCTCTGCAAAAAGTGTCATGATGCAATACAGTGTTTTAGACCGTCGCCCAGAAGAATGGCTTGACTTTATCGCAAGTGAAGGGGCTTCCGTTGTAACACGTGGGACTGTTGCAAAAGGTTTACTAACAAATAGCTGGAAAGATCGTTCACAGCGCGTCCGTGGCTTTAACACATATACAGCGGACGAATTAACCGCTGTATTATCAGCCTTATCTTCACATTATGACGATTTACATGCACTAGCAATCGCTTTTAATCTTAAAGAACCTACTATAGCCTCAACCGTGATTGGTGCAAGCTCACAGGAACAGCTGGCGCAAACAATCGCTGCCTATGAAAAAATTGCTTCAATAATAGATTTTAAAGCAGTAAAAGAGCTAACAAAAGCCGATCAATATATGGAGCACCGATGAAAAAATGGCTTATCTTATTTGCGTTTTTAGTAATACTTGCGATCTCTTCTAGTATGACCTATGAACAACAGTCTATTCTGCCTGAATTGGAGCAAGTATTAGCAAATAAACCGTTTGAAAAGCAATTATCTATGTTAAAAATTCCTTATTGGAACACCGTTGTTTCTGTTGAAGAACGGGGTTACTTTAAGTTTGTAGAATTTTCAATACGGAAATTAACGCATTTTGTTGGATTCGGCTGCATCGCACTCGGTATTTACTTTGCATGGGGAAAACGCCGGTTCGCCGCAGGAGCCGCTATTGCCGGGACAGCTCTTATAGCAATGCTTGATGAAATGCGGCAAAGCTTTACACCAGAACGTATGATGAGCGGACAGGATGTTATGTTGGATACAATTGGAGCGATTGTTTTTGTTGGGATTGTCGTGTTGATGAGGAAGATTCATTGTAAAATTAAAGACAAGTAAATGTATGATAATAAAGTCCTATCAATAGATTGTCATGCCCTATTAAATAATTAGTACATCACTTATATAGTGGTGTATTTTTTGTTTGTAAATGACCTCATTAATTAATGGGAATTTATACAAAACTAAGGGGAAAGCTGATTTTATCAGAAATATTTTTAGTTTATTTAAAACAGAGAAACACCATAATAAATGTTTCTCTGTACAATTGGTGTGAACCAACTAGTGTTACACCCTGGTCAAATTCACGCGGCTTAGCTTCTATCCCCCCGTTTGCTCAATAAGAAAAGATCCCTTGACTTCGGTAGCTTAATCTTAAACGCTTGCACCTCGTTAGTTTAATAAGTGGGTCTGTAGATTCTATCTGTGTCTGTGTCTATCACAAAATCTACTTCAATTTCGCTATCATAAGGAATAAGTTCAAATTATGAAGCCTGCAAAATAATTTAGGAAAGTCCCTTATTTCATCAGTTAATTCTTTTGCTAGCAGATACTTGTAATTTAATTGCTGTTTAGAACACTTTTTACCTATAACTAATGCTTGATGAAAGTAACCATCTATTTTAATAATCAACACTCAACACTTCTGTTTTTCTAAACAGAAAATATAGCTTAAATTTCATCTAAGTATAACTGATACTCTTGTAAAACCTTACCTGCGCCGTTCGTTCTTCAAGTAAAGATTCTTGTTCCAATTTCTTGTAATTGCCCCAAACCTCAGGTCTTTGGGGGAAGTTGTAGTAATTTGAGAATCAATCGTAAATTACATTTTGTCCTTGTTCGCTTAATTTTTTTAAAGATGCAAGCATATGATTTATTTCTTCATCAGAATGTCTTTCCCACGAACTTAATTCAGCGATTATTTTCAAAGGTGATTTAGACCTATAAGAACGTGTTGGGTTTCCAGGAAATCGTTTGTCAGTTAAGTTCGGATCATTTTCAAAATCACCTAATGGCTCTACAAGATAAATTCTCTCTTTTGATGTAGATCTTGCTAATTCAGCACCCCATTTCGCCGCGTCTAATGTTGCAGTAAAATATATATAGTTAGATTTTTTATCCTGATAATTGGATAGGTGAAAAGGTTCAAGCCGGTCTCCGATTTTCAGTTCTGCCTTAGTACCATGAAAGAACGGACCTGGATCCAAGATATTTTTTTGGTCATTCATTTAAACGCACCCCTTATACTTTTTTGACTTGCGTATAACAGTATACGATAATGAATGGGTGAAAAAGTAGTCTATAAATAATTATCAGATGGGGTTATAATATAAGTAGAGTAAGGAACATTATTGTTCCGATAAATCTCGAAATCTTTCCAAAAAAACAGTGAATCCGCGTTTGGATTCACTGTTTCTCTTTAGAATTTTGAGCCTTTATCGCCGTATTCATTTAGTAGTTCTTCAAACGATTTGTTTTTTTCGCGTTGCTTGCGCTCAAAGGCTAGCTTTGCTTGGCGCTCTTCTGCTGCTGCCTGCTCTTTCGCTGTTAAATCTTGCTTTGCCGCTTTTAATTTGGCAAGCACGTCACCGCCTAGTTGATCGGCTAATGTAACTGCTTCCTGCTTTGGTAGACGAGTCGTTACGCTGCTATCTACGCGTTGCTGTTGTTTTCGTTTCTTTCCCATTGCAATTCACCTTCTTATTCACTTCAAGGGCGCTTGACAACTGTTGCCACACCTTGTCCACCACCGATACATAGTGTTGCGAGACCTGTTTTTGCATCACGCTTTTCCATCTCGTGTAAAAGCGTTACTAAAATACGTGCCCCACTTGCACCAATTGGGTGACCAAGAGCAATTGCGCCCCCGTTCACATTTAGTTTATCATGATTAAAGCCTAGTTCGCGATCGACAGCGATAGATTGAGCTGCAAAAGCTTCATTTGCTTCAATTAAATCTATATCAGCTAACGTCATATCAGCTTTTGCCAATGCTTTCTTTACGGCCGTCACAGGGCCAGTCCCCATAATTGCTGGGTCCACACCCGCGCTTGCATTCGCTGTAATGAGTGCGAGTGGTCGAATGCCTAACTCTTCCGCTTTCTCTTTCGACATGACAACAACAGCCGCTGCACCATCGTTAATACCTGATGCGTTTGCTGCTGTTACGGAGCCATCCGTTTTAAAGGCAGGACGTAGTTTAGATAGCGACTCAGTTGTAACGCCTTGACGAGGAAATTCATCTTGATCAAAAATAATAGGATTTCCCTTGCGCTGAGGAATTTCCACCGCTACGATTTCATCGTTAAATTTCCCAGCCGCCATTGCCGCTTCTGCACGCTGTTGTGAACGTGCTGCAAAGGCGTCTTGTTCCTCACGAGAAATCTCATAGACATCACATAAATTTTCAGCTGTAACGCCCATATGATAGTCATTAAAGGCACACCATAATCCGTCATGAATCATCGTATCAATTACTTTTTGATCCCCCATGCGGAAGCCTTCTCGTGCATTTTTTAATACATATGGTGCCTGGCTCATATTGTCAAAGCCACCCGCAACGATAATATCTGCATCCCCTGCTAAAATGGCTTGTGTCGCTAAGTGAACTGCTTTTAGTCCTGAGCCACAAACTTTATTAATCGTTAATGAAGATACTTCATGTGGCAAGCCTGCTACAATCGCTGCTTGACGAGCTGGATTTTGCCCAAGTCCAGCCGATAAGACATTCCCCATAATGACCTCGTCAACTTGTTCGCCTGCTACACCAGCACGTGCTAATGCTTCCTTAATAACAATACTCCCTAATTTTGTCGCTGGTACGTCCTTTAATGATCCTTGGAATGAACCAATAGCTGTACGCACAGCACTTACTATGATTACCTCTTTCGTCATCAACATTCTCCCCTTTTCCCCGTTCAAAAATGAACACTGCATGCATATGCTACTAGCAGATATATCTATTTTAACAAATATTTTGACGATATTCGATAACAGAAATAATCGCAGTTTTGTCAAAGATAATGTAAAATGTTAACGTGTTTTAAACAATCTCAGTTGGGAATATTACAATTAAGAAAAGTGCATACATTCGAATGATATCGCTTGTATGCCAAGACAACAAAAGAAACAGGACGTGAGGTGTTAATCATGAAAAAGAAAATGCTGTTATTTTCAGGTATAACGACGACGATTGCCGCAGCAGCAACTGGTCTGTTCGGCTTCGCGCTTTCCAATAAATTAATGTACATTAAGCAAAAGGATCCTGAATTTGTTCGTGAACGTGAAACCACTGCTAAACGTTTTGATGAAGCTTGGTACAATAAAAATTTAAAATGTGAATTAAATATTGACTCTCCAAATGGCTATACGATTCGCGGCATTATGTTTCAGCCATTGGAAACAAATAACACCATCATTATTTGCCATGGCGTAACAGAAAATAAAATCAACTCCGTCAAATATGCTCGACTTTTTGAACGCCTTGGCTACAATTCCGTTATTTTTGACCATCGTAGACATGGGGAGACAGGTGGGAAAACGACTAGCTACGGCTATTATGAAAAAAATGACCTTGACGCAGTAGTCAAAACGATCAAGGCCATGATTGGTGAAGACGCCATTCTTGGTATTCACGGCGAATCGATGGGTGCCGCAACGATGCTACTATATGCAGGAACTGTAGAGGATGGTGCAGATTTCTATATTTCTGATTGTGCGTTTTCTGATTTTTCAATGCTGCTGAAACAAATTGCGAAGACAGAATTTAAATACGGCTCGATTATTCCCATTCGTTTTGCAGATTTTTTTATCCGCTTACGAGACGGTTATTCCTTTAAAAGTGTGACACCTTCTGAGGCTGTGACAAATATTGAAAAGCCTGTGCTCTTTATCCATAGTATTCCGGACACATTTATCCCAGCTTCCATGTCACTGGATTTATACAATAAAAAAACTGATCCTAAGAAACTGAAGCTATTTGATAAAGGTAATCATGCACAATCCTTTAATGAAAATATGGCTGAATATGAGGATTTAATCCATGACTTTTTAGAAAATTTCATCTACCAAAAAATTAATCGTAATTCTTCTTCGTCCAATGTCATTCCATTTCATTTTTAGTTGTCAATAGGTGTCACTTAAGGTATAGTCCTTCTGCAAAAAGAAGGGGTGATTTCCGTTCCGACCGGGCGCTTTCCTGGGGGCGTCCGATGAGCCGCTTAGGCCAACACGATGTTGGTCACGAAGGCGTTATCACAGGACGTGATGGTTTTAGCCTTCGTTCCCCTAGCGCTAATCCCCAAGGAGTCGCCCAGTCTCCACTTCAATCAACCAATTCGCATAGCATGTACCTTCTAACATGCTATTCTATTTTACGGTGATAAAGGAAAATAACAACAATATATCAGTACGAAAATATTTTCTTGACCATACAAAAACTGCACCTCCAATTGTTAGATATGTCTAACAATTGGGGCGCAGTTCAGACGTCACGCAAGGTTTTTTAAAAATTATTTTATTCTGCAAAAACGTTATGCCATTCATCACGTTTAGCTAAAAATTCTTTAGCTAACGCTTGTGCACCTTCTAGACTATGGCTAGCTGCCCAGCCGCATTGCACTTCGTTGCAGGCTGGGACTACAGTGGCCTTTGTTACATCCGTTAATGTTTTTTCTAAAATATTCAATAAGTCTTCATAATCATTGTGATTTATTAGCGATACATAGAAGCCTGTTTGACAACCCATTGGACTGAAATCAACAATCTGGTCAGAGTAATTGCGGATAATGTCTGCCGATAAATGCTCTAGGGAATGTAATGCAGGCATTTCCATATGCTCTTTATTTGGCTGTTTAAATCGAATATCATATTTGTACACTTCATCGCCATTTTTTCCTGTTTTAACACCTGCTAAACGTACATAGGGCGCTTTTACTTTCGTATGATCTAGATCAAAGCTTTCAACATTTGTTTTTTCTTTCTGCAATGCACACAACTCCTTTATATAGAATATTTTCATTATAACGAGTTTTCCGATAGAATTATATGATTTATGCGAATTATTTAAATATTTCACATAAATCATTTTCTCCTTGGCGTAATTTTTGCTGTCACAAAAAAACATCTACTAAAAGGTAAAAAAACAACTAGCCCCGGCTTAGACTAGTTGCTCTTTAAAAATTCCAATTACTTTTGGAACTTATTCATTTGTGTCACCATTTGACGTACTTGCTTTTCAGACGGTGTACGACCCATTTGCGCCATCATCATACGAATCATTTGCTCATTAATTGGTGGGTTTTCTTTTAAATATTTCATCATAGCTTGACGAGCTAAAAAGAAACCAAGTGCCGCGCCTGCTGCTAATGCGATAATTACAATAATAATCCAGCCCCATGTTGGCATACAACCAACCTCCTCCACTACAATATATACCGAGAAAAAACTCTCCACGCACCATTATACACCAAATGATAGCGTGTTACTATATTTTGTAGTGAATTTTCCTAATGCATTGTATACCTCATCGGCTTTAGCCACCCACACTCATTATCTTGTTTATTAAATGCAATAAAGCGCTCGCTCATCTTTGCAAGCATTTGGAATAGATCCAAATCAAGCATTCGTGAACCTTCACAATAGACACAAATTTTGCGTTCCACTAAATAAATTGCCATTTTCCCTTTAATAGGATGCTCTAAAAATAGAGCATTACGAGCTCTCTCTAAATGTGCATACTTGGAATCTAGTTGCGCCTCTAGCATCGTAGAAATCTCATCGAAGCGAACGGTTTCACATATATATGCAAGTTCTTTTAAGGATTTCTCGTTAGCGTCTTCACAGCCTTGCATTATTTCTAATAATTTACGCTCTCTGCCGAAAATAAACGTTAAATGCTCTTCTTTTATTTTATATATAGAATAGGTTCTCACTAGAAATCCTCCTTCGCTCATTTCTTTTTCATAAGTATAGCTCATCCAAACTTTTTAATTTGTCAAACGAAGGAGGCATTCATCTTCTATTTTTGTCGAAAACTTTCTACTTTCAGTTCTATTAAATACATTATGGCTAATTGTATTTTTGCTTTTTCTATAGTGCTTAGAATATTCTCAGCCTCAAGACCTAGAGTAAAATCAATTTCCAGTCCGTTTTAGCAAAGCGCGCTAATAGGTAATATAAAGGTATCAACGAAAGGAGCTAAAACATATGAGAAAATTTTTTCTACTAATAGGAGGCTTTATCGCAGGATGTGTTGCACTTGCATTAACTGGACCGCTTGCTGGCCTACTATTTTCAGGATTATTTGTAGCACTCGGTATGCACTTCTATATCGCAAGCAAGTCGACATTTGGCAAAATCATTTGGTTTACAGTTGGTCTGATAGGTGTGCTATCAGCAGTATCTAATATCCCAGCTATGGTTGGTTTAGCAGCAATCGCTGTCATCTATGTTATCTATAAAAAATGGAACAACGAAGATGTAAAAATCCCAACAATTGAAGCTAAAGAAGAAGATCCGTTTACAAACTTTGAAAAAGAATGGTCTCACTTAACAAAATAAAAGGAGCGAATATACATGAATTTATTTCAACGATTTAAATATACAATAGAGGCAGATTTACATCAGTTATTTGATAAGAAAGAACAAAAAAATCCAATTGCGATGTTAAACCAGTACATTCGTGAGGCAGAAAAACAAACAGAGCAAACTGGAAACTTATTAGAGCGTCAAGGTCAATTAAAAGAAACACTAGAGCAGGAATTTAAACAAAATGCAAAATTACTAGCTAAACGTGAGGCTCAACTAACATTAGCTACTACTAGTGGTGAGCAAGATTTAATCGATTTTGCTTCTGATGAAGTAGCTGCATACACAGCACGTAACAATACATTGCAAGCTAGTATTGAAGCCAGTACACGTGAATACTTCGAGCTTGAACGCAAATTTGAAACGATGAAGCACAAAATTAAAGACATGAAAGTGCGTCAATTACAGCTGATGGGCAAAGAAAACGTCACACGTGCTCACCATCAAATGGACGGGATGATTGCTAAAAACAATAAAACCAACTTTGAAGATTTAGAATCATATATCGATAAACTGGCTTACCAAATCGACAAAGATCATGAAGTAACATCTTTCGAGACTCGTCTGGCACAGCTCGAAAAAAATGCCACAGAAGATAACGCACCACTACTAATTGAAAATAAATAAGAAATAAGGGATGCCTCAATTATTGAAGCATCCCATTTCTTTGAAGAAAAAACTTTCTCCTGATTAAAGGTGACCAAAAGGAGATAAAGGATATGGTAAAATGAACATAATATTAAACAGAAAGTGGTTTAGTCCTATGATTAAAATATGTCTTTTTGCAATTTTTATTCTTATATTCATGTTAGTAGGTTATCGCTTCATTGTACAACAACAAATCAACATAAAAGTGTTGAAATGATTCTGTAAAAAGTATAGATATACCCGTTTATTTTATACAAGGTAAATATGATAAACAGACGAATTATGAATTAGCAAAGCAATATTATGAGTTATTAGATGCACCAAATGGTAAGGAGTTTGTCACTTTAGAGCACTCCGCTCATTATCCAAATACACTTGATTCACCATTGATAAATAATACATTCAAAAAAATGCTTGAAGATAATTAAATTTCAAGAGAAGTTCGTCTTCTCTCATCAATTTGTAGAAAGAAGGATGACCCTCATGCAAAATTTCACAACTAATAAGCTCACTTTTGGGGTACTATGCTTCTTTTTACTCGTTTTTGTGGAGCTCACAATTTTTAATAACGGTGGCGCCTTTTGTCTATTGATTGGAGTAGGACTTCTTTATTTAAGTTTCTCGAAAAAAAATCGTTTCTTTAAGTGGACGGGAATTTTCTTTATCTCGATTGCACTCTTTACGATGTGGAGTTTACGCTTATTTATCGTCATTATTCTTTTATATATGCTCTATCAATACTTGCAAAGAGAAAACACAGCCAAAGTTGTTGGTGCGGAGCTTTTCAAAAAGCTTCCCGCTACGGAAAACGAAATATTCGGTACATTACCTGCACCAGTAGAAGCGTATAAATGGCAAGATGTTCAAATACAGCGACTTGTAGGCGACATTACGATTGACACGACACAAACAATCTTACCTGCTGACACGAGTATCATTACGATTCGACAGGGCATTGGTAAGGTGCAGATTTATATACCATATGAAATTCCATTCCGCCTACACTATACGACATTGTTTGGTGAATTAAAATGCCTCCACGTTGGACCACAACGCTTACTCAATGAAAGTGTAAGTTTTTCAGATGGAAACCCTGAGGATGCAAAGCGTACACTTGTCATACATGTTGCAACATGGCTTGGGGACTTGGAGGTGCTACGTAAATGATTGCCTTTATCTCAAGAATATTTACTCTACTTTTTATGTTGATGAGTGCTGTATTCGGTCTTCTTGTCGCTGTTTGGGGCGAGCCAAACGAGCAAACATGGGAGCCATTATGGCAGCAGAATTATAATAATATCCCACTCGGTGGCTTCATTGTCGTTATTCTTTTTGCACTTAGTTTACTGATTGCAAGCTGGATTAGTATGACTGCCCGTGCAAGAGAGGCTCAGGCAACCCGCATCGTGAAACAGTTAGTTGAGCCTGATTTTGTATTACCTAAAAAACAGCCTTTACCTAAACCTTTGAAAAAAGCTTTAATTCAAACAAGTGAGTTAATTGATACGCAACGCAAAAGCTTACAGCGTTTATCCCATGAACGTGCAGAAGCAAATGATAAAATTATTCAAGAGCGTATTATTGCTGAACGTCAACGCCTTGCTCGGGAGCTCCATGATTCCGTATCACAGCAATTATTCGCCGCTTCGATGTTACTGTCCGCATTAACCGAAACCGATGAAAATGCTACTAGCTTAAAGCAGGTTGAAAAAATCGTGCAACAGGCACAGCTTGAAATGCGCGCATTATTATTGCATTTACGTCCAGTAGCACTGCATAATAAAACGCTTGCACAAGGGCTTGAGGAGCTCATAATTGAGCTGCAGCAAAAAGTATTTTTTCATATTGAATATGAACTCGAGGAGATGTCATTATCCAAAGCGGAGGAGGACCATTTATTCCGTATTGCACAGGAGGCGCTATCGAATACACTACGCCATGCCAAAGCAAGCGAAGTTGAATTACTGCTCGTTGCCCGCGACGATTTAGCCATTTTACGTATTCAAGATAATGGCCTCGGCTTTGATGTCGAAGCAGATAAATCTACTTCTTATGGACTGCAAAATATTGCTGAACGCGCCGTGGAGATAGGCTGTACGTACAAAATTGTATCCGTGCCTGAAGAAGGTACAATTGTAGAGGTTAAAATTCCACTACAAAAGGAGGTTGAAGTGAATGATTCAAGTGTTAATAGTGGATGACCACGAGATGGTGCGGATCGGTGTTTCTGCCTATTTGTCAGCACAACCAGATATCACTGTTGTAGGTGAAGCTGAAAATGGTAAAGAGGCCGTCGAACGTGCTCTTGCCTTGCGTCCAGACATTATTTTAATGGACAATGTGATGCCAGTCATGACAGGAGCCGAGGCGACAGCTGAAATTTTAGCAGTATGGCCAGAAGCAAAAATTATGATAGTGACAAGTTTTTTAGATGATGACAAAGTCTATCCTGCATTAGAGGCTGGTGCAGTCAGCTATATTTTAAAAACGTCCAATGCGAAGCAAATCGCCGATGCCATTCGTAAAACAATGGGCGGCGAAACCGTTTTAGAGCCAGAAGTAACATCAAAAATGATGCATCGCATGCGCCACGGCAATAGTACCCCACTGTATGAGCAGCTTACCGAGCGCGAAATGGAAGTATTATTGCTCATGGCTAAAGGTAAAGCAAATCAGGAAATCGCCGATGATTTATACATTGCTTTAAAGACTGTGAAAACACATGTTAGTAATATTTTAGCGAAGCTTGATGTTCAAGATCGCACACAAGCAGTTGTCTACGCTTTTCAAAATGGGCTTGCGAAGTAAGTTTTCATGGATCGTTTGGTTTAATCAGTGATTTTGCTGGGTCTATCAGCGATTCTACCCGGGTTATTGTTGTGCAGCTGTTTGGATTTCTGTCCTCTAAACATGAAAAAATACCGCAGCACTCAGAGGAGAGTTAATCCACTGAGTATTGCGGTATTTTATGAATTATAGCGCTTTTACCTTCGCTACAACATTTTCTACTGTGAATCCGTATTTTTCCATCACTATTTCACCTGGTGCAGAAGCGCCGAATTTGTCAATTGCAAGAACGTCTCCTTCAAAACCAGTGTATTTATGCCAGCCGAATGATGCGCCCATTTCGATTGCAAGACGTTTTGTTACAGCCTTTGGAAGAACAGATTCTTTGTAAGCTGCGTCTTGTTTTTCGAAGCGATCCATAGATGGCATTGAAACAACTGCCACATCCATGCCTTCAGCTTTTAGTGCTTTTTGTGCTTCAACTGCAAGTGAAACCTCAGAGCCTGTTGCAATTAAAATGGCATCTGCCACTTCTTTTGTAGCAGGAGACACTGTATAAGCACCTTTAGTAACACCTTCACGTACTGTATCGATAGAAGCGTCAAGAACTGGTAAGTTTTGACGAGATAATACTAACACAGTTGGTGTTTTTTCAGATGCTACTGCTAGCTCCCATGCAACGGCTGATTCATTTGCATCAGCTGGGCGAACAACAGATAAATTCGGCATTGCACGTAAAGATGCAAGGTGTTCGATTGGTTCATGTGTTGGACCATCTTCCCCTACAGCAATTGAGTCATGTGTAAATACATAAGTAACAGGAAGACCCATTAGTGCAGAAAGACGTACCGCTGGACGAACATAATCAGAGAATACGAAGAATGTACCACCAAATACATTAAGACCGCCGTGAAGTGCCATACCGTTCATAGCTGCGCCCATTGCAAATTCACGTACGCCGAACCAAATATTACGACCAGCATAATCGTCTGCAGAGAAGTCTCCAGCGTCTTTCATCGTTGTTTTATTTGAGCCAGCAAGATCAGCTGAACCACCGAAGAATGATGGTGTTTTCTGCGCAATGGCATTGATTGCATCTCCAGAAGAAGAACGAGTAGCTACTGACTTACCTGCTTCATAAACTGGTAATTCTGAAGCGAAATCCTCTGGTAATTGACCATTCATTGCGTTTTCAAATTGCGCTGCTAATTCTGGGAACTCTTGCTTATATGCTTCAAACTTAGCATTCCAAGCTTCTTCAGATTGTGCCCCTTGAACATTAGCTGCTGCTGCGAATGTATCATATACTTCAGCAGGAATTTGGAATGGCTCGTGTGCCCATTCATATGCTGCTTTCGTTAAAACGACCTCATCTTGACCAAGTGGTGCACCGTGAGAAGCAGCTTTACCTGATTTGTTTGGTGAACCAAAACCGATAACAGTTTTCACTTCGATAAGTGTTGGCTTGCCAGTTGATTTTTTAGCTTCTTCGATAGCTGCGTTAATTTCTTCAACATCAGTACCATCAGCAACTTTTAAATAGTTCCAGCCATAAGATTCAAAACGCTTTTGGACATTTTCTGAGAATGATTTTTCTAAATCACCATCTAAAGAAATATCGTTTGAATCGTATAAAACGATTAGCTTTTCAAGTTTTAAGTGACCTGCTAAGGAGATAGCTTCAGCTGCCACACCTTCCATTAAATCGCCATCGCCACAAAGTGCAAATGTATAGTGATCAACGATATCATGTCCTGGTTTATTGTAAGTAGCTGCTAAATGGCGTTCAGCCATCGCCATACCAACTGTCATAGCAATACCTTGACCTAGAGGACCTGTTGTTGCCTCTACCCCAACTGTATGACCGTATTCAGGATGTCCTGGAGTTAATGAATCCCATTGACGGAAGTTTTGAATTTCTTCCATTGGTAAACCGTAGCCACCTAGATGAAGTAGGCTATATAAAAGCATAGAGCCATGACCTGCAGAAAGTACAAAACGGTCGCGGTTAAACCATTTTGGATTAGCCGGATTATGGTGAAGTTGTTTTGTCCAAAGCGTATATGCCATTGGCGCCGCCCCCATCGGTAAACCTGGGTGACCTGAGTTTGCTTTTTCAATTGCATCGATTGACAAAGTTCGGATAGCATTAATCGCTAGTTGATCCGCATGTTGAGTCATTTTTTTGTGACATCCTTTCTCGTCCTATATATTGTTCTTTTACAGTTTAGTCAACATTGCTTCAGAAAACAATGGTTTTGTTATACTATTTGCCTTTTATAACATACTTTATCAATATTTCAGTAGAAAAATCCCCACTCATTATTACGTAATCTTTAGTTAAAAATAATATTTTCACGGCAATGGGGCCAACTGAATAATGATAATGCATCCGGACGAATTACGCCGAGGCATAAATGACCTAAATGTGTCACACTAATTGAGAAATTTATTTTTTTTCGCTTGTTTAACTTTTTCTGGTGTTACATCATTTCCTTCAGCATCTACCACTTTTACGTTTTCAATTGTATCACGCATCGTTGATCTAAATGTATCTAGGTATTCTTTACGAAGTGCTGATCGTTCCTTAGCTTCTTCCTCTGTTAATGTACCACTTTTAGCCTTAGCAGAAAGTTCATTGATTCGGTTAATTTTTTCTTTTGATAACATAGTTACACACCTTTCAAAACATATCTTAATGAATATGGTATGCAAAGTATAGCATGTATTCCCGTGAAATGCAGTTATATCAACCTTTCTAGTAGCACTATATTGGGCGAATAAAAATAGGGCGAGTGTGTCTACATTTAGATGAGCTATATGCACCTCCAACATTTGAAGAATATATGGATGATTATATGGGAGACACTAAATTAAATACCCCTGCTGAAACTTTAGCCAAACTAAAAACTATTTATGAGGATTCTCAAAAAGCATTAAAAGAGGGAAATGACGAATTGAATGATAAGCTCTGGGATGAATTTTATGAAATCCTTATTCATCAGTCCATAAAGCTTCAAACATTTGAAGAATACATGGCTGAATTTGAAATCGAAGTTAGTGAAACAGATAGCAAGAAATTAAAACAGCTTTACGAAGAAATCTTAGCTCTTGATGAAAAAGAAGAACAAGAAAAAATCGAAGCAAAATGGGCAGCATTTTACAATATTTTAGACCCATATTTTGACGCAAATAAAGAAATTCTTATTTCAGCTTCTAAAATAACGATAAACGGCCAAGACTATCTTCCACAACATTAACCAGTAAAAATTCGGGGTTATCCTAAAAGTCATTAAACCATGATTTAAGGATTACCCCCTTTCTTATCTCCGCACAATATATCCTCTTATACGAGGCCCTTTAATCTGAAGTGAAAAAAATGAACAAAAAGATTGTTGAGCTGATACATAGCACATAAAACTAATGTAAATTTCATTGCTTGGGGGAAAAATAAAATGTTTATCAAAACGAAAAGACTATTAATAAGAGAATTTGAGATCCAAGATTGGCAAGCTGTCTATGAATATACTTCGAATTCAAATGTAATGACGTATATGCCCGAAGGCGTTTTCAATGAGGAAGAAACTAAAAAGTTCGTTTTGGAAAATAGCGGTGAAAAAGCAAAATGCTTCCCTATTATTTTACAAAGCAAAAATATTGTCATTGGTCATATTGTTTTCCATCAATATTTTGGTGACCATACGTATGAGATCGGCTGGGTATTGAATCCAAACTATTACAATAATGGATATGCCTCTGAAGCAGCAAAAGCTGTACTAAACTACGGATTTAAAGAAAAAAAACTCCATAGAATTATGGCAACATGCCAGCCAGAAAATATCCCATCCTATCGAGTAATGGAGAAAATCGGCATGAGACGCGAGGGTTATTTTAAAAAATGCATACCTAATGGAGATAAGTGGTGGGATGAATACTACTATGCTGTCTTAGATGAGGAATGGATATAAGATGCTTCCTGGGATTGATCTAATCTACTTAACATGTCGATTGCTAGCTATTCGTTTTAAAAGAGAGGTGAGAATTTTATGAAAAAGACTGCTGTATTATTGTATCCCCAATTTAGTGAATATGAATGGATTGTAGCATTATCTATATTCATGCAAGGAAATAAACCCGTTACAGTGAAAAAATTAAAGGGGAATCTGGGTTATCTTGTATAGCTGATACACAAAATCTATCCATCACGTCTCGGTCCTTCACCCCCATCTAGAACCTTTAAAAATTAAAAAATCAGCGGGATAACAAAACTCCCGCTGATTAAAACGTCATTTTATTTGTTCGCTTTCCACTTGATGTTCCCGATATCTCCTATGGACAGTAGCTTTGCTTACATCAAATCCTAGACCTCTAAGCGTCATGGCAATTTCCTCAAAGGTGAAGCCTCGATTACGAAGATTGATAATTTCTTCTACAGGTACATCCTTACGTTCTTGACCGTTTGGATTTCCACGGTTTGATAAATTGTTTTCAGGGCGATAGCCATTTTCAACGGCACGACGCATGCCACGGCGTATTTTTGCATTATGGATTCGGCGCTGGTACTCCTCAACGATTGCTAAAATTTCTAGAAGCATCGTGTCCATTTCGTTTAATTGTAAAGGTCCCTCGTCTCGCATGGAAAAAACATCCGTTTCCGTTTTTTGCAACAAATGCAACACTGCCATTCGAGCATTTCCACGTCCTAAGCGTGTTTCATCTTGCACAAATAATGCTTTTACTTCTTTTTCTTTTATGAAATCGAGCATTTCTAGTAAATCTTCACGTTCTACATCATAGCCACTATGCTTGTCCTTAAAAACACGCTTCACATCGTAGCCTTGTTCTTTAGCATAGCGTGTCAATTCTTCTTGCTGACGTTCTAATGACGAACTTTGTGTCTCTTTTTCAGTGCTCACACGGCAATAGACAACAGCCGATTGTCGATTCATACTCATTTTTCGTTTCTCGCAATTTCCATTGAATTTATGGGATTAGGTTGGTCACCCACCACTGGAATCATTAGGGATTTACCTGCAATAATTTGTACGTTCGATAGTTCATTTTCTGTCTTCACAAGCTTAATCCAATCATCCGTTTTCATTTTACCACGGTATTGATTGGCTAACGACCATAAGCTATCACCATGTGTGATTTCAATTTCTGTGTACGTTACATCGCCTGGGTCTGTTATAAAAAGGTATGCTGCAAAAAGTAGACAAGCTCCTAATAAAGTAGTAATATGTGGATTTTTCTTTAACCAGTTCACGTTTAAAACCCCTTTCACAGAATGTTTGTTCCTATACTAATACGAACAAACGTTTTTGTCAAACATTTTTCGAACCTATGTTTGCTTAAGTGTTCGCATTCTGCTATACTACTAATAAGTAAAATGAAAAAAAAGAGGTGAGCAATTATGAAAAAAGTTTCGAAAAGACAAGAGGCCATATTAGCGTTTATTAAAGAAGAAGTACGAGCAAAGGGGTATCCACCATCTGTACGTGAGATTGGTGAGGCAGTTGGACTTGCTTCAAGCTCAACAGTTCATGGACATTTAGCTCGTTTAGAGCAAAAGGGCTTGATTCGACGCGACCCAACTAAACCACGGGCTATTGAAATTTTAGAGCCAGAGGATTCTATTCAAAAGCAACATGTAATACATGTCCCACTAGTTGGGAAGGTTACTGCAGGTTCTCCAATCACGGCTGTTGAAAATATCGATGAATATTTCCCACTACCAGATATTTATGGTACAAGTGAAGATCAATTATTTATGCTTGAAATTATGGGTGAATCCATGATTGAAGCTGGTATTTTAGACGGGGATTTAGTTATTGTTAAACAAAGATCAACTGCTGATAATGGTGATATTGTCGTAGCAATGACTGAAGAGGATGAAGCAACTGTCAAGCGTTTCTTCAAAGAAAAAAATCATTTTCGTTTACAGCCTGAAAACCCAACAATGGAGCCAATTATCGTAGAGCAAGTTTCCATTTTGGGGCAGGTTGTAGGTCTTTATCGTCGTGTACATTAAAAGCAACTCAATATTAAAGTATAAAAAGAGGATATTATGTTCACATATGAACATATACCTCTTTTTCTTATTTTTTGAGTACTATTTTATACACTAAAAAAGAACCCACGTTAAAATGGATTCCTTACACCTTTCGTTAATTCAAATCAGCTCATCCCCATAACGTGGGGTTGATTTCCGTTCCGACTAGGGCTTTGCTGGGGCGTCCGATGAGTCGCTCCAGGGTCTCGGGCTAACAGATGTTTTTTGTGCGAAAGCAAAGCGTCAGCAACGTGTTTTGTCTGTGCGAGAGCGAAGCAACAGCACAAAGTTGGTCACGAAGGCGTTAGCCAAAATAAAATAGAAAAAGGCCAGTATTATGTTTATTACCAAGGTTATCTTGATAAAAAATTCTATGCTTATAAAGTTTTATGCCTCTACCTTACATTTCAAACTTGCCTTTATAAATGCAGTAAATAGTTTCTTTGATACTTTATCTCCTGCAATGGCTAGCTCCTCAGGATGCCATTGTACCGCTAGACAAAATGGTAAATCATCATGCACTACCGCTTCAACGATACCATCACTTGATTTTGCTATTACTTTTAATTTTTCTGCTACTACGTTTATTGCCTGATGATGAAATGAATTAACAGCCATTTTTTCTTCCTCAACAATCGTTTTTAATAATGTATCAGGTGATAGATGAACATAATGTGTTGCAACACCTCGTGCCGCTTGTTGCACATGCTTTATTAATTTTTTACTATGATACTCACTATCAATATCCTGATAGACTGTGCCTCCAAACGCAATATTTAGTATTTGAAGCCCTCGACAGATACCGAGAATCGGCATTTTCCGACTAGAGGCAGCGTTAATTAACGCAAGCTCCACTGCATCTCGTTCAGGATGAACCTTCCCTAATTTTGGTATAGGTTCTGCGTCAAAGAGGAATGGATGTACATCATAGCCACCCGATAGTAATAATCCGTCCGTCAACGATAAAATTTGTGCTACATCCTCTTCAACGCCAAGTGGAATTATCAATGGAACACCGCCAGCTTCAATTATACTTTTGCTATAAGCAGCATTTAATCTTGAGGACAAATCATCCTCCGCAAAAGCCGTTATACCGATAATTGGTTTCATGTTATCCCCTCCATGATCTTTATCTTGCATTCACTGCCTGTAAAAACCTTATTGGTGAAGGCTATTAATCATCGAAGGCATCCCTCACTGATTACTTACCAAAATCCGAGATACCAATTCATCAACGCATCCCCATAGAAATAGATGATAATAGCTGCTAGAGCAATAGACGGTCCGAATGGTATAGGCGTTTTTCTTTCCTGCCCACGTATCTTTAATACAACGATGCCAACAATCATGCCAATCACTGCCGCTACAAAAAGCGTCAGAATTGTATGTATTGTCCCGAGTACGAGACCCAGTAAAAAGAATAATTTAATATCGCCTCCACCCATTCCACCTTTTGATAGCACCGCTATACAATATAATATGCCAAAGCCTACGACAGCACCAACTATACTATCCCACCAAGGAGATAACGGAGAGATCACGCGTCCAAAAATTAGCAATGGTAAAAAGAATAATAGCACCTTATCGGGAATAAGCATATACGCAAAATCCGATACAACTATAATAACTAATAATGAGATCAATAATAACGCTACAAAAAATTCTGCACTAAAGCCTACTTTCCAATAAGCAAAAGCAAATAATAGGCCTGTTATAAGCTCCATCAATGGATAAATCCACGAAATTTTTTGCCCACAGCTACGGCATTTCCCCCCTAAAAATACATAAGACAAAACAGGCACCAAATCAAGCGCCATCAACTGTCTCTTACAAGAAGTGCAATGCGAGGGTGGGCGCACTATGGACTCCTTCATAGGCACACGTAAGCCAACTACATTAAAAAATGAGCCAAGAACGAGCCCAAATAATAAAACTGTCATTGTATAAGCACTTTCCATTTTATGTCCTCCTATACGAATAGACGCCCATACATTTGAAGTATGCGCGCCATCAAGATTATTGTTGTCCTTCATAATAGAACGTCGTTACTTGTATGGTTGCTTTTAAGGTTGTATCGGCATCTGCCTGGAATTTCGCTTCTTCACCAGTTAAAGTGAAATCGATCGCATCAATTTTCATTACACGATCAATTTGTTCAATCTCTTTTATAAACTCAACCATTGCTTTATTATCCAGTGCCTCAACATCAACACTAAATGTTACTAGTTTTAATTCCTTTGGTAAGGAATCTTTCGTGAAAGTTGCAGTTGGTATTTTCTCTTTCAATTCAGGTGTTTCACCATTTTTACCAACAGCTTGTTCATTTGCTTCAGTAGCAGATTGCTGTGTATTATCCTGTTCCTTTGAATTTGTCCAGTTAGGATCTGTAATAGTAGAATCTATTACGAGTGAATCATAATTATTAAAGTTCATAGCTTCCACCCTTGTTCCCGTCACCACTTCAATCTCTTCAATATTTCGAATTACTTCATCAATAGCTCGAGTTTGAGGTACTTTTTTGCGCAATGTTACATTACTTGTGCTAGTTGATTTGCCATTCTTTTCAATTAAAGCAAACTGCTCCTGCATAGTGGAAATTTCTTGCTGAAGGGCGCTAATTGAGCTTTCTTTCGTGTTCAGTTCCTGTAATTTAGGTGTTACTATATAGTAATAAAGTGCAAATAAAATCGCTGCAATTAAAGCTGTTAAGATAAGAATCGTTGAATGTTTACTACTTGTCATGACTCTCTACCTCCGGCAAGAATTTTTAAATCAATTCCTAGTTTAATAGTTGCCGAATAACGTGGTACTTCCTTAAACCTGTCCTTAGCACTTACTTCCTCTTTGTTTCCAATAGATACATCAAAATTAGAAATCGTATCAACCTGTATATCATTGAAATAGGGGCTTGTAGTTAGCTTTTCTAAATAGGATGATATTGCTGACATTGTTTCAAAATCAGCCGTAATTTCAACATTGTTCTCACCAAATACATAGTTCCTTAAATACGTTTGCTCTAGTAATAATACTTGTGTTTCATCCATTAAAGGTGTCACAGGATAGGATACGTTTTCCACAAATTGTACGGATTGCTTCAATGAGCCTTGGTTCGCATTTTGCTTCCCATCTAACTCCATTTGAAGCTGTTCGCGCTGTGATGAAAGCTCTACTTCGCGCGCATTTAATTTTGTAAGATCACTTTTTGCTTGGAAAAACAAGAAAATCATATATCCTATTATCATACTAATAAGAATAATAAATACTACATATATAAAAGTAGGTGTTGAATGCTTCTTTTCCAAATTCGGCAAGAGGTTTATTTCTGGTACCATCAGTTAACCTCCTTTAATGCAAGTCCAATTAAGCTTGCAAATTTCTCCGAAAATTGAGGGAATGATTTTTGAATAACTGAATCATTTAACATCATAATTGGGGTCGAAAAATTATTTTCTAAATACTCTTTAACAGTTGAAAGTAGTGGATTATCTCCTAAAATGATAATCTCATCTACACTTTTCTCACCTTTATGTAAAGAAAACTTAAAAAAATTCATGATACGATCAATTTCAAGCATTTGATCGGTAAGTATGATACGATAATCATTTTCGGCTTCTAAACGATAAGAAAATCGAAACTCTTCGATCTCTTCAGGCTTCCAATTCGATAAATCTGTATCAAATGATTGATAGCGTAAAAACTCCAGTTGGCCATATGAAAAAATACTAATCGACAATTCATTGATGGACCAATCCGCTATTAAATATGTTCGATCGTCCTTTATTAACTGCAAATACTCTAACAGACGAATATTACACAATGCTCGAATATCTGCTGCTTGTGGTTCTAATGTAGCATCGAGTAAAAGTCCAATCATTTTCGTCACTTCATCTGCAGGTATGGCAAACAGCATCGCCTGTCCATCACTAGGATTTGGGTCATACACATCAATCAGAGGATCTTGAAATGGAAGATGGATGGACTGACCAAGCTCCATCTCCACATACCCTTTTAATTCATTCCACTCTATATCATCAGGATGCTCAAAGCTCTTTAACAAAACGGATGTATCCGGTACAAACATACGCGCATTTTGCTTTTTACCAGCCCATTTTGTCACATTATTTTTCATGACATCAAACAATTCCATTTCATCATGAATAACAGAACCTTCAACAATTCCCTGTGCTAATGGCATTTCATAGCCTTTCCATTGCGACGGATCAGCACCTTTTGCTACAATCGCGCGCAATACATAATCCTTTATTTCAATCGACACATGCGATTTTTTCTTTTTTGTAAACATGTGAAAAGATGCCTCCTTTAATACAATTAATCGTTCTTTTCTGAGTCTGATACCACTTTGACAGCATCAGACTCAGTTAGAGGATTAATTATTTCGTAATCACTACATTATCGCTACTTTCCTTAGAATCAGGCTGAATATCATCTATAGTTGCATTATTAAATTTTAGAGTAACATTTCCTCTCTTCACTGTACCGTTGAATTGTAGTGCGGACGAAGCATTTTCACCTGTTCCTCCTGGTTTATTAACCGTCCAGCCGTCTACTGCACCACCCGCAGTATCATAATAATCTACCATCTTTTCACCAAAAATCTCAGTTCCCCCATCTGTATAATACAAATGGGCTGCATTAATTAAATTGACCGCATCGGCTTTTGCACCTTTGATTCTACTATTATCAATAATATTGCCAATCGCAGGAATGGCGATTACCGCTACAATCGCTAGAATAACAACTACAGCTAATACCTCGATTAACGTTAACCCTTTTTGATTTTTTAATAGTTTTTTGTTCATGAATTTGTTAAACATCGGTGTTCCTCCTTAAAAATTGTTATGATTAGTCCGAAAACACAAAATACACCCATTACTAGAACAACTTTTCTATACCACCCCCTTTAAAGTTAGTACGCTTACATATTTTCGTATAATGCGAACATTGGCAGGAAAATGGCCGTGACAATCACACCTACAACGGCTGCTAAAACTAGTATCATTAATGGTTCCACGAGCGATTTTAATGTATCGACGGAGCGATCTACCTCATCCTCATAGAAATCTGCTATCTTTTCGAGCATATAATCAAGAGAGCCTGTTTTTTCTCCGATAGAGGTCATTTGGGTTACTAAAGGAGGGAATAGCCAACTTTTTTCTAATGGCTCAGATAAAGTACCGCCTTTTGCTAGATTCTCTCTTGCCTCCAACACAATCTTTCCTACAACTGGATTCCCTGCAATTTTTTCGACAATTGTCAGTGCATGTAAAATTGGCACTGAACTACTAAACAAGGAAGATAAAGTTCTAGTCATACGCGCAATTACATTTTTTTGCATTAAATTACCAAATACAGGTAATTTTAATATTGCATAATTAACGTTATAATGAAATTGCTTATTATTTTTATAGAAAAATCTAAATAGAACAATCAGTAATAGAACAAGTCCAATTGCTATATACCAATACTTAATCAACCAATCTGAAACACTTACAACGATGACCGTTAATAATGGCATCTCTACATCCATACTGTCAAAAGTAACCATAAACGTCGGAACAACAAATATCATTAAACCTATCCCAACAGCTATCGTCAGCACTGATAAAATAGCCGGATATGCCAATGCTGATTGAACTTTCTTCTTAATCTTGAATTGTTTTTCAAGTGTCCCTGCTAAACGCTCCAAAGTCTCATCGATATTTCCCGTTGCCTCACCAGAGCGCATCATATTAACAAACATGACTGGAAAAACCTTTGGATGCTTGGCTGCTGCATCTGAAAACGCTGTACCCCCACGTATATCCTCTTCTACTTGTTCCAATGCTTTTTTCAATGCTTTACTTTTCGTTTGTGCACTTAAAATATGGGTTGCCTCTACAATAGAAACGCCAGCACGGATTAGTGTTGCATATTGACGACAGTAAATAACGAAATCTTGGTGCTTTACCTTACCGCCAATATGTAAGTCTTTGTGTAAAATACTTTTAGACTCTTCCAGTTCACGGGCATTAATGCCTTGTGCTCGTAATTTTTCAAGTGCTACTTTTTTGTTGGTCGCGTCAATAATTCCTTTTTTGTGTGCACCAGTTTTTGTGCGTCCACTATATCGAAAAACGGTCAATTATAATCCCCCGCATTCATATATGGCCTTGCTTCTTCCAAAGAAATTTTCCCCATTGCTATTAGTTGCTGCATAGAAGATTCCAACGTATGCATACCTAAAGCTTTACTCGTCTGCATAATAGTAGGGATTTGGTGAACTTTTTCATTTCGAATTAAATTTGAAATAGCTGGTGCTTGTACTAATAGTTCGGTTGCAGCAATACGTCCCTTAACATCCTTCCGTACAAATAAACGCTGTGAAACAATGCCCACTAAAACATTGGCTAGTTGTACACGAATTTGTCCCTGCTGATGTGGTGGAAAAACATCTATAATACGTTCAATCGTAGTCGGAGCACTACTTGTATGTAATGTCGCCATCACTAAATGGCCCGTTTCTGCTGCTGTAATGGCTGTTGAAATCGTTTCGTGGTCCCGCATCTCCCCCACTAAAATAATGTCAGGGTCCTGACGAAGCGCGGCACGCAAGCCATTGGCAAAGCTCTGGGTGTCAACCCCTACTTCACGTTGATTAATAATAGATTTTTTGTGTGTATGTAAATATTCAATCGGGTCCTCAAGCGTGATAATATGCTTTGATTTTGTTTCATTAATATGACCAATCATTGCAGCAAGCGTTGTAGATTTACCAGAACCTGTTGGCCCAGTCACTAAAATAAGCCCCTGTGGTTTTTCTGCTAATTGATACAGTACCTGTGGCATATTTAACGTTTCAATAGAAGGAATCTTTGCTGCAATCAAACGGGCAGCTATCGTCACTTCATTGCGTTGATGATATGCATTGACACGAAAACGACATTTCCCGGGCAATGAATAGTTAAAATCAGTTTCCCCTTTATCATGAAATTCTTGTAATTTATGCTCCGGTAAAATCATTTTCACCATTGTCTGTAATTCTTCAGACGTTAGTAGTTCACTCCCATAATGCTCTAGTTGTCCATGGATACGATAAACAGGCGGAATACCCTTTGTTAAATGAAGGTCAGACGCTTTTTTTTCAAATGCGCGTGTTAATAACTCATCAATAGTTCTAAAAGTTGTCATGAACGATTCACATCCTACTCTACATTTGCTACACGCAATACTTCTGAAGTGGTTGTCTGTCCTTTTACTACTTTTAACAACCCATCTGCCAGTAATGTGTAATATCCTTCTTGTTTCATATAATCGCGGATCGCACTATCGCTACTTCGACTTACAATCATTTCTTTAATATTGCGATCGATTGGTAAAATTTCATGAATTGCCATCCGGCCACGATACCCTGTTTGATTGCACGAAGGACAGCCTCTTCCGCGTCTACCATGTGTAACACCTTCAATGCCGTTATGACGCATTATTTCTACTTCATGCTTGGTAAACGTATACTCTTCTCCGCAATCTCGACAAATTCGTCGTACTAAGCGCTGTGCCATAATTCCTACTAGTGAGGAGGATAATAAAAATGGCTCTACCCCCATATCCTGTAGTCGAGAAATTGACTCCACTGCACTATTTGTATGTAAAGTACTTAAAACTAAGTGTCCTGTTAATGAAGCTCGCACTGCTATTTGTGCTGTTTCAAAATCCCTAATCTCACCTATCATCACAATATCTGGGTCCTGGCGCAAAATTGAACGCAATCCAGTGGCAAAAGTTAAGCCTACTTCCTCTTTCACTTGAATTTGGTTTATCCCATCAAGCTGATACTCAACTGGATCTTCAACAGTAATGATGTTGACATCTTCTTCATTCAAGTTACTTAAGGCAGCATACAATGTAGATGATTTCCCTGATCCTGTAGGGCCTGTAATGAGCAAAATACCATTAGGATGGGCAATGATGTTTCGGAAAAGTGCTTCGTTTTGCTCTGTAAAGCCAAGTTTGTCAATAGAATTTGCAACGCTATTTAAGTCCAAAATACGCATCACGACTTTTTCTCCATAAACAGTTGGCAGTGTCGAAAGTCGAATATCTACCTGCCTGAAATGAACATTCGTTTTAATACGTCCATCTTGAGGAATACGATTTTCCGTAATATTTAAATTCCCCATAATTTTAATACGCGCTAATACTATACTTTGCATATGTTTAGGTAAAGAGCGCTCTGTTCTCAAAACCCCATCCACTCGATAACGAACCCTTAAATCCGTCTCCTGCGGGTCAAAGTGGATATCACTCGCACGTTGGGCAACTCCGTTAGCAATGATTTGGTTAACTAGGTGAACAATGGGAGAATCCTCTCGTTCAATTTCTTCCTGTGTTTCAGCAACTGTCGCACCTATGTCGAGCAATGCCGCTTCCATAGACGCTTGTAAATCATAGTATTTCGTTAACGTACGATATAAATCATCCTTAGCTGCAATACTTGTTTCGATTTGGCAGCCTGTCGCCATACGTACTTCTTCAATTGCAAAATAATCCATCGGGTCAGCCATCGCGATAAACAGTTTATTTTTTTCACGACGGATTGGCATAATATTTGTTCGTTTAGCAAGTTCAGCCGGAACAAGTTGAAGTAAATCCGGGCTGATAGAATATTGATTCAAATGAATATGTGGGATTCCTAGCTGGAACTCTAGTACCTCGATTAACTGTTGCTCGGTTAGAATATTCTCTTTTATGAGAAAATCGCCTAATTTCTCGTCTTTTGTTTTGTTCGTGAGTGCAAATTTTAATTGCTCATTTGTAATAACACCAGATTCAACAAGTAAATCACCTAAGCGCTTTCGCCCAGTTTTTATGATCATTCGCGTGTGCTCCTCTCTTTACGGGCTTGTTTGTACAAAATTCCCACCTTTATCATAGTAGCCATATACAATTTCAGGATCATTCGGATCTTTTGACGTATTTGCAGATGTATCTTTATTGTTATTTGCAGCATCATTGCTGGATTTTTTAGATTGTCTATCTGGTAATCCATCTCCATCTAATTCTAATTGTAAATCAGGATCACTCGAGTCTGCGTTTCCGCTACTTTTTTCAGAAACAACAGGCTGTCTTGAAGATTTCACAATAATTTTATTAACTGGTGGATAATAATCACGGCTTACAAGCTCCTCCGTAGTGCTACCATTTTCTAAAATCGAACGATAAACTTCGACCCGTACGCCTTCTTGACCATCCTGCAAAACTTCTTCTCTACCTATTGGTAAATCTTTAGAATAGCGAATAATGACTCGAGGTTCTATGATTTTATCTTTACTAACACGAACAGAGATTTCTTTTTCTTTCTTTTGAGCTAGTAATTCCACTTTTAACGAATGACCTTCTACTGTGAGTTTTAACTTATTTGATTGATCCGAACGATTTACAAATTGCAAATCCTTATCTACCGCACGATTCACCCTCGCATCCAAACCTTGTTGTAAATAGTCTGGCTTTTCTTCTTGGGCATGTCTCTCTAAAATCTCATATTCGGTTTGGAGAGCAACATGATAAAGCATAGAGGCTACGAAATTACTTGCTTCACTATTTGATTCTTCATATTTTTCTTCAATCATTGTAAAAAAAGAACACGGTTCATTCGGTAAAATAATAGAATCAGTTAGCGTATTCGCTAATTTATCTACACCCATTGCATTTGTAGGAATTTCCTCAATCGATAGAGCTAATCGCTCCGCTTCTATTAAATGAGTATCTGCAATAGTTGCCGTGATTTTGTGACTCTTTAAATAGGAAGCTTGGGTTATCATCGTATTTAAAGTCTTTTCTACCTCCCATACACCAGTAGCCTCAAGCTGCTCCTTCACTTGATCATCAACTACCACATGTAAGGGTATATGTACTACTTGTCTTTGCTTCCAGAAAGCAAGCCAAGACCGGTCAGTTAAACTATGATATTCAGCCATCGAACTCTCTACATCAAATACAAATAAGTTAGGGTCGAGTGCAATCGAAACATTAGCCCCTTCCACACTGATAGGAGTCTCTTGCCAAGTATTTATGGCCTCTCGTAAAGCATTTTCAATATCAGCATCTTTTAAATCGTTGACTGATATTCCACCAATTGTAGAGTCATCACCTTGAGCTAATGCTTTATCGATAATTAAATTCGGTACCCAGACTGTTAATAAAATGATTAGAACAGCTACTATTGAGCCTATCTTCAAACGCAATTGCATAGCCTCACTACCTTTACAAATATATTGAAAATTAAATGCCTAATTACTCATGTGAATTTATTACTTTTTATTCATATTTTCACCATACTACATACAATATTTTATTTAATGAGTCTTATTAACTAAAAAAACTTAAAATTTCATGAACCGTATTTTATTAATGTGTCATTAAAATCATTAAAATTTCATTGTCAATAAGTTATACACCCTATACAATCAGGTTATATATACCTATCATTTTTTCAAAACAAGCTCATTAAAGTAACTTATCTAGATAAAAAAAACTATTAGATCGGGGTGAGTTTTTTGTGTCGATAAAATCACAGAAAGGATTTTCTTTAATCGAAGTAGTTGCATCCATTGTATTAATATCCATTATGCTGTTATCCTTTGCCCAACTATTTATAGCTACGAATAAAACAGCCACAGTAAATATCGAAAAATTAGTCACTGTAAATTTAGCCGATGCTGTCTTAGCTAAATTAAAATCTGATCCACTTACTAAAATAGCTACAAAAGACTTGAATGATTATTTTAAAGATACCAGTGAACCAGATGCCAAAAAGAAAAACCCACCTCTCGAGATAGATTTAAATGGAAAAACATATACAATTACATATACCCCTAGTCAAAATTCTAATAAATATGTAAATTCAGATTTCACAGAAAAAGATTTAACTCTAATAAAAGTAGTTGTAACAGTAACTTCTCAAAACGGAAAAACAAGAGGCTCGTCGGAAGGATATGTTTCAATTGAATAAATATATGAAGCATCAACATGGTTTAACACTAATTGAATTACTCGCAACGTTTGTTATTTTAGCAATCGTCTTCACCCTTATCTTTTCAATCCTTATGAAAGCTCTAGAAGCCAATCGAAATATTCAACAAGAAACGATGCTTAGAGATGAAGTAGATATTATCATAAGTAAATTTAGTAAAACTCTCTATACGACAAATCAACACCATATTGTAAGGAATACCAGCAATCAATATATTGAAGTGACCAATGATCTTTCCAAATGCAAAAAAACGATGACGGTATATGGACTATTACTTCCGAATGTGAAAAGACTCTTGAACCAATAGGATTTAAAACTGAAAATAACACGACATACATCTATTTTAGGGAAAATATACAGTTCAAAACAACAATATTGAAATTTCTGGAAATTCACAAATAATAGGCAACCCTTCAACGGAATCCATTTACACAATCAGTTTAAAGCTTGCGATTATAGATCAAACAAAAACCATGGAATTTAAAAATCAGATTCAACCTATCGTATGCTCAAAATAGTTAAATATACGAGGAGAGTGTATATGAAATTTTTGCAGCAAAATGAAAACGGCTATTCATTGTTAATTACATTTGCAGTCATCATCATTTTCACTGTACTCGGTTTGAGTCTTATTACTTTAACGTCAGGCGTATTACAAAAAACAACACTCGGGAGGAAATAGTGCAAGCACAGGATTTATCAGATAAAGGGATCGACTATGCTGTTCAAGAGATTCAAGCTCTTTTAAAAAAAGAGATGCAAGATAATCCAATGGCAAAGACTGCCTTTGAAGCCTTCCTCGTTAATACCTTGACTGCTTCAATGCTGAGTTGCCCGCAAGGCATTAACATCCCTGCAGAGAATGCTAATCAAACAAACGTCTGCATCGAAAAAGTAGAACTAATTTCAAACGCAAGAATGTAAAACTTGGGGCTTTCTAAGTTGCAAGGAATATTACCCCAAAACCCTCGATAAAGCGAATTTTGATATTAACAGAAGTGGAAAAACCTTAAATTTGTCGGGCACCTATTTTATTAATGGAGATTTCAATGTAAACAATACTAAATTACACAGCGATGCCATGCTATATGTCAATGGAAACGTTACTATTAAAGATAGTACTTTAAATGGAATAGATTCAAATAGCACCCTCTTTATTTTCGCAACAGGGGACATTTCAATTAGTAATATTTCTGTTGTTAGTGCTACGCCTAGTATGCTGAAAGGCTTTTTCTATTCAAAACAAAATATGATTATGTACGGAGTTGGCTCGAATATTAATTTGTATGGAGGAATTTCTGCAAGAAGAACGATCCTAACTGCAGTACGTGGTAATAGTAAAAACTACACTTATGAAAGTTCCAAAAATCAAAAAGAAACTGTTATTACAAACGGTGTTGAAGTTCCTAAACGAAATTCTAGATTAAAAATCACCTATGACGAAAATTTGATATCTCATTACACATCTTTTAAACGAGATGAGAAGAAGAATTTATTACTGAATTGAACGAGCCTGAGACTATTAACCGTTATTAAAATAAGGGTTATTTAGAAAAATCTGATTTCACTACAGACATGCTAAATAACCCTTTTCTCTAACTGTCTCCATAACCGCCTCACAACGCCTGTGCTTACATTAGCTCCAATTCGTCCTTAATAGATTTGATAAATATACGTGATATTTAGTCTACTTCAAGCATACTAGTAGAAATTGTTAAATTATCATTTTCTTCAAAAATTAAGCCGCCATTTGATATTGTATCGTCAATCGTTTTTTGTTTATAAGTAACAGTTGGATTTCCACTAGTAGTTACTGTTTGAGCCATTATTCCTCCTATAACTTTCCCTGATCCTCCCAATGTGACGCTTGCGTTAGGGGCATAAATATATAAGTTGTGGTTATATGATCCACCTGCAACAGTAATATTTGATCCACCTGCATAAATATTTCCTTGTATGCTGCCAGAACCATCTATTTTTATATTGGCTGATTTAGCATATATAGAGGCTTTTGTTCTTGAATCACCAGCAAAATCCATGGAGGAAGCGCCTGCATAATATACACTTAATTGACCTATATCCCCTAGATTATTCATGCTGGAACTATTCGAAAATTCAAAAACATCCTTTATGTACAAAGTTAGTTTACCACTCCCTATAATATTTAAATGACCTTGAGCCAATTCTACGTTATCTATAAATAAATTTTTGTCTGAATGTCCAACATCGATAGATAACGTTCGATTTGAAGTAACCGTAAGCATGTTCAAGTACATATCTTGAGTAAGCGGGAGAATACCACTAAAGTTTTGGTAACCATTTATGTGTCCATTTCCTCCGCCATCAATCTTTATTGAATTATTTTCTAACAAGAGTAGCGTTTGCTTTCCACCGATTGTAACTTGTATTGATTTCGTATATGGCCTTGTGCTTCCACTCGTAAATTGACTATCCGGGAAAGGTGGTAATATATTTTCAGGAAATGCAACATTTCCTATAATTTCATTCGTACTATTCATCCAACCTGGTTTTGAAAACTTATCGGAAGTTGTTCCAATCTTACCATTAATATTAGTACCACCTTTTGTGATAGTAATATTCCCACTGTCAGAAACAACATCCCCATTAACCGTACCGCCTCCAAGCTCGATATTTTTTATAGCGTGGATTGCAGCGGTATTTGAAAAAGTAGAACCCGTTCCGCTTCCTAAATTAATTGTAAGTGTCTGTACTACCGTTCTTGTTTTCTTTCCAATATTACCAACAGATGTTATTTTATATTGCAAAGGTTCGGTATTTTCTCGCATAATGGTTACATTTGCAATAGGTTTTTCATTAAATTGTTCATCAAAAGTTACTGTAGCCGTATAAATTGAGTGCGTATTCTCTTCAAAGATATTTTTTAAGCTACCTTCAAATGCATTTATAAAATCTACCTTAAATTTTTCTGGTTTTCTTTTATCAAGAGGTAGCCTATTGAAATTCTTTCTATTTTGATCGTATGTAATTTTAGCTAATTGTTCTACTTTGCTTTTTGTACTGTTTAGGCCACCTTCTGCAATGTAAAATACAGATTGGTCATCTCGCTCATTAGTAGACATCTTTATTGAATTAACAGTAAGTGTTAAAAGTGTAATTCCAAGAACTGATAGTAAAGCGATTGTCAAAATTACTAAAAGTAACGAATACCCATTTTCTTGTTTTAGATACTTAAACATCTAGCTACCTCCCCTGAAATATATAGTTGATGAAAAGGGCTTACTATTTGGCGTTGTAATATTAATAACTATATGACTCTGTCTATCTTGAATGTTAAAATCCAGTACATTTGCTGCAATTATTTCATCATTTCTTGTAATGGTTTGATTCTTTTGCTGAAATACATAAGTATATTTTTGGTTATTTTGATTATTTAGTAATGTATATTCTGTATACTCATCTTGAGCTTTCATAAAAATTTCCGTAGATTTACGTGTATCTTTAGTAACAACTTTCAAAATATAAGTTGCGTCAGATAATTGAATACTCGATTTCATTTGTTTATCACTTGTTGTCTTACTGTTTGTTAAGATAGACATCAGAACAATAGAGACGAGCGTAACTATTACGGTAACAGCTAAAACTTCTAGTAAAGTCATCCCTCTCTCATTATGAAATTTCGACATATGTACTACCTCTTTCCTGAAAAGCTAAAAATATTTTGCACTTTTGCTTTTAATATCTTTCCTCTTGAATCATAAACTTCGATAGTAATCCTAACTGTTGTATCAGGCGACATATCTTCGGCTTTCACCATTATGATTTCCTTATTTTTAGCATTAACGGGTGTCACTTTATACTGAGTTGTATTACCGTTTGAATTCACTTCATCCTTTTCAGTTGCGTATGGAAAATTAGATTCCCAAGTTTCAATGGTGGCGGATTTAAAGTAGTTATACATTTTCTCCATTTCCTTTTGCGCTAAATAGGTTGCATCGATAATTTGTTCAGCGCTTTTTCCTGTTTTATTCGATTGAATGAGTAAGCCAAAAAAGGATAATAAAATGATCGTTATGATAACTAAAGAAGCAATAACCTCAACTAAAGAGAATCCTCCTTGACTGTTAACTAATTCTCTATTTTTACGCTTCATTTTCGCCCTCCTTGTGCCGATAATACTTTTTAATAATATAAGGTATCAAAAAGTCTAGTAGTCTTAAACACTATAACAATAGTACTTATAATAACCAAAGTTCCCCAGTCGTTTAATACTATTTTATGATAATTACACTATTCCATATATAAACAATTTTTACAAGACCACTTTTTCATATGAATTTATATATTTTTAAAAATTTTCCATCCCAAAAAATAAGTAAAGCGAACTACGTTTAAATAAAAAACCGTTTACCCAAAATTAAGGTAAACGATTTTTTTGTTGTTTGACGAGAAAACATAGTACTAAATGCTGCATTCATTTCCTCAATAACCTACCCGACAACAGCAACCCTATCCCACCAATCGTAATAAACAGAACAGCTCCTATTAGTAAGTCTAGTGCTGACAAATCAAAGAATATAAGCTTAATAAACGCAAAGACTAAGGTCGCAAAGCCTGTTATGCGTAATGTCCGTAAGTGACGTATAGTGCTTAGCCATAGTGAAATACTTGCTGTTATGAATAATGTAATCGTTGAGAAGGCAATGCCTAGTTTCCAATCAAGCAAACTGTTGTAGGAAAACTGGAATATGAGACCACAAACAGATATCATTGTAAGCACAACGCCTGCACTTACAATTTGGTCCAGAAGCTTCTCAATTTGCTCTTGATAGATTTGATAAATGCGCCCCCTCATCAGTAAATCAATGATAATTGCTACGATAACAGCAATATACACGATTCTCGTTACTAAATTCAACCACTCGACACCTTGCATATTGTACGGAATAACTTCAAGCATTATTGTGAAGAAAATGCAAAATACACTAAGGACTGGCGTTAATGCGCGCCCTTTGTATTTTGTTGGTACTAAAAGTGATCCCACGAAAAGTAAAGCGAGGATAATACACATTACATGCGGAATATTACCAGCACCTGCAAAGTACGTTACATCCAGCTTTGCGATATAAGCTAAGAAATAACCTGCCGTAATAACTGCTACAACATCAACCATACACATTTCCTTCATAAACTTTTCAAAGGATGTCAGTGTCTCTTTTGGACGTCTCGCATATACATAAATAATTAGGAGATATATTCCCGGCATTATCAAGCTGATATGGTCTATGCTGAAAAATGGTGTCGGCTCATGAATAATAAAGCTTAAAGCGAGTGTAATTGTAAATATACATGAGCCGACAATTTTCATCATACTTGCCCGTAATCGTAACTCATCATAACGCCTGCAAAGGTGATGAACGGGATGTGCAACTGATTCACTTTCTCCGGTAAATTCATAACTAATAGCGTATTACATAGTGTAATAAATGCGAGTGTTACGGCACTATCAAATGCCTCCTGCCATTTTTGCTTATAGCCATAACCCGCTAAAGCTGCAAACAAGCAAACTAATATGAGTAATAGTGCTTCGCTATATTCAATTGGATTAACGATAAAGTTCAAGAGCAACAAACTAAAGGCTCCTAGGCTAAATTGCAGTCCAACATGAATATATTTCAATTTAGACGCTGCATTATATAAACGGCACCAACCCGTGTGAAAAATAGATAAAACAACTAGGAAACCAATTGCAAAAGCAACTCCATTGTCATAGTTCATAAACGCTATAATGCTGACAGCTAACACAGAGAAATAGGTTGCTATATAGAGTGCCAATTTCTGCTTGTGTTGATGAATGACAAATTGCAGCATCATAAATAGTACAACCACATAGATTAAGATAATAATAGAACTAAAATCCATATATTCTAGTAAATAAGGTAGCAATAATGAGGTAAACGCTATAAATATTGTTAGTACTTCGTTTTTCTTGAAATAGCTAATAACAATACCGTAGCCGATATACGACGGCCATAACAAGTGCCATTGTTAAACCTATGATTTCATACAATATCGCACTAGCGGCTGTTGTTAATATTCCAACAATAAATGCCCCGCCGTATAGAGAAATTGTGATGGCTGATGATCCTATTTTTTTGTGCTCCAACATATAAGCTATTGCAGCTAAGGCAAACGATAATGCGTAGGCGATGATGATTTTAACCTCATTCGATAAGTAGCCATAATCACTCACTAGCTTAAGACCCCAAAGTACCCCCATCACTAAAATTACCATAAATAATTTTGGAAGTGCCCACATTATACGCTCTTCCAATGTTCGCTGTGGCTGTACCTTTTTTTCTGGCTTTGTCATTATTGTTGGCTTTGGTTTCAAGTTTGCATTTGGCTTTAGGTTTTGCGCTGGTTTTGGTGCAAATTGATCGTCCATGGATTTATTGGCACTCATGGCACTTGTTTTTTCAACAGGTTGCTGACGCTTTAAGCCCTCTAATTCATGACGTAAATCCATCATTTCCTGCTCGAGCTTGGCAATCCTCTGCTCCATTTCAAGCGACATTCCATCACCCTCCCCGCTTTATCAATCTTTTACCATCATATTTAATTTATTTTTACTTCATTTTTATCTAGGTCTTCGATACATTAACGCACGTTGGCTATCACTGGTTCCCCGTGTAGTTGGATCTACTACAACCCCTATTAAAACGAAAATTGATAATACGATATTTAAGATGTACGTTGCCTGCTCACTCATTGCACTCGTTAAATCATAACCAAAAATAGTTGCTACTTGCTGTGCGAGCAATAAAATCAACGAAAATAGCGCAAGTAAAAATGGTTTATGCTGAAAACGGATCATCCAGTTAATTTTCATAAATGCTCACCTCCCCCCTTCTCATCCACAGTATATGCTCCGCCGTATCGTGGTACATATGCAAAAATGGAGCTAAAAACGTGGAATAGGAGGCATTCTTGTGCGAAAGCGAAGCGTCAGCACAAAGCGCCCAGTCGGAACGGAAATCAACCTCTCGCTTTGTCAAAAGAGCCCTACTTTATTTCTGATTTTCAACACTTTGAATCATTTCAGTAATGAGCTGGTTCAAAGCCTTTACGTTTATCATATTTACGCGCAATGAAAACTAGCCCATAAACAAGTGGTGTTGCGACAATGGACGCCAAAAATTTAAATATATACTGAGTTATAAATAATGTCAGCAACACTTTCATTGGTATTATTCCATAAAAGGCTATCGCAATAAACAATGCCGTATCGATGAGTTGGCTTAACATTGTAGACGCATTGTTTCGAAGCCAAAGCTTATCGCTTCCATGCTTTTCTTTAAACTTATTAAATATCACTACATCCAAATTAACACTGATCGTATAGGCTACAAGACTTGCAATAATGACACGCATGCTGCCACCAAGAATTGTCTCAAACTCCTGCTGATGAACAAAGGCTTGTGCAGGTGGAAGTGCAATGGCAATCGCGATAAAGCATGCTGCAAATACTTGTGCCATAAGCCCTGTTCTTACCGTGCGATCGCCCGCTTCCTTGCCATATACCTCACAAATTACATCAATAAGAGGATACGTGAAAATAATTAAAATCGCTGCTGCCGGAAGCATCATCCATTCGCCTATACTAAACACTTTTACAGCTAAAACATTTGCTAAAATTAAAAAACCAACAAACAATCCATTTAAATAGTAAAGCATCAGCGATTATCCACCTTTTCAGGATACAGATCGTGGTTCATTAAACGATGCTCCGCTATTTTTTCATATTTCGTGCCTGGGCGACCATAGTTACACCAAGGATCGATGGACAAGCCCCCACGCGGCGTAAACTTGCCCCATACTTCAATATAGCGAGGCTCGATTAACTTAATTAAATCATTCATGATAATGTTAACACAATCCTCATGAAAGTCCCCATGATTACGGAAGCTAAATAAATAGAGCTTTAGTGATTTACTCTCTACTAGCTTTTTATCTGGAATAAAAGATATATACATTGTCGCAAAGTCAGGCTGCCCTGTCATTGGACATAGGCTCGTGAACTCCGGGCAATTAAATTTCACGAAAAAGTCATTTTTCGTATGCAAATTATCGACCGCTTCGAGTATTTCCGGTGAGTATTCATATAAATACTTTGTATTTTGGTTGCCAAGGAGTGTTAAATCCTGTAAGCCTTGTTCTTCATTTCTTCCTGTCATAAAAATGCCTCCTCAAATGGTGAGAAGTTCATTATGCGTAAATCCTATAAAAAAAAATCGCCCTATCCGCATTTTTGGGATATGGCGTAAATGACGTCATCCATAGTTTTTTATAGAGGGTATGCGCTATGAACCTCTTTCTTATTCGCTAGTTATATTAACTTAATGAATGCATTTCGTCAACTAATTTTTTCATAATATGGCATTCGCAAAATATCCCAACATTATACAGTTAGTTACACAAGCAATTAACCAATCAACATAAAGAGGTGGATTGTGATTCACTCTTTAAACAATAAAAAGCCCAAATGATGTGTAAAACTAATAGGAGGTTGAAAGTACCGTTCAAAATCGGGGCAGCTGCTTCAACCGTTTTATAGCTTATCTCAGGAAAAATTCCTTTATAATGACTGAGCATATCATTTATATAGGCATTACTTGGTTGAGAAACATAACAGCAACTTAAGCAGAGAGAAAAAATTCTATCCATCTTATCACCTCAGTATCACTTTAAGTGTAGTTTTTTCCATGGATATTCTCCACTATTCGCGTGGATTTACATAAAGAAAAAAGCAATTGTCCGCGTTAGTAAATTCGAACAATTGCCTTTTTAGTTTAAAAGAGTATGTGTGCAACTAATGCTGCGATTGGTAGTGAAATAATCGTACGTATTAAGAAAATAACAACTAGATCTAATAATTTTAGTGGAATCTTTGTACCTAAAATAAGTCCACCGACTTCAGACATATAAATAAGCTGTGTCACAGAAACGACAGCAATTACAAATCGTGTAGTGTCCGCTTCAATTCCTGCTCCTAAGATGGAAGGTAGGAACATATCAGCAAAGCCAACAACCATCGTTTGTGCTGCCTCAGCCGCTTCTGGTAAACCAAGCACTGTTAAAATAGGTTCAAAAGGCTTTCCTAAAATTGCAAAAATACTAGTGAATTCAGCAAGCATTAAAGCAACTGTACCAAATGCCATAACGACCGGTGCTACTCCAACCCATAAATCCAAGACATTTCTAAATCCGTCTTTCAAAAATTGACGTGGATCACGATTTGCATGCGCAACAGCTAAAGCATTTTCTAAGCCATGTGACACAGAATTATAGCCTTTTGGTAATTCCTCACGTGATAAATCTACTGGTGTACCATCGATATACGTATCTTCTTTGTTAACAAGCGGAAAAATTCGCGGCATAACAATCGCTAACACAAGACCGCAAAGTACAACCGTTAAGTAATATGGAATAAAATAGCGTGACAAATGCACTGTATCTAATACTACGATACAGAATGTGATGGATACTACAGAGAAGCTCGTTGCAATAATGGCAGACTCTTTTTTCGTGTAGTTCCCCATTTCATATTGCTTACTTGTCATTAAAACACCAATTGTTCCATCGCCAACCCATGATGTAAGTGCATCAACCGATGAACGACCTGGGCTTTTAAAAAGAGGACGCATGATTTTTACCATCATCGTTCCGAAAAATTCAAGCAAGCCGAAGTTTGTTAAAAATGGTAGTAATAGGCCTGCAAATAAGAAAATCGTAAATAAAAACGTTACTAAGCCACCGTCAGGGTTCATTAATAATCCACCCGTATTTTCATTGTTAATCGCGGATGGTCCAAAATTAAACACGACCATTGAGGCAAATACTAAACCGAGGACTCTTATAATTGTCCAAAACCAATTTACATAAAATAATGTATCTACAATACTAGGCTCTTTTGTATTATTTCGCGGAATAAATTTAACAATGAGTGAACCAATTGCCGAAATCGCAAAAATAATTATAGTAAAGTAACTAATAATCGGTGCAACAGAACCTGCTAATAAATTTGCTAAAATAGCAATCGGAACTTTCCATCCATCTTCCGTTAAGACTGGTGTCATAAATAATAGGACACCAATAAGAGACGGAATTATGAAGAAAAAGTATGTAGAAGTAGGATATTTTTTCATCATTTAAAGCCTCATTCCTCTAGGTTTTTTCGAAGTTTTATACATCAAGCTTGTTAGTTATGTCCTTTTAAACCAGCAAGAAATGTATATCTGTACTTTAATCAGTAGGAATTTCTTTCATCCTCACTGACCTAGTCTTTACCGATATGCATTTACGAGCCGTTCATCTCCCACCTAAATTCTTTAGTTCGCTGAATTTCGAAGTGGGTGTCTTGGACGGATAAAATAAAAAACATCCCTCTAAAAAGGAATAAAGGAATGCCCAACACTACTTTTTTATAATGAACATCCGCAATGCAAAATTTCTATTCATTCTATCCTAGCTATAAAATATCATAAACCGACAATACATCGGTTAATTCTACAACAAAATGAATTTTTATTCAATCCAAAAATTTGTTATTGCTATAATTGCCCTTCTTCTTTGTATCATTACCTTTCAACCAAGCGCCATTTTATATTGTCTGAAAGAAGTTAAAATTTGGTGAAACTCTCATTAATCATACCTATTTTGATTGCCTAAGAGATTTAACCAGCCCTTAATAGGCGTACAAATAGACCATACTGTCTTTTATCTCATATGTTAATTATAAACCACAACTTATCAAAACAGGAGGTTTTACCATGTTTAGACATATGCATCATCATCATCACCATGGAAGAGGTCCACATTGTTGCCCACCACAAACATGCCCAGCTCAATTTGATCCACCACACTTTTTACCGCCAGAGGAATTTGTTCGTACTAATTACATCCATACGGTCGTACCACATGTACAACCAACACATGTAACAACAGTTAATAAACATATGATTGACCATCAGTACCATTTCCCTTGCACCGAATGTGTATTAGATGAATGCTGCGAAACTCATACACTTTGCGAGATGCCACCTGAACCTTGCCATATGCCACACCATCACCATCATATGCAGCACCATCATATGCACCACCCTCACCATCACCAGCACCACCATATACCATATCATCATATGGGCTATTAAAAAATATGCGATGAGGTTAGAAATTAAAAGTCAAAAAATGAATAATAAGCGTATTATTTATTAATTCGATATAATGTTGCACATTATAATTAATATTTTAAGGCGGAATCACAGACTAATGTTGATTTCGTCTTTTTATTTAACGTGTTGATGGGGAGAAATTTGGTTTATAGTGTAGCTTTCGCATAAAAATTGCTTGAAAATTTCCTTCGACCTTTATTTATCAGCAAATGAAAAAACTCCATTTTGAAAAAAGCTTGATCAAAACGGAGTAAATTTTTCTAACTAAGTATGAGATTTTTATAAAAAGTTTAATCAATTGAAAACTGCTGTTTAGTGGTAATGTCGCACCAATCAACTCGTCTTCCTGATTGCGGATTCGTTCACAACAAAGTGAATCGACCAACTCAAAAACAATTCAACTGTATCAACTGCAAAACGAAGTTAACGCAGACTTAATTTCAGCCAAGCAACATTGCTATGGACAACATCGAAGAAATCATTAAAGACAGGTGACACATAGGCGCACATACCCTCCCTGACATCTACGATTTAGTAAACAACATTTCTCCATTAAAAAAAAGCGCCAGGTAACCTCAGTTAACCAACGCCTTATTCATTAAGAAGGTTTTATTTCCATTCCTTCTTTATCTTTGAAGTTGCCGATAATAATCATAATTAAATCGATCAATGTCCAAATACCTAGTCCACCCAAAGTTATAATCATTAAAATACCAGTACCTATTTTACCTGCGTAGAAGCGATGTATTCCTAGACTACCTAAAAAGAAACATAGTAATATCATGACTACATAGTTTTTTTCCGAAGTTTGTTTTTGCATTTTTATCAATCACCTTTCTTTTCCATGGCAATAATTTACTTCATTTCCATCCAAAATTCTATCATTCTTTTATGTTTTTTTCAACACCTTAATCTATTAAAACCAAATATGTACAAAAATGTTTTTTTAACCCAATACATTTTTGAAGTCCTTTGTATAGTACAACTTTACAGGAAGTGGCGAGCATAATAGCCTGGATCGGTTAGCCAGCCCATGATATAGCTGTGTTCTGAGCTATCGAATCATGTGAGTAGAGGCTTTGTATCAAGTTGTCATGATTCACGTACTTGTATAGAAAAGTAGTTAATCAGCGAAAGTGTACATGCTTAGACTAGCAAAAATGTACACGGTTATTTTGACATTTACAATCTATCTTTACGACTAAAAAAACGCCTTAATCATTGCTGTATAGTAGCTAGATCTGATGTGAATTTGCCGTTAACGATCATAAACACATCGAATAACACCCAGATACCCAAGCCTCCTCACGTTACAATTATTACTATACCCGTACTATCTTTCCAGCGTAAAAGCGGTGTGCTCCGAAATACCCTAGAGCAATTACTTGTCTTTTATGTAAGGAGAGTAACCTCATCGTCTACTTTTCACAAGCACTCTCTTATGAAAATGCCTTTTACTATTTAACGCTTAATTGCATATAAAAAACCGAGCACCTTTACTAGGTACTCGGTTCATATTATTAGTACATTTTTAAATATTGGTCGCGCTCCCATTGGTGTACTGTTGTTCGATACATGTCAAACTCGATTTCTTTTGCCTCTTTAAAGTTCGCGTAGATATGCTCACCCAGAGCTCCTTGCGCTACTTCATCCTGAGCAAGTAATGCTAAAGCATCGTCAAGTGCTGATGGTAAGTTTACGATCCCATTCGCCTTACGCTCTTCATCAGACATCACATAAATGTTACGGTTAATAGCAGCTGGTGGTGTTAAGTTGCGGCGAATACCTTCAAGACCTGCTTCTAAAATAACTGCCATTGCTAAGTATGGATTAGCAGATGGGTCAACAGAACGTACTTCTACACGAGTTGAAAGACCACGTGCCGATGGGATACGGATAAGTGGTGAACGGTTCTGAGCTGACCATGCTACATAACATGGCGCTTCATAACCAGGTACAAGACGTTTATAAGAGTTAACTGTTGGATTTGTTACAGCTGTGAAACCTTGAACGTGAGCAAGGACACCTGCCATGAATTGCATTGCTGTTTCAGAAAGACCTAGTTCAGTAGATTCATCGTAGAATGCATTCTCTTTACCTGTAAATAATGAAACATTAAAGTGCATACCAGAACCCGCTTCACCGAATAAAGGTTTTGGCATAAATGTAGCATGTAAACCGTGTTTACGAGCAATTGTTTTAACAACTAATTTAAACGTTTGGATATTGTCACAAGCTGTAATTGCGTCTGCATATTTAAAGTCAATTTCGTGTTGTCCTGGAGCTACCTCATGGTGAGATGCTTCAATTTCAAAGCCCATTTCTTCTAGCTCTAATACGATATCACGACGGCAGTTTTCGCCAAGATCAGTTGGTGCTAAATCGAAGTATCCACCGTGGTCATTTACTTCTAGTGTTGGTTCACCTTTTGCATCTAGTTTGAATAAGAAGAACTCTGGCTCAGGTCCTAAATTGAAGCTTGTGAAGCCCATTTCTTCCATTTTCTTAAGGATACGTTTTAAGTTATTTCGTGGGTCACCAGCAAACGGCTCGCCTTTAGCAGTGAATACATCACAAACGAAACGTGCAACTTTCCCTTTTTCAGAAGTCCAAGGGAACACTACGAAAGTATCTAAGTCTGGATATAAATACATATCTGATTCTTCGATACGTACGAAGCCTTCAATGGATGAGCCATCAAACATCATTTTGTTTTCTAGAGCTTTGTCTAACTGGCTTACAGGAATCTCAACATTTTTGATTGTGCCGAGAATATCTGTAAATTGTAGACGTATAAAGCTTACGTTTTTTTCCTCGATTAGACGTTTAATGTCCTCTTTTGTATATTTACCCATAGTTTTCCACACTCCTATAAAATGTCTAGCTTTTTTATCATTACCCTACCCTATTAATAATGTTGCCTTTTATTAATAAAATCGAGATAAATCACCACGACGGATGGATGATTTTTGCATACGCTGCGCTTGAAGCATTTCCTCACGCATGATGCGACGTAATTCTGAGTCACTTAAATTAGGTTGATCTATTGAAACAGGTTCATTCTTTTTAGCGAACAGCTTTTTAATTTTTGCCATGTTCATGCCCTGTTCCAAATAATCTTTAATTTCCAGCAGTGTATCGACGTCATTTAATGAAAACATTCGACGGTTGCCTTCTGTTCGGTGCGGCTCAATTAAATGGTGTTCTTCATAATAACGAATCTGACGTGCCGAAAGCTCGGTCAATTGCATTACGATATTCATGGATAATAACGGCATAGTTCGTCTAATTTCACGACTCATTTAAGTCCCCTCCAATACCCGCTAATAATATAACGAAAAATTTACACTGTCAACCATTCATGTCAGGTTTCCTAACATGGATTTAAATATTTTTTTTGAACTGATGAAAAATTGTAGAAAACTAAGATTATGATCCTAACGTGGGACTAGGAATGTCCGATGTCTAATCAACTTTTAGACATTTCTACGTTTTAACAAATGATATCTCAACTTTTCATCGATAAATAAAAAACTATTCAAATGGAAATTTTGAATAGTTTTTTCGCTTTCTATTTTTGAATCTTTTGAACAGCACTACAAATCGCAAATTTTACGTGCTCGTATGTTAAACCTCCTTGAATAAATGCTGTAAATGGCGGACGAATAGGACCGTCTGCTGTAAGCTCGATACTTGAGCCTTGAATGAATGTGCCAGCAGCCATGATGACATCATCTTCATAGCCGGGCATATACGCTGGTTCTGGCGCATAATGCGCATTAATTGGTGAGTTTGCTTGAATTTCCCGGCAAAAAGCAATCATTTGTTCCGCCGTTTGGAAAGAAACTGATTGAATTAAATCTGTACGATTCGCATCATACCTTGGTGATGTATTCATGCCAGTTTCTCCTAGCATAGCAGCCGTGAAAATGGCACCTTTTAATGCCTGAGAGACAACATGTGGTGCAAGGAAAAATCCTTGATAGAAATCACCTAGCGTATGTAATGTTGCCCCTGCTTCAGCACCAATACCTGGTGATGTCATACGATAAGCACATTTTTCTACTAAATCTGCACGACCCGCAATATAACCACCAATTTTAGCTAAGCCTCCACCAGGATTTTTAATGAGTGAGCCTGCCATTAAATCAGCTCCAACCTCTGTCGGTTCCTGTGCCTCAACAAATTCACCGTAGCAATTATCAACGAAAATAACTGCATTCGGTGCTAATTCACGGATTTTCATACACATGTCTGTAATTTGTGAAATAGTAAAGGATGGGCGTGTTGCATAGCCCTTCGAACGTTGTATAGCAATCATTTTAGTGTTTGGTGTAATTGCAGTTGCAACACCTTCCCAATCTATCGCTTGATTATCGATTAAATCCACATGCTTATAAGCAATTTTATAATCTTTTAACGAGCCAGTATCCTTATCGCCACCATCGACTATTGCTTGCAATGTATCATACGGCTGACCTGAAATATAAAGTAATTCATCACCAGGACGAAGCACTCCGAATAAGCTAAGTGTGATTGCATGTGTACCGGAAATAATTTGCGGACGTACAATAGCAGCCTCCGCTCCAAAGACCTCTGCATAAACACGTTCTAAATTGTCACGCCCCTCATCATCATAGCCATAACCATGAGACGGGTGCATGTGATAATCACTTACTTGATGCTTTCGGAACGCAGCAAGCACTTTTTGTTGATTGAAGAACGCCATGTCTTCTACCTTTGCATGAAAAGGGCGTACCTTTTCTTCTATTTTAGTAGCTAATGCTAATGTCTCTTCTGTTAGGTTGGTTGTAAAAGTCATTATATTGTTCCCCATTTCACGTTTGTTCGTATCTTATCTTAACAATTTGTAAGCTTGCCTGCAAAACTTGCTAATTGCATTAGGCGCTAAGCTAAATTACAAACGATATTTATTTATTTCTGCTATAATAAGATATTTACTATCTGATAATTCTAAATCGTAAGTCGATGCTTTCTTTGCAAAACTTCTGATACAAAAAGGAGACTTTAATGTTTTCTAGTATGAATTTGCAACTAATCTACAACAACATGGAATGATTTATTTACTTAAGGGGTGAAAGGGTTGGCTTGGGAGGTTTTTAGTATCATTGGAACAATTGCCTTCGCCATTTCCGGGGCAATAATTGCAATGGAGGAAGAATACGATTTATTCGGTGTTTATATACTCGGTATCGTAACTGCTTTTGGTGGTGGAGCAATACGAAATCTACTGATAGGTTTGCCTGTAACAACACTGTGGGGACAGGATATGATGTTCCAAATTGCCATTGCAGCCATTACGCTATTTTTCTTATTTCCACATCGACTCATCCAGCATTGGCATCGCTGGGGCAATTTCACTGATGCTATTGGATTATCGGCATTTGCGATTCAGGGTGCCCTTTATGCGGTGAAGCTCGACATGCCGATTAGTGCGGTTATTGTAGCTGCTGTCCTTACAGGGTCAGGTGGTGGAATTGTTCGTGATTTATTAGCTAGACGACAACCAGTAGTCCTCCGTGATGAAATCTATGGTGTTTGGGCAGCACTAGCTGGGCTTATGATCGGATTTGAAATTTTTACAGAAGACATTTTCCTTTATATTTTATTCGTGGTGATAACAGCGTTACGTGTTCTTTCCACTATGATGAAATGGCGCTTACCTTTACGGAGGCTGAATCGGGCATAAACAAAATTCAGCCAATGACATAAAAAGCAAGGTCATTGGCTGAGTATTCATGTAGGTTTTTCCTAAGGACAAAATAAAAGCTCGCTATAATTTTGTGTAAGTTGGATGTTCTTTTAACTCTTTTATCAAAGTTAGAAGCCAAACCATTTACCTGTAACATCCTAATTCAATTGTTCGATGACATCGTGATGCAATAGTTGGATCATGTGTTACAATCACAATAGTTATTCCTTTTTTATTGAGAAGCTCTAAAATATCAATCAAATATCTCATCTCTTAATGTTTCATCTACTGTAAATTATCTTTTTAATAGCTGCATTGATTCCTCTAACGTCACCATATTTTTCATCATGGAGCATGCTGCATCCAAAATAGGAAATGCCAAAGCTGCACCAGAGCCCTCACCCAATCGCATATTCATCTGCAACATCGGTTCAATTCCGAGCATTTCAGCGGCAATTTTTGCACCTGGTTCTTCAGAGGCATGCGAAGGAATGATATAGTCTTTTACGTTAGGTTCGAGTTCGTAAGCGATAAGGGTAGCGATGGTAGAAATAAAACCATCAATAACAACAGGTTTACGATGTGCAGCGGCAGCAAGTATTACCCCAGCCATAGCGCCAATTTCTAATCCACCGACTTTTGCAAGAATATCGATAGCATCATGGCGATTTGGTTCGTTTAATGCAATAGCATTGTGAATAACCTCTACTTTATGTGCTATCCCCCCTGGTCCAACACCTGCACCGAAGCCTGTCACTTCATTCGGATGACACCCGCGAAGAACCGATAGTATGGCAGCGCTTGGTGTTGTATTACCAATCCCCATTTCACCTGTCCCGAGTACATTTATCCCCTTGTTTATTTCTTCCGTGGCTACTTCAATTCCCACTTCAATGGATTGAATAGCTTCTTCCCTTGACATAGCAGGCCCTTTTGCCATATTATCCGTTCCATATTTAATCTTTTTTATGATGACACCAGCATCATGCGGAATATCCTCCTTAACGCCAACGTCTACCGTGACAATTTTTGCATTTGTTATTTTCGCTACAGCACAGACACCAGTTCCTCCCCTAGGAAAATTTAATGTTTGAAAGACCGTCACATTTTGTGGATTTGGGGTCACCCCTTCATCACAGACACCATGATCCGCGGCACAGACAATAATTGCCTTATTATCAATCGCAGGAAATAGTTCTCCTGTCATACCAGATAATTGCACAGCAAGAGTCTCCAGTTTTCCCAAGCTTCCAGGAGGCTTGCAAAGTGCATCTATATGCTCCCTCGCCTGCTCCATCATTTTGTTGTCAACACTTTGTATGTTTTGAATCGTCTGTTGTAATAATTGCATGAAAATTACCCCTTTCTTTTTGCCCTTGTTACTCGAAGAATAATTTAAATAAAAAACCTGTAGTTTATCCATAACAAATAAACTACAGACTTTCCATCGTCTAAAGCAGTTAGGCAGGTCTCCTAGTTCAATATCAACATTTCATAGAACCTTCCCAAAACGATGCTAGTGGTATTCTCTATGAAACTCTCTTTTACAGTGGTGGGACCGCTAAAGCTTTTCACTTTATTCCCTATTCTCCCGCTATGGGCACCTAATGCTTGGATGTAATTACTATAACTGTACAACAAAATGGTTTTTGTGTCAATATTTGGTATAATTATCAAAACATGTGGTTCATTTCCACTCCGGCTGGGCGCTTTTATTGCTGCGCTACGCTTTCGCACAGAGCAAAGCTTTCTGGGGGTGTCCGATGAGCCGCTTGGGTCAACACGAAGTTAGTCACGAAGGCGTTACCACAGGACGTGATGGTTTTAGCCTTCGTTCCTCTATCGCTGATCCCCAAGAGCCGGAACGAAAATAAACTTATGACATAGTAGACGTTTTAACAAAATCATCCACAACTTTTGGTGATGAACTAATTGTTTCACCAACTCGATTATATAAGAAAAACCCTCGCCTAAACGAGGGTTTAATCGACCATTATTTAAATTCTAACTCTCCATCATAAGCAAGCATGCCGCCTTCAAGATTTGTTACGTCAAAGCCTTGAGCTTCTAGGTATGCGCATGCATTTGCTGAACGACCGCCTGCCTTGCAAACGATAACGTAAGGCTTAGAAGCATCTAATTCATCTAAACGCTCTGGGATTGTCCCAAGAGCAATGTGTTGAGCACCAGGGATCATGCCTTGTACTACTTCATCATCTTCACGTACATCAATAATGTATAGGTCTTCGTTCGCATCTAATCGTTCTACTATTTCTGTTGTATTCATAGTTTTCATCTGTAGTCCTCCAATATGTCGATTTCCTCTTACATTATAGCTTGAAGGCAAAAAAACAGCTAGTGTCATGAACACTAACTGCTTTACTCTAATGTTTCTATTCGTTTGTTTCTAAAAAATCTACTTGCTTTGCTGGAACAAATGTAGAAATAGCGTGTTTGTAAATAAGATGTTGCTTGCTTTCAGCATCTAGTAATAATACTGTAAAATTATCATAGGATTTCACAGTTCCTTTTAACTGAAATCCGTTTAACAGAAACACAGTTACAAAAACACTGTTTTTACGTAGATGGTTTAAGAATGTATCTTGCAAGTTAATTGATTTCATCAAATATGCCTCCCCATACTCTCTTTCTACCTCTTCATTCCTATAGTAGCATGTTCTACCAATTTAGCAATTAGTAATTTTTAGAAATTAATCAAATTTTTTCATCATTACGAACAAAATATACATCCATTTTGTTACGGAAGTATGTTAATTGTCTTTTCGCATAGCGGCGAGAATTTTGCTTTAAGCTGTCGATAGCCTCTTCTAAAGAGCATTTGCCATCTAGGTAATCATATAATTCCTTGTAGCCGATTGCTTGGATGGACTGTACACCTCGAATATTTTGCTGCCATAAGCCTTTAACTTCTTCTAAAAGCCCTTTTTCCATCATTATAGTAACACGGCGATTAATACGATCATAGAGCTCCTCACGTGACATATTTTGACCAAGCCCTAAAATCATATGATTGTAAAGAGGAACTTCTCCACGATTATGTGCTTCGGATGCCTTTGAAACGCCACTAAGCTCCATCATCTCTAACGCGCGTATAACACGACGAGTATTGTGTGGATGAATCGTCTCTGCTGTTTGTGGATCAAGTTTTTTAAGCTTGGCATGCATTGCCTCTGGACCTAATTTCTCCAGTTCTGCATAATAGGCTTTTCGCGCCGCCTCATCTACCTGCTCCTCTGTAAATTGAAAATCATACAGTACTGCCTGCACATATAAACCTGAGCCCCCTACAATAATCGGTAGCTTACCGCGCTCTTGAATTTCTGCAATTTTAGCTCGCACTAATTTTTGATAATCTGCTACTGAAAAGGACTCTGTAGGCTCTTTGAAGCTTAGTAAATGATGCGGTACACCCTCCATTTCTTCCTCAGTAATTTTCGCTGTACCTATATCTAATTCTCGATAGATTTGCATGGCATCACCGTTGATGATTTCACCATTATATTTTTTGGCTAACCCAATGCTTAGTGCCGTTTTCCCAGAAGCAGTAGGCCCTACGATTGCTACGACCTCTGCCTGCTGTAGTTTATCTTGTATCATATTTTTCTAACCACCGTAATAAAACTTGATAGACTGCCTCTTGATTGTCCTCGTTTAGAATTTCATGGCGCTTATCCTCAAATAAGCAAATCATCACATCCTGTAAGCCCGCTGCTACAAATTGTTGTGCAACAGCGTACACACCTTGGCCTTGTTCTCCGACTGGATCCTTACTACCATTTATCAACAATATAGGTAAGTTTTTCTCTATTTTAGCTATCTCTGTTTTACGATTTAACGTCATAAAACCTGTTGTTAAATCCACAAAAAATTGATTTGTTGGGATAAAGCCGCAATACGGATCATCAATATATTTTTGCACCTCGTCCTCTGCTGAACATAACCAGTCATACGCAGTCTTCGAATTTGGGAACCGCTTATTAAAGCTACCAAAGCTCAGCTTATTTAACAACTTGCTCTCCGTCTCTTTACCAAGCTGTTTGGCCAATACTTTTGCTACTAAATTCCCCATCGTATGCAGTGCTGTAACGTTTCCTGTTCCACAAAGAATCACATGATCCACTTGATCGCTGTACAATTGAATATATCTTCTAGTAATAAACGATCCCATACTATGACCAAATAAAGTCAAAGGTACGTCTATAAATTGTTCATGCAATAATGATACTACTTCATGTGCATCCTCTACGACGCGATCAAACCCATTTTCTTCAGCAAAAAAACCTAGTGTGCCATTATAGGCTACTGTCTCTCCATGCCCACGATGATCATGCATTGTCACTGCATAGCCAGCTTCATTTAAGCTATTGGCAAATTCAACATAACGTCCACTATGCTCCGCCATACCATGCAGAATATGAATATGGCCAATACATGGCTTCGATGGTTTTAATGTTCGAGTAAATAGAAAATGGCCATCTGACATTTCGATATACCGCATTGCCTACACCCCTTCCTCCGCAAAATTTGTTGCATCAAAAATAGCTTGCTCTAGTTGAGCTACATAAGTATTTCTTTGGGACTCTGTATAGTGAAAATGTTGTTGCATAACTTGAATAACTTGCTGTTTATAACGTTTTACTGCATCAATATCGAAGTATAATAAACCTGTTCGACGAATAAAGAAATCACTTGGTGTGTACACCATTTCCGCTTCTATGCCATAAAGTAGCATGGCATGTAGGGCTAGAGGCATCGTACTTCCATGTTCATGCAAATATTTCACCTGGTTATATAATGCATCCACATTTGTGCCATATTTTTGTACAAGCTGTTTTGCTTCATCATAATTTAGACCATACTGAACGCCCTCTTTAGCTTTATAAGTACTATAATCAGGGAAATTGATGGCATTAATGCCTTTTGCTCCAGAAAGTGATAACTCACGTGTTACACATGGACTTGCATGCTTATATTTATGGATTTTCACTATTTTATCAACGATTGTTTCTGCCATTTGACGGTAACCCGTTAGTTTGCCACCCGCAATCGTCATTAGGCCACTTGGGGCCGTCCATATCTCATCTTTGCGTGAAATTTCGGATGGATTCTTGCCTTTTTCAAAAATAAGTGGACGCACACCTGCCCACGACGATTCAATCGTATCTCTTGAAATATTTGCAGTTGGAAAGACAGTTTTTGTAGCAGCCATTAAATAATCAACGTCCTCTTGGGTAGCGACAGGATGTACAGGGTCTCCCTCGTAAACTGTATCTGTTGTCCCTATATAGGCTTTACCATCACGTGGAATCGCAAAGGCCATACGCCCATCCACTATATCAAAGTACACTGCTTGCCGTAATGGAAAATCCTTTTGATCAAGGACAATATGAACTCCTTTTGTGAGACGTAATTGCTTTTTGTCTGCTACTTTATCCTTTTGGCGAACCTCATTCACCCAAGGTCCAGTTGCATTGACGATTTGCGCAGCATGCACTTCGATTATTTTCCCTGTAACATAATCCTTCACTTGTGCCCCAACAAGCTTTTTCTTCTCATATAAAAATTCTGTCATCTCCGCATAATTTAGACAAAGCGCCCCATACTCCACAGCTTTTTTTAGCACTTCAATTGTCAGACGGGCGTCGTCTGTACGATATTCAACGTAATAGCCACCACCAATAAGCTCATGTCGATTGAGTAAAGGCTCTAGCGCTGCCGTTTCCTGAGCGTTTAACATTGTTCTACGTTCATGCTTTTTAACACCTGCTAATCGATCATATACCTTCAATGCCATTGATGTTGTAACTGGTCCAAGTGAGCCCTTTTTATATAATGGCAGTAGCATTTTTTCTGGTGTTGTCACGTGAACAGCATTGTCATAAACAATTTCACGCTCACGTCCAACCTCAGCTACTACACCTACATCAAATTGCTTTAAATAACGAAGTCCACCATGAATAAGCTTTGTTGAACGGCTTGATGTGCCAGCAGAAAAATCCTGCTTCTCAATCAAAGCGACGGATAACCCTCTAGATGCTGCATCAAGCGCAATGCCAGCACCCGTAATGCCGCCACCAATGACTAAAACGTCAAAGCTATATTGCTGTAAAAACTGCATAATTTTAGGACGATGTTCAAATGAAAACATAACCTTTTCCCCCATTAGCTATAATTTGAAAATACGTGTAACCTCCACTGTGTATGCCAGCCTGTGTAACTAGCAATAACTTTAAGCATAAATCTTTCACTTCATTTATATTATCTTCTGTTTATATTGCTCTTGATTATTCTTATAATAAGTTGTTTGGTGATACAACTACATTACCCGTTTAAACATTTTTTCCACTTCATACGCTGTAAAATGTATTAGTACTGGACGTCCGTGTGGGCATGTAAATGGATTGTCGGCATTGCGTAAATCTTGCAGTAACGTATCCATTTGCTCTTTCGTTAAAAAATGATTGGCCTTTATTGACTTTTTACAGCTCATCATAATTGCTGCTGCCTCACGTAATTTTTTGACGTCCGCCTTGTTAGTTGTCAGCACCTGTTCAATTAAGTCCTCAATAATTTCCTGTTCTTCTCCTTTAGGGAACCAGCTTGGATGCTCTCTCACGACAAATGAAGCTTGTCCAAATTCCTCTAAAAATACGCCAACAGCTTCTAATTCCTCTCTATTTTCTCTTAATATGAGAGCCTCGTCAGCAGCATAATGGAAGGTCAATGGAAGTAATAAAGCCTGACGCTCATTTGGATTCACCTGACCGACCTTTTCACGGAAAAATTCATATTTAATACGCTCCTGAGCGGCGTGCTGATCAATTAAATAAAAGCCATCCTCCATTTGTGCAACAATATACGTGCCGTGAATTTGCCCTACCACTTCAAGCACAGGGAATGGTTCTTTAGCTGGCTCATCCTCTAGAATTTCCACTGGTTCCTCTAGCTTCACTTCTTCAGGAGGATTCACTTCCATCACCGGTGTCGGTTGCCAGCTTTCTTCAATAGTAGAAGAGACGGATTCAGGTTGTGGCACTATCGGATCTAATGTGTTCGATTCCTGCACGGTTTGCACATCATAAAGCATTTCTACAATAGCATTCATTTTCTCCACATTAAGCTTTGGTGCTGGCTTCCAAATATTTAACTGCTCCGTCGCAGACTTTGCCACTTTCTCCTTCTTTTCCATTTGCGGTACTCGAATAACCTGACGGATTTTCTCTCGTATCGTTTCCTCAATTAGCTTAAGAAGCTCAGGCTCCTTACTGAAACGTATTTGATGCTTGGCAGGATGAACATTGACATCTGTTAAATAAGGATCCCCCTCTATAAAGAGGGCTACAATCGGAAAACGTTCAATGGGCAAATACGTATGATAGGCATCTACAATCGCTTTTTGTACCAAATAATGCTTCACCCAGCGACCATTCACAAACAACGACATATAGTTTTTCGAGGCACGGGTCACCTCGGGTAGTGATACAAAACCAGAAACTTTATAATCCTGTGACTCTCCATTGAATGCCACCATTTTCTTAGCATTATGCACACCGTAAATGGCCGCTAATACTTGCTGTACGTCACCTCGTCCATTTGTTTGTAACAATTGCTGGCCGTTATGCAGTAATCTAAATGCAATTTGTGGATTTCCGAGTGCAAGACGGTTCATCAGATCAATTGTATGTCCAAGCTCGGTCTGTATTGTTTTCATATATTTTAAGCGAGCAGGTGTATTGAAAAATAGCTGTGCTATTGTAAGATCTGTTCCCTTGCGCAAAGGGCCAGGTTTATGTGTGGCGATATGCCCACCCTCAAGCTCTAAATACGTTCCCGATTCACCATTTGATGTAATGAGTATCATTTTTGACACTGATGCAATGGAAGCTAAGGCCTCCCCACGGAAGCCAAGGGTACGAATACGAAATAAATCGCGTTCTTGATGAATTTTACTTGTCGCGTGGCGAGAGAATGATAGTAATGCATCCTCTTCATCCATACCACTACCATTATCAATGACCTGAATTGAAGTGAGGCCCGCTTCTAGTAAAAAAACATCAATGGACGTACTTCCTGCATCAATGGCATTTTCAACAAGCTCTTTAACGACAGAGGCTGGTCTTTCAACTACTTCCCCTGCCGCGATTTTATTGGACAGCCACTCATCCATAATTTGGATTTTTCCCATAGCGCATCACTCCTTTACTTTTTTGCGTTTAATAATTGCTGCTGTAATTCGTATAAAATATTCATCGCTTGCATTGGTGAAGTGCCTAAAATATTTACTTTTTCAAGGTTTTCAAGCACCTCTGCCTCTGCTGGAGAGAGTGGCTCTGCCTCTGTAAATAGTGACATTTGCATGGGCTTTTCAACAATCTCCTGTGCCACGGCTACTTCTTTGCCGGCCTCGAAGTTTTCAAGTAGCACTTTTGCTCTTGTTAAAATTTCCTCTGGCAATTGTGCAAGCTGCGCTACATGAATTCCGTAAGATTTATCGGCAGCTCCCTTTTTCACCTTATGCAAAAAGACAACTGTGTCATTTTTTTCAGTAGCAGATACGTGTACATTTTGCAGTCGAGAAAGCTCCTTTTCGAGTGCGGTTAATTCATGATAGTGAGTTGAAAACAGTGTATTTGCCCCAATTTTATCATGGATGTATTCCATCATGGATTGAGCAAGACTCATGCCATCATAAGTAGATGTCCCACGACCAATTTCGTCAAACAGCATTAAACTATTTTTTGTAGCATGTGTAATGGCGTGCTGAGATTCTAACATCTCCACCATAAAGGTTGATTGTCCCGCAGCTAAATCATCCGCTGCACCGATGCGTGTAAAGATCTGATCTGTAATTGGTAATCTAGCTTTTTCAGCAGGCACATAACAGCCCATTTGTGCCATGACAACAATTAGTGCAACCTGACGCATATACGTACTTTTACCGGACATATTTGGACCTGTAATCAGCATCATATTATTATTTTCCTCAAGAACACAATCGTTTGGTACATACATTTGCTTATTGAGCATTTTCTCAACAACTGGATGTCGCCCTTCAATAATTTCTAGTGAACGTCCGCCATGAAACTCAGGCTTCGTAAAACGATATTTCTCTGAAACACTTGCAAAGCTTACTAGCACATCCAGCTCACTAATGCTTGCCGCTAATGCTTGTACACGTGGAATAAACGCCTTTAATTCATCACGTATATTCACAAATAAGTTATATTCTAACGTTAAACTTTCTTCCTCAGCATTTAAAATTAATGCTTCTTTTTCCTTAAGCTCCTGAGTAATGTAACGCTCAGCATTGGCCAAAGTTTGCTTACGCTCATAGCGTGTTAAATCCGCTAAATGGATATTAGATTTCGTAATTTCAATATAGTAGCCGAAAATTCGATTGTAGCCGATTTTTAAGTTTTTAATGCCTGTTTTCGTTCGTTCCTCTTGCTCTAGCTGCGCAATCCAATCCTTCCCATTACGAGAAGCATAGCGTAGTTCATCTAAGCGCGCATCATAGCCATCGCGGATGACATCACCCTCTTTAATCGTAATTGGTGGATTGTCTGTAATAGCACGAGCTAATAGTGCCTCTACATCCGCACACGTATCAAGTGCTGCACCTAGCTTTTGCAATGTTTCTTTATTAGCCTCACGTAATTGCTGCTGCAGTGCAGGCACTTGACGTAATGAATCACGTAGCTGTGCTAAATCACGTCCACCAACATTACCAAACGCTACACGGCCAGCTAAACGCTCTAAATCATATACTTGTTTTAACGAGGCTTGAAGCTCCGTTCTCACAAAGTATTCCTCCAATAAATCCGTGACGGTTGCTAGTCTCTCTTCAATGGCAGAACGTGAAGCAAGAGGTTGATGTAACCATTGCTTTAACTTGCGCCCTCCCATTGCAGTAACTGTGTCATCTAATAACCATAAAAGTGTGCCCTTTTGATCGCCACCACGAATAGATTGAATCAGCTCTAAATTACGCTTAGAGCTAGAGTCAATACGTAAATAATTGTTCATTTCAATGTACGTAAATGCTTGAATATGTGATAAAGAACGCATTTGTGTTTTATCAATATAAGCGAGCAAACGTAGGCAAGCTATTTGTAAATCATTTGGCACTGCTTCTAAACAATGTGCAGCTTTATCTAATGTCATTTCATCTGTTTCAATAGAAAGGACGATACCGGCATTGACTGCATGCTCTGCTAATAGCAGTTGCAAACTTTCCGCGACAATTAATTCACGAATACCGTATGCCTGCATTTGCATTAAAAGTGCTTTACCATCCCCCTCAATTGAGGAGGCTACTGCTTCACCTGTAGATAAATCTAAATAGGCGTAGCCAAATGTCGTATCGTCGAATTGTTCTGCAGCACCGATAAAATGATTGGATTTACCGTCGAGCGACTTACCTTCCATGATTGTACCCGGTGTAATAAGCTGTACGACTTCACGCTTCACTACACCCTTTGCATGCTTCGGATCTTCTGTTTGCTCACAAACTGCAACTTTATAGCCCTTTTGTACAAGTGTTTCAATATAATTTTTTGCCGAATGATGCGGAACGCCACACATTGGAATTCGCTCTTTTGCACCAGCATCCCGACTCGTTAATGTAATTTCTAAAAGTTGTGAGGCATGAATCGCGTCCTCAAAAAACATCTCGTAAAAATCGCCTAATCTAAAAAATAAAAAGGCATCCTTGTAATCTTCCTTTACCTGCAAATACTGTTGCATCATTGGTGTATATGTTGTCATTTAAAAATTTCCCTCGCTCTAACCATTAGATATTTTTATTATAACAAAAGATACATGCGAAACGCTTATTTCACCTTTTTTAAGATGCTAGCGCTTCGCATGTATAAAATCTTTCGTATTATCTTGATCTTTCATCAGGAAACGATGAGGACTCTAAAACATACCTGCCTTCTTCACTTGAGCTAGACGATGAGCTGGAACTGGAGCTAGATGAAGACGAGGATGAGCTCTCTTCAAAGTTCCATTCCTCTTCGAAATCTAGTGGATGTACACTAATGCAAATCGTCGTTTCTCCCATTACCTCTACTACGACTTCACGTTCTACTACGATTTCAAACTTCGTACCACATGGAGAGATGATGGCCTCTATGCAGTTTGGCTCTTGAATGACACGTACACGAACATCATCACCAACACTCACATCGCCTTCTCTAAACGAAAGCTTCACTTTGTCTTTATAGTGCACCGTTTCAGAAAACACTGCTGTTTTCGAATGACTACTATAGGCATACCATACATTGACATCAAATCTCCCTGACACTTCTACAAATTTACCGACTTTTTTCGCGGAGCAAGTATGATTGATGACCCAGCACCCGAGAATACTCGTCGGCTTATTTGATGGACTTAATGTTACACGTTCTTCCGTTCTCTTCTTCCCTTTAGCAACTACTGCCCTCGTCACGATTTGTCGTAAACGTTTCAGCGCAATTCCTCCTTCGACTCTTTTCACTCCATCATATGCAGGTAGCGCCCAATGGGTGAACATATATTTTTATAGAATCGAATTAAGGAAAAAATTCATTTTTCATAGTATGGTGTCTGAAACACGCTAATTTCCATGAGTATTGAAGAATAATAGCCCGAATTCCATCATTCGAGCATTAACACTATAATGTCAATGAAATTAAGGTGTCCTATAGTATTGCTCTTCAGCACAACAGATTTACAATGGCGTCACTGTTAGAAGTCTTCACCATGTGAGTAGTTCGGAACGTAACTACCCCCTTGATCATTTTTTTCATAATAGTAAAGCCCGAATGAAAGCATTCATTCGAGCTCTTACTTCTATTATTTTTATGAGCAGCTTCCTGGTGTTGTATTGGCTACGTATGAGCCAGTTTCTCCACGAAGCACATCCCCACCAGTTGAGCGAATAATCTCATTTGTAACATTGTTAGCAATTGTGTTCGACACTAATTGCAATAAATCATTTACATCACTTTGGGATTCTTTAAATTGTTGAACCACTGGTATTGCGTTGATTTCTTCTTCAATTTTTTCGATTTTATCTTCAATTAATTTAAGCGCTTTTTCTTTCCCTAAGTGCTGGAAGTTAACCGCTTGCTTTTGTAGGCTTTTAAGACTTGCAATACGTTCACGTACTACTTGGTTTTCATTAATTTGAGCTTCGGCCTTTTTGAAAAATTCAACTTCTGGCGTATTGGCAATCATATGCGCAATTTCGTGTGACTTCTTGATTAAATCATCTTTTGTATATAATACTTGTGACATTTACGCTTCCACCTTTTCATTTTTTACTACTTCTACGAACTCACCATTTAGTGAATATGAAGTAGCCTCAACTATTTTTACCTTCGCTAATTGACCGATTAGATCTGCTGGCGCTTTAAAGTTTACAAGACGGTTTTTACGCGTATAGCCAGCTAACACATCCTCGCGTTTTTTACTTGTACCTTCGACTAAAACTTCTACTATTTCACCCTTCAAGCTCTCTAATGCTTTTCGAGAGTATTCCCCTACAACCTCATTTAATCGATGAAGACGTTCTCTTTTCACTTCTTCAGGTACATTATCCACCATTTTGGCAGCAGGTGTCCCTTCACGGGGAGAATAAATATAAGTAAAGGCCATTTCAAAACCTACTTCACGATACAAGGATAATGTCTCCTCAAATTGCTCCTCTGTTTCATTAGGATAGCCCACGATAATATCAGTCGTTAGTGTTACATCCGGAATAGCCGCTTTCATTTTTGCTACTAATCCAAGGAAATGCTCACGTGTATACTTACGCGCCATAATTTTTAGCACATCATTTGAACCAGATTGTACTGGTAAATGAATATGTTCCACTAAGTTACCACGTTTTGCAAGAACTTCGATTAAATGATCATCGAAATCACGTGGATGACTCGTTGTGAAACGAATGCGTGGAATATCAATTTTTCGTAATTCATCCATCAAATCACCGAGTCGATATTGGATATCCTCAAAATCCTTACCGTAAGCGTTGACATTTTGTCCCAGCAGCATAATTTCTTTATAACCCGCAGCCGCTAATTCACGAACTTCAGCAATAATTTCCTCTGGACGACGACTACGCTCCTTACCGCGCGTATAAGGTACGATACAATACGTACAGAATTTATCGCAGCCGTACATAATATTTACCCAAGCTTTGATGGAGCCAAGACGTTTTTTCGGTAGATTCTCAATCACATCGCCTTCTTTAGACCAAACCTCAATGACCATTTCCTTAGACATATACGCTTCTTTTAAAATGTTCGGTAAACGGTGAATATTATGTGTACCAAACACCATATCGACATGTGGATAACTTCTTAAAATTTTATTGACAACGGATTCTTCCTGTGACATACAGCCACAAACCCCGATCAGCATTTCTGGATTTTTACGTTTATATTTTAGCAGGAAGCCCAGTTCTCCAAATACTTTGTTCTCTGCATTTTCACGGATAGCACACGTATTCAGTAGTACAATGTCAGCTTCATCAATCACATCTGTAGGCGTATAACCTAGCTGCATAAAAATCCCTGCCATTACTTCCGTATCATGCTCATTCATTTGGCAGCCATACGTACGAATATAAAAAGTACGCCCTGTACCCATACCTGCAAACTCTTCTGCAATGTTAAAGTCCTTATGATACTTAACATCTTCTTTCCCACGCTTTTTTGCCTCTTTTAATGAAGGAGCCGTAAAGACCGTTTCAAAATATTTACTATAATCCTTTTCAGGCTTGTCTTCTTTTTTTGGTTGATTGACTTGTTGATTAGCTAAGCGTTGTTCTTCATTCATGGCAATCAGGTAACTCCTTTCAAACGAATTCCATACAGTTGAATTCCCATTTTACTATTATACTGAATAATGGCAACATCCTACAAGGTTTGCGTACGAAATGTCGCGGATTAGACTTAATTACTCTTCGCTAGGTGAATAGTTGCGTCAGGTTGAGCGGGACCTTAGTTTGGCGGGGGCTATCTTTCAGTTTGTTGGTTTTATCCTTCGCTTTGCTCATTCCACCTATCACTTCGCTGAAGCCTCCCCTCACTCTTTCTAAAATAAAAAATCACCGAAGATACCCATCTACGGCGATATTTATTATAGTTCTATATATTGTTTTTTGCGTTGATCAAACCCAATAATGGATTGAACGCCATAACTTTTTAGTACAGCTGTATTCGCAAATGTGTATTTGCCTAAATCGTCTGGGAAATGCGCATCTGAGGAAACTGTAAAGGCTACACCATGTTCAATTAAAATTTGCAAGAAACGTGGTCCTGGGCACATTTCCCTTACTGGATAGCGATAATATAAACCGGCATTTATTTCAGTGGCAGTTTGTGTGGTCACAAGTGCCTTTGCAATTCTTTCATACCAAAAATCAAGAAAAGTCGTGTCCTTTACTTGATAGTCGAACACTTTAAAATTATCTAAATGCGCCACAAAATCAAACATCTTCGAGAGGATCATTTTTTCTACTGTGGCAAAAAATTGTTCAAAGTTCTCCTGTAAAGCTGCGGCGTCCATGTCTTCAAATATGTATTGTGTTTGAGGGTTATCAAAGCCCCAGCCATCCACAAAATGGACAGATCCGATGACATAATCCCACCGATATCCTTTTAATAAGGCTGTTAATTCTTCCTCACCTCCGACAAAATAATCTGCCTCGATACCTAGCTTTAAGGAAATACCTTCATTACGCCACTTTTCCTTTGCTCGATTAATAGTTGACAAAAAATCATCCATGCTTTCCGTCATCACACGGTCAAGCCAGTATCGCTGAGCTCTCCCAACTTCTTTGTGATCTAACTGCATATAGCGCTCAAAATATGCTCGCGTCTCCTTGAAACGGTATAGATGATCGACAATGCCAACTTCACGTAAACCGAGCTGCTTTGCCTGCTGTAAATATAAATCCAACCATTCATCACTATAGCAGCCACTCTGTAATCGCTGTGACAACTGCTTCATTTGCAGCTCTATAAATGCTTTAGAACCTTTTGCTGCTCCTTCTTCTTCATTAAAAAATCTAATTGCCTGAGAAGTACGCTCTAGCCAACGAAATGAGTAGGGGCCCTCCTCTAAATGTACATGATAATCAATCATCAGCATTTCCCTCCATTGCATACCGTCCACTTTTCCTCATACGCTTGCCATTCCAATGGGCAAGCTATACTCCAAAGAATTTCTGAGCACTCTTCTATGTGACATATTTGATAAAAGGACTTACCATTTATTTTCGATGCATCCGCTAATAAAAAGTTCCTCTTGCTACGGTCAAGCATTTTTTTAGAAATTAGCGATTCGTCTAAATCATAATCGTATACGATCCCTTCACTTATACCACCACACGAAATAAATGCTTTATCAAAATTCATATTTCCTAGTAATTCCAACGTCATAACGCCTGTAACTGAGGATTGCCTTGGATTTGTCGTTCCACCAAGTAATATGACCTTTCCCGTCATGCGCCGCTCTTCCATAGCCAAATTGAATTGTTCAGCTGCAGCGATAGAATTGGTTACGATCGTTATATCGTCGACTGCCAATAAAAAATCTGCAATATGCACTGTCGTTGTACCTGTATCAACCGCAATTGTATCCCCGTCACATATACGTCTAGCTGCTAAACGAGCTATCTTGCGCTTTGCCTCTATTTGCATTTGAAGCTTTCGCAAAAATGCTGGTTCATTTCTAACGTTCGTATACTTTACAGCTCCTCCGTGTACTCTCGTTAATATTTGCTGTTGTTCTAGCTCATCAAAATCTCTACGAATCGTTTCTGGTGCCACTTGTAATTCTTCTGCAATCGTGGCAACAATAATTTTTTCATCAGCCTCTAATTGTTTTAAAATAAAATCAAAACGTTCAATTTTTGCATAGGTCATGATAAGGCAATCACATCTTCTCTCGCCACATAGCACACATATTTCTTACCAAGCTCAAACGAATGCCCTCGTAGGTGTAGCTGCTCCATCGTAAAAAGACATTCACCCTCCAACGTTGTCCGAATAACATTACCGCTCATTAATGACTGCTTCGCCTCTCCAGTCATACAAACATCCCCCTGTCTCTGATCGAAATGAATGGCTTCTGGTCGAATCGCAAATTTTGAGTATTCTTTTGGCAATGTCTCGCCAATCATTTTCTCAAGGGCTTGACGCGCAAAAACATTGTAATGTCCGATAAAATTAGCGATAAATTCACTTTCAGGGCTTGTATAAATTGCAGTAGGTGTTCCACTTTGGGCAATCATCCCATTATTCATCACAAATATTCTGTCAGAAACAGCCATCGCTTCCTCTTGGTCATGCGTCACTAAAATCATCGTTATACCTAGCTTTTGTTGAATCGCTCGTAAGTCCGCTTGAAGTTTCTTACGAATTTGGGCATCTAGCGCACTGAGCGGCTCATCTAACAGCAATACTTTTGGACGTACTACTATTTTGTGTGGATAAACGTACTGTCATATTGCTCGTTACGCCATGTACAATAGGAGGTGTCCCCGTTAAAATCGTTTCATATAAAGGCCTTGATAGTGACGGCACCTCTGAGCAAACCTTGTAGCGCGCTGCCATTTTACGTTCAACTAAATGGTGCAAATATCCCATATGGGTACAGGCTGTTTCAAAGCGAAGTGCATCTACGACAATTAAGACAACTTTATTATTTCCCATGAATTAATACCTGCTCTTGAAATAGTTGTGGAATTTGCTTTGTTGTTTCTTCCCATTTCTTTTGGTCTTTTACTGGCTGTGCATTTTTGTACATGTCCGCAGGTAATAATAGCTTCTGAACAGCTTGAGATAATTGAACCTTGTCACGAACTGGCCGAGCGTAACCCTTCGCTAAATTTTCTTGCCCTGCATCTGATAAAATGTATTCGCGAGCAAGCATTGCTGCATGAGGATTTTTGGCGTACTTATTAATGATCATTGCATAGCCTGATGTTACAGAGCCCTCTGATGGAATAATGACATCAAAACGTTTCTCATCGATTTGGTGTCGATAGCCAAGCGCATTAAAATCCCATAAGATGGCTACGTCAATTTCACCTTTTTCTAAATTCGCTACAGATGGATCGCCTTTTAAATGCCCCTGCTTTGCTAAGTGTGCAAAAAAGTCTATTCCTGGTTGAATATTCGATTCATCGCCACCAAATGCCATAGCAGCTGCTAAAATAGCAAATTGTGCTTGATTCGCCGTTAAAGCATCACCAATGCTGACAGTGTAATCTCCGTTTTTAATGTCCGCCCAAGATTTCGGGGCATTTTTGACGTTGTTTTTATCCGTTAAAAATGAAATGGTTCCAGTGTATCCCACGATCCAATGTCCTTCATTATCCTTTGCCCAGTCAGGTATTTCATCCCAATAAGATGTTTTGTACGGTACTGTTAAACCTTTGTCCTTGGCAATTGGTCCAAAGGCAATTCCGACGTCACCAATATCCGCAGTAGCATCATCCTTTTCTGCCTCAAACTTTGCTAGCTCCTCAGCACTCGACATATCTGTATCCTTATGCTTGAGGCTATATTCAGTACCAAGCTCTTCCCAAGTCTCTACCCAGTTTGCCCAAGTATCTGGCATACCGACAGAGTTTACAGTTCCTTCATCTTTTGCTTTTTTCGTTATCTCTTCAAGGGACAAATCACTTTTCACTTCCATCGAACTAGACGAAGCGTCAGAACAAGCTACCAACATTGAAATTGTTAATGCTCCGATGAAACCTTTCTTCCACATCTTTTGAATTGCCATCAGTTGGAACCTCCATTTGTTTATGTTTGTTTTCATTTGCCTTACACCATTTATGTTAGGAAACAAACATGAAGCAAGTATGGAGGACGTTAAAATATTCAGTAAAAATTATGAAGGAATTATGAACTGCTATGATCACTTATTAATCGAAGGGGATCGTAAAAGTTTTAGGGGGGAGCAAGAAGGAATCTAGTGCTGTATGCGCACGTTTATCTACTTTCGGAAGACGTGCACACACGCTAGATTCATTTTATAAACCAAGAAAATCTGCATATGTATGCGGCTCGTTTTCCTTTAAAATTGTTAAAAATGTAAAGGCAAGCTGTACAACCGACCACCATCTCATATTGTAGGACATCTCAAAATTTGCAGGTTCCAATGTAAAAACATCCTGAAAAATATCAAGTGGATCAATTTTTTCATCTTTTAATATTGAGAGAAAACCTAAAAACAACGTATGGTCCTTGACCTCAATCATTTTACCATCAACAAGTGCATCAATATTTTCTGGTTGATGAAAGTTACATTGTGTCGCAACATACCTTTCTAAATCCTGGGCACGTTGTCTTTCTTCGCGTTCTTTTTTCTTTGCAATAAAATCAATGACGTTATCCACGTGCATCGCCTCTTCTTTTTTCTTTTATTGTAGCATTTTTTACAATACTATTGCCCGAACACACTCCCCATTTTTTCCTTTCTGCCAAAAACAAAAAGAATGATAGTAGCAAATTTGTTTTCAAGATATTTTATCAAGTATGTTAACCAACCATTTCTATTAATTAAAGGCTCGTCATAGCGTGGGGTTGATTCCCGTTCTGGCTGGGCGCTTCTTTAATTGGGATTGTTATGGTTACTTTTCCTCCACCACATATATTATTGTCAATTAGCAGTGTGCCACCATGACTTTGAACAATGGATTGGGCAATATAAAGTCCGGCATTAACTGTGCAACATGCCGCTGATTGTATTCAATTTACCGTTACCGATAGCGGCTGTGGATTTTCTCCGAGAGACTTAAATGAGGCTACTAAACAATTTAATAGCGCAATAGCTATTCCTAGGCGTTGTGTCATCCCTAACGAAAACTGTCCTGCTCGCTTTTTCCCTGTATGGGTCAAATCAACCATTTTTAATACTTCATCAATACGTGACTGTGGCAATCCAAGGGCAATCGTTCGAACCTTGAGATTTTCCCTTGCCGTTAAATTTTCATAAAGCGGTGGTGTTTCAATTAATACACCAATGTCTTTTAAATCTTTGCGAGTCCATTCATGTCCATAAAAAAGTATCTTTCCTGCATTCGGACGCAGCATACCCTAAACATTTTTAACGTTGTTGATTTCCCTGCACCATTTGGACCGAGCAAACCATAAACAGTATTGCGTGGTATTGTTAACGACAAGTCCTCTACAATTTTTTGCCCCTTAAAGCTTTTACTAAGATTTTCTGTTTGTAAAATAATATCTTTCATCATCATCTTCCTTTCGATGATGATAGTGTAGGAAATGATTATAAGGATATCAAAAAAATTTTGTGGATCGTCACGCTGAACTGAACTTTTGTTTTATGACTACTATTAGCGTGATATGCTTTTTGTGAAATAGTTGATTGGAGTGGAGAGTGGGCGACTCCTCGGGGATCAGCAATAGAGGAACGAAGGCTAAAACCATCACGTCCTGTGATAACGCCTTCGTGACCAGCATCGTGCTCCCAAGACCCTGCAGCGAAGCGAATGTTTTCTGTGCGAAAGCAAAGCGACAGCACAAAGCGCCCAGCCGGAACGGAAATCAACCCTCGCTTTGCAGAAGAACCACACTTTATAAAAAGAAATCGAGTAGGAGGGAGTGATTAACTCCCGACCTCTCCAACCACCGTACGTA
>DAMBVB010000014.1:0-26145 GCA_032053185.1 Lysinibacillus sp.
CTATCGTACCGGAGGTGCCTGGTTATTTATATGCGTTATTTGAATACGGGCTTACCTTTAATCCATAAATTACGTTACTTATTTCCTCTGGATGTAAAACATGCATCATATATAATCAAGCTATAGTATAGGGGTGGCTAAATGATATTTAAACATCAAGAAGGCTTTCGATTTAAGTTCGATGAGCCTGTTCAAATGACTTTTGCATTATATGAGGATGGTAAAGTCAATGAAGCACAAACGGCAATGGCTGACTTGCTTGATAGTAGTTCACGAGGTTTAAAGATGTTTACTGAGGTGGATTTAGGTGTCAACCCTCCTCCTTTGGATGTACGCTTTGTTTTTAATACTAGAAAGGTACGAGCTTATGGTGGAATTATTTGGAGCCGTCCTTTTGGCAAGGGCAAGCAGTATGGCGTGATCAAGAATCGGTTGAGGATTTCATTGTCGGAAACTGCGCCGAAGAAGAGAAGGTGATGAGGCAAAACTAAATAGCATTAATTAATCAAGTGAAATATTGGATCGGTGGGGAATTTTGTTCAGCCCATAGCTAACTTTTTTGCTTTCGCAGATGCTACACATTATTGTAGGAAAAAATTTTTTTTGAAAAAAAGAATTATTTTAGAGGAATTTCGCACACTTGTGTAGAAGTATAAAGTATAGCAGTTATAAAGGAGGAGTTTACATGTTAAACTTTAACATTCGCGGTGAAAATATTGAGGTAACTCCAGCTATTCGAGAGTATGTTGAGAACAAAGTCGAGAAAGTTGAACGTTATTTTAACGAAGATGTTAACGCCAACGCTAACGTCAATTTAAAGGTTTATAATGACAAGCATACTAAAGTGGAAGTTACAATTCCAATGAAGAACTTAACTCTTCGTGCAGAAGAGCGTCATAATGATATGTATGCTGCGATTGACTTGATCGTTGATAAATTAGAACGACAAATCCGTAAGCATAAAACAAAGGTAAACCGTAAATTCCGTGAACGTGAAGGTACAGGCCTTTATTTTGCTACTTCTCAAGCAGCAGCTGATGCAGTAACAGAGGAAGATGAATATTCAATTGTTCGCACAAAGCAATTTGATCTCAAACCGATGGATCAAGAAGAAGCTGTTTTACAAATGAATATGCTAGGGCATGATTTCTATATCTTTACAGATGCAGAATCAAACGGCACAAATATTGTCTACAAACGCAAAGACGGTAAATATGGCTTAATTGAAACAACTTAAACTTTAATATGTACATGGCTCTCGCAAAAGCGGGAGCCTTTTTTATCTTCATTCAGTAGGGAATATGAATGCACGTATATCTTTTCACCGAACGCCTATTGAATGAAGAGAAGCCTCTGGCAGCTATCACGGATTTTGAAAGGAGTCCATATATGGATGTCGGCCTAAAACCGTCGCCGGCTCACTGACCTTTATCGTGGGGGCCTAAGCACAATTCAAAATTCGGATACATTGTTTGCTGTAGCGACAGCTACAATTACGAAAAGCGCGTAATTGATATGATATGATTTCATTTCATGCTAGGGACTCTGTTTGCATGAAACTGTTACACAATGGTAAAATGGAAGCTGAGACTATATAGGAAGTGAAAAAATTCATGGTAAACCTATTAAACAAATTATTTGATTTCAATAAACGAGAACTAAAAAAATTAGAAAAAATCGCTGACCAGGTTGAGGGATTTGCCTCTCAAATGGAGCAGCTTTCAGATGATCAATTACAAGCGAAAACAGAAGAGTTTAAAAAACGCTATGCCGACGGAGAGCATTTAGACTCCATTCGTGCTGAGGCTTTTGCCGTTTGTCGAGAAGGGTCAAAGCGTGTGTTAGAGATGTACCCATTCCGTGTACAAATTATGGGTGCTGCTTCACTAGATGAAGGTAATATTGCGGAAATGAAAACCGGTGAAGGTAAAACGTTAACGGCTACGATGGCTGTTTACCTAAATGCTATTACTGGTAAAGGCGTACACGTTGTGACAGTCAACGAATATTTAGCGAGTCGTGACGCTGAAGAAATGGGACATTTGTATAATTTCTTAGGCTTAACGGTTGGTTTAAACTTGAACAGCTTATCAAAAGAAGAAAAACGTGCAGCCTATGAAGCTGATATTACGTATAGTACAAACAATGAGCTTGGTTTTGACTATTTACGTGATAATATGGTGCTTTATAAAGAAGAACGTGTACAACGCCCGCTACATTATGCGGTAATCGATGAGGTTGACTCGATTTTAATTGATGAAGCGCGAACGCCTTTAATTATTTCGGGTCAGGCTGGGAAATCAGCGCAGCTTTATAAACAGTCCAATGCGTTTGTCCGTATGTTAAGTGCCGAAACGGATTACACATATGAAGAGTCGACAAAAGGTGTTACGTTAACAGATGCTGGTGTTGAAAAAGCAGAGAAAGCATTTGGCATTGATAACCTATTTGATTTGACACATGTGCGTTTAAACCATGCGATTAACCAATCGTTAAAGGCACATGTAAGTATGCATAATGATGTTGATTATGTTGTGCAAGAGGGCGAAATCATTATTGTTGACGGCTTTACAGGTCGTTTAATGAAAGGTCGTCGTTACTCAGATGGACTACATCAGGCGATCGAAGCTAAAGAGGGCGTAGAGATTCAAAATGAATCGATGACGATGGCGACAATTACGTTCCAAAACTACTTCCGTATGTATCAAAAGCTTGCAGGTATGACAGGTACAGCGAAAACAGAGGAAGAGGAATTCCGTAATATTTATAATATGAGTGTTGTGGCGATTCCTACGAATAAGCCGATTGCTCGTGATGACCGTCCAGACTTAATTTTTGCTTCGATGGAAGGAAAATATAAAGCGGTGGCGGCAGATATTGCAGAGCGCCATAAAGCAGGACAACCTGTTCTTGTCGGTACTGTTGCCATTGAAACATCTGAAATTATTTCGAATTTATTGAATAAATATAAAATCCCACATAACGTATTAAATGCGAAAAACCATGAGCGTGAAGCGGAAATTATTGCGAATGCTGGTACGCAGGGTGCAGTAACAATTGCTACGAACATGGCTGGTCGTGGTACGGACATTAAACCTGGAGAAGGTGTAATGGAGCTTGGTGGTTTAGCGGTAATTGGCACGGAGCGTCATGAATCTCGTCGTATCGATAATCAGCTACGTGGTCGTTCTGGTCGTCAAGGGAACCCAGGGGTTACCCAATTCTACCTGTCACTAGAAGATGAATTAATGCGTCGTTTTGGTTCCGATAATATGAAGAACATGATGATGAAATTAGGGATGGATGATTCACAGCCATTACAATCGAAAGTTGTTTCAAGAGCAGTAGAATCAGCCCAAAAACGTGTTGAAGGTAATAACTTTGATGCTCGTAAACGTCTATTACAATATGATGATGTGTTACGTCAGCAACGCGAGATTATTTATAAAGAGCGTTATGACGTCTTAGAAACAGAAAATATGCGTGTGCTTGTTGAGTCTATGATTCAAGAAACAATCGACAACGTTGTCGCGTTGTATACGCAAGGTGAGCAAAAGGATTGGCACTTAAAGGCAATTGATGACTTTGTCGCAGCAAATCTATTAGATGAAGGCGATCTAACGGTCGAAGATTACCAAGGTAAATCCGCAGAAGAGATTAACCAGCTAATTTCTAATGCTGTCCAAGCGCGTTATGATGAAAAAGAACAACAGCTTACACCAGAGCGTATGCGTGAATTTGAAAAAGTTATCTTATTGCGTTCAATTGATACGAAGTGGATTGATCATATTGACGCGATGGATCAGCTACGTCAAGGTATCCATCTTCGTGCATATGGTCAAAATGACCCGCTTCGTGAGTATCAACAAGAGGGCTTTGCTATGTTTGAGGATATGGTCGCTTCCATTCGCGAAGATGTAGCAAAATATGCGATGAAGGCAGAAATCCATCATAATTTAGAACGGGAGGAAGTTGCAAAAGGTCAAGCTGTTAATCCGAAAGAGGATGGCGGTTCAGCCCCGAAAAAGCAACCTGTCCGTAAGGCTGAAAATGTCGGACGTAATGATTTATGTCCATGTGGAAGCGGTAAGAAATTTAAAAACTGCCATGGTACAGCGCAATAATATTCGAAAAAGATCATTTTAACTGTATGTTAAATTGGTCTTTTTTTCTATGTTTTAAGGTATCTTCACGATAAGCCTCCCGCTAAGCGACAGCAACAACACACGACTGAGTGATCAACAGCATGTTAGTCTAAAGCCTCCAGCGATGTTGAATAAAAGTATTAGAAAATTCAGAAAAAAGGTATATAATACTACAACAATAGGTAAATAGTTCAATGAAAAGGGTAATGTTTATAGCTTTGTTTTGATTTATTATGAATGTATAGTTTGAAAGTTTCAGTAATTTGAACCAACTCTTTGAATAAAGGGGGTGATTCATGTGTAGATATAAAAATCCTCGAGAAAAGGAGTCCGTGTCAGACCTTCTCGAGGATATACATTGGCGTATACCAATATATTTATTAGTATACGCCTCTTTACAAGAAAAAAATACTATTTTTAAGGAGGATTGACATGCATAGTGATGACATTATGAGTAGTGATACGATGCTGTATTTACCGGAGTACGATGCCCATGGTAATTTGTGTACACGTGTAATAGAAAGGGATTACGAATATCTATCAAAATTAGCACCGACAAAATTAATGGATTATAATCTACGCTATTTTGGTTCGAGCTTAAGAGGGGCTTTTGATGGATCGAGAATGATACTAGGAAAGCTGAATAAAAATCCAATAGTTGTTCATGAGCAAAGTAATATTGTATGGTTTCCAAGTAAGTCTTATTTAAGACATGAATGTATATGGTTTGCTGTTCATCCTATCCAGGACTATTTAGCTGTTGATAAAAAGAATACAAAAGTAATTTTTATGAACGGCTATGAAACTAGTGTGGATCTAAGTGTTAGAGCATTTGAAAACAGAATTCAAAGGGCTTTTTTATTAAAATATAAACTAGAAAAACGAACAAAGAATTTACTAGCCCAATATGATAAAGGTAAAGTATTTCAACGTATGGCGAACGATGTAATCTTTGAGGATGAAGCTGAAAAAGACTAAAACGAATCCTGTATTGTAAAAAAGTATGTTTTCCGCCGTAAAAACGTTATAATAAAGAGATCGGGGCTTTAAAAAATGAAGTATCAGTATGTTAAAATCATTTTTTTATTGATTCTTAAACTTCTATACATAGAAGTTTTACAAGTTGCTCCATTAATAACGTTCGGAGGATTTAACAATGATTGAATTAGCAGATGTACGTAACGCGTTAGACACTTCAGCCAAAAAATTGGCGGATTTCAGGGGGTCTCTTTGACTTAGAAAACAAAGAGGCACGTATTCAGGAATTAGATGAAATGATGCTTGAGCCAGGCTTCTGGGATGATCAGCAAGGCGCACAGATAATCATTAATGAGAGTAATGGCTTAAAGGCAACTGTTAATGAGTATAAAGATTTATTAGAAACATATGAAAACCTAGATATGACGCTAGAGCTATTGCGCGAAGAGCCTGATGAAGAATTGCAGGAGGAGCTAGGCAATGAATTAGTAGAATTTCAGCAAAAAATGGGCGATTTTGAGCTGCAATTACTATTAAGCGGTCCATACGATCAAAATAATGCGATTTTAGAGCTGCACCCAGGAGCAGGTGGTACGGAATCTCAGGATTGGGGCTCAATGCTGCTTCGTATGTACACACGCTGGGCGGAAAAACGTGGCTTTAAAGTCGAAACCGTTGATTATCTTCCAGGCGATGAAGCAGGGATTAAATCTGTAACATTGTCCATAAAGGGTCATAATGCTTACGGTTATTTGCAAGCGGAAAAAGGTGTCCATCGTTTAGTACGTATTTCACCATTTGACTCTTCGGGTCGTCGTCATACTTCTTTCGTTTCTTGTGATGTGATGCCTGAATTCGATGACAATATTGAAATTGATATTCGTACAGAGGATTTAAAAATTGATACGTATCGTGCAACAGGTGCAGGTGGTCAGCATATTAATACGACAGATTCAGCTGTTCGTATTACGCACATTCCAACTGGTACTGTCGTACAATGTCAGGCAGAACGTTCACAAATTAAAAACCGTGAAAAAGCAATGACGATGTTAAAAGGGAAACTTTATCAATTAGAGATCGAAAAGCAGCAGGCACAGCTAGATGAAATCCGTGGTGAACAGAAGGAAATCGGCTGGGGCTCACAAATTCGTTCCTATGTATTCCATCCATATTCAATGGTGAAGGATCATCGTACAAATGAAGAAACAGGTAATGTAGGAGCGGTAATGGATGGTGATGTAGATCCATTCATTAATGCATATTTACGTTCTAAAATTGGGTAATGAAAGCCCCTCAAAGGCACAGTAAAAATTGTGCTTTTGAGGGGCTTTTTTATGATTCTAAATCAATCCGTGACATCCGCCGGAGGCTTAGGCCAATACGAACTTGGTGTGTTGTTGCTAATGCTGACGCTACAGAAAATAATTGAACTGCCGTTGCACTTACGTTACAAAAGACATTTGCTGATAGAAGTTAAAAAGGTGGATGATATGGAGTGTCTTGGCTAATTTCCTTACGTTCATTCATGTAATGTTTATAGAGCATCGAGGCATTGACGAATTGCTTGCTAATGGAAGCATATTGAATAGGCAGTTCAATCTGTTTATCATTTTTCAGTGTAACGACACAGCCCATTTTACTCGGTACAATATTCGAAATGGCGTGAAGTCCGATCCAAATATTGTGGATAGAATTTGGCGAATAGGTTGGTAGAAAAATACAAGGATAACCATAATCATAAGCAACAACGATTGGAAGCTTATGTTGATTGCCGAAAAAGCGTTTGGCGGAATGTCTAGCTGCTTCATAGGTTGTTCCTAGTGAGACACAAGATTTTCGCAATATATGCATTGGTTTCCGTGTGACGATAAGTTCATTATGCTTATCAATTACCTGTGTGAAAATTTTAGAGTCATAGTGAATTGGCTGAAGTAAATAGGTGTTGAAAGACATTAAATACCCATTGACGTAGTTTGCTGACATCTATGTAAGCCTCCTTTTTCTATTTGTTATTGAAGTGTAGAACAAAAAGTTGAATTTAGAAAATATAGATAAGAGGAGAAAACCATTGATATATCAAGCAATTGGATAAAGAAATTGCTTGAAATGACACGAGATTAATAGCAAATCGAAGTGATTTTCAGTTCTTAAGCATTGCATTTTAATTTCAATTTTCTTATAATTTAGAAAAGGATCGAGGTGAGATCGTTGGATAAATATTATTCGTATACAGATTTTCTAAAAGCCGTTGGTCAATCAAAGAAAGTTGATGAGGCAGAGAAATTATTAAACGAGATTTATTTAGATTTATTTTTAAATCGTATCCAGCGTATGCATCGTGAAGAGCAGCTCGTGGTTCTGATAGATAGAGCACTCGATGAAAAAGATGAAAAGGCATTTCATCTATACGCAGCCGAACTAGTAGCTTTACACCAAGTAGCAAGTGAATAATATGACGAGCCCGCTTTCCGCTTATTGGAGGGCGGGATTTTTTTGATAGTTTATTTGCTAGGTTGATGATTGAATATCTATAGTGAGGCGGGAATCAAAATTTCTTGGGATCTAATCAGTTTTGAGCTGCCTGAGCAGTTCTATCGACCACAGGATCAGTTTATCAACCTACCTGAGCGATTCTAAGGCAAACCGGATCAAATTCTTCATCCCATCTGAGCATTTCTCCTCTAATGTAATGTATTTACATTCTCCCAACTCGATTAGCTAACATTTGGAAAGGGTAATCTATTTATAGATAGGCCCTCATCCGTCGTGTGGCTTTAATTTCGCTGAAAGTAGTTAAATATTTCAGTCTGTCGGAATCATCTTAAATATAACAAACGAAAAATATTCACAAACATTCGTTCGTTAAATATTCGAAATTTTAATAATGCTATGCTAAAATATATGTATCAAATTGGTAGGAAAGGTCGGGGACATGTGTGCAAACATTTGATTTACAAGCGCCATATACGCCTGGTGGAGATCAGCCACAGGCAATTGCGGAATTAGTGGAGGGTGTACGTGCAGGTAAGCGTCATCAAACATTGCTCGGTGCAACCGGAACAGGGAAAACGTTTACGATCTCTAATGTCATTAAACAGGTAAAAAAGCCGACACTTATTATGGCACACAATAAAACATTAGCGGGTCAATTATATAGTGAGTTTAAAGAGTTCTTCCCAAATAATGCCGTTGAATACTTTGTCAGCTACTATGATTACTTTCAGCCAGAGGCATATGTACCGCAGACGGATACTTATATCGAGAAAGATTCAAGCATTAATGATGAAATTGATAAGTTGCGTCACTCTGCAACATCTGCATTATTCGAGCGTGATGATGTTATTATTATTGCATCCGTGTCCTGTATATATGGTTTAGGTTCTCCAGAAGAATATCGTGAAATGGTTGTGTCAGTGCGTACTGGAATGGAAATTGAACGTAATCAATTGCTTCGAAAACTGGTCGATGTACAGTATGAGCGTAATGATGTGAGTTTTACACGTGGGACGTTTCGGGTGCGTGGCGATGTGGTGGAAATATTCCCTGCATCTCGTGATGAGCATTGTATCCGCGTGGAGTTTTTTGGGGACGAGATCGATCGAATTCGCGAGGTGGATGCGTTAACTGGTGAAATATTAACGGATCGCGATCATGTAGCTATTTTCCCAGCATCTCACTTCGTTACGCGAGAAGAAAAAATGCGGAAGGCCATTGAAAATATTGAAAACGAGTTGGAGGAGCGTTTAGCTCTTTTACGTTCGGAGGATAGGTTATTAGAGGCGCAGCGTTTAGAGCAACGCACTCGCTACGATTTAGAAATGATGCGTGAAATGGGCTTTTGCTCGGGTATTGAAAACTACTCGCGTCATTTAACATTGCGTGAAGCGGGGGCAACGCCATATACGTTACTTGACTATTTCCCTGAAGATTTTTTACTTGTTGTCGATGAAAGTCACGTTACTTTGCCACAAGTTCGAGGGATGTATAATGGTGACCAAGCACGTAAAGGTGTGCTAGTTGAGCATGGATTTCGTTTGCCATCAGCACTAGATAACCGCCCTTTACGTTTTGAAGAATATGAGAAACATATACATCAAGCTATTTATGTATCAGCAACACCTGGCCCGTATGAGCTTGAGCATTCTCCGGAAATGGTGCAGCAAATTATTCGTCCAACAGGGCTGCTTGATCCACAAATTGACGTACGTCCTATTGAAGGGCAAATTGATGATTTAAACGATGAGATTCAAGGTCGTATTGCTCGTAATGAACGAGTGCTCGTTACAACATTGACGAAAAAAATGTCAGAGGATTTAACAGCTTATTTAAAAGAAATGGGCTTAAAGGTGGAGTACTTGCATTCAGAGATTAAGACGCTAGAGCGAATTGAAATTATTCGCGAGCTGCGTAAAGGTACTTACGATGTTCTAATCGGCATTAACTTGTTGCGAGAAGGGCTAGATATTCCTGAGGTCTCTCTTGTGGCGATTTTAGATGCTGACAAGGAAGGATTTTTACGTTCAGAGCGTTCACTCATTCAAACGATTGGACGTGCCGCACGTAATGCTAATGGTCATGTCATTATGTACGCAAATAATATGACGGATTCGATGAAAAAGGCGATTGAGGAAACGAAGCGTCGTCGAACACTGCAAATTACCTATAACGAAGAGCATGGCATTACACCGAAAACGATTGTGAAGAAAATTCCTGATGTTATTCGTGCGACACAGGTGGCAGAGGAAGAAGAGTCTTATGTAACGAAGGCAACAAAAGGTAAGAAGCTGACGAAGGCGGAAAGAGAGCAGTTACTTGCTTCTTTAGAAGTACAAATGAAGGAAGCAGCAAAAGCACTCGATTTCGAACGTGCTGCTGAGCTGCGCGATACAATATTTGAATTGAAGGCAGAAGGGTGAATGACCTGTGAAAAATACTGAAATCGTCGTGCAAGGCGCACGAGCACATAATTTAAAAAATATCAATGTCACAATTCCACGCGATCAATTAGTCGTGCTAACGGGATTATCGGGCTCAGGGAAATCATCATTAGCGTTCGATACGATTTATGCCGAGGGGCAACGTCGTTATGTAGAATCCCTTTCAGCCTATGCTCGTCAATTCCTTGGTCAAATGGATAAACCAGATGTCGATGCGATAGAGGGATTATCTCCTGCTATTTCAATTGATCAAAAAACGACGAGTCGTAACCCACGTTCTACAGTTGGGACAGTAACGGAAATCTATGATTATTTACGTTTGCTATATGCGCGCATCGGTAAACCTATTTGTCCGAATCATGGGATTGAAATTACCTCCCAAACGATTGAACAGATGGTCGATCGTTTAGTAACTTATCCAGAAAGAACGAAAATGCAATTGCTTGCGCCAATGGTGTCAGGGCGTAAGGGCACGCACGTAAAGCTACTGGAAGATTTAAAAAAGCAAGGCTTTGTTCGGGTGCGTATCGACGGTGAGCTACGCGATTTAGATGATGTGATTGAACTTGATAAAAACAAGAAGCATTCAATAGAAGTAGTCATCGATCGTGTTGTCATGAAGGAAGGTGTCGCGGCACGTCTTAGTGATTCTTTAGAGACAGCTTTACGTTTGGCAGATGGGCGTGTACTTGTCGATGTGATGGAGCATGAGGAATTATTATTTAGTGAGCATCATGCTTGTCCATTATGTGGATTTTCAATCGGTGAGCTCGAGCCTCGCATGTTTTCATTTAATAGTCCATTTGGAGCTTGTCCTAGCTGTGATGGTTTAGGCTCGACACAAGAGGTCGATCTTGATTTAGTAGTGCCTGATTGGAATCGTAGTTTATTAGAGCATGCTATAGCACCATGGGAACCAACAAGCTCTCAATATTATCCACAGTTATTAAAGTCTGTTTGCGATCATTATGCTATCCCGATGGACGTCCCAGTAAAGGATCTTCCGAAAGAACAGATGGATAAAATTTTATATGGTTCTGGTAAAGATAAAATCCACTTCCATTATGAAAATGAGTTTGGCAATGTACGAGATCAAATGATTGAATTTGAAGGTATTGTCCGTAATGTGGAGCGTCGTTTTAAGGAGACAACATCTGATTACGTGCGAGAACAAATGGAAAAATATATGGCGCAGCAAGCATGTCCATCTTGTAAAGGGTATCGCTTAAAGCCTGAAACATTAGCTGTAAAACTAGCAGATAAGCATATCGGTGAAGTTACACAATATTCGATTCAAGAAGCTGATACCTTTTTCAAAGGGTTAGATTTATCAGAAAAGGATATGAAAATTGCTCGACTTGTGTTACGTGAAATTGAAGAACGACTGGGCTTCCTTGTCAATGTAGGGTTAGATTATTTAACGTTAAGTCGAGCAGCAGGAACACTTTCGGGGGGAGAAGCTCAGCGAATTCGCCTTGCGACACAAATTGGCTCGCGTTTAACGGGCGTCCTCTATATATTAGACGAGCCATCAATCGGCTTGCATCAACGTGATAATGACCGTCTTATTAGTACGCTGCAAAATATGCGTGATATTGGCAATACGCTTATTGTTGTCGAGCACGATGAAGATACAATGCTGGCGGCGGATTATCTTATTGATGTTGGTCCTGGTGCAGGTGTGCATGGTGGTCAAATTGTAGCGGCAGGAACACCGCAAGAAGTTATGGACAATGAAAAGTCATTAACAGGGCAATATTTAAGTGGCAAGAAGTTTATTCCATTGCCAATTGAGCGCCGTAAACCGAATGGGCGTAAATTATCGATCAAAGGTGCTAAAGAAAATAATCTTCAAAATGTGAAGGTTGATGTACCACTTGGCTTATTCGTTGCCGTAACAGGGGTTTCAGGCTCAGGTAAATCAACGCTTATTAATGAAATTTTATATAAGTCATTGGCTCAAAAGCTTAATCGTTCAAAGGTGAAGCCGGGCGAACATAAAGAGGTGACGGGGATTGCTGAGCTCGAAAAGGTTATAGATATTGATCAATCACCAATCGGTCGTACACCTCGCTCTAATCCAGCTACGTATACAGGCGTTTTTGATGATATTCGAGATGTTTTTGCTACAACAAACGAAGCAAAGGTACGTGGCTATAAAAAAGGCCGCTTTAGCTTTAACGTTAAGGGAGGCCGCTGTGAGGCTTGTCGTGGTGACGGTATTATAAAAATTGAAATGCATTTCCTACCAGATGTTTACGTGCCGTGTGAAGTCTGTCAAGGGAAGCGCTATAACCGTGAAACACTTGAAGTGAAATATAAAGATAAGAGCATTGCAGATATTTTAGATATGACGATTGAAAACGCAGTCGTATTCTTCGAGAATATTCCGAAAATCCAACGTAAGCTACAAACGATTGTGGATGTAGGATTAGGCTATATGAAATTAGGGCAACCTGCTACAACTTTATCTGGTGGTGAGGCACAGCGCGTAAAATTAGCCTCTGAATTACACCGTCGTTCAACAGGCAAATCATTCTATATTTTAGATGAGCCGACAACGGGCTTACATGCGCATGATATTGCACGTTTACTCGTAGTTTTACAGCGTCTTGTAGAAAATGGCGATTCCGTGCTAGTCATCGAGCATAATTTAGATGTCATCAAAACAGCAGACTACATTATCGATTTAGGACCTGAAGGTGGAGACAAAGGTGGTACTATTGTTGCGACAGGTACACCAGAACAAGTCGCTGAAGTTAGTGGCTCTTATACAGGAAAATATTTAAAACCGATATTAACAAGAGATCGTATGCGTATGGAAGCTGTATTAGTAAAGGCTTCTCAATAAATGACTTTAAAAAGTTCGCTAGTACCCTAAGGGGATTAGTGAACTTTTTTACGTGATCCCAGCATGCGGAAATCGCTAAAAATCACAAGTTCGGTGATACTGTTCCGCTAACATTCAAAAGTTGGAGGGTATTATATTAACTATGTCATGTGGGTAAGTTGATTGTAGTGGAGGCTATGGCGACTCCTTGGGGATTAGCGGTAGAAGAACGAAGACTAAAACTACCACGTCCTATGATAACGTCTTCGTGAATAAAGCGCCTAGCTGGAACGGAAATCAACCACGTTTTAGTAATGGAAAAAAGGTAGGTCCCCAATATTTTCATTTTTATGGTGAAACTTTTTACAAAATGAATCGTATAAATAATAAAACGAACTGAGGGAGGCTATTTAATTATGCAAAATGAACGTCAACGAATTTTAGAACTTGTGGAAAAAGGAACAATCTCAGCGCAAGAGGCGATTACATTATTAGAAGCATTAGAGCAACCTAGCAAGTCCACTCAAAATGTTATGAATGATGTGGTGAATGAGGAGCAGTATTCTTCAACAGAAAAAGAGTCCGTATTTAAAGATGAAAGTCACATGGATCAACAACCGCAAAAGGATGAAGATTTCTCTAAAAATTTCCAAGAAGAAATGCGAGATTTCCGTAAAGATTTATCACAAATGGGTTCACTTTTTATGGATATGATGAATACTGCAGTGAAAAAGGTTAAAGAATTTGATGTCACTTCTCCATTTGGTGATAAATTCGAGTTTACACATACGGAAGAAGTAGCAGCTGAACATGTAGACAAACTAATTGCAGAATTACCGAATGGCAATTTTTCATTAGAAGCTACTGAAGGAGATAGCTTCCAAGTTGTGTGCAAAGTTAAGGCACCACTTGTCAATGATAATGAAGAAGAAACGCGTGCTAGCTTCCTTGAGCAATTCGTTGTCAAAGAAGATGGAGATTCACTACGAATTTTAAGTCAACTTAAGCTTGTTCAAGTAAATGTGAAAGTACTTGTTCCAAAAGATAAATTAGAAAAATTATCAGTACGTTTAATGAACGGTAGTGTTACTTTACAAGATACGGATTTCGAGCAATTAAAAGTAAAGACATTAAACGGTGCGATTAAAGGCTCTCAGTTTAACTTTGGAAAGGCAGAAGTAGACTCTTCTAATGGTTCCATTGAATTAACAAATGTTCGTGGTAAAGATTTAGAGGCTGAAACATTGAATGGCCGTGTCTATTTAGATGGCGCATTGGATGAAGTTGAAGCAAAATCGGTGAATGGACATGTTGTTGTCACAACTTGCTCTACTAATTCATCGAAAATTAAAGCACAAACAGTCGCAGGAGCTGTCGAATTGTATGTGCCACGTACAATATCGTTAAGTGGTAAAATTGTGACGAATTTTGGTAAAGTAGATGTGGGTATTCAAGATGTCTCGAAAATTGAATCACAAGATCAATTTTTATCAAAAGTAGTACGTTTTGATAAAGAAATAGAGAATGCTAATCGTCTATTTATCGAAGGTGAGTCTAAAACAGGTGCAGTTTTAGTACGCTATACAACAACTGACGAGCAGCAAATTTAACTCTTTCAGCAACCATTCCTCATGTAGAACTAAGCACAAAACCGATTTTCGGACGCAATGATGTTGATATAACAAAAGGCATTCAGGCTATGCAAAACAGCATAGCTTGAGTGCTTTTTTACTGTTTGAAAACATAAGGAAGCACAGATCGACTTTTCGCTATTGGGCTCGCTTTCTGCTTTCTTATATGTCGAGTTTATAATATTTTTATGATAATGAAATAACGAAATAACAGGAACTACCATCGAATGAAATAAAACTGTAATAAAAAAGGGAGAAATAGAGTGTTATAATAGAGAATGAAGTACCTCTTACATAGTAAGAGATTTAGGTGGTTTAAATATGATAGAAATGAAAAATGTGACAAAGAAGTACCCAAATGGCGTTGTTGCGACAAATGGGATTTCCGTTGACATAAAGCAAGGTGAATTTGTCTATGTTGTAGGTCCAAGTGGTGCAGGTAAATCTACTTTCATTAAATTAATGTATCGCGAGGAGAAGGCTACTTCGGGAGAAATCACTGTTAATGGCATAAATTTAGCAGAATTAAAAAATAAAAAGGTGCCTTTTTTACGCCGTCAAATCGGTGTGGTTTTCCAAGACTTCAAACTCCTACCTCGTTTGAGTGTTTATGAAAATGTAGCATTTGCACTAGAAGTAATCGAGGAAGAACCAATTGAAATTCGACGTCGTGTAATGGAGGTTTTAGAGCTCGTGGGACTAAAGCAAAAGGCAAGAATGTTCCCTAATGAACTGTCAGGTGGCGAACAGCAGCGTGTTTCGATTGCCCGATCTATTGTGAATGTGCCGAAGGTCGTTATTGCGGATGAACCTACTGGGAATCTTGATCCTGAGACATCTTGGGACATTATGAATTTATTCGAAGAAATAAATGCAAGAGGTACAACGATTGTGATGGCAACCCATAACCGTGAAATCGTCAATACGATTCGTCGTCGAGTCATTGCAATTGAAGGCGGAATGATTGTCCGTGATGAACACGGGGGTGACTACGGCTATGAAATTTAATACAGTAAAACGTCACTTCCGAGAAAGTATAAAGTCTCTTGGTCGTAATAGCTGGATGACTATTGCCTCGGTAAGTGCTGTTACAGTTACATTAATATTAGTAGGCGTATTCGCGCTTATTATGATGAATTTAAATAAAGTAGCAGCTGATTTAGAGAATGATGTTGAAATTAAAGTGTTAATCGATGAAACAGCAGATAAAGCTGCTGAAAAAGCGCTCGTGGAAAAAATAAAGAAATTGCCAGATATCGCAGAGATGACCTATTCGACAAAGGAAAATGAATTAGCGAAATTAGTAAAAGATTTTGGGGACGATTTTAAATTATTTGAGCAAAGTAATCCATTACGTAATGTTATTTATGTGAAGGCTTCTGATCCTCAGCAAACAGCTACTGTTGCTAAAAAAATTGATAAATTTGAGTATACATATGACGTTATGTATGGTGAAGGCAAAGTAGAAAAGCTATTTAATTTCTTAAATATTAGCCGCAACGTAGGGTTAGTGCTTATTTTAGGATTATTATTTACAGCGATTTTCTTAATTTCTAATACGATTCGAATTACCATTATTGCACGTCGTGATGAAATAGAAATTATGAAACTTGTAGGGGCAACGAATTCATTCGTGCGTATCCCATTTTTATTAGAAGGAATGTGGCTCGGAATTTTAGGTTCTATTATTCCGATTGCGGTCATCGCAACCCTTTACCACAATGTATATAAAATTATTGCGCCTCGATTAAAAGGCGAACTTGTTCAAGTACTTAATTTCTCACCTCTTGTGTACCAAGTAAGCGGTCTACTATTACTCATTGGTGTACTAATTGGTATTTGGGGAAGTTTCATGTCAGTACGTAAGTTTTTAAAAATTTAGCTTTCAATAGCGCTTCACACTAAGTTGTGTTAGCTGGAATGACAATCAACCAAAATTATAGTCGAAAAGGAGTTCAACCGGTGAAAAGTATGGCGAATAACTTATTGAAAACACTTGCTGTAGCATCTGCACTCTTTCTTTTTATCCAAACTCCATTAGCGTATGCAACTAGTTTATCGGATTTAAAAGATGAAAAAAAACAAATTGAATCAAAAAAAGATGGCTTAAATTCATCCATCAAAAGTAAATCAACTGCTATTAATGCAAATGAAAACAAGCAACAAAAATTATTAGATCAAATTCAAACATTAAATGCTGAAATTGAAAAGACTAATAGCCATATTAGAAATGTCATGGCAGAAATTCAATCTACAAATGCAGAAATAAAATCTTTAGAAAACGGCATAGCAGAGCTTTTGCGCAAAATTGAAGAGCGTGATTTATTGTTAGAGGATCGTGCTCGTGCCATTCAAGCGGGAGGTTCCGTTAGCTATTTAGACGTGCTACTTAGTTCTAATAGCTTCGTAGATTTTATCGATCGATTCTCTGCTGTTAATGCATTACTTGAAGCGGATCGTCAAATTATCCAGGATCAAAAAGAGGATAAGCAAAGATTAGAGGAACAAAAGCAAGTCTTAGAAAGTGAACGTCAAAAACTCGAAGATAAAAAAGCTGAGCTTGTTCGTTTAAAAGCATCATTGGATGGACAGAAAGCTGAGAAAAACAAATTAATAGATCAATTAGAAAAAGAGCAAGAAAAGCTGAAATCAGAAAAAGTATTGCTTGAGAAAGAATATTCTGAGGCCCTTGAGCTTAGTGCGGAATTACAACAAAAAATCATCGATGAACAAAATCGATTAGCTGAAATAGCTCGTCAACAAGAAGCGAAACGTAAGGCAGAAGCTGCCGCAGCCAAGGAATCTAATTCAAGCAATAGTGGGTCTGGGTCTTCAACAGCCGATGTCCCACAATCGAATGGTACGTGGGTCAAGCCAACAAATGGTCGTTTAACATCACCTTATGGCTGGCGTAATATAGGCGCAGGTCCAGAATTCCACTATGGAATCGATCTTGCAAATAGTACAGGTACGCCAATTTGGGCAACTGCTGACGGTGTTGTTGCCTATGCTGCACCACTTAGCACGTATGGTAATGTTGTCATCATTACACATTCCATCGACGGTCAAATTTATACGACAGTGTACGCACACTTAAATTCTTTCAATGTTAGTGTTGGTTCAGTAGTATCCCAAGGTCAACAAATAGCAACAATGGGTATGACTGGACGTGTCACAGGACCGCACTTACACTTTGAAGTGCATATTGGCGCTTGGCGTGGACAAGCAGTCGGAAGTGTAAATCCATTGAAATATATTCCGATATAAATATATTGAAAGCTATACATTAGATTCCGCTAATGTATAGCTTTTTTATATGTCCATTAAGCTTCGGTATTCAAGATGAAAGCGAATGTTTGACACTTCTTGCAGAAAACTTTGTTAGTCAAGATGCGTAGTGTCAATCAATAAAGGAAGATGGGGAGTCTGTCAGCGCAACATAGAACCATTGAAATGATGGATAGCATATCACTAAGTTCATGTAGGTAGGAGCAGCCTAAATAACATTGTGGAAAGCAACCTAATATGCTCATCTCAATTTTTGGCGTTAAAGATAGGTATTTTAATAGAAAGAGCCTATTCTTTTCATGTTTCAGGAGATTTTTTGAACACAGTGTGAAATGACAGTTCATATAAAGATTATATGCTATGCTGTAGCTATCTGGAGGATTTATTAGATGCATAATATAGAATGGTACGTTATTCGGGATTACCTGCAACAGCTGTCGCTCTTTTAGTAGCCTTTTTCATTGGATGGCTAGTTTTACGAGTACAATTTCAGAGAAAATGGGCGGGGGTATATGGTGACGCTGTCTTTACCTTCATTGTCGTTTGCAAATTTAGCATAATTGTCACTGATTTTAAAGCTGTTATCGCTCAACCATTTGCGCTCCTTTATTTTAATAGTGGAACAATGGGTGTCTTTTTGGGGGAATGGCAGCATCGTTACAGCTTTGGTGGAAACGACAAAAAATTCAGTTTAACGCGACTGGAATCACTGCTAGTAGCTGGGCCATCATTTTAATATAATCGATCTACCAATGGCCTGTGGTGTTGCGAAATGATTACTTTACTTGTGCTAAGTACACTGACAGTCCTCATATTATGGAAAATAACAGCTATTAATCGTGCTTTAATTTTATATACGATAGGTCTTAGGATTGTGGCCTTCTTTCAGCCGCAGGGTTTATGGCAACCGGCTGTAGGTGTGAGCGTCATATTACTTATATTAGGTATGGTGATTCAGCGTTTTGCTAGGCGTGTCTAAATGAAATTAATCATTAGAAAGTACTGAATTATTGGGAGGTAAGGAATGAAAAAAAATATTGGGCTACTGATCGTCGTGTTATTAGTAGTTGTGATGATTGGTACATATGTTAAACAGCAGATTGATAAGGATCGTGAAATTGAAACAACTTCTCTTGGAAAAGAAATGGATGAACGAACGATTGGTTTGAAAAATGGAGATACGCCACCGGATTTTACTTTAACAAGTTTGGATGGTGAAAATGTGACATTGAGTGAGCTTCGTGGGAAAAAAGTCGTGTTAAACTTTTGGGCAACATGGTGTTCACCATGTAAGGCAGAAATGCCACATATGCAAAATTATTATGAACAATATGCTAAAAAAGATAATGTAGAAATAATAGCTGTCAATTTAACAAAGGCTGAACGAGATGTTACAGTTGACGCGAAAGTAGATTCTGTAATGACATTTAGAGATAGTTTTAATTTAACATTTCCTATTTTACTTGATCCAAAAAACTCAGCCGGCTTAGACTATCAAATCTTAACGATTCCTACAACCTATTTTATTGACTCAAATGGATATATTCAACTTGCTATTATAGGGCCAATGAATGCGAAAATGCTAAAACAATATGTAGAGGCATTAGACTAATAAAATAAATCAAAAGAATCTGCTCGTTTTTCCGTAGAAATGGAGCAGATTTTTTATTTGTTTATAAAGCGCCCGCAATTTGTGAATAAATACCCGCGCTCACGATACGCATTAGAATACTCTCGCAACAAAAATCATCGTATTCAACAAATTATTTTGAAGTTTAATCTTGTATGTTTGAAAAATAAACTTCATACAGTAGAAGAGACGGAGGAGGGAAGGTTTGCGCAAAATAATGGCTGGTGTCGGCATACTTGCTAGTAGTCTATTGCTAGGCAGTGGAGTTTATTTTGATTGGTTTAATTTAGGGGATAAAAAGGAGCCGGTCGTCGCAGAGGTTGATTCGATTGATGAAGCGATGAATTTAATTGAGGAAAAATCTGTATACAGTACGAAAAAAGAAGCATTGGTGGAGGGGGCACTTCGTGGTATGGCAGATGCTATAAAGGACCCTTACAGCACCTATTATTCGAAGGAAGAGGCCGAACAACACCGACAAATGTTAGCCGAGGAAAGAGTGGGCATTGGGATTGAGCTATCTGAAAATAACGGAAAATTTATTGTTGTGTCTCCAGTTCGTTCTTCCCCAGCAGATAAGGCAGGAATGCGCTCTCTCGATGAAATTGTACAAGTTGATGGTGTTCGAGTAGATGGTAAAACGCTGAGTGAATTAATGCATTTAATTCAAGGGGAGAAGGGGACGAAAGTAACGATTGTCGTCTATCGTCCAAGTGAAGATAAACATATTAAAATGACGATGGAACGAGCAGCAATTTCTAATAAAACAGTTACGAGCGAAGTAGTGAGCGTAGAAAATACTCCGATAGGTTATGTGGAAATCTCACTTTTTGGTGAGAAAACGGCAAATGAGTGGGTTGCCGAAACGAGTAAGTTGCTTCGAAAAGATATAAAAGGGTTAGTGATTGATGTGCGGGATAATCCAGGTGGTTATTTACATAGCGTCGCAGCGCTGCTGAGCACAGTATTGGAGAATGGCAAAGTGTTTGCCTATATGCAAAATGCTGAAGGTGCTATGGAACCATTAAAAACGGAATCAAAAAGCTTTAATGAGAAATATGTACAGACAATGTACAAGATACCGATTGTTGTTTTACAGAATGCAGGCAGTGCATCTGCTAGTGAGGTACTGAGTGGTGCTTTAAAAGGCTGGGGACGTGCTTCCCTTGTTGGTGTCAAGAGCTTTGGAAAAGGGACGGTACAGGAGTCTTGGTCTCTGAAAAATGGTGGGGAGCTTAAATTGTCCACAAATAAATGGCTAACACCAAAGCGCGAATGGATTCATGGGCAGGGGATTGAGGCTAATTTAGTGATTGAACAAAATGAATTATTCGCTTTCCAAATGCATCCACTATCAGGCAAGTTTAAAGTGGGCGATATGAGTGAGGAAGTTGCTTATACGCAAAATGCTTTAAAAAAGCTAGGGTATAAAATTGCTCGTTTAGACGGTTACTTGGATGAATCGACGGATGAGGCTGTTAAGCTTTATCGAGAAGATAAGAAATTGAAAAAGGCAGAAGGGGATATTAGTATAGACACCACCTTCTTTAATAGCTTAAACGAAACGTTGAAAAAATACAAAGAGGATCGTCAAAATGATTTACAGTTCCAAATGGCGACAAGTTTTTTATTGCACAATATAGAGGAATAAATAATAGGAGGCGGAATGTAGTAGTGGAGGGATACTTAGTGCTCCGGTCGTAGAGCAAAGTTTCATATAAACACTGTACCTTCTGATGCAGACAGAACGGGATTAAGCTCTAATGACACTTTAGTTTAAATTCCTAAAGAGCATGTTTTGATAAAAGGTTGATCAAAACATGCTCTGAGTTAATGTGATAGATTTAGCTATATAATTGCATAAAATAATCCAACGTAATTTTAAAAACTGAATTCCCCGCAATATTATCCATGAATTTCTACCTCTTTAGCCCTTCTTTCACGATCCTGACCCGTTCGTAAAAAAGCATCTCAACTTGTTGTAGTTGAAAAATAGCGACTTCTTCAACTCACCATTGTAGCTATCAATTTATACTTATTACTAGTATTATATTTTTAGATTTGATACGTCATAGTTAATAACTTCCTTTATCTTATCGTTTCCAATTACTCCAAAATGGAATGTATTAGAATCGCTCCAATACAGTTGCCTAGATGAAACACCATTATTGGCTACATAAAGAGCATCATTTGCAGCAAAATCAAGGAAGTTGGATATCCCTTTATTTCAGAAATGATGGTTCCTTCTTTTAATAATGCCGCATCACCATTTTGCATCTTATGATTCCTACATGCACTATAAGCCATCCTGTATGTCATTTTCCCAAGTTCTTTACCTTTTTCAATTGTTATAGGAAGGTTTTCATTCACTGGCTCTGGAAAATGGTGCTCATACTGTATATCATTCATCATTAGCACATCCAACCATTTCATTTCCCCATCAGGACACCCTTTAAGAAAGTGAAGGTACTGCAACAACATATCAAAGAAGCTAAGACAGAAATAAATATGAACGGTAACCTACACACCTGCAACATTTAAAAATAAAATCTGTGATATCTGCTGAATTAGATAAAAAAATAAGAATAGGACGCTTTCTACTAGTTTGTACTACGCAAGAGTGTAGTCGTTTGATACAATAAAATCATAGTATTCAAGAAAGAAACGGCGGGTGTTCGTATGGTTAGTGATATTTTAATAGAAATTATAACAGCGATTGGCCGCTTTTTAATCAACCCATTATTGTATATCGCCATTTTATTTGCGGTTTTATTAGGTTACAGTCGTATAAAGCAGGAGCGGAAATTTTTTAATAGACGAATTATTTGGGGTTGGACAGAGCTAATGGGTCAATGGAAATATGGTTGGCTAAATGCCCTCCTCATTTCACTTATAAGTGTTGGTTTAGGTTTATCAGTATCTAAAGCTTTTTTATTGAATTTAATCGTTATTTCTGCGGTGGCACTATTATTGTTCTTCCTTAATGCACTTTCACCTATCTATATGATGGGGCTTGCGGCGCTAACAATGTGGTTGATGTATCATACCAATTGGACATTTTCTTGGTGGAAAATCTCATTAGAAGGTGTCAATTTATTTGATGGTTCCATTATAACGATTACGATTTTAGCAGGTCTAAGTGTGATTGCAGAGGGTATGTTAATTCGTCGAGCAGCAATGAAGGTAACGACACCGCGAGTTGAAAAGACGAAGCGAGGTATGCAGGCAATTGTCTATCGTTCAAGAAATGTATGGGTATTGCCAATTTTCTTTGTAATACCTGGTGATATTATTCCGGTAGATCTCCCATATTGGCCGCAATTTACATTAGGAGAGAGTACCTTTGCACTCGTACTATTTCCACTTGTTATAGGCTTTTCAAAGCTTACTAGAAAAGAATTACCGGCTTTGCAATTGCCTAAAATTGGCCGAGCAGTGCTCAGGCTAGGGCAGTTAATTGTAATAGGTGGACTCGCTGCAGCCTTGGAGCCATTCATCGGCTTTATCACGTTGGCGATTGGTGCGGTGATTCGTATCGTTATTTCAATTTACTATGCGCTGCAAGATAAGACGGACATTTATGCGGTTGCACCAAGTTCAAAGGGCGCTATTATTGCGGCAGTCTTGCCTGAGTCGCCAGCTGAAAAAATGGGCTTACTGGCAGGGGAATGTATTCGTAAAGTAAACGGTCAGACCATTTTTACTGAAAATGATTTATACGAGGCTTTGCAATTAAATGCGGCACACTGTCGTCTAGAAGTAGTAGATCGTAACAATGAAATACGCTTAACACAGCATGTTATCTATAGCAATGATCATTATCGTATTGGATTATTACTAGCTGAGCAGAGGGAAATATGATGGATGTTTTCGGGAAAATGATGTTAGCGTTGTTTTTACCAGCATTACTCGTATTATTGTTTACTAGAATTACGTATAATCGGTATGTTGCTTTAATATTGGCAATTGCGCTTATTGCGGCATCTGTTTATGCAGGTTATACTTCGCCCCCTGTTATATTCGTAATCGATGCATTTTCGTTAACAGTAGGCTTTTGGCTAGCAAGTAAAATGAACAAAAACAAAAATTAATATAAAAGGTCAGTCAAAAGTGATAGCTTTCTCACTTTTAAGACTGACCTTTTTACATGAAAAATCTTACGACTGCCATAATGATAACCCCTGCTACAACTGTAATAGATAAGCTTTTGGTAATAAGTGCAATAATAAGCGTTGGCACAAAAGTAATGAATACGGGCCAATTGAGTGTAACAATTTCCCCGCTTTCTGTATCCAATAAGTTTGCAATTACAAGAGCACTCAAAATACAAACTGGGATAAAGCTTAGCCATTTTAATACAACCACTGGTAGCTTCACATTTCGGACGAATATAAAAGGAATAATACGCGGTAGCCAGGTTACAAGTGCACAGCCAATGATGAGCCATATCATGGTAGCGGTTGTCGTCATTTATTTGTCACCACCCCTATAGTTGCCACAATAACTGTTGAAAGAAGAACAGCCACATGCGAAGGCACAATATAAGAAAGACCATACATAATAACAACCATATAGCCGATTAACATAAGATAATGCATGATTTTACTTTTACCTACACTGCTAAGCTGGAGCACAAGAAGTGCCACAAACATAGCAATCAATGCGAAATCTAAGCCCCATGTTTCAGGGGTTGCTACCCATTGTCCTAAATAGGCACCAGCTACACAAGAAAGAATCCAAAATAGGTAAGCAGTGATATTTAGCCCATCCATCCATTTGTCATGTAGCTTACCGCTTTGCATTTGCTTTGTAACAGCAACACCAAATGTTTCGTCCGTCAATAATGTGCCGAAACCAACATTTCTTAGCATGGAATAGCTTGTGAAATGAGGAGCTAATGTTAAACTCATTAATAAATGGCGTAGATTTACAACAAAAATGGTTACTATAATAGCAGAAGCAGGGCTATTTGTTAAAAGAAGTGCACAAAAGATAAATTGTGCGGAGCCTGCATAGATGAGTATAGTTAATAGTGCAATTTCGAGTACAGATAAACCAGAAGCGGAACCTACAACACCGAAAGCTAGTCCTATACTAATATAACCGAATAAAGTAGGGATACAATCTTTAACGCCTTGTAAAAAGCTATCGTCTGGGGTGTTTGCTGTGTCATTTTGAAAATCTGTTGTACTTGTCATAAATAGATCGTCCTTTCTTAAAAATTTCCATGTATACTAATAATGGAATAGTCTGATAGTTCGTGGTGTTTATTAAAGTATACATATGTCTGATAAAATAAACAATAGAAATTGGTGAATAAAAATGGAGCAAATGAGCCGAAATTTGGCATTTCAATTAAAGAAGATCCGGCAACAACGTCATTTAAGTTTAGACGATGTTGCCAAAGCTACAGGGGTAAGTAAAGCGCAACTTGCTCAAATTGAAAAAGGGGAGGCAAATCCTACAGTATCAACGATTTGGAAAATTGCTGCGGGAATGCGCACTTCATTTTCTTCGTTATTACAACCACCTACAGCCCATTTTATGAAATATAGTAGTAAGGGTGCATCACATGTAGATGAAGATGAGGGACGATATCGTGTATATTCCATTATTCCTTATAATCCCGAACGTGGCTGGGAACTTTATAAGGTTGAGATGGAGCCTGGTGCCTCAAGCAGGAGTGAAGCCCACACAGAAGGGGTAGAAGAAACGGTAACTGTAATCCAAGGACAAGCCATCATTTCTGCTGGGGAGATGCATGAAATATTAGAAGAAGGGGATACACTAGTATTCTCAGGACATCAGCCACATGAGTATAAAAATACTTCGGAAAAGTTAACGATTTTACATTTAATTTTGCAATATAAATAGAGGTGTCGATTTTGAGTGAATGGTTTACTGTAGACAATATTGAGCATATTGCGGCACAATATCGAACGCTTGGCCCGGTCATTGGTTTATTTTTAACGTTTATAGAGGCGTTTTTTCCGTTTTTACCTTTGGTCGTGTTCGTTGTCGCCAATGCGAGCGCGTTTGGTTTATGGTTAGGTTTTTTATTATCCTGGATAGGATCTGTAGCGGGGTCATATGCAGTATTTTTGCTTGTCCGACATTTCGGCAAGCATCCAAAGCTTCGATTTATAACAGGCGGTAAAAAAGTAGAGAAGCTCATTAAATGGGTAGATATGAATGGGATTAGTCCTCTGTTCGTGTTGCTTTGTTTTCCTTTTACACCCTCAATCATTGTCAACATTGTAGCGGGGCTATCTCATATTCATAAAAAGTTTTATTTTGTGGTGTTATTGGCTGGGAAGTTCGTTATGATTTTAGGAATGAGCGTACTTGGTTACGATTTAAAGTCGCTCCTAACAAGCCCTGTAAGACTAATTATTGCGGCTGTTGCGATTGTCGTGCTTTGGTGGATTGGCAAGCTGATAGAGAAACGCTTAAACGCACGTGTAGAGAGAGATTTGAAACAAGCGCGAAAATTGACGAAAAATCATCAACGTTAACATTTGAATATGCACATCTAACCCCTTTTATCATGTAAAATGAGAGAAGGGGTTTTTTATCTTCATGCAGTAAATATTTTCTGTGTGTCAGATTTAAAATGCATAGGTAGAGTAGCAAAGTGATCAGGTAGAACCACAAAGTGATCGGGTCAGTGCGAAAAGTGATCAGGTAGAACCACAAAGTGATCGGG
>DAMBVB010000014.1:26245-89852 GCA_032053185.1 Lysinibacillus sp.
ATCAGGTAGAACCACAAAGTGATCGGGTCAGTGCGAAAAGTGATCAGGTAGAACCGCAAAGTGATCAGGTCAGTGCGAAAAGTGATCAGGTAGAACCACAAAGTGATCGGGTCAGTATGAAAAGTGATCAGGTAGAACCGCAAAGTGATCGGGTCAGTGCGAAAAGTGATCAGGTAGGACCGCAAAGTGATCAGGTCAGTGCGAAAAGTGATCAGGTAGAACCGCAAAGTGATCGGGTCAGTGCGAAAAGTGATCAGGTAGGACCGCAAAGTGATCGGGTCAGTGCGAAAAGTGATCAGGTAGAACCACAAAGTGATCGGGTCAGTGCGAAAAGTGATCAGGTAGACAAGCAAAGCCCAGGTGTTCCACAACAACTATCACTTTTTTTAAAGAGATTTTAACAGGGGGAGAAAAGAACATGACGTTGCGTATTGTATCAGGACGTTCAGGGACGGGTAAATCAACGTTTATTTATCAAGAGATTGTCGAGCAACTAAAATCAGAGCCGTTAGGTCATCCAATTTTTGTGATTGTACCTGACCAGATGTCTTATTCAACGGAGTATGAGCTTACGAATAAGCATGGCTTACAAGGCTTAATCCGTGCGCAGGTCATGACGTTTAAACGATTAGCATGGCTAGTACTACAGGAAACGGGTGGTATTGCGCGAAAAGAAGTAAATGGCTATGGCTATCGAATGCTTATTCGCAAACTTTTAGAGGAACAAAAAAGCGAGTTTTCATTATTTCGACAAGCAGCTGGGAAACGAGGCTTTACGGAGGAAATTGAAACGCTATTACGAGAGTTTAGTCGTTATAGTGTAAATAGTTCGGTGCTAGCTGAAGTGACAGCGTCTTTGCAGGCTATTGATGCGCCCAATACATTGCAAGCGAAGACGAATGATTTACAAGTAATTTTGCAAGCTTTGGAGGAACGACTTGGCACAACGTATGTCGATAGTGAGGGGTATTATCCGATTTTAACCGAGCAACTAAAATACTCCGAGACGATGAAGCAGGCGTCCATTTATATAGATGGTTTTACAGCATTTACAGTAAGAGAATTTGAGCTTGTAAAAGAGTTATTAAAGGTGACGAAACAGGTAACTGTAGTTCTTCCTTTTGATCATATCGAAGAAGTTTATGATGAACAATCTTTATTCCATGAAGCCGCTTCTACGAACCAACGTTTACACGACATTGCATATGAGGAAGGCATTGAAGTTGAAGCACCACTGCACTTCTACAATACGTATCGTTTTCAATCCAGTGATTTGCAACATATGGAAGCTCGGTTTGCTGATATGGTGCCTCAAACGAAAGAAACTTCAGGTGATGTAATGGTGCTTGAAGCATCTAATCGGCGTGCGGAGATTCATGCCATTGCCCGGGAAATAACAAAGTTGACAAGAGAGAATGGGTATCGTTATCAACATATAGTACTTCTTTATCGACAAGCAGAAGTCTATGACCCGCTCATTACAACCATTTTCCAACAATATGAAATTCCTATTTTTACGAATTCAAAAAAGACGATGCTGCATCACCCTTTAATAGAATTTAGTCGCTCTGCTTTAGAGGTTATTACTTCTAATTGGAAATATGAGCCGGTTTTTCGTAGTGTGAAAACAGATTTATTTTTCCCGTTACATGCTGAATTAAATGTTTGGCGTGAGCGAGCCGATCGTTTAGAAAACTACTGTTTAGCACATGGCATCTTTGGGGAGCGCTGGTTTGAAGAAGCTCGATGGTTTTTCAAAAAGTATCGTGGACTAGAATTCCATTCACGAGTGCAGACGGATGAAGAACGTGCCATGCAGGCAGAAATCGAGGCTATTCGCGACGAAATTCGTCAGCCGCTTCAATCATTACAGGACAAGCTGGAAGTGGCGACAACCGGTAGAGATGTAGCGACAGCTTTATATGAGTTGATTGAGCATTTAAATGTTTATGAAAAGCTTCAAGCAATGAAAGACCGTGAACTTGATCAAGGCGATGCATTAACTGCAAGTGAGCATGATCAAGCGTGGAAAGAATGGATTGCAGTGCTCGATCAGTTTGTGTATATGTTTGGTGAGCAGGAGATGTCCGTAGAGGAAGCGGCGAAAATCTTAGATGAGGGCTTTGATACATTAGAATTTTCGCGTATCCCGCCTACATTAGATGAAGTTATGGTAGCGACAGTTGATTTAGCTCGTTTATCAAATATAAAAGTCGCTTTTGTCTTAGGAATGAACGATGGAGTCTATCCAACTCGTATGGATTATGAGGGATTGCTGTCAGACAACGAACGTGAATGGTTTAGTCAAATTGGCTATGAACTGGCGCCAACATCTAAAAATCGTTTACTGCAGGAAAATTTCTTGCTATATCGAGCTTTAACAACACCCTCCGATAAATTATATATGTCCTATCCAACGGCAGATGAAGAGGGCAAGGCGCTACTGTCTTCACTCTATATAAAGAAAATTATTGGCAATGATAAAACGGCAGGCCTTTTGAGTGGTGTCGAGGTCGAGCGAGTTGTAATCGATCCAATTGAACTATTGGACGAAAGTGCATTACCGTATTTACGCCATCCACGTACAGCTTTAGCACATTTAATGGTGCAAAAACGCCAAGCTGAACATAGTCGAGAATTAGCGCCAGAGTGGCTTGCTTTACAAAAATTTTATAAACAGGACCCTTATTGGGCACTTATTTATGATCGAGTTTTACATCCGATCACTCATAAAAATGAAGCAGAGCCATTAGAAAACCACATCACTCAGGAATTATATGGTCGAAAGCTAACATCTAGCGTGTCTCGTATTGAGAAATATTTCCGCTGCCCATTCTCTCATTTTACTACGTATGGACTTCATCTAGAAGAGCGGGCAGAGTACAGATTAGAAACATTTGCAATGGGTGATTTATTCCATGAGGCATTGAAATGGATTACTGAAGAGACACACCGTTTGCAACTATCATGGATACGTTTAACAAAGCAGCAAATTAAACAATTAGCACGCCAAGCTGTCGAGCAAATTGTGCCGGTATTTTCACATCAAATCTTACTGTCAAGCGCACGTTATCGCTACATTCAACGCAAACTTATTCGTATTGTCGAGCGAACAATGACGGCACTTACGCAGCATGCGAATGTCTCTCATTTTAAGCCAATTGCCATTGAGGCATCATTTGGACCGGGGCAAAATGAACAGCTTCCTCCACTTGAAATAGATTTAACAGGTGGTAAGAAAATGTTTATGCGAGGTCGTATCGATAGGGTCGATAGTGCATCTATTGATGACCGCTCTTATTTGCGAATCGTCGATTATAAATCATCCGCTCGTGATTTAGATTTGAATGAGGTGTACCACGGTTTGTCTCTACAAGTACTAACGTATTTAGATGTGGCGATGGAAAACGCTTCTTATTGGCTGCCAGGGGAGGCGGAGCCAGCTGGAGTTCTTTATGTACATGTCCACAATCCAATGCTGAAGCTTGATAAGGATTTAAGTGATAGTGAAATTGAAGAAGACCGTTTAAAACAATACAAAATGAAAGGTCTTTTGTCAGAAAATGCGGAGGCCATTTTATCGATGGACGAGCAATTAGAGGAATCGACTGGGCATTCAAAAATTATTCCTGTCTATATGAAAAAAGATGGGACACCGTCAGAATCTCAGTCGCGTATAGTACCTGTTAATGATATGAAAAATCTGCAGCATTTTGTACGGCGCAAGCATCAAGAGGCTGGTAATGGAATTTTAGCAGGGGATACCGCCATTAGTCCTTATAAACTGAAAACAAAAACAGCCTGTGACTACTGTCAATTTACAGCTGTTTGTCAATTTGACCCATCTGATGGCAAGCAAAGCTATCGTCAGTTACAGCAAGCAAAACCGAAAGATATCGTTGACAAAATTCGAAAGGAGGTGAAGTAAGTTGGCACAAAAAATACCCGAAAAGCCAGCGCAAGTGACGTGGACTGACGACCAGTGGAAGGCCATCTATGCAAGCGGTCAGGATACACTTGTTTCGGCTGCAGCAGGCTCTGGTAAAACGGCAGTACTTATTAATCGCATGATTGAAAAGGTCGTTGCGGTAGAGAATCCCATCAATGTGGACGAGTTACTTGTCGTAACATTTACAAATGCATCCGCTGCTGAGATGCGTCACCGTATGGCGGAAGCGCTTGAAAAGGCTATTGCAGAAAATCCAACTTCCAACCATTTACGACGCCAGCTAAGCCTTGTCAATAAAGCACAAATTTCAACGCTGCATTCCTTCTGTTTAGCCATTGTGAAGCAGTATGCCTATATGTTAGATATTGACCCAGGCTTTCGTATAGCGAATGAGGCGGAGGTTGCGTTGTTAAGGGACGATATATTAGCAGATGTATTAGAAGGTGCTTACGATTCTGAGGATGAGGCTCAGGTTCAAGCTATCTACCGTCTTGTTGATAGCTTTACGTCGGATCGTGATGATCAAGCTATCGAAGCTTTAATAAGCAAGCTTTATGATACGTCTCGTGTTCATGCAGAGCCTCAAAAATGGCTTCGTAGTCTACCAGTGACATATGACTTAGCAGCGGACGTAACGATTGATGATTTAGAGCTGTCGAAATATGTGAAGTTAACAGTCAAGCATAGTCTTGAGGAGGCATTCGTTTTAATTTCTGAAATGCGTGCCATTACGCTACAGCCCGAGGGACCTGCACCATATGCTGAGACCGCAGAAATGGATTTTGCCATGATTCAGGAAGGTATTCGCATTAGTCGTGAAGGAACGTGGCAGGAACTATTTGATTATTTTGGTACGGTGAAATGGTTAACGTTAAAGCGTGTATCAAAGGATGCTTTAGTGGATGTGGAGCTACAGGAGCATGCCAAGAAAAAACGGGAGGCAGCTAAAAAAATTGTCAATAAGCTGAAAGAGACTTATTTTGTTCGTACGCCTGCACGCTTGCTTGAAGAGATACGATTAATGGGTCCGACGATCGGAACATTAGTCGAATTAACAAATGTCTTTAGTGAACAGTTCCGCATGGCAAAATTAGAACGAGGAATTATTGATTTCTCGGATTTAGAGCATTTCGCATTGCACATTTTAACGGTAGAAGTCGAAGGTGAATTACAGCCTTCATCTGTTGCTCTAGATTTGAAGCAACGGTTTAAAGAAGTACTTGTGGACGAATATCAAGATAGTGCGACACGTTGCTAATTGAAAAGATTAGCCACTAGCATATTTTGCTAGGAGAACTAAGAAATCAGATGAGTCGAATGATGAGGTAACGCTCTGAAAGGCTCGACCTAATCCTCCGAATAGCATCAGCATAGGCAATTATGATGGTGTTATAAGCTCGGTGAAGTCAGTTGAATATCACCCTAATTACAGGAAAGCGGAGTGGAGGCACTCTGTGTGGTAGATAGACTGGGGTTCTATAAAAATACTCATGGTTAGAATGTAGGGAACAAAACTTCCTACTGACGAAATTCCGAATGTACGGCTCTAGAGGTATAGGTATTCGAAAGGATACACCAACTTATTGTTGGGTTAGTGAGGTGGAGTAAAATTTGTCTTTATGAAACACCTTATAGTGTGACAGGCACTATCCAGCTAACAGGGTTAGAGGAATGACCTAAAAGTATTATATGTACAGATATGATTTCTTGGAACGTGGTAAGCTGGCTACGTGGAGAGATTGCACTCGTTGAAGCGGTATGAGGGAAAACGTCTATAGTATAACCTCATTTTAAGCACAGTGAAAGTGATGGCATAGTACCTGTGAAGCTGTGATAACAAGCAGTGGAGGGATAGCCATTAGTCAATTTATGAATAACTAAAACATTACTTTATACTATCAGGTTCTCGTATGACTAAAAGAAATGCAATCGCCAAATGAAGCAATAAAGTGGTGAGAGTATTGACTGAAACAGCAAACAAGAAAGTTTTAAAACGACAGTCCTTTAATGTGAGAGTTAACAAAACAAAGTTTGGACAAAGTAAATAAACTTCGTGTGAAAGCTGGAAATAAAGTATTAGTTTAAAGATTCATAATTGATGGAACGCCGTATGAGGGGAAACCCTCACGTACGGTGTGAATGGGGGGAAAAGCTGGAGATGTCTTCAAAGGCTTACCTATCCATATCAAATATGCTACAAGAAACAATATTGCAACTTGTAAAAACAGGTAGTGAGCAAGAGGGCAATCTTTTTATGGTTGGGGACGTGAAGCAAAGTATTGTGCGCCCATAAGGGTAGTGTATATTTCACCAATAGGCGGTGAATAAACGACAGAAACGGTTTATATATCAGCCGACTTATCTTAGCGGGAAACCAAAGAGGGAGTGTAGCATGTCGGTTAAAGTCATAAGTTAACCTAGACGGAAAGGTTACGACTGAATGGCGAGATATAAAAGATTCATATGAGGAAGAAGGCTAAACTGCTTGAAGAATAGTCCGAGTGGGGTCATGCTGTAACCATCTAGGAAACCGTTTGAAACCTAGAATCTATTCTGTTCAGCGTATTAAATGCTTGCGACTGAACAAGGACGAACGCTATAAATTAAGGCGTAAGTTTAGTTTCTGACAAATGAAAGAATAGACACACTTCAAGATTGAAGAAAAGGATGAACGTTCCTTCCGACAATGAATTGAGCCTGTATACAATATACTAAATGGGGATTACCTAAGTTGGAACGCCACTAGGCTATGTACAAAGGTACTGAATATCCAATAAGGTAACGGAGCTCTCGTAGTAGTCCGAGATAGGGAAAGCCTATTACATGGCGAAGGAGAGCAGCTTATAACGTATAATGCAATAAAGAAAGGAGCGAAATGCTCTTGCAAAGTTCAGAAATTGTCTTATACAATTTATCAAAACAAGCTATGAAAGACGATTTTAAGTTTGATCGTCTATATAGACATTTATACAACGAGGATTTCTATATAAAAGCCTATACAAAGATATACAAAAACAAAGGTAGTGCAACAAAAGGTGTCGATGAAGAAACAGCAGATGGGTTTGGTGAAGAAAAGATTCGAGCGATTATTGAATCATTAAAAAATGAAAGTTACCAACCAAAACCAGTACGTCGCATTCATATCCCAAAGAAAAATGGTGATACAAGACCACTTGGTATCCCTACATTTACAGACCGTATCGTACAAGAAGTTTGTCGCATGCTATTGGAAGCAATTTATGAGCCTAATTTTTCAAATCATTCACATGGTTTCAGACCAAAAAGAAGCTGTCACACAGCATTAATCGAAATTAAGAGGACTTTCACGGGTGTCAACTGGTTCATTGAAGGTGATATAAAAGGATTTTTCAATAATATTAATCATCAAGTGTTAATCAATATCTTGCGGAAGCGCATTAAAGATGAAAAATTCATTCGTCTGATGTGGAAGTTCTTGAAAGCAGGATTCGTTGAAGATTGGCGATCCCAGAAAACGTATAGTGGAACACCACAGGGCGGTATTATTAGCCCACTACTTGCAAATATTTATTTAAATGAATTTGATGAATACATCGAAAACGAGTTAAAACCTTCATTTGATTTAGGTGAACCGAAAAAGCGCAAACGAAATACCGATTATCGAAAATATGATATGCGAAACCAACGTTTGCATAAAAAGATTAATGTGACAGAAGATGAAAAGTTACGAAAACAACTGATCGAAGAATATAAGGCGAATAAGAAAATAATGCTGAACTTACAGTACTATGAGCCGAACACTGACACGTATAAAGCAGTGGAATATGTACGTTATGCCGATGATTTTATAGTTGGTGTAAATGGAAATAAAGAAGATTGTGAAATGCTAAAACAAGCGATGACAACCTTCCTAAAAGAACGTTTACAACTAGAATTATCCAAAGAAAAAACGCTCATTACACATAGTACAAAGTTTGCGAATTTCCTAAGTTACGATATATCCATTAGTCATGATTTAAGCACAGCTAAAGATAAAAACGGGGTTATTAAGCGTAAATATAGAGGATATGTACAATTACGAATTCCTAAAGGAACGATAGAAAAAGTAATTCTGAAAAACAAAATGGTCAAAGATATTGATGCAAAACAATGGGATATGTTGCATCGACCAAGATTAGTAGGTCAACCAGACTTAGAAATCATCGAAACATATAATGTAGAACTGCGTGGAATCTATAACTACTACGCGCTAGCGGAAAATGTAAATCAAAAAATGTGGCAATTGCGTTATGTGATGGAATATAGCTGTTTAAAAACACTTGCGAATAAATACAAATCATCAGTAGCCAAAATGAAGGTTAAGTTTAAACAAGGTAAATACTGGGGTGTTAAGTATGAAACGAAGCAAGGTGAAAGAATAGCGTATTTCTATAAAGATGGTTTCGAAAAGAGGAAAGAGAGTTTCAAACTAGAAATAGACCAACTACCAAACTTTTATGTATATCAAGGCAGAAATGAATTAGAAAAACGACTAAGTGCGAAACAATGCGAATTATGCAAAGATAACCACCCAGATACAAAGTTCGAAATTCATCATGTAAATAAAATTAAGAACTTAAAGGGTAAAGAATACTGGGAGTGGTCAATGCTCGCAAAGCAACGTAAAACACTTATTGTATGTCAAAAGTGTCATAAGAAAATTCATAGTAAAAGATAATTTCGTTATAAGTGGAAAGCCGTATACTCTGAGAGGAGTACGTACGGTTTGGGGAGGGGTTCACTGGAAACCTACTACAGAAATGTAGCAAGGCGCTAGGTTCCTACTCTACTACCGTTTCCGTTTAGCCGAACCGAAGCTTTTTATGCGCAAGTATAGCGAGTTTCTAGAGACCCCAGATTTGACGGGAATGCGGATAGATTTAAACGCTAACTTCCGTAGTCGACAAGAAGTGCTGAACGCTACAAACTATGTATTTGCACAAATTATGGGTGAGCGTGTAGGGGAAATTGTTTATGATGAAAATGCTTCGCTAAAGCCAGCAGCACCCTATGATGACAAGGAAGTTCCGGTAGAGCTAGTCATCATGCATCCTCCACAAGAAGAGGCAGTAGACGAAGAGGCGGAAGATACTGTAAGCGATGCCTCTGAACTAGAGGAATTAAAAAAATCACAGTATGAGGCACGTTTTATCATTGAGCGTATTCGACAAATGATGGAGGACGGGACAACCGTATTCGATACAAAAACGGAGACAGAACGTCCGTTAAAATATAGTGATATTGTAATTTTAATGCGTTCAATGACATGGTCAACAGATTTAGTCGAGGAATTTAAGCTTGCGGGAATTCCGCTCTATGCGGAGTCCTCCAAAGGATATTTTGATGCGCTTGAAGTGATGATTATGTTGAATGTACTAAAGGTTGTCGATAATCCATATCAGGATATTCCTTTAGCTTCCGTACTACGCGCTCCATTTGTTGGCTTAACAGAAAATGAACTAGCCAAAATACGGCTAGCAGATAAAAAAGCACCATTTTATGATGCATTAAAGCAATTTATTCGAAGTGATGGGCATGGTGTGCAATGTGACACTTTTGTGAAGCTTCAACGATTTATGCTAGCATTTGAAAACTGGCGAGATTTAGCACGACGTGGTTCACTGTCAGATTTAATTTGGAAAATTTATTTAGATACGCATTATTATGAGATGGTTGGTGCTATGCCGAATGGGAAGCAGCGTCAGGCCAATTTACGCATTTTACATGACCGTGCTTTAATGTATGAGCAAACAGCCTTTCGAGGACTATTTCGTTTTTTACGTTTTATTGATCGCATGCGTATGCGTGGAGATGATTTAGGCACAGCGAAATCGATTGGAGAAAAGGATGATGTTGTGCGTCTTGTAACGATCCACTCTTCAAAAGGTTTAGAATACCCTGTTGTCTTTGTTGCCGGAATGGGGAGACCGTTTAATAAAATGGATTTCCACAACCCTTATTTATTCGATCAAGATTTTGGCCTTGCCGTGAAGGCAATTGATCCAGAAAACCGTATTACGTATACATCCTTACCATTTTTAGCGCTAAAGGAGAAGAAGGAGCTTGAAATGCGTGCTGAGGAAATGCGTGTATTATATGTAGCGATGACACGTGCAAAGGAGCGACTTGTTTTAGTAGGCTCGGTAAAAAATTGGGATAAAACCCGCGACAATTGGCTGGATGCACAAAGTTTGCCGGTAGATGCCCCGCTACAGGAGTATTTACGCGCCAGAGCAAATAGTTACTTTGATTGGCTTGGGCCTGCAGTTGCAAGACATGCAGATTTTTCAGCCATTGCTACATCCCCCTATAAGGCAGCAGATGATGTCTCGCATTGGTGGGTTCGAGCTATTGAGACAAGCCATTATGCGTATGATATACAGGCGTTAGAGGATGAGGTACAGCAATTGCTAGAAACGCCAGAGGATGAGTCATTACTGTCGGAAATTACGATGCGCTTTCAAGCACAGTATGCATTTCAAAAATCAACACAAAAACGCTCTAAAACATCTGTAAGTGAAATTAAGCGTTTAGAAAATCTACAGCGACAGGAGGAGCCTGAATATTACTTTTCAGTACCTTCCAAGCAAAAAGCGACTACCGTTGCGCCCCGTCCGACCTTTTTACAGGACAAACAGTTGACAGGTGCTGAAATAGGAACAGCGGTTCATACAGTCATGCAACATGTACCTCAAAACGGCTTTACGGATGCACAGGAGGTTCAGGAGTTTGTCACTAATTTAGTGGCAAGGCAGCTTCTAACCGAGGCTGAGGGGAAGGTTGTCCCATGGAAAAAAATATATAATTTCTTTGCAACAGACATTGGACAACGCTTTAAAAATGCAAAAACAATCCGAAGAGAACTGCCATTTACGATTAGTAGAGTAGATGAAGATGGCGACGCTCAAATTGTACAAGGGATTATTGATTGCTTATTTGAGGATGAGAACGGTGAATGGATCTTGCTTGATTATAAGACAGATCGTATTCAATCACATTTTGCTGAGGAGCCAGCGTTAACAAAGGAACTTTTAGACCGATATGGCGTTCAGCTGAGAGTTTATAGTGAGGCAATTGAATCGATCCTTCATATAAAAGTGAGTGATAAGGTTCTATATTTATTTGATATTGAGCGGGCTTTACATGCCTAAGTGACCGCAGTGTAAAACAGGGCTATCTCTTGACGCCCTGTTTTCACAAAAGCGTAGTTGTTGCGAAAGCATCGCGCCAGCTACAAATGTTTTTGCAACGTAAGTGACACATTGTTACAGAAGACTCCTCTCTGAAGATGATAAATGAATGTGGTTCCTTTTCAGCAGGTATACAACACCTACTGGATGAAGATAAAGCCACTGGCGGGTGTCACGGGAAAGGAATGACTTGCAATTCAAAATCCGGACGCAATTACGCCAAGGCGAAATGGATGATATAGAGGAGGCTATTTTGTGGAGTTAAAACCGACAATGTTGCAGGAACGCATCGCAACATTAGATATTTTACGTGGTATTAGCTTACTAGGCATTTTACTCGTTAATATGTTTGCCTTTTATTTGCCAATGCCATATATTGATTTGGCATCATGGTTTACGACACCGTCAGATATGGTGTGGCAGCAAAATTTGGCTATTTATGTACAAAGTAGCTTTTATCCACTGTTTGCCATGTTATTTGGCTACGGACTTACTATGCAATGGCAGAAAGCACAAAGTCGTGAACAAAACTTTTATGCGATAGGACTTCGAAAGCTTTCTGTATTATTTGTATTTGGTTTGCTACACGCTGTGCTCATTTGGTGGGGCGACATTTTGATGATGTATGCATTTTGCGGCGTTTTTTTATTGCTATTACTACGTCTACATCCTATTTGGTTATTGTCAATCGGCATTATGATTAACGGTGTTATGCAAGCTTTTATGTTATTTATTGTAGGATATATTAATTTTAATACGAAAATTGATGAGTATTTAGATATTACTTCGGTAGAGCAAGCGATAACTGCTTACGGAACGGGCAGTTGGGTAGATGCATTTATGCAACGTTTAAGCGATTTATCTGTTCAGGCGGGAATCGGTATGTGGTTTGTGGCATTATTTACAATTTTACCATTTATGTTAATTGGTGCCGCGGCTTCTAAATGGCGTTTAGTGGAACGAACGAAGGAGTTAAAATGGCTATGGCTGGCATTAGCTATAGCTGGGTTAGCAATTGGTATTTTTATTAAAAGCTTACCGATCATGTTTACGCGTACGTATTTATTAGACTACTTGAAAGTATACATAGGTGGTCCAATTTTAGCAGTTGGTTATACTGGGCTCATTGTTTTACTTTGTTTACTTCCGGTTGTATCAAAGCTGCTTAATCCTTTTTCGAAAATGGGGCGCATGTCGTTAACGATGTACATCCTTCAGTCGATCATTGGCACATGTTTATTTTATCAATTTGGATTTGGTTGGTATGGAAAAGTGAGCGTTGCAACAGGCGTGTTAATTGCAATCAGTATTATTATCGTACAAATGATTGTGGCAGAAATTTGGCTAGCGAAATGGCAACAAGGTCCGTTAGAGGCTTTATGGCGCAAATTAACATATAAAGCGAAAATGAAAGCAGGTTAATGGGTGCTTGATTGTCTTGCCAAAAAGCGAACAATCTGCAAGTTTTCATTTTTTATGTGTGGCAACATAAAGTTAGTGAATACGTCTTGTATAATAAGACTAATTTATGGCAAGATGGCTCATCGTACACCCCCAGTAAGCTCTGCTCTGTGCGAAAGCGAAGCGTCAGCAAAAACAAAGCGCCCAGCCGAAACGGAAATCAACCACACGTTATGGTAAAGAGCCCGTGGAATGATTTGGAAGAAAAATAGTTATCACAAAAGTAAGGCAATTTCTATTATTTTGTTGTATTATGTAAAAAAAAGAAGGAGCTCTGAAAATCATGAAAATTTTATCATTTAAACTAGGTGGACATGTAAGCTTTGGACCAAAAGTAAAAAAAGAAGAAGCGGTATGGGATGTACTCGCTATTCAAAATGAACTTCAAGTTCTCCCTTCTTTTTCAAGTTCAATTGTAGATGGCATTGCTCTAGGCTTTGATTTTGTTGAACAGATTCGTAAATTAGTTGAAGCCGCTGAAAAATCAGATCGTGCAGAAAGCTTCAAACGTGAATTTACAGTGATCGAGTGGTTATCACCGATTCCACGTACGCCAAAAAACATTATGTGTATTGGGAAAAACTATGATGAACATGCGAAAGAAATGGGTGCAGAGGCGGCTCCAATAGATTTAATGGTATTTACAAAATCTCCGACTGCTATTGCTGCAGATGGCCAAACAATTTCTATCCATGCGGATCTTTCATCGAAAATGGATTATGAAGGTGAATTAGCAATTGTCATTGGCAAACGTGGTAAAAATATTCCGAAAAACTTAGCATATGATTATGTATTTGGCTACACGATTGCCAATGATGTAACTGCTCGTGATTTACAAGAAAAACATAAGCAATTCTTCTTAGGAAAAAGCTTGGACGGAACTTGTCCACTTGGACCTTACCTTGTAACAAAAGATGAAATTCCGAATCCGCAAGATTTAACAGTCGTAACAAAAGTGAACGACGAAGTGCGTCAAAACGGCTCAACAAAAGATATGAAGTTCACGGTAGAATCATTAGTATCGATTTTATCTCAGCATGTAACATTAGAGCCAGGAGATGTTATTTTAACGGGTACGCCAGCGGGTGTTGGCAAAGGCATGAATCCGCCACAATTTTTAAAAGCTGGTGATACTGTGAAGGTGTCAATCCAAGGCATTGGTACTTTAGTGAATCATTTTGAATAACTTTTGAAATCCGCGTGAGTTTACCTCCGCGGATTTTTAAATTATTAAACACAAAGCTGATTCCGGACGCATTGTTTATCTGTGCGAAAGCGAAGCGACAGCAACAATAATGCCGAGGCAAAATTGATGTATATTATATGAACACTATTGTAATGTTTGAAACCCTTTCCATCACATGGTAGGATAGAGTTTGATAGAAAAAAGAATATGAGGTGGGACAATAATGGGATTTTTAACTAACTCAACACATGCGCATATTACTACTTGGGTAGTTGCAATCGTAATCTTTTTCATTGCAGCATTGATGGGCAAGCAGTCAAAAGGCTTACATATGACATTACGTTTATTCTACATTTTAATTATTATTACTGGTGGGGCACTGTTCTTCAAATACCAAGCTGGAGATCCAATGTTATATGGTCTGAAATTCTTATTTGGTATTTTAGTTATAGGCATGATGGAAATGGTGTTAGTACGTCAGAAGAAAAATAAACCAACAGGACTATTTTGGATTTTATTTGCGGTATTCTTATTTATTACAATGTTCTTAGGGTTTAAGCTACCATTAAACATTAATTTCTTAGCATAATTATTTGAAAAGTCGTGAAGTTTTCGCTTCACGGCTTTTTATTTTTTGGAGAATATAAATCGCCCAGTAGCTTGAAAAACGGCTCGGGTAAGCGGAAGAAGTGATCGGGTAGGGCAGAAAACTGCTCGGGTAAGCGGAAGAAGTGATCGGGTAGGGCAGAAAACTGCTCGGGTAGGACGGAAAACTGATCGAACACGCCGAAGAATCGCTCGGGTAGCTCGAAAAACGGCTAAGGTAGCCCGAAAAACCGCTCGCCTCCCCAAGCCAAGCCTATGAATATATTTAAACGAGAAGTTGACACCTTTTTGCCGTAAATCATTTTGCATTTTCGTAAAATATTTTGAAATGATAGCGATGGGCCTATTTTATTTGGTAAAATGACGATGGATTGGTTTGAAAGAGAGGGAATAAAAGTGAAATTCAAGAAGTGGATAAGTGCGACAGCTGCATCGCTTTTACTAGCAACTTCATTAGTGAGTGCTACACCAGTTGCACATGCTGATGAAGCGTCGACAAGAACGATTGCAGAAGAAAGCATCTATGATTTACTCGTTGACCGTTTCTTTAATGGTTCGGGCACTAACGATTTTGATACAAATACGCAAGATTCTACTAAGTTTGCAGGAGGCGATTTTGCAGGTTTACAGGATAAACTTAAATTTATCGGCGAAATGGGCTTTACAATCGTTTCCATTGGTCCGGTTTTTGCCACTGAAAAATATGATGGAACGATGCCGACGAGCTACTCTATAATTGAGCGTCATTTTGGGACATCTGAGGAGTTTCAAAGTGTCATTGAGGCCTATAAAGCTAAAAACGTATCGATCATGGTTGATTTTCCATTAAACAATGTAAGTCCGAATCATGAGTGGGCAAAAGATCCAGCGAAAAAGGACTGGATTGCTTCAACAAATAATGGACAAGTACAGTGGGACTTAACAAACAAAGACGTACAAGACGCACTTGTTAAATCAGTAACAGACTTTGTCTCTACATACGATGTTGGTGGAGTGCGTTTAACAAATATTGCTGGTGCGGATAAAGAATTTATCAATGCGGTAATTAAGGCAGTAAAAGATACGAAAAAATCGCTCTACGTCATTTCAAATGAAGAAAGTGATGCAAACTTTGATGCAAGTTTTTCACCGGCTACGGCTGATATTTACCGTAATATCTTTAAAAATGTTGATATGGATTCTTCTAAGTTGATGGAACCTTTTACAGGTGAGAAACCAACTCAAATTATGGTTGATTCGCTAGAAACGCGTCGTTTTACATTTGATTCTGCAGCAGAAAATATGTTTCCGCCAACGCGTTTGAAAATGGCGATGGGTGCTTTATTTATGATGCCTGGAATTCCTGTTGTGCAATATGGTTCAGAAATTGCGATGAATGGGGAAACAAAGCCAGATACGCACCAAATATATAACTTTAAAACAGATACAGAATTAATCGACTATATTAAAAATGTTCAATCGTTACGTAATAAATCTGAGACATTACGCAATGGTGATTTTGAAGTTCTCACAAATGAAAATGGCCTACTTGTATTTACACGTACATCCGATAAAGAGAAATGGGTTATCATGGTTAACAACACTAGTAAAACACAACGCGTTGATGTAACACCTGCTCAGCTTGGTGAAGGTAAAATGCTAAATGGTATTATACATCAAGAAAAAGTGCGTATGAATGAAAAAGATGTGTATCCGGTTATTTTAGATCGTGAAATGGTAGAGATTTATCAAGTTAGAAATGATGAAGGATTAAATGTACCTTATATGGTTGCACTAGGATTAGTATGGGTAATATTCATAGGATTTGTAGTTGTTATTATTAGACGAGGTAAAGTGCGACGTAAAGAGCAAGATGCTCAATAAAACAATAATCATAGACTTTTTTCATCCCTACTGATTATTGTTTTCAACAATCGAATAAACCCCCTCAACACTTCAAAGTGCGGAGGGGGTTTTTGTTAGCCTTGATAGCTTTTATTCGTAAAGAAGATGGCAATTGTACCTGGTCCTACGTGTGAGCCGATAGCTGAACCGATCATTGTTACTTGAATGGCTTTTGGGGAGAATCTTTCTTGGATAGAAGCCTTTACTTCGTTGGCAAAGTCCACATCGTCACTATGGCTAATACCAACGATTTTCTCAGAAAAATTATGACCGCGCGCCTGCATTAAATCTAACATGCGAGCGATGGCTTTTTTGCGTCCGCGAGATTTTTCAATCGGCACAAGCTTACCGTCCTCTACATTTAAAATAGGTTTAATGCTAAGGAGTCCTCCAAGAAATGCGCTTGCCTTTGATACACGCCCACCTTTAGCGAGGTAATCTAAATCCTCTACTGTAAATAAGTGTTCCACATGTGGGGTAAGGGCTGTAATTTTTGCTTCGAGGTCCTCCAATGAAGCACCTGTATTTCGGAGTCGAACGGCTTCTGCGACTACTAGGCCAAAACCTAGCGAAGCACATTTAGAATCGATAATAACTAATTTAAGGGAAGGATATTGCTCCTGCACTTGATTTCGAATCATGACCGCCGTATTATAGGTACCTGATAATTCCGATGAAAAGGCAATATAGATTCCTTCTTCATCATTTTTTGCTAGATTTTCAAAATGCTTGAGAAAAAGCTCTGGTGATACTTGGGATGTTTTTGGGTGAGCACCTTGACGAATAGCATCATAAATTTCTTTGGAATCAATTGAAATGACATCATCATAGTCATTGTTGTTCAATTGCACTCGTAGTGGAAGAAGTTCAACATTATTTTCTTCATAGTAAGACTTTGGTAAATCACAGCCACTATCAGTAAAAATTTTCATCATTTGTCCCCCTAATTTAACATTCTTATATTTATACTACATAACAGGTGAACAAGTGTCGAGCTTTCACTTTCCACTATGTTTCTCTGAATTTTTCCTAATAAAATGTTATATAGATATATTATCATATAGAGTTTCAGTATAATTGCAACCCTGGAATAATGATTGTGGGAGAATGGCTATTTTTAACTTTATTCAGTGAGTACTTATGACAAAGAGTACTCCTGAATAAAGTTAAACTTAAAAAATGGGATCATCATCAAAACGTGTGGTTGATTTTTTGTTCCGACTGGTGCGCCGGGCCTACACGAGATTGGTCACGTAGGCGTTATTACAGGATGTGATAGTTGTAGCCTTCGTTCTTCTATCGCTGATCTCCGAGGAGTCGCCCAGTCTAAACGCCAATCAACTTTCATACATGGCATACATTTTATTTTAACAAATGTCACCCACAACTGCAGGTGATGATCCAAAAAAACGGGATATTTCTATTTAACTAGGTTAATTTCAAGCGTTCGATGAGTATTTTAGCGATGCCATCGTCATTATTGGTTGTAGTAATTTCATTGGCGATATTTTTTAAAGCAGGAATGCCATTGCCCATCGCTACACCGATGCCGGCGTAATCAATCATTTCTAAATCATTATCCTCATCACCGAATGCAATAATACGCTCGCGTGGGATACCTAAATCTTTTGCTACATGAGCGATTCCCACCGCTTTATTTAAGCCACGGCGAACAATTTCTATAATGTGAAGTGGCGCTCCCCAGCGACGATGTTCAATGACCTCAGCATGAACAGCCTGTAAATGGTCACGAATAATCATTGAATTCACTTCATTCGCTTGAATTAGTAAACTAGTTGGGTTATCAAGTAAATGGATAAAGAGATCTCCAAGAGTAATTTTTGGATTCCCCATATTAAAAATGTTTAATATCCGTTCATTCTCTGTATGCACATAAATATCGTCCTTAACCTCTGCAATAATATTTTCGTATTCATAGCTATTGATGGAATCGACGACATCATGCACTACACCTAAATCAATAGGAGTATGCTTAGTCTGCCAAGCAGCGTTTTTAGGATGGTGGACGTAAGCACCATTAAAATTCACGATGGGCGTTGTAAGGCCAAGCTCGTGGTAGTATAAATCACTCGCACGATAAGGACGACCTGTAGCAATCATCACTTGATGGCCTTGTTCCTTTGCCTGCAATATTGCTTTTTTAGTTTTTGCTGAAATTTGTTGTTGGTCCGTTAATAACGTACCATCTAAGTCTAAAACGATTAAATGCGGTTTCATAGCTTATGGCCCCTTTCCTATAATTTGAATAGTATCTCTTTGTAAACCATACGTCAAAATTTTGTCACATTGAGAAAAGTTTGCTAACATAAAGATTAGACAAAAGTTGGGAGTGACAAAGATGATTGTTGAGAAAGAAATGTGGGGAAATATACCTTTATTACATATACATACAGAAAATATGAATGAAAAAACCCCAGTAGTGATTTTTTTGCATGGCTTTATGAGCGCAAAAGAACATAACTTACATTATGCATACCAATTAGTGGGTAGCGGTGTGCGTGTCCTATTACCAGATGCAAAATTACATGGCGACCGTAGTGAAGGCCTGTCTGAGATGAAAATGAGCTTATATTTTTGGGAAATTGTTTCAAATTCTATTCATGAAGTTGAACAATTATATAATGAATTAAAGAATAAAAAATTATTCGTGAATGATAAAATAGGCGTTGCTGGTACATCAATGGGTGGGATTGTAACATCAGGCTGTTTAAAGCGTTATGATTGGATTAAAACAGCAGCAGTATGCATGGGGGCACCAGGGTTTCTTAAATTAGCGCAGTATCAATTACAGCAATTCGCTAAAAGCGGTGTGAATTGGCCGATGTCCGAAGAAGAAATACAACAAACGAATGAGCTTCTAGCTAAATATGATGTCAGCCTAACGCCAGAAAAATTCGCAGGACGACCTGTGTTGTTTTGGCATGGGGAATTAGATAAAACTGTACCTTTCAATGAAACGTATAATTTTTATTTAACTTTACGCAAATATTATGAAACTAATCCAGAAAACTTAAAATTTTTAGCTAATAAAAGAGCGGGTCATGCTGTGTCTCGAGATGGTATGTTAGCAGCAACTGAATGGCTTGCACAGCATTTGGCATAATAAGATGCATCTGCTATGATTAAGTTAACACTGTGACGGAAGGAGAAATACAGATGGATCAAAATATGAAAGACAGCATGTTCGGTGCATTAGAAAATGTAATAGACCCTGAGCTTGGTATTGATATCGTCAACTTAGGTTTAGTATATGATGTAGAGTTAGATGAAGAGGGTGCAGCAACCGTTACAATGACGTTAACGTCTATGGGCTGCCCAATGGGACCTGTTATTGTTGATCAAGTAAATACAGCATTAGGTGAACTTCCTGAGGTAAAAAGTACAAATGTCAACATTGTATGGAATCCACCTTGGTCAAAAGATAAAATGTCACGCTATGCAAAAATGGCATTAGGTGTACGCTAAGTCCGCTTAAAGCACGATAAAAAATCCCCGCTTACAACTCATAAGCGGGGATTTGCGTGTAGCGAATTAATCGATACGACATATTTGTAACGGACAATTCTCACAGGCGATTTCATCCTTTAAAAATTGAAGGGCGTGAATGGTAATATAACCTTTTTCGAAGGATATAATATTGTGCTTTTTTAAGTCATTAAGCATGCGATTAATCATTTCTCGACTCGTCGCACATAAATTTGCGATTTCTGTATTTGTTAATGGAAGGTCAATATAAATAGTGCCATTTTCTAAAGACTTACCATAAGTATTCGAGAGGCGGATGAGTGTTGAAAATAAAGCCCCCTTTTTACCATTTAACACTAAATCGCGCAAACGACTTTGATGCTTTAAATTTTCTGTTTGTAGCCACTTCATATATTCCACCATTAAAATAGGTTGTTCCACTAGTAAAAGTTCCAATGATTCACGGCTTAGTACATATAAACTAGAGGGTTCTAAAACTTTAGCAGTCATGGAATTGTACGTTAGGTTACAAAATAACGAGCCTTCACCAATTATATTGCCTGGACCACAAATACGAATGGTTAATTCCTTTCCATTTTCCGTTTCCTGACTAATCGAGATAGCTCCTGTTTTTATATAATAAATTTCTTTCGCACGTTGGCCCTCTAAAAAGATTGTACTATCCTTATTCACTTTAATAAAAACACCATGCTTTTGAAAAAGGTCGTGAAATTTCTCTTGTATATTATCCATTATAACCATAACTCCAACACATCGCTTTCTTTTTGGCTCATTCCCAAAACATGTGGTTGATTTCCGTTCCGGCTCGGCGTTTTGACAACCTCCACTCCAAACAACTTCTATTCATGGCGTACGTCTAAACAAATGTTATCTACTACTTTTGGTCATGAGCCTTCTTTGTGTAATAAGTCCTATTTATTACGAAAGGATAGTGAACAATTTGCTAAATCTAAGAAACATACTTTATTATAACGTAATTTTCTATTTATAAGTGAGGGAATTTTAGGGCTAATTCTTTGCTATGGTTTGTTGTGCGTTGTAAAATAAAGTTAGTCAAAAAAGGTCAAATGCTTTTTCGTAAAACAGAATGGCAAACGGGATTCCGTTTAACATTATTGAAAAGGGGTGCTAAATATGCAATTTCAACAAACTAATGATAAAAAACCATTAGAACAATTTGGACGTAATTTAATTGGAGAAATAAAAAATGGTAAAATGGACCCGGTAATCGGCCGTGATGAAGAAATTCGTAATGTTATTCGTATTTTAACACGCAAAACGAAAAATAATCCTGTCTTAATAGGTGAGCCAGGGGTTGGTAAAACAGCTATTGTTGAAGGATTAGCCCAACGTATCGTAAAGGGCGATGTGCCTGAGGGCTTAAAGGATTGCATGTTGTATGAGTTAGATATGAGTGCCTTAATAGCAGGTGCTAGTTATCGTGGACAATTTGAAGAGCGCTTAAAGGGTGTTTTAACAGAGGTAAAAGACTCAGAGGGGCGCATCATTTTATTTATCGATGAAATTCATACGATTGTTGGTGCAGGTAAAACGGATGGTGCGATGGACGCGGGGAATATGCTAAAGCCAATGCTTGCACGAGGTGAGCTACATTGTATTGGGGCTACAACATTAGATGAATACCGTATGTATATTGAAAAAGATCCTGCTTTAGAGCGTCGTTTCCAACAAGTGCTTGTACGTGAGCCGTCTATTGAAGATACAGTTTCCATTTTACGCGGCTTGAAAGAGCGCTTTGAGTTACATCATGCGGTACGTATTCATGACCGTGCGATCGTAGCGGCAGCAGAGCTTTCAAATCGCTATATTACAGAGCGTTTCCTGCCAGATAAGGCCATCGATTTAATCGATGAAGCATGTGCGATGATTCGAACAGAAATTGATTCTATGCCACAGGAATTGGATGCAGTCACACGCCGTATTATGCAGCTCGAAATTGAGGAGCAAGCACTGCGTAAAGAAAAGGACGATTCAAGTAAAAAGCGTCTAGAGCAACTTAGTGAGGAATTAACAAAGCACAAAGAATCCTCTGAAGGCATGCGTAAACAATGGGAAACAGAGAAAGAAGCGTTACATGGTATTCAGAAAAAACGTGAAAAACTAGATAAATACCGCCGTGACTTAGATGAAGCAGAAAGTAAGTATGATTTAAATAAAGCAGCCGAACTACGTCATGGGAAAATTCCTACACTTGAAAAGGAAATTCAAGAGATGGAAAAACAATTTGAGAATGGTACGGAATCACGTATTTTACGTGAAGAGGTAACAGTTGAAGAAATCGCCTCTATCGTTTCACGCTGGACAGGCATACCAGTGACGAAATTAGTAGAAGGAGAGCGTGAAAAATTATTGCGCTTGAAAGATACACTGCATGAGCGTGTAGTCGGACAAGATAATGCTGTACAGCTTGTTACAGAAGCGGTATGGCGTGCTCGAGCTGGTATCAAAGACCCGCATCGACCAATTGGTAGCTTTTTATTCCTAGGGCCAACAGGTGTTGGTAAAACAGAACTTGCGAAGGCGCTAGCGGCACAGTTGTTTGATTCTGAGGATCATTTTATCCGTATTGATATGAGTGAATATATGGAGAAGCATAGCGTATCACGTCTTGTAGGGGCACCTCCAGGCTATGTTGGCTATGAAGAAGGTGGGCAATTAACAGAAGCTGTTCGCCGAAATCCATATTCAGTTGTATTATTAGATGAAATTGAAAAGGCCCACCCTGATGTTGCGAATATTTTACTGCAAATTTTAGATGATGGACGCATTACGGATAGCCAAGGTCGTATGGTTAACTTTACGAACACGGTGGTCATTTTAACCTCTAACATTGGCTCAAGCTATTTAATGGATGCAAAAGAAGCCGGTGCAGCAGTGGAGGATTTAGTGATGGCTGCACTGCGGCAACACTTTAAACCAGAGCTGTTGAATCGTATGGATGATATTATTATGTTCCATGCATTATCAGATGAGCACTTTACAGCGATTGCTTGGAAATATGCCGAACAGCTTGTCAAACGGGTTGCAGAGCAAGATATTACTCTACAAGTAGAACAAAATGTAATTGATTGGGTTGTAGAACAAGGAGCAGATACTCAGTTTGGCGCAAGACCGCTAAAACGCTTCGTGCAACGTTATATTGAAACAGCCGTTGCAAAAGAATTGCTTCGAGGTGAAGTATTACCAGGCGACACATTGCACATTAGAATGCATGATGGTCAATGTGTCATTGAAAAATAAGAAAAAACCTGTTCCGCATTGTGCGAAACAGGTTTTTTCTAGCTGAATTAATGATGATCTGCAGCTTCTGGAGTTGACTCGTTTGGAATAACTGCGCCGATAATGAAAATAAGAATTGTAAATACAGCTGATGTGACTCCAGCAGTTACGATATCAAAATCTGCACCAAGTACAGAGCTTACTACGTAGTTTAACATTGAAACTAGTAGGAATGACCATATGAATGTTACGATATATTGCATTAATTTCACCTCAACCGAACTTTTTTATATCATAAAGTTTTACTACATATTCATTATCATATCATAACATAAATCGAAAAAAAAAGAACCTTTTCTATGAAACATGGCGAATTTGTCACAACGACAACATGACTTTTTTTATTTCAATCCATCTCAATAGGATCACTGAAATTGAAGAAATTATAAAATGCTGTTGTTCCACTGCGCTTTCGCACAAACTCTGCAAAGCCTAAGCACAAAGCTGATTCCGGACGTCATTATTCCGAGGCCATAATTGATTGGTTACCACTTGTGTATTTTCGCTTTTTTTAATTCATCTTGCACCTCTCCTTCATTATGAGTTATAATTATGACCAGTTACTAATAATTGATGGTAAGAAAGCAGAGGGGTTGCTAAATGAACGCTGGTATTATAGGAATTGGCAAATACGTTCCGGAGAAAGCTGTTTCAAATTTTGATTTAGAAAAAATGATGGACACTTCGGATGAATGGATTCGAACTCGCACAGGAATTGAAGAACGTCATTTTGCCGCAGATGATCAGGAAACGTCAGATTTAGCAGTAGCTGCTGCAAAGGAGGCTATTGCTAAAGCAGGTATTACGCCTGAGGAAATAGGCTTAATCCTTGTCGCAACTGTAACACAAGATCAAAATTTTCCAAGTGTCGCATGTATGGTTCAGGAGCAAATTGGAGCAGTCAATGCAGCTGCGATGGATCAAGCGGCTGCTTGTGCAGGATTTATATATAGTTTAGTGACAGCGAAGCAATTTGTAGAATCAAATGCTTATAAATATGTCTTAGTAGTAGGTGCTGAAAAGCTGTCGAAAGTACTTGATTGGGAAGACCGAAATACCGCTGTGTTATTCGGTGACGGTGCAAGTGCAGCAATTGTTGGTCCAGTATCAGAAGGTAGAGGTATTTTATCATTTGAGCTTGGAGCTGACGGTACAGGTGGAAAGAATTTATATGTTACACAGCAGGACACAATCGCTATGAATGGCCGTGAAGTATTTAAGTTTGCAGTTCGTCAAATGGGTGAATCTGCAGTAAACGTATTAGAAAAAGCAGGTTTAACAAAAGAAGACGTAGATTTTTTAGTGCCGCATCAGGCGAATATTCGAATTATGGAATCTGCTCGTGAGCGTCTAGAGCTACCACCGGAAAAAATGTCGAAAACGATTCACAAGTATGGGAATACGTCGGCAGCGTCTATTGGTATTTCCTTAGTAGATGAGCTTGAGGCAGGTAAGATTAAAGATGATGATTTATTAGTACTTGTTGGATTTGGTGGTGGCTTAACATGGGGTGCCGTTGCAATGAGATGGGGAAAATAAAAACGAAAAATGCTTGAGGGGAGTAAGACAATGAGTAAACGACGAGTAGTAATTACAGGAATTGGCGCAGTTACACCATTAGGAAATAGCATCGAAGAAACATGGACTAACATTAAAGCAGGAAAATCTGGCATTGGCGAGTTAACACGTTTAAATAAAGATCTTTTCGCAGCAAAAATTGCCGCTGAAGTGAAAGACTTCAATATTGAAACGTATATTGAACGTAAAGAAGCTCGTAAAATGGATCGCTTTACACAGTATGCTTTAGCAGCGTCCATCATGGCGATGGAAGATGCACAATTAACAATCGATGAAGAGCTTGCACCGCGAGCAGGTGTCTGGATTGGCTCTGGAATCGGCGGTATGGAAACATACGAGCAACAATTTTTAACATTCCAAGAGCGCGGAGCAAGACGTGTAAGTCCATTCTTTATTCCAATGATGATTCCAGATATGGCTTCAGGCCAAGTGTCGATTCACTTTGGGGCAAAAGGCATTAACTCTTGTTCAGTAACTGCCTGTGCTTCAGGTACAAACTCCATTGGGGATGCTTTTAAAGTAATTGAACGTGGCGATGCAGATGTTATGATTTCTGGTGGTGCAGAGTCGCCAATCGTTACGATGGCGGTAGCAGGCTTCTGCGCAAATACTGCATTATCTTTAAATACAGACCCAGAAACAGCTTGCCGTCCATTCGATAAAAATCGCGATGGTTTCATTATCGGTGAAGGTGCGGGTATTGTTATTTTGGAAGAGTACGAGCACGCAAAAGCACGTGGTGCAAAAATTTACGCAGAAGTTCTTGGCTATGGTGCAACAGGGGATGCGCATCATATTACAGCTCCAGCTCCAGAAGGAGAAGGTGCATCTCGTGCAATCATGCAAGCTTTAACTGATGGCGGTGTAGAAGCTTCACAAGTAGACTATATTAACGCACATGGAACAAGTACACCGTATAACGATTTATTTGAAACACAGGCAGTAAAAACCGTCTTTGGTGAACATGCCTATAAGCTTGCAATGAGTTCTACAAAATCAATGACAGGTCACTTATTAGGTGCAGCTGGTGGTGTTGAAGCTATTTTCACAGCGCTAGCACTAAAAGAAGGCATTTTACCACCGACAATTAATTTAACAAATCCAGATCCAGATTGTGATTTAGATTATGTACCGAATGAAGCGCGAAAAGCAGAGATTAAATATGCTATGAGTAACTCACTTGGGTTCGGTGGACACAACGCTAGTCTACTATTCAAAAAAATCGAGGAATAATAAAGTATAATTTTAAACAGTGGGGATTTCTTTATTCCCACTGTTTATTTGTCTTTACCAATCTTTTACGGGCAGTTAATTAAGGCGTCAAAATCACCTCGCAATAATGGACAGTAATTTTATTGATATAATTGTTTTTCAATAATATAAAAAAACGTCAGCCCAATTAATTGCGTGGCCGACGTCTTTTTTTATAGTTTTGTGAATAGATGATAATTAAGAAGAAATAGAAAGGATGCCCTTATCTTGTTCCGACTCTTTTTATTTTTAATGAGCTATGGCTTATTGATTCTCTCCGCAGGGAATCTCATCTTGTATTTGAATTATCGGACACTTGGATATTCCTGGCTAGTAGTTTTTAAGTTCATGGCACATACATCAGCATTTTATATGGTCATTGGATCAGCCATCGTGTTATGCGCTGTTGTGCTTGATCTTGGTTATGATAAAACTTTAAATGAAAAAGATTAAGATGTAACGCTTACATTACTCTCTTTTTGGCCAAGCTCTAACAATCATCTATTCGTTTTATAATAAAGCTTTCTTTTTAGCGACGTGCACGACCAAGGCCCATTGCTTCTTCCATGCGTTTTAATGTAGTACTTGCAATCACTTTTGCCTTTTCAGCACCCGCATTTAAAATAATGTCTAATTCCGAGGATTCTACCAAATTATAGAATTTTTCTTGAATTGGTGTCAGGTGATCAATAATCGCTGCTGCTACACCTTGTTTGAAACCACCATAGCCAATGCCTCCGTATTTTTTTACAAGATCGTCAATAGATACGCCTGAGATGGCAGATTCAATTGTTAGTAAATTAGAAACACCAGGTTTATTTTCTACATCAAATGCCACAAAACCATCAGAGTCAGTAACTGCAGATTTAATTTTTTTCTCAATATCTTTCGCTGAATCTAAAAGTTTGATGGTCGCTTTTGTATTTGGATCAGATTTACTCATTTTCTTTGTTGGTTCTTGTAGTGATTTGATACGAGCCCCTGCTTTTGGTAATTGAATTTCAGGAATCGTTAAAACGTCACCATAACGTTTGTTAAAACGCTCTGCTAGATCACGGGTAAGCTCAATATGCTGCTTTTGATCATCACCGACAGGAACGATGTTTGTATTATACAAAAGGATGTCTGCTGCCATTAATGGAGGATATGTTAGTAGAGCGGCAGATACGCTTTCCTTACCGTGAGATTTATCCTTGAACTGTGTCATACGTTCAAGCTCTCCAATTGATGCGACACATTGTAGTATCCAGCCTGCCTGTGCATGTGCTGGCACTTCTGATTGAATAAATAATGTAGACTTTTTAGGATCGATCCCAGTAGCGATATACATAGCTGCTAGGTTGCGAATATTTTGACGTAATTCCTTTGGATCTTGTGCCACTGTTATTGCATGCTGATCGACGATACAATAAACAGCATCTCCTTCATCTTGTAATGCTGGGAATTGCTTAAACGCTCCTAAATAATTCCCTAGAGTTACAATACCTGTTGGCTGTACGCCTGAAAAAATAGTTGTCATTGTCATTTCCTCCCTGAATTTTGTTACCTCAGTTAGTCTTTACATAAGACCAGGTTAATTGTTCCAAAATAAAAAACATCATGCGTCCTCATTAATTTTCTAATGAAGGGACGAATGATGTTTGAATCCGCGGTACCACCCAGCTTGCCTAAATCGGCCACTTTACTTCGTAACGTGAAGGGACGAGCTCTGCTAATAGGCTCCAGTAAGGAAACTAAGACGTTCACAAAGCTAACTCGGAAGCCCATTCCAAATGCTTACACGATCTGTTTGCAGCAACCACAGACTCTCTAAACATGTAAAGTGCAAATGTACTATTCTTCGTCAGCGTTTTTTATTTAGTTCAATAACTGTCTTTCAAGTGTTAGATGAGGTGAACTCATCAAAGACATAATTGATTGATTGCAAAAAATTATATTATAAAGGCTCGGTGAATGCAAGTGTTTGAGACTCTCACCCTTAAAGGGACAAGCTGACTAATGTCAGTAGGATTCCTGAATAACTAAGCGTTCGCAGTCCATTGCTGTTTTGAAGCGCTCTCAAAGTGGGGGTATCCCATTTCCCCTCCTTATCCAGTGCATATAGCAGATAGAACTACGCTACTGTTACTATAGCGTCTTTTTCTTGACGACATAGCATGAATTAGGTGATTGATATTTAATTTTCAATGAACTAGTGTGTGTAAAAGACTTTTACTTGTCTATACATGGAGTATAACACCGTTTCAGACACCTGCCTCACTTTCATCCCATGTCTAAAGACGGGCTACACCTTACATGGGCTTTCTCGCCCAGAAAATCTGTAAAGTCAGACTTTTGGCGGTGTTCTTTCACGAGAAAAAATTATATGCTATTTTCGCAGTCTTTTTCTCTATTCAGCACCCTAGGAAAGCGCCCAGTCCGAACAAAAAATCAACCACATATTATGGTGATGAGCTATTTATTTAAACATGCAACCAATAATAGTAAGTATGCGTCTATATTGTAAATACTGAACTGACAATTTTCTCGTTTGATTTTTTTAAATGAGAACAAAAACAATCAAGAAATGAGTGTTTAAAACGCGCGACGAATGGGAATATTATTAGTAGTTCATTAGAAATACCGCGAAGTAACTACACTTTGAAAGTTGTATAAATAGACAGAAAATTTAGTGTGATAAAGTTATTGTTTTTTTATTGGAACTATATTCAAATATCACAGAGTACTGTATAATAGTAAGTGGATTACATTACATTAATTCTAATTTAACACACAGGTTTATAGATAATGATAAAATGGAAAGGATGTGTCAGTATGATAGTAACTTTATTTACATCACCAAGTTGTACGTCTTGCCGAAAAGCGAAAGCATGGTTAGAGGAGCATGAAATCCCATATACAGAACGTAATATATTTTCCGAACCATTAAGCATTAGTGAAATTAAAGAAATTTTGCGTATGACAGAGGATGGTACAGATGAAATTATTTCAACTCGATCAAAGATTTTCCAGAAATTGAATGTTGATGTTGAAAGCTTACCATTACAACGTTTATATGAGTTAATTCAAGAGTATCCAGGTTTATTACGTCGTCCCATCATTTTAGATGAGAAACGTTTACAAGTTGGCTACAATGAAGATGAAATTCGTCGTTTCCTACCTCGTAAGGTTCGTGCGTATCAATTGCAAGAAGCACAGCGCATGGTGAACTAATATCCCCGTATTCTGCATAAATAAGTATTAGGTGTTACATATGCAACAAGCATATTGTGACATCTATTTTTTGTGTTTTACTTATGTAAAACCTTCTATATAAAGTATAATAAATAATAGTGAAAAGTCATATATTTCCGTAAAGTATGTTAAACTTGATTTAGTCTTAATAGTTTACTACAATTTCAATAATTCAAATATCTTCTATGAAACGGTGTATATCCTTTTCATTTTATGACAGAACAGCATACAATATAATTAGAGACAACTGTGGACAATTAATTTTTGATTTCAGTTGCTCACCGTTTTACTGTAGTGTGGTCAAAGGTTGAAAAACAAAAACGGAGTATGAGGTTAAAAACAATGAATAAAAGCATACTAATGAAACAAAACTGTTTTTCGACAAATGACAGTGAAGGGAGATGAGGTCTAGTGGACATCGAACGTGTAAACGAAAATACACTCAAGCTCTTTATAACGTACAATGATATAGAGGATCGCGGCTATAGTCGTGAAGAAATTTGGTACAATCGAGCAAAGGGTGAACAACTTTTTTGGGATATGATTGATGAGGTAAACACGGAGGATTACTTTGATGTAGAAGGTCCTATTTGGATTCATATCAATGCGTCTGAAGTGGGCTTAGAAATCATTGTCACACGTGCACATATTTTAAAAGACGGTGAAACCTTAGATGGTTCTTCGCATTTTGACGAACACAAAGAGATGTTTGCCCCATTCGGGGACGTTGGAGAGGATCTTCTCAGTCAACTAACTCAATTTGGTGACATGGATGAGTCAGAGCTATTTATGGATACAGACATTTATGTTTATAAATTTAAAGATATTGATGAGTTAATCCCTGTAGCGAAACGCATAACTGATGAATTAGTGGATTCCTCATTATTTAAATATGAAAATTGTTATTATCTGGTGGTTGACTTTACAAACGCAGATGAAGAACTAAATCATCACGATAGAAATGCTGTTATCAAAGAATTTTTAATACCATCAAATTTCACAATCCATCGCTTAGAAGAATATGGCGAGAAAATTATGGAATTTAATTGCTTTGAAACAGTACGAAAATATTTTATTTAAAGTAATGAGTACTTGATTCAGTGCTTAGACTGTAAACAAACTTGGTTATTATCAAGGTTTGTTTACAGTCTTTTTATTTAAAAGGATTAAAAAGAAGCAATTTTTAAATTTCAAGAAAAAGCCGTTCTTTATTTGTTGCAATAAAAACACTCCTTTACAATTAGTCAAAAAGGAGATGATTTTATGCTTATGGCCTATAATGAGCAGCAGCAGATTTTCCTTCCATATCAATATTCAAGGGAAGCCTTACAACGATATAGGCGGCAGATGAAATTTTATTGTCCCCAATGTCAACAGTCTGTCCGATTAAAGGTAGGTCAATATAATATCCCTCATTTCGCTCATATTGCCAATAATAGCTGTGAGCAATTATTTGCAGAGGGTGAATCAAAACTTCATTTACAAGGGAAAGTGCAATTATTTGAATGGTTGAGAAAGCTCGGGCATACAGTAAAGCTGGAGCCTTATTTACGGAAACTTTCACAGCGGCCGGATATGCTTTTGATAAAGGAGCAGAAGCAAATTGCCATTGAATTTCAATGTAGTACCATTTCTCATGAAAAGTGGCTATTGCGTACATCTGGCTATGAGAAACATTTTATACAGCCATTGTGGCTTTTTCAAACACCTCAAAAACAGTCTACACAAGGTATTCAACAAATTTTTATTTCCCCAATTATGCAAAAGGTGATAATTGCTACAGCACAAGACTTGGCTTATGTAGTAACCTATGATGCAAACACATCGAGATTTATTTATTGGACGAATCTTCTTCATGTTCATGGGCATACTTTTATAGGTAAAGTACAGGAACTAACTATTCACAAGCAACATTTTCCTTTTTATGAGCCTAAGTCAATTACGAAAGAGGAATTTCATCTTTTCTGGCAGCTTTATAAAAAGCATTGTAAGCAATTCGTATACCAGCGATTATTACATAGTAAAAATGGGGTACAAGATACATTTTTACGAAGTAGTTATGAGTTACGCTTTGCTTTAACTGCAATGCCTGATTACGTAGGTGTTCCGGTAAAAGATGCAGAAGCGATACCGATATTTTCTGTTGAGTGGCAAACGATTTTACTCCATTTTTGTCGTCGATTACAATTAGTACCCCATGAACTAGACGAGAGAACGATTCGATCGTTTTTAATCCAACAAAATGTAGCGGTAACAAATCAAGCAGTACAGGCAATCAAAAATTATGGAATGGTGCTGGCGAAAAGTTATGAAGAAAATGATTGTTTTCCGGGTATTTGTGAGCAAGTATACGCACATTTATTTGCAATTGCCGCAATATACTGAGAAAATATGAGAGTATAGGAAAAACTCACATATATGGAGGGCTGGCACATGGCTAGTAATCAAGTTTTAGTAAGAAATGAAGTTCCAGAAGAGTTAACTTGGCGCTTGGAGGATATATTTGCAACTGACGCCCTGTGGGAGAAGGAGTATAAAGAAGTTGGGGAAATTGCAAAAAAAGCATCTAGCTATGTAGGTACTTTAAAAAATGGAGCACATGCATTATTAGCAGTTCTAACTTATCACGATGATATTTACCAACGTACAATGAAGCTTTACACGTATGCCCATATGCGTTATGACCAAGATACGACAAATAGTTTCTACCAGGATATGAATAGTCGTATTCAAACATTAGCGACTAGTATCTCCGCTGCCCTATCATTTTTAACACCCGAGATTTTATCATTGAGTGAGGAAACAATAGAACATTACTTAGCAGAAAACAAAGACTTACAACTGTATAAGCAATCTTTAAAAGAAATAACGATGGCACGTCCGCACGTTTTACCAGCAGAACAGGAAACATTACTTGCACAAATGTCTGAGGTTACAGGTACTGCTTCAAATACATTTAGTATGTTAAACAACGCTGATATGGTCTTCCCTAAAGTGAAAAATGAAGATGGAGAAGAAGTGCAACTAACACACGGTAACTTTATTAAGTTTCTAGAAAGTAAAGATCGTACTGTTCGTGAAAAGGCCTTTAAAGCAATGTATGAATCTTACGGTAACTTTAAAAATACATTTGCGTCTACGTTAACTGGCAATGTTAAAAAGCATAATGTCAGCGCACGTATCCGTAATTTTGATTCGGCACGCCACGCTGCAATGTCTAATAATTTCATTCCAGAAAGTGTTTATGATCAATTAGTAGAAACAATCCATAAGCATTTACCAGCTATGCAGCGCTATATTTCATTACGTAAGAAACTTTTAGGCGTGGACGAACTGCATATGTGGGATTTATTTGCCCCACTCGTTAAGGAAGTCGATATGAAAGTCACTTACGACGAAGCGAAGGATATTTTAGTAAAGGCTTTAGCGCCACTAGGTGAGGAATATCAAGGCATTGTTCAGAGTGGACTTGATAACCGTTGGGTGGATGTTTTAGAAAACAAAGGGAAACGCAGTGGTGCGTACTCTTCAGGCGCTTATGGAACAAATCCATACATTTTAATGAACTGGCAGGACAATGTTAATAATCTGTTTACACTAGCTCATGAATTTGGTCATAGTGTACACAGTTATTATTCACGAAAAAATCAGCCGTTTGTTTATGGTAATTATTCTATTTTTGTGGCTGAAGTAGCTTCGACATGTAATGAAGAATTGTTAAATGATTATTTACTAAAAACAATTGAAGATCCCCAGCAGAAAATTTATTTATTAAATCATTGGTTAGATGGTTTCCGAAGTACTGTTTTCAGACAAACAATGTTTGCTGAATTTGAACACTTAATCCACCAAATGGACAACAATGGTGAATCTTTAACAGCGGAGCGTTTAACAGAGGTTTACTATAATTTAAATAAACGATACTTCGGTGAGGATGTTGTTGTAGATGAGGAAATCGGCTTAGAATGGACTCGTATTCCACACTTCTACTATAATTACTATGTGTATCAATATGCTACAGGTAAATCAGCTGCAACAGCATTAAGTAAACAGATTTTAGAAGAGGGTACACCAGCTGTAGAACGTTATATTAATAACTTCTTAAAAGCAGGTTGCTCTGATTTCCCAATTGAAGTACTAAAGGCAGCAGGTGTTGATATGAACGTTGCTAAACCGATTGATGATGCATGTAAAGTATTTGAAGAACGTTTAAATGAGTTTGAAAAATTATTGTTGAATAATTAATTCAGCAGGCTGTAGAAATTTCGCTACAGCCTTTTTTCTATGATTAGTTAAGTGATTGAAAATAAAAGAATAATGTTTTTTTTTGATTTCTATAGGTTTAAAAGTGCATATCTTGAAAAAATACTGTTTGTAATCGCTTTCTATTTGACAAATTTGTGAATCTACGATCAGATTTATTGCTATATTTACTATTCCGTGATAAAGTGATTCATGTGAAATAAATCACAAAACAAACATACACCCCTTTGTTTGAACGTGAACATTTCTCCCATCCCCTTTGTGAAAAAGAGGCGTCACTATCTGTCGAGGATAGTGGCGCTTCTTTGTTTTGTTTTATGTCGATGTAAGTTGTCAATTTAAATAAAGTATTGCTCACTGCAAAGAGAGAGTTGATTTTCGTTCCGGCTAGGCGCTTTGTTGTTGCTGTCGCTACGCTTTCGCACAGAGCAAAGCTTCCTGGGGCGTCTGATGAGCCGCTTCACTCGCTCCAGGGTCTCGGGGCAACACGATGTTGGTCACGAAGGCGTTATCACAGGATGTGATGGTTTTAGCCTTCGTTCCTCTATTGCTAATCCCCAAGGAGTCGCCCAGCCTTCATAGAATTGAGCTTCAGGAAGCCCACTTCTTCAGAGGTGCGAGGAATGAAGTGCTTTTTTCTTTATAGAACATATGTTTATGTTGTATATTGTGAATAATCAAAAAAAGAAAGAAGTGACGGGTAATGACGAAAGGGAAGAAAGATTGTTTTATTATAGAACTCAAGTTACTTATAGATACATGGCAAAAGGATATTCTATTAAAACGTTTTGAAATTGCCCGTACACTCTATAATACAACTTTGTCTTATGCAGTAAAACAATATACTTTAATGCAAGAATCAAAACACTATCGAAAACAATTACGTTGCTACCAAAAAGCGAAAAAATTGAATGATTCAAAAGAATTGAAGCAGGCCGCAAAAGAATTAGATAACATTCGTCAATCTTTTGGATTAAGTGAATATCAACTGCATGCGTATATTAAAAAGCATCAACATAACTATAAAAAACATATAGATAGCAATGCTTCTCAGAAGATCGCCTCTACTGTCTGGAGAGCGGTTCAAGATGTTCTATTTAAAGGGAGTAAAGCACACTTTAAACGTTACGGAATGTTTCATTCTGTAGAAGGGAAATCTAATAAAGCAGGCATTCGATTTAAAGAGAATATTGTCTATTGGAATGGATTAACCCTTCCTGTTCGTATTCGCAAACAAGATTTGTTTGTAAAAGAATCCCTTGCTCTTCATACCATTAAATATGGTCGTCTAGTCAAAAAAGTGATTCGTGGAAAACATACTTTTTACGTACAACTTGTGATGGATGGGATTCCTCCTGCAAAGAGAATTCCATCTACAGGAGCCTTTCGACATTCCTATCAAAAACAAAAACGAGTAGGTATTGACATTGGTCCTTCTACCATTGCGGTTGTTTCAGAAGAAACAGTTTTCATGCAACAACTTGCTCCAGAAGTACCTTTATTGGAGAAACAAAAAAGACGTTTATTACGCAAGTTAGATAGAAGTCGTAGAAGTACCAATCCTAACAATTTCAAAAAGGATGGTACTATAAAACATGGCGTCAAACTCCGTTGGACATATAGTAAAAACTATCAAAAAACAAATAAAAGAAATATATAGAAAGAAAGCTTGCTACATCAAAGAAAATCATGGTGCGTTAGCAAATAAAATCTTGTCTCTTGGCGATGAGGTGTACATCGAAACCATGTATTTTAAAGGATTGGCCAAACGTACAAAAGAAACCAAAACAAATATACAGGGCAAAATCCAATCCAAAAAGCGTTTTGGAAAAAGCATTGGGAATCATGCCCCTGCCATGCTAGTGGAAATCATCCATCAAAAATTAGGTTACACAAAGCAAACGATACAGAAAGTAAATACGATCACCTTTAGAGCCAGTCAATATAACCATGTGACAGATCGTTATGAAAAGAAAAAACTCCATCAACGTTGGAGTCAAATTGGGAGTCATCCCGTACAACGAGATTTATATAGTGCGTTTTTACTGATGAATAGTGATCCAAATTTACAACAAACTAATCAAGACTTATGCAATAAAACGTTTACTACCTTTTTAGAGTTACACAATCAACATATAGAAGACTTGAAACAAGTAAAGAAAACATTCCCTCTTAGCATGGGTATCAAACAAATCAAGTGAGGAGTATTCCTCCGTAGGTAGAGCTACCCGCCTTCGTTAAAACTTATTGCCAACACAACATCGGTTGTGTAAATAAGAAAGTCTTATGGAACAGAAGATAAATCAAAGATGTTGTACACAGGACATGGCAACACCATCTGTGGAGAGCTTTGTAACGCTTCTCTCAAGTACATAAGAACCCCACTGCTTTAGTTGTGGGAGTAGTCAGATGAGCAAGGGAAAATTCCAAAAGGGAACTTTAAATATACTGCGAATTTTTTCTTTTCTTTGCTGTCGTCAATTTTAGTTTTCCAATTGACATTACCATATATAAATAAGCATATTAATCCGGATATTGATGAGATGATAGATGAGGTTGTGCATTTATTTACTTTAAGTTTGTATAATCCGAAAGAAAGTAATGAAGAGGCTATAAAGAAAAATAAAAGCAAGTGAAGTTTTCTTCACTTGCTTTTATTTTGGAGCTTAGTATAATTGCATTATTTAATACGCCACAGTGTAGCGTTATTTGTCTGAATTCGTTCAATCTTTTGTTGCAGCATACGCTTTTTTAATTCGCGTTCAGCTGTTTGTTCTGTAAATGAGTAGATGAAAGCTACTTCATTTGTTGAAAGTGTGTGGAATTTCGTAAATAACTCTTCTATTGTTGGTAATGGTTGACGCACAAGCTGTTCATCCATCATTTCTTGTAAAATATGTTCATAAACTTCATAGGAATAGCTCCCACTAACTTTAAGACCCTCATCTTCAATACATTCATTGAAAAATACAATGCTAGGCACTTCATCAACTTCCATTTCACGTTTAATATATAAATCGCATTGGAAGGCACGTGCGGCTTCCTTTGAACCAAAGTCTGCAGAAAATTCATTCATGTCTAATTGAACATCTTCTGCAATTTTTAACAGCGTAGCATAAGAATTGACATCTTGCTGGTTTAGCAATACATATTCTTGTAGTTTCGACAAATAGCGTGCTCCTACACGTTTACCCTGTAACTCTGCCGCTTTAATAGCGATAGATGGTAAAACAGGGTGATTAATGTCGAGTTCAATACCTGATATACAACCCTTTACACGTTTACTTAAACAGTTCAAAGAGGCAAGCTCTGTGCTTAGTACAAAGCGCCATGTAAAGTAATGGTTGTACTCTAGATGTAACTTACGAAGAATGGCTTGCATATTAAATGCTTCTGGACAAAGTGGATCTACGAAAATATACAATTCAATAGGCTTAATAGCAGTAGAAATCTCAGGAGTTGGCTTCTGCAGCATTTGAATATTATTCACGTAACAATTCCCCCTCATCGTCATTTGGTGTATTAATCATGTGATGAGCTGTTAATACTAAACGTTGATAATAAGTTTCACGGAATTTCCCTTCCAACCCCACTTCATCCATTGCTTCGGACATACACTCAAGCCAAGCTTGAGCACGATCAGGTGTAATCGGAAAATTCATATGGCGTGCACGCATCATTGGATGTCCATGTTCCTCAGTAAAAAGATTTGGTCCACCTAAATACTGTGTTTGAAATTGAATTTGCTTGCGAGCTGTCTCTGTCAAATCTTTCGGAAAGATTGGAATAAGATTAGGATGCTGAGCAACTCTTTTATAGAATGCATGGATTAGCTCTGAAAGTTTTTCAGCCCCCAGCTCCTCATAAGGAACAGTGTATTTTCGACTCATAAGTTAAATGCCCCTTTAATTCTTTATATCGTAAAGTACGTTTTTATACTTGGTCATCTTTACAAATGTGAATTTCTTGTGACTACCTTCATTCTATCAACGTCTTTTCGTTAACACAAACAAAGCGCTCTTCTGAAATGTTTTTCGCTAGAAAAGCACAAATTTCACCACGCGGGTGAAATTTGCCGAAAAAGACTGTATTAACAATGTTTATGCGCATCCATTATGCCTCGGCATAATGACATCACCGGAGACTTTAGGCCAACAAATGTTTTCTGTGCGAAAGCGTAGTGTTAACGCAGCGACAGCAACATGATGTTGGTCACTTAGTCGTTGCCACAGGACGTGGCGTTCTTAGACTGAGTTCCTCTATTTGAGCGAATTTGCTGAGAGTAGTTAAACTGTGTAGTAATTCATCACTTTTTTGACATAATTCTGCGTTTCTTTGAAAGGAGGAATGCCACCGTACTTTGTAACGCGTGAAGCTCCTGCGTTATATGCAGCTAACGCTAACGTAGGATTATTATCAAATTTATCTAGCAATTGGCGTAAATATTTAGTCCCTGCCATAATATTTTGCTCAGGATCAAAGGCGTTTGTAACCCCTAAATATTGCGCTGTTTTTGGCATTAATTGCATTAATCCTTGTGCTCCAGCATGACTAACTACGTTTGAATTAAAGTTAGACTCTTGCTTAATCACTGCAGCGATGAGTTTCTCAGGTACATTATATGTAGCTGCTGCTTTTTGAATAATCGAAGCGTATTGCTTGGCACCTGCTAATGAATTGGCATACGCTGTTGAACCAATTACATTATCCGAAACATAGGAGTCGAGCTTTCTACTAGATTGTGTATTTGCTAATGCCGCCTGCACAGCAGAAGGTATAAAGACGCCATTAGAACCACTATAAAGTAATGATGGATTCGCACTATTTTGCATGTTTTCAGCTAACCCATTTAAACTACTAAACTGGTTCATCAATGACGAAGTGCTCGATACATCCCCGAGCAAACTAGATAATTTTGCACTGTTAGTAGTAGTTGAGTCGCCTAGCAATTCGCTAATCATGTCTGAAAACATAGAATTGCTGTCTGTAAGATTGTTTGACGATGTATTTTCTGAAGCTCCTAGTGTTTGTAATGCTTGAATGTCAAGTAAAGTTCTGAGTGATTGGATATCCAAGGAATTGTCACCCTTTCATGTATATTAGTAAAGCTACTGTTAATTATTCATTTGTAATGCTTTCATGAAACGTGCAATCTTTTTATCTGTAGCCCGTTTTTCAATACCATATTGCTGTAGAAATTCGTCGAAGATTGCATTTCCTTTTAGCACATCTTTTGATTCATATTCTACCTCATAATCGTCGCACTGCAAATAGAAAGAATGATCGAATACTAGAAGGCCATCCCTATAAGGAATTTCAACACGATCAGTTGAAAGTGAACCAAATACTACTAACTTTTCTAAAGGAATGTTGAAGAGAGCTAGTCTTTTTGCTACTTCTGGGGCAAAGAAACCTTCTCCAGCAAGCATTTTCTTAGCTTGCTCAGCAGTTAATTCGTCAGTTGTCTCTAAATGAGCATACTCTGCATTTTTTTCTTTTAAAGTACATTCAAAATATTTGTCGTTTTGTCTAATACGAAGCCCGCTCTGTAGTTTCCGAATAGCTTGACAGGGTGTGTCGAAATAATGATTTGTTTGACGATGAATAGCATTTTCAGGAATGTTGAATTCTTGCAGTAAATATTCGTATTGCTCTTTTGTTAAATGATTTTTAAACTCTATTTCAATTTGTTGTGCCATTATGTTCACCTGTTTATTTCATTTTTTTACGTGTTGCTTAAGAGAAAGAAAGGATTAAAATGTTTTTTTACTTTTCGCAAAGTAACCCAACGCTGTATTACACCTTAAAGAGTTAACCTACCTGTTTTCTGAATAGTTCGTCAACGCACTTTTTAAATTAGTTCAATTAGTTGATTTCCGTTCCGACTGGGCGACTCCTTGGGGATCAGCGATAGAGGAACGAAGGCTAAAACCATCACATCCTGTGATAACGCCTTCGTGACCAACATCGTGTTGGCCCGAGACCCTGGAGCGAGCAACGCGAGTGAAGCGGCTCATCGGACGCCCCCAGGAAAGCGCCCAGTCGGAACGGAAATCAACCACACGCTATAATAAAAAGTTTCGTTCGTTATTTCATTGATTTCATATTTACACACTGCAACTATTTACCCTCTATGCTAAAATAAGAGGAAGAGTACGACGAAAAGGGGAACCGCATGTGCGTAAAATTTATACAATAGAAACATTGAATTTTGAAAACGAGCAACTTCATTTTAGTTTAAACGACATTGAAGCAAATTTACAGTTAAAACCTGCTGCGCAATTAATAGCAGATTCTGATGACTTTGCGTTTATTTATTTACTTGATGCAGGAGAGATTTATCATTACTTGCGTTTTCCACCGAGTAGTTGGGATGAACTTGTACATATTTTGCAAAAAAAGCAAAACCCAAAGCTACAACTAGGTGCAGAAGTACTTGAGCTTACTAATTTTTACGATGAACTGGAAATGCTCGTGTATAATATTGAAGGAAATTACAATTATGGAGCGGAATTTGTCCAATCGGTGGAACAGCACTTCAAGACAATTCTTGCTGAATAAAAAGACAAAACGAACAGACGGTGTTGGTTTTGTTCGATACCGAATGTCGGGAGGTTTTTGCGATGGGACAATGGGAAATATTTTTAAGTCCTTATAAACAAGCAGTAGATGAGTTAAAAGTAAAATTAAAAGGTATGCGTTCACAATTTGGTATTGTTAATGCAAATTCACCAATTGAATTTGTGACGGGACGTGTAAAACCTTTAGCAAGTATATACGATAAAACATTAGAAAAAGGACTCGCATTTGAGCCTTCTAAACAGCTAGGTGATGAGCTAGGGGATATCGCAGGCTTACGTATTATGTGTCAATTTGTAGATGATATTTCAACAGTTACGGAGCTAATACGTCAACGTAAAGATATGCGTGTAGTGGAAGAGCGTGACTATATTACACATAATAAGCCTAGTGGTTACCGCTCATATCATATGATTGTCGAATATCCTGTTGAGACGATACAGGGGAAAAAAGTGGTATTAGCTGAAATTCAAATAAGAACACTAGCTATGAATTTCTGGGCATCTATTGAGCATTCTTTAAATTATAAATATAAAGGCATGTTCCCCGAGGAAATTAAAAATCGACTTCAAAGTGCAGCAGAGGCCGCCTTCCGATTGGATGAGGAAATGTCGTCCATTCGTAGTGAGATACAAGAAGCGCAGGCTTATTTTAGTGAATACAAAGAAGCATCGAATCCTAATTTACTATCGGAGAAGGAGCGTGACACAAAATGAAATTTTCCATTCAATCACGTAGAGATGCACAGTCGAACGAATTAATGGAGCTAGCCAAAACGTATTTGCAGGATTTTGGGTTAACTTACGATGAAGAGGCTCCTGAAATCGTCATCTCTATTGGAGGAGATGGCACTTTACTACATGCCTTTCATCGATATGCTCATTTGCTAGATCAGGTTGCCTTCGTAGGTATCCATACAGGACATTTAGGATTTTATGCGGATTGGAAGCCATCTGAATTAGAAAAGCTTGTCTTGTCCATTGCCAAGAAGGACTTTAACGTTGTGGAGTATCCACTATTAGAGGTGAAGGTGGAGCATTATAATGCGGAATCCAATACGTATTTAGCGTTAAATGAAGCGACTGTGAAATCACCTGATGTCACGCTTGTTATGGATGTGGAGTTAAATGGTAATCAGTTTGAACGTTTCCGTGGAGACGGTCTTTGTGTGTCAACCCCTTCTGGTAGTACAGCTTATAATAAAGCCCTTGGTGGAGCAATTATTCACCCAACTTTAGCGGCACTCCAAATTACCGAGATAGCATCTATCAATAACCGTGTCTTCCGTACAGTTGGTTCACCACTCATTTTACCAGCACATCATCACTGTGTTTTACGTCCAGTAAATGAACAAAACTTTAATATGACAGTTGATCATTTACAAGTTACGCAAGGCGATGTGAAGTCGATTGCTTTTAATGTAGCAACTGAAAGAGTACGTTTTGCTCGTTTCCGTCCATTCCCATTTTGGGAACGAGTACATGAATCATTCGTGGCAAATGAGTAAAATGGATACAAGATTTTCAATGCATTTTATAGCGGAAAAGGAAGGTCAACTACTAAGGGAGGCCTTAACTGAATGGCGCATCTCCAAGCGAGCTTTAACGGCAATTAAATTTGATGGAGGCTTACTGACCGTGAATGATGTTGAACGCAATGTTCGACATCCTCTTCACGTTGGGGATCGTGTTGAAGTTACATTCCCTCCTGAAGAAAAAAGTGAAGGGCTTGCTGTTGAACATGGTGAACTTTCTATTATTTATGAAGATGAAGCGATTTTAGTGCTTAATAAGCCAGCGCATCAGAGTACGATTCCTTCGCGTGAGCATCCAGCACATAGCGTTGCTAATCTAGTGTGTGGTCATTTTCAGCAACAAAATCTAGCATCAACTGCTCATATCGTAACAAGACTGGATCGTGATACTTCTGGCTTGCTATGCATTGCTAAACATGCCCATATTCACCATTTAACGGGACTTGCTCAGCGCAATGGAGAGATTTCTCGACAATATGAAGCAATTGTACATGGACATGTGGCACAAGATGTACAATCAATCATCGCTCCTATTGGACGCAAGGAGACGAGTATCATTGAGCGAGAGGTGCGTGAGGACGGTCAATTTGCGCATACAGATGTGACCATTTTAAGGCGCTTTTATTTGCAGGATGAACCGATGACGTATATACAACTCAAGTTGCACACAGGGCGTACACATCAAATTCGTGTGCATATGGCCTATGTGGGACACCCACTTGTTGGAGATGAACTTTATGGTGGAAGTCGCGCGCATATAAATAGACAAGCCTTACATTGCGTGTCCTTAAAAATGCTTCATCCTCTGACAGGCGAGGGTTTACAATTCACAAGTAACTTAAATGAAGATATGCAACAATTATTGAAGGACTCCTTAGTGTGAAGCTCGGCTATTATTTTTTCAAAACCTAATTATATCCAAAGTCTATTTAAAACAGACATTAGTTCACTGAATCACGGTTATATATTTAAGGAGATGTTCGCGTAATCGGGCATCTCTTTATTCTTTAACAGTACGTTAACAGAACACAAAGCGATTGTAGGGTATTGTAAAGGGTAGACACCCACAGGAAAGAGCGCAATCGGGGCGGAAATCAGATGGTGAGCTATTTGATGGTTCATCACCAAAATTTTGGATGACTTTTGTTAAAACGTCTACTATGTAAATAAGTTGATATCCGTTCCAGCTGGGCACTCCTTAAAAAGGCATATTACACACTATTATATAAAAGGTAGATGTACTTCATTGCCCGTATCAATGATTTAATGCTCGGAAGAAGGGGATAAGCATGATAGAGGAAAGAAATGATAAGGATGATGTGCAGTTCGACGAGGCACGTTCGCGAGAAATGCTCGAAGCACATGATATTAACGCATTCCGCGATGAGTTTTTAGCGCTTCATCCATATGATCAGGCAACGTTTTATGAAAAGGTGGAGCCGAATATTAGGAAGATTATCTATTCGTTCTTGTCACCGACGGAAATGGCTGATATTTTTGAGGCAATCGAAATAGATGATGATGAATACACAGCGTATCTAGCTGAGATGGATCCTTCATATGGGGCAGAAATGCTTTCTCATATGTATGCAGATGATGCAGCAGACGTTTTAAATGAGCTGGATACGAAGCAACGTGAAAGTTATTTAGGCATGATGGATGAGGAAACGGCTGAAGAGATTAATGAGCTATTAAGCTATGACGAAGGTACAGCTGGTTCTATCATGACGACTGAATATGTAGCGATACCTGAAAATTCTACTGTTCGTTCAGCAATGGCGATTTTACGGAAAGAAGCACCAGACGCCGAAACCATTTATTATATTTTTGTCGTGGATGAAGAACATCGGTTAACAGGTGTCATTTCGCTTCGTGATTTGATAATTGCTGATGAAGATACCCGTATACGTTCGATAATGAATGAACGTGTTGTGATGGTGCACGCAGGGGATGACCAAGAAGAGGTTGCTCAAATTATGAAGGACTATAACTTCTTAGCGACACCAGTGATTGACGATAACGGAGAATTACTAGGGATTATTACAGTCGATGATATTATCGACGTTATTGATGAGGAAGCATCGGAGGATTACTCTAAATTAGCGGGTATTTCCGATATGGATAAATTTGATACAACCTCGTTCCAAGCGGCCAAAAAACGTTTACCATGGCTTGTTATACTATTATTTTTAGGCATGTTGACAGCAAATTTGATGGGACAGTTTGAGGCAACGTTAGAACAGGTTGCGTTACTCGCAGTGTTTATCCCTCTTATTTCAGGTACTTCTGGAAATAGTGGAACACAGGCACTAGCGGTAGCTATTCGAGGAATTGCAACAGGAGATGTCGAAGAACATAGCAAGCTAAAATTACTACTACGTGAAGCCGGTACAGGCTTAATATCTGGATTTATTTGTGGATTGATTGTAATCGGCATCATCTATGTTTGGAAACAAGAGTTGATTCTTGGCATGCTGGTCGGAGCAGCGCTTTGTGGTTCTATTTTAGTAGCAACTCTTGCAGGTTCTTTTATTCCACTACTAATGCATCGCCTAAAGATTGATCCGGCTGTTGCATCGGGTCCATTTATTACAACGTTAAATGATATTACAAGTATTTTAATTTACTTAGGTTTGGCGACAGTGTTAATAAGTCAAATAGGCTGAGAACCAATTTTCTCCCTTTTGCATATTGTATGTAAAAAGGGAAGTGAGTAATGTGGGTCAAGAGCCACGCTTGTTTATAAAGTCACCATCATATTTTCTAAATATTTCTAAGATGCTACATGAACTTGAATTGGATGAAAGTACATCAGTGTATATAAAGGATGGCTATTTCAATGAGCAAACTATTGAAGAAAAAGAAGAAGTGGTTGAAGAAGTACAAATAGATCCGTATTTACTAAAGCAACTTCAATTTTTAAAAAAGCCGTTTCGACAAAAAGCCTATCAACCGTTAGTCATATGTTTAAAGGATGGTAGAGAATTACGTGGTAGTGCATCCGATGTACAGACCGATTCATTGATGCTTACTTCTTTCGAATTAAAGACACAAGAGATTATCTATTTTGAGGACATCAATCAAGTTTTATGGCGAGGTAAACAATTGCCTACCTTATGAAAAAAGTGTACAGCAGAGGATGCTGTACACTTTTTTTATGTGTAGTGTGTCAAAGGAGAAAGAGACTATTCACAAATCCCTAAGTCAACATCAGCAATACATTGTACAGCGCAGAAGCATGATAAATCTACAGTAATACAGCTCTCAGTTGCATTCCAATCATCTACTTTACATATTTTTTTCATGTTGACACAGCAGCCATCTCGACTTAATAGATCGACTGTACTTTCGCTGGAGTCAAATGAACATAAAGGCTCTAAAACACGCAAAGTAGCGCAGCACTCATCGAACATATCTTCTACACGGAAGAATACGGATGTACATATACATGGATCTGCTGTTGGTGAACTGAAAAATGCTTTAAAAGGAGTACCGTCTTTTGTAATTAACATGAATACTCGTGTATCTGCATGAGAGCGTGCAGGACTTACAATGCCTCCAAGTGGTTCTAAGAAACAGTTAGCTGTACATGGTTGACATTCTTCACTCACCGCTTGATTCTGAATGTCTAAAATAGCGCGTACTACGTCACAAACGCAGCCTGCTGAATGGATTGGTTCAATAGGATTTGTTGGCTTGCCACAACCCATATTGTCACCTCCTTTCCTTGTTACTACTTCTACAATATGTGCTTATGAAAAATGGACTCGGGCTTTCGTATACATAGTTAAATGAATAGTTTTTTTATGGTTGGAGAAACTTTAAAGAAAAGGAGGGTAAAAGCTTGAAGCTATTAGGAATGATGTTACCTCTATTTGTCAGTTTATCGCTTGTAAGTGGTTGCGGTGAAAAAGAAAGATTTATTGTCTATGGTTCACCGGAAAATGAAAAGGAAGTTGAAGCCATTTTAAAAAAACAGGACTTTGTAGACAAAACAACGGTTATTCAATATGACAATAGTATGCTTGTGGCAGTGCAAATTAAACCATGGGATAAGTGGAAAAAAGCTAAATTAGAGAAAAAGTTGCAAAAGAAATTTGATGAAAAATATCCAAACAAAGATGTTTTTGTCTCAGCTGATTATAAAATATTTTATGAAGCCAATAAAATAAAAAGGGAACAAGTTGAAGATAATAAACTGAAAGATAAAATTACGAAATTGAAAAAGCTTGCAAAGGAGGACACATAATGGAAAAAGAACAATACCAGCAATTAGAGCAAAATGTCACGCCGAAACCGCCCTATTTAAAAAATGTTGCAAAGGCATTTCTAGTAGGTGGACTTATTTGTACAATTGGACAGGCCGTATCCCTTTTTTATATCATTTTCTTTGATTTTACCGAAGCGACAGCCGGAAATCCAACCGTTGCAACAATGGTATTTTTTGCTATGATTTTAACGGGTTTTGGCTTATATAAGAAGATTGGTCAATTTGCAGGAGCTGGTTCAGCTGTGCCTGTAACAGGGTTTGGTAATGCTGTTATTTCTGCTGCCATTGAGCATAGATCTGAAGGATTAGTACTTGGTGTCGGTGGAAATTTATTCAAATTAGCTGGATCAGTTGTATTATTTGGGGTTGTCTCCGCCTTTTTTATTGCGCTTATTAAATTCATTCTTGTCACGATAGGAGTGGTTTCATGGTAATTGTCTTTCAATCGAAGCCTTCCTTAATAGCAGGTGGTGTAGTAGCAGGTCCACTAGAGAAACACAGTATATTTAGTCCATATTTTGATGTGACCTACGATGATGAACGTTGGCAAATGGAAACAAATGAACAAGGCCATCGAAAAATGGTTGAAGAGGCCTGTGAATTTGCCATGAAAAAAGCGGGCGTGAAAAATACGGATATTGATTACTTGATGGGCGGCGATTTAATTAATCAAATGACACCAACCAATTTTGCGGCCAGAGACTTAGATATTCCTTTTATCGGATTATTCTCAGCATGTGCCACCTCGATATCTTCAATAATTGTTGCGAGCCTGTTAACAGAAGTAGGTGCCTCCAATTTTGCGCTAGCCGGTGCATCTAGTCAACACAATGCGGTTGAGCGACAATTCCGCTATCCAATCAATTATGGCTCGCAAAAGCCTCAAACTGCTCAATGGACTGTAACGGCTGCTGGATATGCGCTAATTGGTAAACATCATGAGGAATACCCTTCTATTGAAGCAGCAACTGTTGGAAAATCGGTTGATTATGGAATGGATGATCCATTTCACATGGGCGCAGCGATGGCACCAGCCGCTTTTCAGACAATTCAATCACATTTAGAACAGCGCAATCAAAAAATTTACCATTATGATTTAATTTTAACAGGTGATTTAGGTCAACTTGGCTTAAAACTTCTAAAAGGAATGTTTCTTGAAAGTGGCATCAAGAGTGAGGAGTTAAAACCTTTACGTGATGCAGGTGCCGAGTTTTATGGACAGGATGAAACATTCCAATCTGGTGCAAGTGGCCCAGGTTGCTCGGCAGCTGTTTTTTTTAGTTATGTGATCCAACAGATGCGAGCAGGTACCTATAAAAGAGTACTTCTTGTGGCGACAGGAGCCTTACTGTCTCCGCTTACATTTCAACAGGGCGAAACAATTCCATGTACGGCACATGCGATTGAAATTACAATGAAATGAGGCGAAAGCTATGGTGATGACATTTGTGTTTGCATTTTTTGTAGGAGGCATTATTTGCGCGATAGGTCAATTATTAATGGATGTTGGTAAATTAACACCTGGACATACATTGAGTACTCTAGTCGTAGCCGGTGCCATTCTTGCCGGAATGGGTTTATATGAACCACTTATTCATTTTGCTGGTGCCGGTGCAACTGTCCCTATTACATCTTTTGGTAATTCCTTAACGCAAGGTGCAATTGTTGAAGCGGAATTACATGGGCTTGTAGGTGTGTTAACGGGGATGTTTGAGGTCACAAGCTCAGGAATCAGTGCTGCCGTTGTTTTTGGCTTTATCGGCGCATTAATATTTAAACCTAAAGGAAATGTTGACTAGACGAATACCCCACCCATATTTACAACGGAAACATATTATAGGTTGTAGAAGGGAGGGGTATTTTTATGGGATATCAAGGCTGGGGTGGGCATCCGTATGGGGGGCATGCTGATGGTTGCTATGGAGGTTACCATGGCGGTTGCTATAGCTATGGACATGGTCATAGTTCAACTTTTGTCTTAATTGTTGTCCTATTCATTCTTCTGATCATTGTCGGTGCTGCTTGCATATAATTTGATTATAAAATCTTCGCTAGTTGTCATATATTTCATGCATGTGGAAATAAATTTGAATTTTAACGGATAGGAGGGGGAATATGAATCGCTCGCTTTTTAATTCAATTGAACAAAAAACTGGAGTATCAATGGATGAAATATTCGCATTAGCAAATGAAATTCAACATGCTGATTTTACAAATGAAAAACAAGTAAGAAAAATCGTACGGCGCGTAAGTAAAATGTCTAATAGACAAATTACGCAAGAGCTTGAAGATAAGTTAGTACAATCTATTATTCAAGATGGTAATTCACTAGATTTCGATAAAATTACTAGAATGATGAAATAATATGAATCTACTACGCAAAGCAATATCTAAAAGGTTGATTTAAATGGATTTTCATTTATAAATCAACCTTTAAAGCATTGTAGTGCAATAAAAAGGGTGTTACGATATGCATCAGCATTTTCGTAACACCTTTTTGATCAATTATGCCTTGGCAAATTGCGTCCGGAATCGGCTTTGTGCTCAGGCCGGCACGATGTAGGTCATTTCGGTAATGCCACAGGACGTGGCGTTGTGCCGAGTTCCTTTATTTCGGGGATGTTTGGACACCCGCTAAAAAAGTAACTTAAACTTGCATTCATGTCACCACCTATAGAGGCGGGAGACTTCTGTAGCTGTCGCTTCTCTTTCGCTACCAAAACACTTGCTGAAAGAAGTTAAATCATTTTTTCCATAGCACGATGTGGGATACCAGCGTCCATAAACTCAGGGGATGTTATCGTATAGCCAAGCTTTTCATAAAACGGAATAGCATAGCTTTGTGCATGAAGTTTTAGTTTTTTCTTATTCATTGAAATGGCGTGCTTCTCCATTTCCTTCATTATTAAAGCACCTAGTTTTTTGCCACGTCGATCTTGTAAAATACAGACACGTTCGATTTTTGCAGCATCGTCCTCGATACTTCGTAAACGTGCAGCACCTACAGGGTCGTTGTCTTCGTACATAATGAAATGCGTTGCAGATGCATCCTCAGCATCACTTTCGAGATGAAGCGGCACACCTTGCTCTTCCACAAAAACTTGCTTACGGACTGCAAACGTATCCTCATGCTCTTTTACTGTTTCAACAATCTTAACGTTATACAAGGATTACTCAGCTCCAGTCAATCGGAAAGTTTCGTATGTTGTCCACGAGCCGTCTTCCAATTGATATAAAAGATGAATGCGATCAATTGTATCTTTTTCGTCAACACCTGTCATACGTAATTGCCCAAAGATATCATCGTGCTCAGAATCAGTCATTTTTTGAGCAATAGTAATATGTGGAGCAAATACGTGCTTTGACTCACCAAAAGGTACTTTTTCTTCTAGCGCTTGGTGGAACGCTGTTAATTGTTCAGTTGGTTCAATACGGAAATAAATCGCATTTGTTGTTGGGAAAAATGAACTTATGCGTAATGCATGAATGTTTAAAGGTGCATATTTGGCAGCAAGCCCATCTAATTGCTTTACGATAGTTTGAATATCATCTTCCGTCGCATCGAAGCTGTCCTTTAATGTTATATGCGGAGTAATTTTCGCATAATGAGGATCGTAACGTTTGCGATACGTATTCGCTAAATCTTGTAATTTTTTTGATGGAAATGCCACAATACCATACTTCATAGGCCATTACCTCCCGAAAATAAACAATTTTTTATTTAAGTATAACAGAAATTTCCGATTTCGTAATTTGATTCGTCTATATTAATTGAAATTTTCAATTAATGCGCGACGAAGATCAGGTTTCCAATATTTCCATGTATGATTGCCATTAAATTCTTCATAGAATATAGAAAATCCTTTGTTTAACATGAGATGATGAAGCTGACGATTGGGTGTTAAAAAATCTTTAATGGTTTTATCCATCGTGACTACTTTATCTTCTTCTTTTCCAACAATATGATAAATGGAGATTGCGCCTGGATCTTTAAAATCTCCAACAGCTTGTAAAACATCTTCATCAACATACGGTGATTGTAAAATGACCTTGCCAAAAATATTTGGGTATTTTAATGCGGCCATTAAGGAAGCGGTTGCAGCCATTGAGTCACCGATGACCCCACGGCTCATTCCCATTTGATAGGTTGCATATTCTGCGTCTAAATACGGCACAAGCTCATGTGCTAAAAAACGAAGATATGCTTCATGTTGTTCTCCACTTGGAATATATTTATAACGTCGATCCTTCATGTCCTTATAAGGAACGAATGCAATGATTAAATTTTCGATTTCATAGTCATCGATAAGTTCATCAGCAAGTTTTGTAATACCTCCAAGCTGGAAATAATCTTTGCCGTCTGATGCAATTAAAATATTATATTTATATAGTGGGGAATAATTTGCAGGAACATAAATATAGAGCTGTAATTCCTCCTGTAATGCTTCACTATAGAACTTTAAATCTTGTACAGTTCCCTTATCCAATGATGACACTCCTTCTCCTGTTTGTAACAAAATTGTACCATATAGCTAAAGTAAAGGTATAATAGGTTGGGCTAGCACTATTCTAGCAATCAAATTGAAGTGAGGGATAGTTATGCATGATAAAAGAACTCGCATACACTCTGATGAAGTAGCGAAGGCAGCCCATGCTGCACTGATTCGTCGTGGTGTATCGCTAGAGGATATTGCTAAAATTGTTTATGAAATGCAAAAATCCTATAATGAAGGTTTAACATTAGACCACTGTGTTCATTCTGTCGAGCGTGTATTACGTAAGCGTGAAGTTCAACATGCTTTATTAGTAGGGATTGAGTTAGATGAACTTGCTGAGAAAAAGTTATTATCAGCACCGTTACAGCAAATCATAGAATCCGATGAGGGTTTATTTGGTGTGGATGAAACAATCGCACTTGGATCTGTATTTACATATGGTAGCATAGCAGTAACAACTTTCGGACATTTAGACAAGCAAAAAATAGGTATTATTAAGAAGTTGGATACAGAACCTGGCCATCATGTCAATACGTTTTTAGATGATTTAGTTAGCAGTATTGCAGCTTCTGCCGCATCCCGTATTGCACATCGTATGCGTGACTTGGAAGAAGAGGGCGGGACATTTGCTGATATTGAGCCAGAAGAGCTAGGACCTAAACCAAAATCACATAATGAGATTTAATGTCTTTCAGCGGGTGCATCCGCTGAAAGAAGTTAAAGCCTCAAGACGCAATTCAGCCGAGGCATAATTGATTAAAGTTGTATAGAAAACAGAGTCTCCTTAATAATTTGAGGGGACTCTATTTAAGTTGTCATTAGTATTGCTCTTTCAGCAAAACGAGGGAGTGATGTCCGTTCCGACTAGGCGCGCGATTCTAGGCATTTTATAAGTGGTTCATGATGCTATCAGCAGTTCTCTCGAAATTTTATTAGCGATTTTCATGTTGTTATCAGCGATCGGCATTTTGAGCGAGCCGCTTCCTCCGCTTTTGTTAACGAAAATAGCAGCTTCAAGCAATGCGTCGTTCCTCACTGAATCCTCGAAGGAATTATAGTAGATATTTTAGGGAAGCTCAAGCAGCGCAATGGATTGACATATTTTGTCTATGGTTAAACATAGTAGAGATCGTGTAGCTATTATGTATGGAGGGAAGATTGTAGATCTTGCAGAAAGCGAGGCGCTGTACGCTAATCAACAGCATCCATATACACAAGCTAATACCTATGCCATCCGGCGATAGAAAAGCAAAAATATATGGATATCGAAAATAAAGACATATAACCACACTAGATAGAAAATAGTCAGCTTGTTGAAGTATCTCAAAATCATTGGGGGCATTGCAACACATAGCTTGAATGTAGTAGCCTGATATTTTACAATAGAAACACCCGTGAAAACTTTTAAGGACTTTTTTAGAAGCACCTTAAAGAGTGGCATAAAGATGAATAACTGTGAGGGATCTACTACATGAAAATGCAAGATATAAAAACGTTAATTACGAGTGGTACAATCATTCTTGCTGTTGTATTGTATATGATTTTTGGCAGATCACCAGCCCAAGAAAAGGATGCAACATCGACTAACCAGAATGGTACTATTTCGATTGAACAGGTCGAAGAAAAAACTGGAAATACACGCTTTGATGTAGATTATATTAAAGCATATGATGGTGATACAATCCAGGTGACAATCAATGGCGAGAAACAGAAAATTCGCCTATTAATGGTAGATACACCAGAGATGAATTATAACAAAGGTGGGGCGCAGCCTTATGCTGAAAAAGCAAAGGACTATACGATTAAATTGTTAGAACACGCCAAAAAGGTTGAAGCGGTTTACGATGTTGGACAAGAAACAGATAACTACGATCGCTTATTAGCCTATGTCTTTATTGATGATGTCATGTTGCAAGAATCATTATTAAAAGAAGGACTTGCAGCGGTGCGCTTCATCCATAAACCAAACAATACGTTTGAAGATGAATTTAGAGAAATTCAGCAAGATGCAGAAAAAGCAAAGTTAAATATTTGGTCACATCAAAATTACTTCCAAAAAGATGGTTTCCATCCGGAAGTAATGTAATAGAGAATATCAATCATGGAACTGTCCCAAAAGGCAATGAAAATGCCTTTTGAGGACAGTCCTTACTTTATTCAAAAAGTACATAATTTGAACCAAAACGCTTTCCATAAATTATTTGATTCATTTATACACAATCGCAGTCATAAAATAAAAAAAGTTGATTCTATATTGTACTGGGAATCGACTTTTTATCTGCATAAGTATGTTTTTCGTGTTTTTTAGCGGGATCTTTAAAGACAAAATCCCTTCGTTTTCATTATTTTCTAAATACCATCAATTAAAGTGCAGAAGGGATTGTTGTATTGAATTCTATACCTAATATGTAAAATCGCTAGACGAGTAAATTAAACGCATCATTTGTATTATTTTGCATCTTTTGTCCACTCTGAAACTTTATCTTTATTGTCTTTAATCCATTTTTTTGCTGCCTCTTTAGGATCAGTGCCTTTCATAATATCAAACATAACACTCTCAATATCTTCTGGAGTCCAGTGGAAGTTTTTAAGAACACTATACGCTCCCGGATCATCTTCTTTTAATCCGTTACGTGCAAATGTACCAATATATTCTTCGGCTCCGTATATACCTTTAGGATCATCCAAATATTTTAAATCAAAAGCGTTAAACTTCCAGTGTGGAGACCAACCTGTCACGATGATTTCTTCATTTTTCGCAATAGCTTGAGTAAGGGCTGCTGTCATTGCACCAGCAGATGAGGTAACTACATTCCAGCCCTCTAGGTTACTATATTCTTTATAAGCATTTTCCGTAGTTGCTGTCATATTTGCTCCTGGATCAATGCCAGTGATCGTTTTACCAGCTTCATCTGTTAAATCTTCGATAGAATTTACATCCATATAACTAGGGACAACTAAGCCAATTTTTGCGCCTGCTAGGTTTTCACCCAAATCATCTATTTTATCCTTGTACTTCTCAACTTGTGGGGCATGTGTTTGCGGTAGCCAAGCCGACACCATACCATCAACCTCTCCTTTTGCAAGAGCTTCCCACATAATTCCGTTATCTAGTGGTGTTAGTGTGACATCATATCCTATATCCTCTAGAACTTGTCCTACTACATTTGTAGAGGCAATTTCAGTATCCCATTCTACATAGGCTAAGTTCACTGTATTTTTCGTGCCTTCACCATCTGAGCTACAAGCAGTTAATACTAACATGAATGCTAAAGCCAATCCTATCCTCATTAATTTACCAAACTTCATAAAATCTTCCTTTCCCTTATTATTTGATAAGATATATCTAAATATTAGTAAGTAACAACTTAAATTTATCAAAAGGTTGTTACTTTTGTCAAATTGGCTTAATGTTTGAGTTGAACTTGAACGGAGATGATTTTTTCTTATGAATACATCGGCTATTGTGCAAACACAAAATATGACCAAAAAGTATGGATTATTAATTCAGGTAAAAAAGTTGACGTTCACATGGTGCTGGAAAAACAACGACGCTAAAAATGCTGCTCTGACTCATTAAGCCTTCTGGAACGGACAATCAATCTATTTGGGGAAAGTTTAAACAAACGTCTGTCATCCATTTTATAATCGAAGCACCTTCTTAATTATAGGCATCTGACAGGACTCGAGAATATGAGGGTCATGCAACGACTAAGAAATGTACCAGATAAAAACATACAAGAGGCACTTCGTATCGTACGAGTCTTGTGAAATAGTCATTGAACCAAGGGCAATCCCAATTTCTCCACGATGAACAAAAATTTTTTTTCTTTCATATCCTATGTGAGAATGGATTTTACGTTATTGAGGAGGAAAAGAATGCATTGGATAGCCATCATTCTTATTGGGATTGCTGCCAACTTAGATAATTTAGGGATTGGTCTCGCTTATGGTATTAAGCGAGTGAAAATACCCGTATTATCCAATGCGGTTATTGCTCTTATTTCAATGATCGTCACATACGCTGCAGTAACGGCTGGAAGCGTAGTTATTAATTTTATCTCTCCAGATTTCGCAAATTTAATAGGAAGTCTTTTACTTTGTGCGATTGGGATATGGACTTTATTATCTAGTCGCTTTTCTAAACAAGGAATATTGGGGAATCCTGAAGTATTTGACGAGGATAAAAATTATATCATTTCAATTCGCGAAGCCATGACGCTCGGCTTTGTCTTATCAGCCAACTGTTTAGCTGGAGGAATAGCCCTTGGAGCTAACGGTATTTCTGCGATCTGGACAGTTATTTCTATCGGTATTTTCTCGTTCATAACAGTAGGTGCTGGTGTTCATTTTGGGGTTTTACTTACTAAGACTTTTATTGGAAAACACTCAACCGCTATTTCAGGGTGGTTACTTATTCTTATAGCGATTATTGAAATAGTTTCGTAAATACTACAAAATCCCCCGGTGCCAAAGTCACCAACCTATCGTATACAATCTTCAAAAAAGCGGTATCAACGATTTAAAAGTTTTAAAAATAACTTGACGTAATTAGATTATTAATATATAGTAAGTTACATAAAGTAATTAATTGCTTTTCGTAACTACTTTTAACTAGGATGTACAAAAGAAGTAACTACAAATGTTTGACCCTAAAAATCTTAGGGAACATAATTTATGTAGTTGCTTCATATGAATATATATCTCGAAATCGAGATAAAATTAACTTCATTGGAGGAATTTATAATGGCAAAATGGAACATTGATTTAGGACACTCAGCAATTAACTTTCAAGTAAAACACATGATGGTATCAAAAGTAAAAGGTGTATTCGATACTTATTCAGCAGATATTGAAGCGGCAGATCTTGCAGATTTAACAACAGCAAACATTAGCTTTACAATTGATCCAGCTAGCATTAATACACGTAGTGAAGATCGTGATACTCACTTAAAAGCAGCAGATTTCTTCGATGCTGAAAAATATCCGACAATTACATTCAAGTCTACAAATATTGCAAAAAAATCAGGTGATGAATATGCGATTACAGGTGATTTAACAATTAAAGACGTAACGAAATCAGTAACATTTGATACTGAATTTAATGGTAAAGGTACAAATCCATGGGGCCAAGAAGTTTATGGCTTTGAATCTACAACATCAATCAATCGTGAAGATTTTGGCTTAACTTGGAATGCTGCATTGGAAACTGGCGGTGTTCTAGTTGGGAAAGACATCAAAATTACAGTTGAACTGGAAGTAAACCCAGCTTAATTTTGTAAAATGTGCTCGATATATCGTGCACATTTTTTATATGAAAAAACATGGCCAAAAAATAATACAACCAATAAGTTGCTTGCATAATTTTAGTAATTACTGCATATAAAACATCATATTGTTTTTGGGGGCGATGGGATGAATGTATTAGTGACAGGTGGTTATGGTTTTATTGGTAGTGCAGTGGCGAGGCGCTTTTTTAAACAGGGTGCAAATGTTTATATTATTGATAATTTAAGTACAGGTCATTTACGCAATGTCGACTTTGAGCATAAATCCTATCTTTTGAATGTGGAAGATGAAGTTTGTGAGCATCTCTTTAAAGAAACATCATTTGATGTGGTCATTCACTGTGCAGCGCAAACGAGTGTTCAAAAATCGGCGCAAGAGCCAGTGAAGGATGTTTTAACGAATATTGTAGGACTTAGTCAGATGCTCTTCTTATCGTCAAAATATAAGGTAGAGCATTTCGTTTTTGCTTCGTCAGCGGCTGTTTATGGAGATAGTCATTATCCACCATTAGAAGAAACGGATGTTAGTGAACCGATTTCGATGTATGGATTAAACAAAAGTATCGGTGAGACATACTGTGAAAAATGGCAAAAAGATTATCGTTTACCAACATTAATTTATCGATTTGCTAATGTATTCGGTCCAAGGCAATGTATGCAGGGGGAAGCAGCGGTTATCCCTAGCATGCTAAGAAGCACTATGGAAGGAAGGCCCTTTACGATTTATGGTGATGGAGAACAAACACGAGATTTCATATATGTAGAAGATGTTGCGGATGCTATTTATGCTGGTGTGCAGGCAAGATTACGGGGCGTTTATAATGTGTCAACTAATGAGGCTTGGTCGATTCATCAAGTCATTTTATTATTACAGCATTTAAATCATCCTTTAGAAATTCAATATGCTCCTGCAAGAGAGGGAGATATTGAGCATTTGTTTTTAAATAATGCTAAGTTGGCGAAGGCGATAGGATGGAGACCAAAAACTACTTTCGCTGAAGGCATAGAGCGTACATTGCAAGCATTACAAAATGAAAAGATAGTGGAAATTTAAATGAATTGTAAAATATGTCATGCTGTCAAAATGTAAGTGTATCATTTAGCGTCACATCGAAGTGAAAATCAACTTCACGTTATTGTGATGAATTCATTATACCTTGAAGATTATCGTTTTATCTTTGGGGATTTGAACTGCCCCCAGGAAAGCGCCATAAAGTGTAATCTTGACGATTTACCCTACTATAAAGGGGGAAATCGTCTTTTTATAGTTACAATTACTTTTTGGAGAGATGAAAACTTAGCATTCATCAGGAAATAATTGTGCATCGTATTATTGATATTACGCAGAGGAAATAGGTGTTTTTTTAAGCGACTCGTTTCGCCTAAAAAGTGCTTTTATTTTCGGACCAAATGGAAGTGGGAAATCGAACTTATTCATTGCTATTCTTATTGTTCAACTTAGAATTGCAATTTAGGAACGATAACAATTATTAAAAGCATGAAATATTGTAAGATGATTGGAGTGGACTTTTTCAATGTAACGATCATCACAACTAAAAATTTATTTTATCTTCCACTCAAAAATGTCAATAAATTTTTCGTATTTGGGAATAATATTTGAAGCCATGACAATTGAACTGTACATATGACACGTCCTTAAACCTATAAATGATTGAAAAGTGTATGTTGTATTCGTAATTTTTCTAGACGATCTACCTTGCCTTTTCTTTCTAAACAGACTACAATGAAACTAAGTTAACATACTAGGTTTGAGCGATTGAGAGACCATTAAAAACATATGTACATTTGTACATGTGCTTTTAATGGTCTCTTTTTTTCGCTTTAAATAAGGAGGAATTTCATTATGAGCACAGCTTCAGCAATACAACGTCAACAAACGATTGAAGAATTACAAAGTAAAGAATACGATTTATTAGTTATCGGTGGTGGGATTACAGGTTGTGGTATTGCACTTGATGCAATTGCTCGTGGGCTATCTGTAGCGTTAGTGGAAATGCAAGACTTCGCCGCTGGTACTTCTAGTCGTTCGACAAAATTAGTGCACGGTGGACTTCGTTATTTAAAACAATTTGAAATAAAAGAGGTTGCAGATTTAGGAAAAGAGCGTGCGATCGTTTATGAAAATGGGCCGCATGTAACAACGCCTGTTTGGATGCTACTGCCATTCCATAAAGGAGGCACATTCGGTAAATTCTCAACGAATATTGGCTTACGTGTCTATGATTTTTTAGCAGGGGTTAAACGTTCTGAGCGTCGATATATGTTAAATGCTGCTAAAACAATGAAAAAAGAACCTTTGGTCAAAGCTGAGGACTTACGCGGCGGTGGTGTATATGTAGAATATCGTACAGATGATGCACGCCTGACAGTCGAAGTTGCCAAAGCTGCCGTCGAAAAAGGTGCTACGCTCATTAATTATACAAAGGCAGAAAACTTTTTATACAACGACCAAAAGAAAATTAATGGTATTGTAGCACAAGATTTGATTGCCCATAATGCATTTAATATTCGTGCAAAAAAAGTTGTCAATGCTGCTGGTCCATGGGTAGATGAGGTTCGTAATATCGAAGGAAAACAAAATGGTAAGTACTTAATTTTATCAAAAGGTGTGCACATCGTTTTTGATGAATCTAAATTCCCATTACGTCAAGCTGTCTATTTTGATACACCTGATGGTCGTATGGTGTTTGCGATTCCTCGAGATGGGAAAACATATGTTGGAACGACAGATACATTTTACGAAGGCGATGCCCGAGAAATGAATATCCATCAAGGAGATCGTGATTATATAATGAAAGCAATTCATTATATGTTTCCAAAAGTTAACGTCAGTGATGCAGATATCGAATCAAGCTGGGCAGGTGTTCGTCCATTAATTCATGAGGAAGGTAAAAATCCATCTGAAATTTCTCGTAAGGACGAAGTATGGGAATCTGCTTCGGGACTTGTGACAATAGCTGGCGGTAAATTAACAGGTTATCGTAAAATGGCTGAAACGGTTTTAAATAGGATTGCACAAGATTTAGAACAACGATTTGGCATTGCATCAAAACCATGTCATACAAAGAATATTCATATATCTGGTGGAGATGTTGGCGGCTCCCAAAACTTACATGCCTTCGTGTCAAAACGAACAAAAATGGGTGTTGATATCGGACTATCAGAAGAGGAAGCAAAACATTTAGCACATCATTATGGTTCTAATGTGGATACTGTTTTTGAATATGCTAAAGAAAAACATCCTGTTTTACCTCAAGGGCTATATGCTCAGCTACTGTATGGTATTCATCATGAAATGGTTGTCCATCCAAACGACTTTATGATTCGTCGTACAGCGTATATGTTCTTTAATATCGCTCTAGTGAAACAATATAAAGACGCGATATTAGATGAAATGGCAAAACAATTACATTGGTCTACAGCACAACGTACGCAATATGAAAAAGATTTAAATCTAGAAATAACAAGAGCTACAACTGCATTATAGTAAAAAGGATGGTCGTCTTATTAGCGGTCTTACTTTTTACTTCTTTCAGCGGGTGTCCAAACACCCGCTGAAAGAAAGGAACTTAGTCTAAAAACGCCACGTCCTGTGGCATTACCGAAATGACCGACATCGTGTCGGCCCTCGTGTTGCTGCCGCTACGTTAGCACTACGCTTTCGCACAAAAAACATGTGTTGCTGCCGCTACGTTAGCACTGCGCTTTCGCACAAAAACATTTGCAGGCCTAAGCACAAAGCCAATTCCGGACGCAATTATGCCGTGGTATAATTGACATAAAGGGGAAATCAAATGAATTTCAATAATCAACAAATTATTCCCGCTGCACGTACAGTGAAGCAATTTGATGAAATTTTAAATAGTCGATTCGAATACATTGTTCTATTAGAAGTGCATATTAGTTTGCTCATGTCAATAAAACGGGAAGCAGATCGTAACGGTAAAAAATTAATTATTCATGCAGATTTAATACATGGCTTAAAAACCGATAATTTTGCAGCTGATTTTTTATGCAATGATATCCGTCCGGTAGGTATAATTTCTACACGATCTAATATGTTAATAAAAGCAAAATCTCGTGGGATTATTGCCATTCAGCGCGTCTTTTTAATTGATACGATTGCATTAGAAAAAAGCTTTTCAATGATTGAATCAGCGAAGCCTGATTATATTGAATTATTACCAGGCATTATTCCTTCCATGATTTCAGAAGTACACCAGCGAACAAAAATCCCTGTTATTACAGGTGGACTAGTTCGCACTGTTGAAAGTATAGAGGAAGCGTTATCAGCTGGAGCAGTAGCGATTACGACATCAAATAAAAACTTGTGGGAAAATTTCCAGAAATATCGTTGACTATGTATATTATTTTCTCTATAATGTACGTAAGTTAAAAAGTACGTGGTTAGGAAAAGGAACCCACATTTATTCATCTGCATGACAACATGCAGTTTGTTTAAGTGTGGGTTTGTTTTTTTATACTAAGGACACTATTACAAAGGAGGCTTATTTTATGTCAACATTTACAGCTGAACTTGTCGGCACGATGATTCTTATTTTATTCGGTGGCGGCGTTGTTGCGGGTGTATCTCTGCACAAATCGAAAGGCTTTGGCGGAGGATGGGTAGTGATTACATTCGCTTGGGGACTAGCTGTGGCAATGGCTGCATATGCTGTTGGTGGTATTAGTGGGGCTCATTTAAATCCTGCTTTAACGATCGCGCTTGCTACAATCGGTAATTTCTCATGGGAAGACGTACCTACTTACATTGCGGCACAATTGATTGGTGCATTTTTAGGTGGGGTACTTGTTTATTTTATGTATTTACCGCATTGGAAAGGTACGAAAGATCCGGAAGCAAAACTGGCTGTATTTTCTACAATGCCTGCTATTAAACATCCATTATCAAATTTAATTTCAGAAATGATTGGTACATTTATACTTGTTTTAGGTATTCTAGCATTAGGAACAAATACAATTGTGGATGGCTTAAATCCATTTCTAGTCGGTATGCTAATTGTAGTCATCGGGATGGCTTTAGGTGGCCCTACTGGTTATGCAATTAACCCCGCACGTGACTTAGGTCCACGTATAGCTCACTTTTTCTTACCAATCCCAGGTAAACGTGACTCAGGGTGGTCATATGCATGGATTCCAGTTGTAGGTCCAATTATCGGTGGTACATTCGGTGCTCTATTTTTCCAACAAATTTTTGAAGGGAAAAATAGTATCGCATTTTGGGTGCTAGCGATTATCGTCGTTGTTATTTTTATCAGTGCGCAAATGACAGTAAAAAATGTTAAAAGTGAAGCGTAATTAAAAAAATATTTGGAGGTATGTCCGATGTCAGAAAAAAAATATATTTTAGCTTTGGACCAAGGTACAACAAGCTCACGCGCTATTTTGTTTGATGAAAAAGGGAGCATTCTCCACGTTGCACAACAAGAATTCCCTCAATATTTCCCACAATCCGGATGGGTTGAACATCATGCAGAAGAAATTTGGTCTTCTATTCTTTCTTGTATCGCTACAGTGCTCTCTGCAAAAAATATTGAATCAAATCAAATTGCTGGGATCGGTATTACAAACCAACGCGAAACAACTGTTGTTTGGGATAAACATTCAGGCGAACCAATTTATAATGCGATTGTCTGGCAATCACGCCAAACGAACGCTATTTGTGAGGAATTGAAAGAAAACGGTTACAATGATTTATTCCGTGATAAAACAGGTTTATTAATCGATGCATACTTCTCAGGTACAAAAGTAAAATGGATTTTAGACAATGTTGAAGGTGCTCGTCAAAAAGCACAAGCAGGCGATTTATTATTCGGTACAATTGATACGTGGTTAATATGGAAGTTAACAGGTGGTAAAGTCCATGTGACAGATTATTCAAATGCTTCTCGTACGTTAATGTACAATATTTATGATTTAAAATGGGATGAAGAAATATTAGACATTTTAGACGTTCCAGCTTCTATGCTTCCTGAGGTTCGTCCGTCTTCAGAAGTGTATGGATATACGGAGGAAGCGCTGTTCTTTGGTTCTGCTGTTCCCATTGCAGGGGCTGCGGGTGACCAACAAGCTGCTTTATTCGGACAGGCTTGCTTTGAGGAAGGTATGGTTAAAAACACTTACGGTACGGGCTGCTTTATGTTGATGAATACAGGTGAAAAGGCAGTAAAATCAGAGAACGGCTTATTAACTACGCTTGCATGGGGCTTACATGGTAAGGTGACTTACGCTTTAGAAGGAAGTATTTTCGTAGCGGGCTCTGCTATTCAATGGTTACGCGACGGCTTACGAATGTTCCGTTCTGCTTCAGAATCTGAGCAATATGCTGCACGTGTAGAGTCGGCTGAAGGGGTTTATGTAGTTCCTGCATTCGTTGGTCTAGGGACACCTTATTGGGATTCAGATGTACGAGGTGCAGTCTTCGGTTTAACTCGCGCTACTTCTAAAGAACATTTTGTACGTGCAACATTAGAATCGTTAGCGTATCAAACAAAAGACGTACTGGGTGCAATGGAGGCGGATGCCAATATTCCACTAACGAAATTACGTGTAGATGGTGGTGCAGTTGCAAACAATTTCTTAATGCAATTCCAATCAGATTTATTAAACGTTCCTGTTGATCGTCCAGTCATTAACGAAACAACAGCTTTAGGTGCTGCGTATTTAGCCGGTTTAGCTGTTGGTTTCTGGAAATCACCAGATGAAATTAGTGAGTATTGGAAGTTAGATCGTCAATTCACACCTAATATGGATGACTCACATCGTGAAGAAATCTATGTAGGCTGGAAAAAAGCTGTAGCGGCTGCTCAAGCATTTAAATAAACATATAGTTGAATAGTGATGAAAAAAACCTTGATAGGCTAATTTGAAGCGGATTCCGGTTGTTAGACAAATATCTAACTGGGGTCACTTCATTTGCCAATCAAGGTTTTTTAGGTCCTGCACTCATCTTTGCACTTACATATTTTGAAGATAGAACTATGTCGCGATGATTGTAAAAAAATTGCGATGAAATACCCCATTGGATTGTTTAAATCTGAAGTACCCGCTAAAAGAGCTAGAACATTACAAGGGTACTAGATTCTTAGTAAGTATGCCTCTTTAAATTAAGAAATATAAAATTATTGGAATCCATACGAAAATAATTTCTTTCTCCCCACGTATGTCCTTTTACTTTAGATGTTGAAGTTTAGTAAAAGAGACTTAAAGTGTAGAAATCGATATGTTATGATTTATCAGTATTTGAAACTTGAAAAATCTTTTTTTGAAAGTGGTGAATTAAATGAGTAGTATGATAATGATTGTAGAAGATGATATTAAAATGGCTGAACTGCTTGCATCACATATTAAGAGATATGGATACGAAAGTATTGTTATAGAAGAATTTGATACTATTTTGGACGATTTCAATAAAATCAAACCTGATTTAGTTTTATTAGATGTTAATTTACCTAGTTTCAATGGTTACTATTGGTGTCGTCAAATCCGCACAGTTTCTACTTGTCCAATCATTTTTATATCGGCAAGAAATGGAGAAATGGATCAAGTAATGGCCTTAGAGAACGGTGCAGATGACTACATTACAAAACCTTTTTATTATGAAGTGGTGATGTCAAAAATTCGTAGCCAATTAAGGAGAGTATATGGTGAATATGCACCTAAGCTTAATGAACGTGTTGTAGAAAGATCTGGATTGACACTTTTCCCTGAAAGAATGGAGCTCCGCTTTGGTGAAAAGACTGTTAGCCTTACGAAAAAAGAGACCGTGTTATTAGAGATGTTATTAACTAAATCTCCCCTCCTCGTTAAACGTGAAGCGCTTTTCGAACAGCTTTGGGATACGCATGCTTATGTAGACGAAAATACGCTAAGTGTATACATTGGTCGAGTCAGAAAAAAAATACAATCCCTAGGTATTTAAAGTGTACCCTTTGTAAAGGACATTTTGAAAAAAAGCTAGGCAACCTTTTT
>DAMBVB010000015.1:0-87177 GCA_032053185.1 Lysinibacillus sp.
GCTAAAGTGCTCGGGCTCGTCGGGGAAACGCTCAGGTAGGGGGCTAAAGTGCTCGGACTCGTCGAGGAAACGCTCAGGTAGGGGGCTAAAGTGCTCGGGCTCGTCGGGGAAACGCTTAGGTAGGGAGCTAAAGTGCTCGGATTCGTCGGGGAAACGCTCAGGTAGGCAAGAAAAGTGCTTGGGTTCAACGGGAAAATGCTCAGGTACCAAGAATACTGCGCAGGTCGGGTCGAAAACCCACGATTGGCATATAAGAGAAAAAAGTGACGGATGCCAAAACGGAAAGAACTGTTTTTATGCCTTGAAAAATTCGGTTTTCACAAATTGTTCAATGAAAGCGTTTTGAAATTGAACAGTTTGTGAAGGGCTTCACATAATACTTTATTTTAAAAAAAATCGGCGTAAAATAAGAATCAAGTAAGGGATTTTTGTAAAACAATTTTAAAAAGTATCGCGGTTTTAAGTGGTTGTTATATTACAAAACAAATGGAAAGGGTGAATTTATGATGTGGGTTATTACAGTATTTGATAAAAAGGACGTTCGAATTTTTGAGTATACAAACAAAGATGAGGCAACACAGGCTTTAGCAAAATTTAAGAAAAATGCAGTTTTAACGTATACAAAATAATTTCAGATTTAAGCGAAATAACCCTTTTCGACGCAATAGCGCACGAAAAGGGTTATTTTTTTACGTAGTATAGATTATCCTAGTAATAAACGAGAATGGAAATCGCACTATACATTAATAAAAGAGTCATGACGATATTAAACGATTGACGATTCTGTAGAAAAATTTTTTGAAAAGCGGAACCAAATAGAGCCCAAAAAATGAATGTACTCATACTACCTCTTAGGCAGAATATAGGGTAATGCCAAACAAAATACCTTTAGGGTTTACGAATGAATAAGACGCCCACTATCGTTCTCATTGCTCGTTAGTATTTTAACGAATTTCCCGAAAGAAAAGCCCGGTTGGTGAAGGCTAATAAAAAAGTAGGGGATGAAAAAATCCCCCTGCTGATTAGAGGGCACTGAAAAAGTCGATTTGCCACAGAAAATGTGATGCAAATCGACTTTTTTGAGTTTATAAATCTAACAAAAGATAGATTTATAATATAAAAAATGAATTTCTTTAGTTTTTCAGTGCCCTCGCTGATTAAAGTGTCACTTTTATAAAATGCTACCTAAGCGTTTTATACCTTCACGGATGACTTCAGGTGTTGCATTCGTATAATTTAGGCGCATTGTATTAACACCTGTTTTAGATGTGTAGAATGGATCGCCAGGTACGAATGCAACTTTTTGCTCCATCGCTTTATGGAAGACATCTACAGCAGAAGCGCCATTGTTCATTGTAGCCCAAATGAACATTCCGCCGTCTGGTCGCGTGTAGTTCACATGAGCTGGGAAAAAATCCTCCATCGCGTTGAGCATGGCATCTGCTTGATTTTTATATAACGCTATAATTTTCTGAACGTGCCCCATATAGTCATTGTTTGCTAGATAATCATAAATGACATATTGAGAGAAAATATTTGTGTGTAGATCTGTTGCTTGCTTTGCTGTTTCGATATGATGCATTAATTCTTTATTTTTTGTAATGATAAAGCCCAGACGCATTCCTGGTGTGACCGTTTTAGAGAAAGAACTTAGTAAAATACTATTTTCCAATTTACCAGCTCCAATGTATGGTAGTGGCTCACCTTGGAAGCGTAATTCTCCATATGGATCATCCTCAATTAACGCTACATCATATTTTGAAACGATGTCGCAAATTTGCTGACGTTTTTCTTTAGAATACGTAAGACCTGTTGGATTTTGAAAATTCGGAACTGTATACACGAATTTTACATTTGGTTGTTGTAGTGCATGCTCTAATTCTTCTAAGTTTAATCCATCATTTTCGAGTGTTACACCATAGAAGGTTGGCTCACTTAATGTGAATGCTTGAATAGCACCTAAATAACCAGGCTCCTCGATGATGATACCATCGCCTTTGTTAATCAATACTTTCCCAATTAGTTCAAGAGCCTGCTGTGATCCTGTTGTTATTAATACATCGTCAGCATGGACATCTAGTCCGTGTACTCGTTGGTATTTTGTAGCAATGTACTCACGTAAAGGCGCATAGCCTTGTGTAGAAGAGTATTGGAATAGACGACTACCGTTTTCCGTTATGGCGTGGTTCGCAGATGCCTTTAACGCTTCGATTGGGAAAGAGATTGGGTTCGGAAGCCCCCCTGCAAAAGAAATGACATCCTCTGCATCAGTTACTTTCAAAATATTTCGGATGAATGAGGACGGGGTATTTAATATTTTTTCTGAAAATTTCATAATTTATCGTTCCCTTTTTCTGATTTTTTAAAAATTATATCATTGTCATCATATGCATACAATATTATCATTGTATGTAAGACAATTAAATATTGTATGCAAAAAATGAGAGAGAAGGCGCCTAGCTTAGAATATGCCAGTTAATTCGTTTGAAGAATATCCGATGAGTTGGAAGCCGATTATTCGTGGAAAAGTTCGGCACCATTATATAGAGCAATAACTGAATAGTTGGTACAAGAATGGAACATTATCGTACTTCCTAAGCACGTTCACGAGGGCTTTTAAAGGGGCTTATTTGTACCAATAGCATCCTATGCTCCTGAAAAGGTTATTGATATTGCCAGTGTTTCAAAATCCATTGCACCTGGCTTACGACTATCTTATATCGTTACACCGCCAGCGCTACGAAAAAAATAATGGAAACACTATATAGTATAATTATTTCCGTGTCTCTCATGATGGTGCTGCAAAACCATTTTACAGAAGCACCGGTTGTATGCAAAGCAACAAAATACCCATGTCGATCAATATTTAAGGGAATATAACAGTTTAGGAGAAGAAGAATGTATTTTCAAATGGCTTATATTCCCCGAAAAATTCACCAGCATTCAGTTTGAATTGTTAGCAGCAAAAGCGAGTGTGCAAGTGTATGCAACTGAACATTTCGCCGTAGGAATGCGAAGCTAGTGCATGCAGTTCGTTTGGCCATCACGGCACCTGAACAAGCACGCATTATTTTGAAGGATTTACGTGAGAGTGATTTGTTGATTAAAGTATGAAGACTTATAATAAAGGTATGTAAAGAAAAGTGGCCATAAAGGGCGGAGAAATGAATAGTTTTTATACGGCTGAGCAGACGCATGATCCTAGTAAAAAGGGCAAGCCAACGTAAATGAGGAGATAAAATATGAATAAAGGAAGAATCATCTTACATATTGACCTTAATTGCTTTTATGCCTCTGTTGAACAAATTTATGATGCCTCATTAAAAGGGAAACCAGTCGCCATCGCAGGTAATCCTAAAGAGCGTAGAGGAATTATTATTACTTGTAGCTACGAAGCAAGAGCAAGTGGTGTATATACAACTATGAATGTTGGAGAGGCGCGGCGAAAGTGCCCAGAGCTACTTGTACTACCTCCTAATTTTGAACGATATAGAGCTGCGTCTAAGTCATTTTTTAATTTGCTAAAAGAGTATAGCGAAATTCTCCAACCAGTTTCGATCGATGAAGGATATTTGCAACTTCCTGTAGTGGAAGGCCAAAATGTCTTGCAGCACGTACAAAATATGCAAGATAGAATCTGGAACGAACTGCAACTCCCTTGTTCCATCGGCATTGCACCGAATAAATTTTTGGCGAAAATGGCAAGTGATATGAAAAAACCAATGGGTATTACCATACTCCGAAAGCGCGATGTTCCGACTATAGTGTGGCCGATGAATGTTATTGAGATGCATGGGGTTGGCAAAAGTACAGCGGAGAAATTAGGTAATTTAGGTATCAGAACAATTGGAGAATTAGCTGTAGCTGATGAATATGTATTAAAGCAAAACTTCGGCATTAATGGTCTACGTATGAAGCAAAAGGCAAATGGCGAAGATGACAGACCTGTTGATCCAGAAGCAATATATGATACGAAAAGTGTAGGGAATTCAACAACACTTTCTCATGATACGACAGATAGAGATGAATTATCTAAAGTAATAGCAACACTTTCTGAAAAGGTAGCGGACAGATTAAAGGCCAAGAAACTTGCTGGAGTTACTGTAAGTATCATGATCCGTTCAGCTAATTGGGAAACATGTACACGGAGTAGGTCCATTAATAACGCGATTCATTCAAAAGAGGAAATAGTTGAGCATGCCTGGCATCTATTTAATAAGCATTGGGACGAAGAACCGGTTCGATTACTAGGTGTTACTGTATCGAATGTCAGTGATATTAAAGAAACGACACAGCAGCTAACGTTATTTAATTTTGAAGAGCATGGAAAAGATGAACCAATCATTCAACTTGTGGATCAAATCGAGCAAAAGTTTGGAAAAGGAACGATTTTGCGGGGATCAGATATTGCCAAACCAGTAGGGAAATATCAAGCAAATACGAGTTTTAGTAAGGACTTTTGGGATGAGCATAAATAAAAAGAAATAAATTATCGTTCAATAAGAAATGATCAAACTTTAAAATGAAACAGAAAACCGTCATTTCCGAAATAACGGTTTTCTATTTGTATTTACATTAGATTGCCTTTTTAATGCTTAGTATGCTTTCATAAAATTCCTTTTTCATGAGTGATGTTTTAACTTAATAAAGTAGAAATTTTATATGTTTGTAGAATATTCATTTTCCTTTTGTTCATAGATTTCGCGACGATTTTTGATGTTTTGTAATACACTGTCAAGAACATTCCGTTCAGACAGCGTTTGATAAAGGACATTCTGTACCTCTGCTGCCTCCTTGTTTTCTTCTTGGTTGCTTAGAAATTCACTGTATGTTCCCATATATTCATGATAGTCTATATTGGAAAGTGTCTTAGCAGAAATTTGATTGTGCTTAGTTAAAGCACAAGTAAACTGTTTACGTGCCTCATCTGGCTGGGCAGGTATTATTTTGATTTTACCTCTTGTATCTGAGTCTCCTGTGAAGTCAAGGAATTGATAATCGAACGCCAATGGTTTAGCAAGAGCAATATGAGCGTGAAGGGCAACAGCATGGTCACTAAGTTTTTCGGTAACCTCACGTAGGATATCATTCCCTTTTTCAAAAAAGCGACTGCCGTCAAATGCAAGAATACGGCCGACTTCTTCAGAGAAAAAGTCTTGGGCAAGGAATTCCTGATCGTAGCCGGTAGGTGGTAAAACTCGTAGCCTTAAGTTGTTTGATACGATGTTATGGTCGTTTATTTGCAGGGCTACTTGAATGTTATAAAATCCTGGATCATCAATTAACCAGCCATTTTTCCCTACGGAGGCGAAAATGGTTTCATATAGTGATTCACCAGGCATCATTACTTTGTTTTCTAAGTTCCTTAAATATTGCGCATAAGGTAGTAACCGACGCCCTTGCTTCCCATCTTTTTTAACCATTACAGACATTCCGTATAAATCAGACAAAATATGTTTATTTATTAACTGCGGTTGATGCGAAGTATTCGTTAGTTTGATTTCTATAACTGTAGGTTCTAACCATTGAAATATAGGTGTTTTACGGTTAACCCTCAATTCAAGATTAAAAGAAGGTTGAGTAGACATGATTGGTTGCTCAAAACCATGATCTACAGCCCAATCAGCATTACCCATTTGTACGAAGCGCTCAGGTGCGTGTCGCATAAACAACAGTTCTTGATCACTAAAACGATACGCAAAGTTTTTAAAGAATTCCCTGCCATTAGTTTTACTATCAAATTTGTAAGGATAATTCATAAAGCTTAGAGCCTTTGGTTCTGGCATAAGAGGGCGCTCCAAAGGTTCCCAAGGATAACCTAAGTGTTTTTGCCAAGAGTGCAGAAGATTAAAAGCATGTCCCATCTCATGGCAAGCACACCAAAAACGATTGCGCTGTACAAAAGCTTCAGGGGACGAGTCACCTTTAGGTGGATCGGAAATAAATGAGTTATTAAAAATGGCTGTCCCTTGTCGATGATTTGGACCTATACTATCAAACATAATACCACCTAGACCATGGCCTTCTTCAGCTTCCGAATTCGCAAAGAATGTCCACATGGACCATTGTGGCTTATTATCAAAGTGTGACCAATATACTTGCATGGCATCATGTAACTCTTGATCGTTCCATTTTTTATCTGTCCCTGTATAATCTCGGGAAACGATATTATTTCCTTCCGATATTTTTACATCAAACCCAGTTCGTTTAAAAACTTCTGCAATTGTTAAAGTTTCATCCGGCAACGATGTTGGCTTGTCTGGATGGGCATGCGTTTGATAGGTTATGAATGGCGTTGTACCTTCTTCAGCATCAAATTCAAATTCTACAGGGTGGAAGTGAGGAGATTGAAACTGGAAATTGCTAATTCTGTCTGTCTCCCCTCCGATAAGAAATGTGACTTCTGCAGTATGTTGATCATGGGTTGAACCGCGTGTTACTTGTATTTTTACATTTGTATAAGGAAATGATTGACTGTCGTCTAGGTATTTATTTCGAATATTGCCTGTCCAAGTATTTGGACCATTCGCTGTTAACTTGGCAATCCAATGAATAGTAGAAGACAGGTTTGAAATAACAGTTCCGCTCGCTACCATTTGTGGGTAGTGGCCATCTACGTCGAGGCGAAGTTCCTCTTTGATTTGCTGATCACTCCATGCATATAAACCACTAATTGGTGAGAGGGGAAATTCTCCTAAGCTAGAAGGGTTAATAGCTTTTAATAATTCTTGCGGTTCGTTCGTTTTGTTTTGATCCATCTGTATTACCTCCATGTTTATTATTTTTTTGTCTTGCTTTCTCCATCCCAAGAGTCACAATGCTTCGTTGAAAAATGTAAAACGTCTTTCGAATATTATATATGCGGCTGAAACTATAAATATGACACATATACACAATAAATAGTAAAAAAAATATAATGGATAAAATGTTAGAAAAATCCTATTATTCCCTGAGAAATACAAGAACGAAGATGTGATAATGCATTATAAGGAGTATGCATATAGTTAATCGATGGTGGTAGTGTTGGAGGATGGAGGTGGGATAAGCAAGTCCAATACTTCTCTAACGATCATAATAATACTTCTGATTTTTCAATGGAAGATTGTGCAAAAAAGCTTCATCGGCAAGAGTTTTCCAACCTCTATTTTTATGCAACATAAAAAAGACACCTGCTACGGTGCCTTATTGGCATGAGATACGCATATTTTCAAAGACAAAAGGTTCCCTCCTGTATTTCTTCGGAGTTTTCCTCATTCATTTAAAATAATGAGGATACAACTCTTTCTGCTGCCATATCCAGTTTTTCATCTCAAGAATCATGTCTTCATAGCTAGGTACGGTAAATGAAAAATCTTTTCGTGTGTTGACTAGTGTTTTATCAATGTTTACAAGGTGATAGGGCTGGATGGCTATTTTATTTTCCTTGAAATGCTTATTGAATAATAGCAGTAGATCAAACTTTGAAATACTGCTATTGTTGACGAGGTGGTAGAGACCTGTTGTCCCTTCAATTGCTGCACGTTCAATTGCTTTAGCCAACGTTACTGTAGTGACTCCCGTCCATATTGCACCAGTATAGCCGTGAATAGCATCTTGTTGCTTCATAAACCAATTGAAGAGACCGATGCCATCCTTCTTCATATCAGGACCGATGATAGAGTTACGAAAAGTTAGGTGTTGAGTGCTTTCAATTTCGCCTAGTCCCTTCGTGCGATCATAAAAGGTTTCTCCGTCGTGAGGGCTTTGTTCATGATAGGGAGCAGCTTTTCCTGAGAATACACAATCCGTACTCAAATGAATAAGCTTCGTTTTCCTGTTTTTTAATAAAGATACAATGGCATGAGGCAAATAACTATTGAGATATATGCTTTTCTCACGGTCGGTTTCACAGACATCATTTAAAACACCGATACAATTGACCACAACATCATAGTCGTCATCTAGTAATAGTGACTTAAAAAAATTTGAATCAGTAATATCTCCCGTAATATTTTTTCCGTATGAAGAGGCTGTTCGTGAATAGGTTGTTATATCATGCCCTTGAGAGAGTAAATAGAGTGAAATCGTATGACCGGCCATTCCAGTAGCTCCAAGAACTAAAAATTTCAAGGTTTTCCTCCCGTCCAATTATGTAATTCTTCTTGAATGAAAGGGAGCTTTAATAATTTTTCTTTTATTTCTGCCACAGAAAGTATTTTTGTATTAGTAGAGTTATATTCATCGGTTAACGTAATTTTAGGAGAGCCCTCATCAAGATATTTTCCATAATTTAAATTTCGATTATCTGCAGGGATTCTATAAAAATTCCCCATATCAATAGCCTTTGCAGCTTCTTCCTTTGTTAATAGCACTTCGTAAATCTTTTCGCCATGTCGTGTTCCGATAATTTGTATCTTATTTTGAGCTTGAAAAATTTCTAGTAAAGCTTGTGCTAAATCCTCAATATAAGCAGCCGGTGATTTTTGCACCATGATGTCTCCGTTATCAGCGTTTGAGAAGGCGTATAAAACTAATTCTACTGCCTCATCAAGACTCATCATAAAGCGTGTCATTTTTGGATCAGTAATCGTTAAAGGCTTGCCAGCTCTAATTTGTTCGATAAATAAAGGGATAACAGAACCTCGAGAAGCCATTACATTGCCGTATCGTGTACCGCAAATCAATGTTTGGTCTGGATGAACCATTCTTGACTTAGCAACAAACGTTTTTTCCATCATGGCCTTTGAAATGCCCATTGCATTAACTGGATAGGCAGCCTTATCAGTAGATAGGCAAATAATTTTTTTCACACCTGTTTGAATAGCAGCCGTTAAAACATTATCAGTGCCAAGGATGTTTGTCTTAACAGCTTCCAGTGGGAAAAATTCACAAGAGGGGACTTGCTTAAGCGCCGCAGCATGAAAAACAAAATCTACATCATACATCGCATTGTAAATGCTTTGGATGTCACGTACATCGCCAATAAAAAATTTAATTTTCTGATGTTGATAAAGTTTACGCATATCATCTTGCTTTTTCTCATCTCTTGAAAAGATGCGTATTTCCTTTATGTCGGTATCCAAAAATCTCTTTAATACAGCATTCCCAAAAGAGCCAGTGCCTCCTGTAATAAGAAGAACGTTATCTTTCAACATTGTCACACCTCCTTCATGTATGGAGTAATGATTCATTTTAATCCTCTTCGATGTAAATCGTATTCAGAATTTTCCCTCGGGAAGTTATACCAGTACGCCAATTCATTTGTATAGTTGCTCGTCGGGTTTTTATCCATTAAGGCACAGTTAAAATCCCAATCCCCGGCAATATCTTTTCTTATGGTAAAGATGGCATCACCAATAAAACTTCTTCGAATAATTTTAAATTGTCCAGGTAATGTGTATCGGTTAGATTCATCTTTTATAAATGCATAGCCAGCTTTGGTTAGCATGTTGTAATAGTAAATATCAAACTGACCATCTACTTGGGCTAAGACGTTTCGAATAGCGGGTAAATAGTGATCATCACTATCAATGATAGCTATATAATCACCTGTAGCTGCTGCGATACATCGATTATAGGCTACACTCGCACCCAAATTAGTAGGATGGTTAATTATTTTTAAGACAGGGCAGTTTTTTTGATAGTCCTTTAATAGGGCTAAAGTATTGTCGGTTGAGCCGTCATCACAAACGATAATTTCATAGGCGAATTCTTTCGGGATACTTTCTAGCATTGTTAAGATCCACTCTTCACTATTATAGGCAGGTGATAAAAAGCTAATTTTCATGTAATAAACCTCGATTCTTTATAGTTATTAGAAACGTAAGAGGAGATTGACATAAAGGATTCTTATTACAATATGCGTTACAAGGGCTGATTTGTAGGCAATTGTTTACATTCCTTAGTTATGTAAAAGAGAGAAAATAAGGTGATTTTACTAGTGTATTCACGGTGCTTATATTATTCTTTTCACGTTATTTAACGAGAAATCATAATTTAATGAAAGCATTTATTTTAAAAAGGGGGATGTTATGTCAAAAAAGATAGCCTTCATATGTAGTGTGGAATCGTCTAAGCTCTCCGACGCACATATTTTTAAAGATTTGTGCCTTGTTCCTATTTTGTTAGGTGAATATTTAGGCTATGATGTTAGTATTTTAACGACTGAAATGAATGAAGCATTATTGAAACAAACCTTTCCTACTGTTACTTTTCAACATATTCCGTTTGAGGATGACTATGTTGCAAATATGAATAGCTATTTAATAGAGCATGCCAAGGACATCGATATTGCATTTGCAATAGGGCCATATCCGTCGTATTTATCGATATTAAAAACGTATAAAAAATTTAATCCGAACGGAAAAATTTATATGAAATTAGATGTTAATCGGTTTTGGTTACATCGATTGAAAACCTATCCTTATTTTTCGGAGTTACTCAAGCTTTGTGATGTACTGTCCTCTGAATGTGAATCCATTCAAAACGCTGTGCATGAATTTTTGAATTTGGATATAAAACGTATTCCTAATGGCTTTTATGAACGGTTTCAAACAGAGCCTGTTTCATTTAACGAGAAAGAAAATAGAATAGTAACGGTTGGTCGTTTAGATGCTCCTGAAAAACAAATTCTTTTAGCAGTAAAAGCATTTTTAGCAGCACAGCTTTCAGATTGGGAGTTTCGGTTAGTAGGTCCAATATCAGAGTCTTTTAGACAGGAGCTGTTGAATGTACTGGATGGAAATCCATGTGCAGCGCAGGTCACTATTTTAGGACCGATTTATGATAAGGTGCAACTGGAGGAGGAGTATAGAAAGGCTAAAATTTTTTGCCTTACCTCTTTAGTAGAATGCTATGCTCATGTTTTTGCTGAGGCTGCAAAGAATGGTTGTTATATCGTTACGACTGATGTGGATGGGGCTGCGGATATTACCCATGATCAACGCTTCGGGACAATTCATCCGACACATGATTGGCAAAGTGTTGGTCGCACATTGCAGCAAGTAACAAAACAGGAAGCTTTATTGGCTAATACATGCGAACATCTCCAAGCATTCGCAAGAGCGGAATTAAATTGGAGACATATTGTGCAAAAAGTGGCTGAATATTTAGAGGAAAAGCCAAATTTGAATTAGGTCGAATAACAGGCGTATTCTTTTCTTTATTCATGTGAAAATAGATGTATAATTTCGGCCATTAGGAAAGAACATTCCTAATATGCTATTTGTATAAGGTGATTGGAGTGAAGACAGGGCGACTCCTTGGGGATTAGAGAGCCTAGTACGCCTTCGTGACGGAATGGAAATAAACTCCTCGTTATGGTAAACATTGATGCATAAAATATCCCCTAGATTTTTTCATCATCTAGGGGATAAGTCTTCATTAACGGGCAGTAATGTATCCAGAAAGCGAAGCGACCAAAGCCCAAAACTATGCAAAGGCATTGAGACGAACTGCCCGTAAACGCCCGATTGGTGAAGACTAATAAACCAGTGGGGATGAAAAAACCCCACTGATTAAAGTCTCATTTTATTTCAAGTGTATATGGTTGAGTACTAGCTTTGCCGTAATATTCACTTACTTCAATATAGTAAGTGCCTTTATCCAGTTCGACTGTACCTACTTCAGCATCTCCAGCGCCGTAAAGATCTAAAGTTTCTACTGTTTTTCCTTTTGCATCAATAATACGGATGACGCCATCTAGTGCTTTTTCTGTTTGAAGAGAGAACAACACATCGCGTTTGCTGTCGTTTTTAAATTCGAAGTAGTCCTTATCACCAAATGGAACACCAGCATTTAAATATTGAGTAGCTATCCATGTATCGTCTTTTTTCGTAAGTACAGTTGGTTTTGTCGGGATACCGTTAACTAACTTGGAATCTGCATCTTCATCTACATTTTTATGATCAAACAACGTTAAAGTATATGGTTGGATTGATACTTGTCCAACATTGCTTCCGTTAAGAACAATAAAATATCCGTGATCCTTTTTGGCTTTAAATGAAGTATTTACATCTGTTGTCCCGCCAAGGCCGAGTAGTAATTGAAGGAGATCTTCAGCTTGTCCAAATGGAATTTCTGTTGCCAATTCTTGTGGATCAATTTCCATATTACCATTTGTATCTTCTATAATGGAGCCTGAAAATTTTAAGTCATTTTGAAGTTCTTTAGGTAATTGATCTAACTGTTCTTTTGTATATGGTTCAGAAGAAACAAGCAGACTCATGACTTCATCATTGCCTTTTTGTTTATAGTAGTAGAAATCAGTATCATCTTGATAAATGAGATGATCTTTATAAGTGATACCAGGTCGAATCGTTTTAGCTGCTATTGGCGTATTATGATTTCTATTATCGTCTTCTGGAATAGCTGCCATTTTACTTGTTTTAAGTGTATATGGTTCAGCAGAACGTTCACCAAGATTCATTACTTTTACAATATAGGTTTTGTCCTTTTTCAATGCAATTGTTTTAGCATCGTTTTCATCAATAGTGGATCCAAGAAGTAGACTCAGGAACCCCATATCATTACTTAATGAAGAAACGGGGATTAATTCATTTGTTTCCTCATCGTATTCGAATATCGTACCAGCTGGTGACTGGTTCATACCTTTTTGAATTCGGAAACCATATACGGCATCTTCTTTAGCAGTAAATGTGAAGTAATCTTCATCATCGTCAGTTTGGAAGTATGCTGTTTGATCTTGACCAATATCAAAAGGAATCGCTTGGTCCATAATTTGGTCAACGTCTTCCGGTTGTCCCGTAGTCTCTAGATTCATAAATATATTCATAAAATCATTTAGTTGATTACGTTTTTTTGTTTTATATTCAGGTAAGGATAAAGTATCCATTTGTACGTTGTTTTCTAGCATTCCTTCATTTAATGGAAGGCCGTCTTCATCTTTAGGGAGGGTAACGACTTCACCTTTTAATGTGTAGGGAATGATGGATTCACTAACAGTTTCTTCAATATCAATACCGCCGCTAAAGAACATATCAAGTGAAAAATTGAAACTGTTTTCATTAGATACACTTATTACATACTCTTCATCAGGCATAGCATCGAAAACAAAGCTTACGCCATCACCTTTTTCCATACCGGAAGATGTTCGGATTGGATAGGCCTCATTTAATCCTTCAGCATCGTCTTCCTCTGTCGGTACATTCACTAAGTCTTCTTTTAGATAAAGTTCCATGGATGCAGTAACACCTGGAATACCAGTTACATCAAATTTCAATGTCGTTGGTTCATTCACTGAAAATGTAAAATAGTCTTTGTCACCTAGATGGTCTTCAGAAAGTAAGGTATAGTTTTTCCCTGCTGTACTGAATGGGAATTTTTCAACGATAGCCATATGCTCCATATCTAATGCATCAATTGGTAATTCTTTAGTCATTTGAGCAGTGAAGATGTAGTTAGATTTGCCCTTTGAGCTATAGCTACCATTATAATCTTTAACGCCAATAAGAAGGGTTCCCTTTTGATCTGCTTTATAGAGGTATCCTTCTTGCTTGCCTACGCGAACATCATTGACGTTAATTGGTTCTACTTCCTCGGTATGACCTTCCGGGTAGAAGTATAAATCAAATGCATAATCATATTTGTTTGCACCTTTTAATGTCAGTTGAGCATATTCATTTGCGTCTAAATCAACCTTGTACCATTTCTTTTCGTCCGGTAACTTGAATTCACCTTTTTCAGTATTTAATGTATCCTTTTTAAGGACTTTTGCGTTTTTCAAGCGCTCTTCTTTTGTTTCAGAATACTGTTTTGGTAGATTTTTAATATTAAACTGTAATGCTTTTACAGGATCTACAAGGCCATGTCCATATGTAAGATCATAGCCCTTATCACCTAAATCCTTAGCGGTCATTTCGAGAATGGCTTCTATTTCATGTGGCTTTAAGTCTGGATATTTTGATTTTAGTAGGGAAGCCACACCTGCAACTACAGGAGATGCCATCGATGTTCCACTAAATTTTACAAAGGATGATCCTTTTTTCTCATCATGAACCGTACTGTAAACTTCTTCACCTGGAGCTACTAGATCAACCGCTGGACCATAGTTTGAATAGCTTGATAGTATGTTTCGATCATTTGTAGAACCTACACTAATAACGCCTTCGTAAGAAGCAGGGAAGGAGTAATTATCTGTCGATTCATTTCCAGCAGCTGCTACAATGGTAACCCCTTTATCAATGGCTTTCTGAACGGCTTCCTTCATTAATAGAGACTCACCATAACCGCCAAGGCTCATATTGATAACATCAGCGCCTTGCTCGATAGCGTATAGGATTCCTTGGGCAATGACGAAATCATTAGCGCCATCTTTTCCGTTGAATACATCAATTGGAAGAAGCTTGGCATTTGGATTAACCCCATGTCCTCCAATCCCATTATCTTTTGCAGCGCCAATAATTCCTGCTACATGTGTTCCGTGATCGCCAATATAAGAAGTATTGGCAGGTGCAGCAGCATTATATGGTGGTAGCACTTGAGATTTTAAATCTGGATGTTTAAAGTCCACACCAGAATCGATAACTGCCACTTTTACAGCATTGTTGCCTGCTAATTCTAGTGCTTTATCAATTTGAAGTAGGTTTAAATGATACATATCCTGCTTCTTTGGATCTGCTTCTGTGCCAAAGGAATGATACACATAGCTTGGGGATACACTTTTAACTCCTTTTTGCTTCGTATAATATGAAACTGCTTTTTCTAAATTTGTTCCTTTGTTAAGTTGGATTACATCGTAACCTAGTGAAGGAATAGAGCGGATCACTTTTGAGCCAATTTTTTTGTGCACATTCTTATCAAGACCTGAATGTTTGACGATGATCGTATCCTGACTAATCCATTCGTTTTGATTTTTAGATGATTGATCCTTATTGCTAGCTACTTTCATTAACTCCTGGTTCTTTGCTGTTTTTTGTGGTGCTTCAGCAAAGGCAGAAGTAGCAGGAACCATTAACGCTGCAGACGCTACGAAAGCGACTGATTTTTTCTTCCAGTTTTTCAACTGTTTTCCCTCCTTGAGTGTACCAAATATTTGTGACATCAATACTAATACGAATAAATGATAGAAAAGTTTCGTAATTAGTATAAATATTTCCAAAAGTTCCAATCTATATTTTACCATATCCCCCATTATAAAAAAATGTAAAAGGGAGATCGATTATCCTCCTAGGCCCCATAAAGAATAAGATACAATACTACTCGCTTTGTGAGATTGGCGTAGGAAAGTGGTTTCAACCACAATTGAAAAGTACCAACTTTGGACAAATTGTCTTAAAGCTGCTCCATAAGTCTGTGTAACTCTTCGTTCGAACGAGGCATTTTGATGCTTTTCTCAAATAGCTTTTTATGTTGTAAGGCCATGGCCATTTCAAAGACCTATGGACGCTCTAGGTGGGCCCTACTACCTGGAGGTGGAGCCTCTTCTGAATGAAAATAAAAAGGCACTTCTCCAAATATGGAAAAGTGCGTAGCTAAAAAAGCAAATAAGTTCTAATCTGCTAAGCCGCACACCTATCCTCGTAGGTTGAAACGATCACAAATTTTTCGGCAGGTCTCCTGGCTTTAGTTCAACGTTTTATAGGTCTTCCCATCCTTGGACAGTGACATTCTCTATAAAACTCCCTAGTACAGTGGCGGGACCGCGCCGGACTTGAACCGGCTTCCCTTTTAAGCGAAAATGATGAACAATTCGCACCGAAAAAAGATGAAGTTGTGAGATTTCACGACAAAGTGTAACATAAATTTCCATATATATGCTATACTTTTTATGAAAAATTTTATTTGAGGCTCTATGCCGGATTTTCCAAATGTCACATTTTTCTATAAAAGTTTTAATAAAATTGTCACAAATTATAAAAGAAATATTGAAATTTTTAAAAAATAAGCTATGATAGAAACAGTTTTCGATTACATAAATTCATATAAAACGTCCATAAGTGCTTGAATATTTCAAGATAATAGGGAAATCGGTGAAAATCCGGTACAGCCCCCGCTACTGTAATAGCTGATGAAATCGCGGATGCCACTAGTGAAAACTTGGGAAGGCGCGAAAGTAAAAGGAAGCTTAAGTCAGGAAACCTGCTTATGTGATGATACATGCAAACTTTTCGGAGGGAGAAGTTGAAGCGAGAGCGAGTACCCGTATATATTCGTTTTTTTATGGCTTCTACCAAACCTTTACTCTTCGACTAGAGTAAAGGTTTTTCTTTTTCCTAAAAGCAAATGAGGGGAGAACAACGATGACAACTTGGAATTTAGAGGGGATGAAAACACATCTCTTTATTTGCAACGGTAGTAGCTGTATGAAAAAAGATGCTGAGAACATTACTCAGGCAATCCGAGATGAAATACAGTTGCTAGCGCTTGATCAGGAAGTACATACGACAAGGACCCGCTGTAATGGCAGATGTAAGGATGCTTGTGTTGTCATTGCATATCCTCAGGGGAATTGGTACCATGTGCCGACGATGGCGCATGCGAGAGCACTCGTACAAGATTTAAATCATGAAGCGTTACATAATGAGCATGTTTTTACATTGCATGAAGGTTCGTTGCAGCGTACAGCACAAACAACAGCCATTAAAGGCATTGAAAAGGTGAAAGAGGGGTTACAAAATGGCGCAAAAAGGTAAGATTTTCGTAGTTGGCTTTGGCCCTGGTGACTTTAAACATATTACGACCCGTGCTGTGGAGGCACTACAACAAAGTGCTATGATCATAGGCTATAAAACGTATATTGAACTTATTCAGGGTTTCGTTAGTGCAAAGTCGATTATTAGTACTGGTATGACAGAGGAAGTTTCACGTGCACAGGAAGCGGTACGTCAAGCACAGGCTGGAAGTATCGTATCGGTCATTTCCAGTGGAGATGCCGGGGTTTATGGAATGGCTGGATTAGTGTATGAGGTATTAATCGAGCTAGGTTGGACCGAAGCAACTGGGATCGAGGTAGAAATTGTTCCAGGTATTTCAGCTATTAATTCGTGTGCAAGTTTACTAGGTGCTCCCATTATGCATGACGCCTGTACCATTAGTTTAAGTGACCACTTAACACCTTGGAATTTAATTGCAAAAAGAGTAGAAGCAGCAGCGATGGCGGATTTTGTGATTGCTCTTTATAACCCAAAAAGTGGGCGTCGTACGAGACAAATTGTAGAGGCGCAACGCATTTTATTGGAATATCGTTCGCCAGATACACCGGTTGGACTTGTGAAAAGTGCATATCGTGATCGTCAGGAAATAACGATCACTACTTTAGCAGAAATGCTGGAACATGATATCGGCATGTTAACAACCGTTATTATCGGGAATTCAACAACATTCTTCTACGACAATAAGATGATTACGCCACGTGGTTATCAGCGGAAATATACACTTGGTGAGGAAAAACAACCGTTACGACCACATCAACGACTCAAGGAAGAAAATGAACCATGGGCGATGAATCAAGAAACAGGAGTAGCGCGTAATGATTTTGCGACAGATCCTAATGCCAATCGTATTAAGCCTAGTTTAGCCATTAGACCACAACCAAAGCCTAAAAAATCATCACTGGAAATGGCGACAGCAGCTCTTGCAATGGTAAAGGGAACAAGCGCTGTGAAAGGTTCACCTATGCGTGTTCAACAAAAAATCGAATCTATTTTTGAATTAGCGGTTAGTCCTGGGGTAGCCAATAAGTTCTTTACGCCGCTACAAATGAAGACGTTAGCTGAAGTAGTTGGTGAGGAAGGAACGATGGCGTATACACCAGACCATCAAATTCATTTGAAAATTCCAACGTCTGAGCCTGAAGAGATTACAGCAAAGCTCCGTGAAGTTGGCTTTTTACTAGCCCCAATTGGAGACGTGCTATCGTTAAAGGCTTGTGATTTCTGTTATGGAGAAAAGTTCGATTCGATTCCATATGCGGAAGAGATTCAAGAAAAGCTTGGTGGTATGTCGTTACCGAAAACATTGAATATTGGTTTTAATGGCTGTGGTATGGCGTGTTATCGAGCGGTATTTGATGATATTGGCATTGTTTATCGTAAAAGTAAATTCGATGTTTTTATTGGTGCCAAGCCGGTTGGTCGGACAGCACATGCGGCCCAGCCTGTTGTTGAAGGACTAGAGCCTGAGCAGCTCATACCGCTTATTACTAACATTATCGAAGAATATAAAGCAAATGCGCATCCAAATGAGCGTTTGTTTAAATACTTCAAGCGTGTGAAAAAGATTCTACATTTTACGTATCAGGATATGTCTTCAAAAATAACAGTTGAGCCCGCTCCATGCGGTGACTAGTGAGGAGTAATGAGATGAAAGCAATTTTATTTGTCGGCCACGGGAGCCGTTTAGCTGCAGGAAATGATGAGGTACGCACGTTTATTGAGCAAATGACACCTCGCATTGATGATAGCTTTTTAGTGGAAACATGTTTTTTAGAGTTCGCTTCGCCAAACATTGAAGAAGGTATTACGAACTGTGTGAAGAAGGGTGCTACAGAGGTGCATGTTATGCCGATTATTCTTCTTCATGCTGGACATTCAAAACTACATATTCCAGCCGAAATCGAACATGCACGTGAGCATTATCCAAATATAACGTTCACATATGGCCAAACAATTGGAATCCATGAAGAAATATTTGCGATTTTAGAAGACCGTTTAGCAGAAATCGGCTTTCATGCTGAAGAAGAACAGAAGGATACTGCCATTTTACTAATTGCACGAGGCGGCAGTGACCCATATGCAAATGGTGATTTTTATAAAATTACACGCCTGTTATGGGAAAAACTCCCTGTCCAGTATGTAGAAAGCGCATTTATGGGTGTTACTGATCCGCGTGTTGAAGAAGGAATTGAGCGCTGTGTGAAGCTCGGTGCTAAAAAAATCATTATGCTCCCTTACTTTTTATTCACAGGTGTCCTAATGGAACGTATGAATGATATGTGTAAGCAGTTTAACGATAAATATGCTGACTGTGCTATTCAAATTGCCAACTATTTTGGCTATCATGAGCGTTTGCAACATGTACTTTTAGAGCGTATTGAGCAAGCTGTCAATGGTACATCAACAGGTATGCAAGATTTAGAAAATTACCGTGCTTATGCGGCAGTGCATGGACATGCGCATCATCATCACCACGACCATGACCATCATCATGAAGAGGAGCCAGTGCAATGATTTTCATGTTAGCAGGGACGAGCGATGCCAGGGATTTAGCACTTGAATTACAGTCTGCGGGTTATGCAGTGTCAGCAACGGTCGTTACTGAATCAGCCGCTTCAAGCCTTACTGAGGTCGGTCTTCCTCATTTAGTTGGTCGCTTAACAGCAGAGGAAATGGCGATGATTATTACGGAGCAAGGGTACCGAATAGTGGTAGATGCCTCTCATCCATTTGCTGAAGAAGCTTCAAAAAATGCGATGGCAGCAGCAGAACAAGCACATGTACCGTATATTCGCTATGAACGTGCTCACGAACATTATGCTCATCCATTAATTACGGTTGTGAAAGATTATGAAGAGGCTGCCCATTTAGCAGCGGAAAAACGTGGCGTCATCATGCTAACAACGGGCAGTAAAACGCTGGAAATCTTTACAAAGGTGTTACATGGTTTAGAAAATACACGAGTAATTGCGCGTATGCTTCCTCGACTCGATAATATGGAAAAATGCGAAGCACTTGGTGTGGCACAAAGAGATATTGTTGCCATACAGGGCCCTTTTTCAAAGGAATTAAACGAAGCTCTTTTTCGCCAATATGATGTGACATTGATGATTACGAAAGAAAGTGGCAAGGTTGGCTCGGTGGATGAAAAGCTAGAGGCAACCCTTGCATGTGGCATCGAAACAATATTAATTGCAAGACCAAATATAAAATACAAACAGCAATACTCTACATTTGAAGATGTATTACAAGCTGTACAAAACACATTTTAGGAGGCAATTCAGATGGATTTTCAAACAGATTTCAAACCATTAACAGTAGACCCGGATAAAATTTACGATTACAGTTTCGCAATTATTGCAGAGGAAATGGGCGAGCATAATTTCTCAGAGGATGAGTGGAAAGTAGTACGTCGTATCATTCATGCTTCTGCCGACTTTGAACTAGGGCGAAGCGTCATTATTACACCGGGAGCAATTGAAGCCGGTATTAAATCAATCCTTGCTGGTCGCCATGTCATTGCAGATGTGCAAATGATTGAAAGTGGTTCAGGGAAAAAACGCTTCCAAAAGCATGGTGGCGATTTACACTGTTATATCGCGGATGAAGACGTATCGATTGAGGCGAAAAAACAAAACACAACACGTGCAATTATCTCCATGCAAAAGGCAGCTAAATTACACGAAGGTGGCATTTATGCAATTGGGAATGCCCCAACAGCATTGCTAGAATTAATTCGTTTAATAAAAGAAGGCTTAGCGAAACCAGATTTAATTATCGGTATGCCAGTTGGCTTCGTATCAGCTGCTGAATCGAAGGAAGAGCTATTAAAACTAGAAGGCATTCCGTATATAACAAATGTTGGTCGTAAAGGCGGGAGTACAGTGACGGTTGCCGCATTGAATGCTGTCTCACTTTTAGCGGATGAACAGGCGGAAAAATAATGGAGCGGAAGCCTAAAAAGGATCCTAAAGACATGCGTCACGGTTATACAACGGGATCCTGTGCGACTGCAGTAACGAAGGCAGCATTACTTGCCCTAATTACAAATGAAGAGCAAGACACTAGTACGATTCATTTACCGATTGGCCGTGATGCAACCTTTACGATCGAAAAATGTACTTTTCAGCAGGATGCTGTTAGCTGTGAAACGATTAAAGATGCTGGTGATGACCCAGATGCAACACATAAAGCACTTATTATCGGCACAGTTAGCTGGTCAGATATACCAGGCATTCATCTGGACGGTGGAATTGGGGTCGGGCGTGTAACAAAGCCCGGCTTACCAGTACCTGTTGGAGAAGCAGCCATCAATCCTGTACCACGGAAGATGATTCATAGTACTGTACAAGGTGTACTTGATGAATTTCACATTAAGCGAGGCGTTAACGTAGTTATTTCCGTCCCTGAGGGTGAGGAAATGGCTAAAAAAACGTTAAATGGGCGACTTGGTATTATTGGAGGCATCTCTATTTTAGGCACAAGGGGAACCGTCGTGCCTTTTTCGAGTTCTGCTTATATGGCCAGTATCGTCCAAGCGATTAGTGTAGCAAAGGAGGCTGGTTGTAAGCATTTAGTTGTCACGACAGGTGGCCGCAGTGAAAAGTATGCGATGGCACAGTACCGTCATTTGCCAGAGGAAGCATTTATAGAAATGGGCGATTTTGTAGGCTTTACATTAAAGCATTGTAAACGACTTGGTATGAAGCAAGTATCGCTTGTTGGGATGATGGGGAAATTCTCGAAGGTGGCACAAGGTGTCATGATGGTGCACTCGAAAAGTGCGCCGATTGATTTTAACTTTTTAGCACAATTAGCAGTGGATATAGGTGCAGATGAAGAAACTATTACGAACGTACGAGAGGCAAACACTGCTTCCCAGGTTGGAGAAATTATGGCAGAAAAGGGCTATGATGCATTCTTCCACCACTTATGTGAAGCTTGCTGTTATTCTTCATTACATCATATTAAAGGCGGATTAACGCTATCCACATCGATCTATTCGATGCAGGGACAATTATTAGGAAGGGCTGATGACATTGCATCGATCGATGAAATTGATTGGGATCGGGGATAACGGACAAGAAAGCTTGCTACCACAATACTTGCAGTGGATTGAAGACTGTGAGGTGCTTGTTGGTGGGGAGCGTGTCCTAGAATTTTTCCCGAACTTTACCGGTGAAAAGTTTTTAATTAAAGGTGGTCTTTCAGCGCTTGTCGAAAGATTATCTGCAGAAACAAGAACTACAGTTATTTTAGCGTCAGGTGATCCATTATTTTACGGAATCGGTGGGTATTTAGCGAAAAAGCTAGACATTGACGTGTACCCATATATGAGCTCAGTGCAGCTTGCTTTTTCTAAGATGGGAGAAAGCTGGCAGGATGCGTATGTTACAAGTATTCATGGGCGCTCGATGAAAGGCTTAGCACAACGCATTGATGGTAAAAAGAAAGTGGCTCTACTGACAGATGCAGAGAATAATCCGAATGCGCTAGCGCGTTATTTAAAGCATTTTGGCATGACAGAATACCGTGCATTTATGGCAGAAAATTTACAGGGCACAAATGAAAAATTCGGCTGGTATTCGCTTGATGAATTAGAAGTGACTGATTTTTCTTCGTTAAATATAGTCATTTTACAGCAAACTTCCGTACCGAAACACTATGCGCTCGGTATCGATGATGAAGAATTCTCACAGCGTAAGCCAGACAAAGGGCTGATTACGAAAAAAGAAATTCGTGTTTTAAGTTTACAAGCGATGCAGCTACAAAAGGATAGCGTCATTTGGGACGTTGGTACATGCACGGGTTCGATGGCCATTGAGGCCGGTAAGCTTGCGCCAGAAGGTCAAATATTTGCCGTAGAGAAAAATGCTCCCGATTTAGAAAATTGTCTGCAAAATCAGCAAAAGTTCCGTGTAGATATGACAGCTATTCATAGTAAAGCGCCAGCAGGACTTGAAAACTTCCCTGATCCGGATGCGATTTTTATCGGCGGCACTGGAGGAGAAATGGTGGAGTTATTACAATTGTGCTGCACACGCTTAAAGCCAAATGGTCGTATTGTCTTGAATGCTGCAACCATTGAAAATTTATATAAAGCAGTCGAAGCGTTTAAGTCTTGTGGCTTTGCGGTAAACATATTGCAGGCACAGCTGGCACGCAGTAAACCAATATTAGATATGACACGTTTTGTGCCATTAAATCCTATTTACATTATTTCTGCATATCGAAAGGAAGAAAATCATGAGTAATCTTGGTATTTTATATGGCTTGGGCGTAGGTCCTGGCGATCCAGAGTTAATTACAGTTAAGGCATTCCGTGTTATTCAGGAATCTCCTGTTATTGCCTATCCGAAAAAACTAAAGGGCAGTAAAAGCTATGCACATCGTATCGTAGATGTCTACATTAACCCGGAAGAAAAAGATATGCTTGGCCTAGTATTTCCAATGACAAAGGATGAGGCTGTATTAGAACGCCAATGGACGAAATCAGTGGAACTTGTCTATGAAAAATTAAAAGAAGGGAAGGACGTCGCATTCGTAACAGAAGGGGACCCATTATTATATAGTACGTTCATCCATATGATGAAGCTTATGCAGGACGTGCACCCTGACGTTGAAATCCGAACAGTTCCTGGAATTTCTTCGTTCAATGGTTCAGCATCACGACTTGGGATTGCGCTAGCAGATGGCGACGACCGTGTTGCCATTGTCCCTGCCCATGATGACTATGATGCCATGCGTGAAGCGATTGAAAGTCACGATGCAGTGGTGTTTATAAAAGTAGCGAAAGTTATGGATTTAATGCTTGAGGTGCTTCGCGATTTAGATTTACTTGATAAGGCATCGGTCGTAACAAAGGTAACATCTGACGAGGAAATCATTTGGGATGTACGGGAGCTAGATGGTGTCGATTTACAATATTTAACGTTAATGGTGGTGCGAAAATAATGAAGAAAATATATATTGTCGGCGCAGGTCCTGGTGATCCAGATTTAATTACAGTAAAAGGCTTACATATGCTACAAACAGCAGACGTTGTCATGTATACAGATTCATTAGTGAATGAGGACCTAATTGCAAAGGCAAGACCAGATGCAGAGGTTATTCGCACAGCGGGTATGCATTTAGAGGAAATGGTAGCGGTCATGGTAGATCGCGTCAATGCAGGTAAAGTAGTAGCTCGTATGCATACAGGAGACCCTGCGATGTACGGAGCAATCATGGAGCAAGTAGCTCTATTAAAAAAAGAAGGCATTGGCTACGAGGTTATTCCTGGTGTTAGCTCTGTCTTCGCTTCAGCAGCGGCAATCGGGGCAGAATTAACCATTCCTGATTTAACACAAACACTTATTTTAACGCGTGCCGAAGGACGTACACCTGTTCCAGAATTTGAGAAGCTACGTGATTTAGCGAGTCATCACTGTACAATTGCCTTATTCCTGAGCGCAACGCTAACGAAGAAAATAGTAAAAGAATTACAAAATGCTGGCTGGGCCGATGATACACCAGTAGCTGTTATTCAACGAGCTTCTTGGCCAGATCAAAAAATCGTCCGTACAACATTAATTGAACTGGATGAAGCAATGCGTGTCAATGGCATTCGTAAGCATGCGATGATTTTAGCTGGCTGGGCATTAGATCCGAACATTCATGATAAAGATCAATATCGCTCCAAATTATATGATGCTTCCTTTACACATGGCTTTAGAAAAGGTGTGAAAACAAGTGATTGAGTTACAAGAGGGCGTATTGCCAGAAGTTGACCAACGAAATCCTTATGCAGTTGTCGCCATTACAAAGCATGGTGTACAAATCGGACGTCGCTTGCAGCAAACCTTTGCTGCGAGCGACTTATATTACATGAGTAAATTTCAGCAGGGCGATGAAGCAGAAAAGCATATTCAGATGTTTACTGGTACTGTGCGTCTACTGCTGCCAACTCTTTTTAAGCAATATAAAGGCTTAATTTTAATCATCTCACTCGGTGCAGTTGTACGTATGATAGCACCGATTTTAAAGGATAAAAAGACTGATCCAGGTGTTGTCGTCATTGACGACCGTGGTGAAAACGTGATTAGTGTGTTATCGGGACATTTAGGTGGCGCCAATGAGCTGACACATGAAGTAGCTGCAGCGCTAGGAGCAAATCCAATTATTACGACAGCCTCAGATGTGCAAAAGACCATTCCGGTTGATTTATTTGGTGCCCGTTTTGGCTGGGTATGGGATCGTGCAGATAAACTGACGCCTGTCAGTGCCTCTGTTGTCAATGAGGAGCACGTTGCAATCGTTCAGGAAACGGGGGAACGTGACTGGTGGATGCGTGACACAACGATGCCCGAACAAATTAAAATTTATCCGTCAACGTATGATGCGATTGAAGTGAAACCACATGCGACATTACTGATAACAGACCGCATCATTGAACCGGAAGAAGAAGTACTTCTTGAAAATGGTGTCATGTATCGACCAAAATCGGTCGTGCTTGGCATGGGCTGTAATCGTGGGACAGCTGTGGAAGAAATTGAGCAAGTCATTGATGAAACGCTTGCAGAGCTGAAGCTTTCGAAAAAAAGTGTAAAAGCGCTATGCACGATTGATTTAAAGAAGGATGAGCAATGTTTCTTAGAAATAACAAAGAAATACGATTGGGAATTTGTAACATATTCACCGGCGGAATTAAATGAAATTGATTTCCCGTCACCTTCGGAAACCGTTTTTAAATATACAGGAGCATACGGGGTGAGTGAGCCTGCAGCAATGCGTTATGCGCAGGTGAAGTCACTTGTACTAGAAAAGAAAAAATCGGGCAATGCTACAATCTCTGTTGCTAGATTAACATTTTAAGGAGGAAGCCTATGCAAACGAATCGCTTTGTACTTGCTGGTACTGGTAGTGGAGTTGGTAAAACGACCTTTACCATTGGACTAATGAAAGCGTTACAGGAAAAGGGCAAAGCTGTGCAAGGCTTTAAATGTGGGCCCGATTATATTGACCCTACTTATCATACTGCTGTTACAGGACGAGTATCGCGCAATATCGATAGTTGGATGTTTTCACATGAAGCAGTGCGTGATATTGTCGCGCGCGCAAGCAAAGATGCTGATGTTGCCGTTATTGAAGGAGTTATGGGCTTTTATGATGGCAAAAGTCCGCTATCAGATGCTGGCTCTGCAGCAGACATTAGTGTAGTAACAGAGAGCCCCGTTATTTTCATTGTCAATTGTGCAAGTATGGCACGAAGTGTAGCCGCAGTTGTGAAAGGATTTCAATTGTTGTCGGATCAACCGAATATCGTTGGTGTCATTGCTAACCAAGTCGGCAGTGTCGGTCATTATGAAATAGCGAAGGCTGCTATTGAGCAGGAATGTGGTATTCCTGTCATCGGCTATTTAAAGCGTGAGGAAGGGATTGATATTCCTAGTCGTCATTTAGGACTAGTCCCTGCCATCGAACGAGGGGAACTCAATACATTTTTTGATAAGCTAGGTGCTCTAATGGCTGACACGATTGACTTAGATCAATTGCTTGCATTAACAAAGGCTCCTGTTCTACAAGAATCAGGGCAACTTTTTGATGAACAACCATCGCAAAATATTTGCATTGCCGTAGCAAAGGATGCCGCTTTTAACTTCTATTATAAAGAGAATTTGGATCTGCTACGTGCAAAAGGAGCTAAGCTGCAATTTTTCTCCCCACTTGCAAATGAGCCTGTACCTGCTGAAGCAGACGGATTGTATATAGGCGGGGGCTTCCCAGAGGAATTTGCAGAAATTTTGGCGGACAATTCGGTTGCCAAACAGTCGATTCGTGAAGCAGTTGCTAAAGGTCTCCCAACATTAGCTGAGTGTGGAGGCTTCATGTATTTGACGGAGGCTATTACGAATAGCAATGGTGACCGTTATGACATGGTTGGTGTTATTCCGGGAGAAGTAGCGATGCAAGCGAAGTTAGCGGCTCTCGGCTACCGTGAAATTTTTGGCACACCAAATAATTTTTTAATTGGTACGGATGAAGAAGCGAAGGGACATGAATTCCACTATTCAAAATATAGCGGCTCGCATAACACGCCGGCCTATGAAACGAAGGGACGCTTTGGTAACAAACAAGAGGGCTACCAAGCAGGAAATTTAGTAGCAGGCTATACGCATTTTCATTTCGTATCAAACCCAAAGCTTGTTGACAATTGGCTAACAGCTTGTAAGAAGGTGAAAAATTATGACTAATTATTTTCCTATTCACATCAATATTGAATATAAAACCGTAGTAATTGTTGGAGGGGGACACGTAGCAACACAGAAGGTAGCTTCACTGCTTCCAGCTAAAGCTAATATTGTCGTTGTTAGTCCAACTCTAGATGACTCCTTACTGCCACTTGCGGAATCGAGACAAATTACGTGGCGTGAAAAAGAATTTGAAGCGCGTGATTTAGACGATGCATCACTCATTATTGCCGCAACAAATGATACGGCGGTAAATGAGGATGTACAAGAAGCGGCCCAGCATTGGCAGCTCGTCAATCGCGCGGATGCACAGGCTGAAAGCGACTTTATAACGCCAGCAACAGTGCGCCGTGGTGCTTTAGTGTTAACTGTATCAACGTCAGGTGCCAGTCCAGCATTAGCGCGTAAAATCAAAGCTGATCTCGAACAGCAATTTGATGACGTTTATGATGACTATGTATGCTTCCTACAGCAGGCACGTTTAATGATTACGGCTAAATTTGCAAAGGGCCCACAAAGGCGTAACGCTTTACAAGCATTACTTGAACAGAGCTTACTAGAATGGACACGTAATGGAGAGATTAATAGACGTGAAGCATTTTTACAACAAATACTGATGGGAGAAGCGCAATGAAAGACGGAATAGTGTATTTAGTTGGAGCTGGACCAGGAGATCCGAAGCTCATTACAGTGTATGGGCTCGAATGTATTCAAAAGGCGGATGTCATTGCATATGACCGTCTTGTGAACCCGAAATTACTAGAGTTTGCGAAACAAGATGCTGAGCTTGTGTACTGTGGTAAATTACCTGGGAAGCATCACCTAATTCAAGATGAGATTCATACATTACTTGTCGAAAAGGCGCAGGAAGGTAAGATTGTCACACGTTTAAAAGGTGGCGATCCATTTGTTTTTGGTCGTGGTGCAGAGGAAGCGGAAATTTTAAAAAATCATGGTATTGCTTATGAAATCGTACCTGGTATTACAGCAGGAATTGCTGCCCCAGCATATGCGGGCATCCCTGTAACACACCGAGATTTTGCGACAAGCTTTGCGCTTGTAACAGGGCATGGTCGTGAGGAGAAGGGACAGGACTTTTTAAATTGGCCTGCCCTTGCAACAGGCATCGATACAGTTGCCTTTTATATGAGTGTTGGTAATATAGCTTATATTTCTAGAAAGCTCATCGAAAATGGTCGCAAGGCAACTACTCCAGTCGCTGTTATTGAATGGGGAACAACAGAACAACAGCGTACCATCACAGGTCAGCTTGATGAAATTGCGAGCATTATTGAACGAGAAGGCTATCATAATCCTTCCATGATTGTCGTTGGCGAAGTCGTCAATGTACGCGAGAAAATTCAATGGTTGGAGGAACAGGGACTAGCCCTTACATAAAAAGTTATTTGAGCATAAGGAGGAACACATCATGACAGTAATGGAGGCTTTAAAAAATCGTCGAGCGATTCGCAATTACACGACACAGCCTGTTGAAAAAGAGAAAATCGAGCAAATTTTACAAGCAGCTACCTATGCTCCAAATGACCGTATGCGTGAGCCTTGGCATTTTTATGTCATTCAAGACGAGGCGATGAAACGCTATGAGGTAATGGCAAGCGCTTATTTACGGGGGCGATTCCCAACAAAACCAAGTTTAGTGGAAAGCTCATTAAAGGTTGTTCAAACAACGCCTGTGGCCATTGTTGTAACAGCAGATATTGTAGAAGACGATGCTGATGCGACAGCAGATAATGTCTTTGCTGTATGTAGTGCCATCATGTCTATGTGGCTTGCCGCAGAGGAGCTAGGGCTTGGCTTTGTATGGCGTACACGTGGTGTAGGGCTTGTTCATGATCCACGTATGCATGCATTCATTGGCGCAAGTGAATCACAAAAGGTAGTAGGAACGATCTTTATTGGCTATCCACAAGAGCAGGAGCTTCAAGACAAGAAACGTACCTCATTTGAAGAAAAAACAACATGGCTTTAAGGGAGGCTTAAAGAATGGCTAGAAAAGGTTTGTTTTTAGTGTATACAGGTGAAGGGAAGGGCAAAACAACGGCTTCCCTCGGTGTCACATTGCGCGCGGTTGGTCGAGGACTAAATGTGCGTTACATGCAATTTATTAAGTCACCAGAGCGTACATACGGAGAGCAAATTGCTCTTCGTAAGCTTGGCGTAGAAATGGAGCAAATGGGCATCGGCTTCACTTGGACTAAAACACCAGAGGAGCATCGCGCTGCGTTAGCAAAGGCATGGAAAAAAACAAAGGCCGCTCTGCAAGACGACAGTATTGATGTACTCGTATTAGACGAACTCAACAATGCGCTTGCTATTACAAAATTTCCAATCGATGATGTGCTCCCATTAGCCGAAGTTATGGAAGCTATTCAGCAGCGCCCATCTACAATGCATTTAGTCGTAACAGGCCGTAGCGCCAATCCTGCGCTAATTGCAATGGCTGATTTAGTATCAACGATTGATGCGACAAAGCATTATTACGACGAAGGGATTCCAGCTGTTAAAGGCCTAGAATTCTAATTAGATTCTCTCACGTTTGTGAAAATACCCGCGCTTTGGAGGGAAACACCCGCGAAAGCAACAAGAATACCCACGCTTTGGAGGGAAATACTCGCGGTCTATGAATTTTCCCCCGAGATTCAACATAAATAAAGGAGGGAAAAAACTATGCCAGCAAAAGCTATTATGATACAAGGAACGGCTTCTGATGTAGGGAAAAGTATGATTTGTACGGCGCTGTGCCGTATTTTCTCTGATGATGGGCTAAAGGTTGTCCCGTTTAAATCACAAAATATGGCCCTTAATTCGTTTGTCACTCAAGATGGCGGAGAAATTGGCCGTGCACAGGGTGTACAAGCAGAGGCAGCACGTGTTGTCGCCACTACGGATATGAATCCTATATTGCTAAAACCAAAGCAGGATATGGTGTCGGAAGTGATTGTTCATGGCAGACATTTTTTAAATATGGATGCCAAAAGTTATCGCAATCAATTCGTACAAGAAGCGATGCCGATCGTTGAAAAGTCAGTACGAATTTTACAAAATACCTATGATGTCATTGTCCTTGAAGGTGCGGGAAGCCCGGCAGAAATCAATTTGAAAGACCGTGACATAGCCAATATGCGCATGGCTCATCTAGCAGAGGCAGCGGTTGTGCTAGTTGCTGATATCGATCGAGGCGGCGTATTTGCATCGATTGTTGGAACGCTCGCATTACTTGACGATGCGGAACGTGCACGTGTAAAAGGGCTGATTATTAATAAATTCAGAGGAATGCGTGAATTACTTGATGACGGCATTAAATGGGTAGAGCGTGAAACGGGAATTCCTGTCCTTGGAGTTGTACCATATGTAGAGGTCAATATTGAGGCTGAGGATTCTCTCGCATTATCTTCATTACGCTTTAAAAAACCAAAGCCTGGAGAGTTTACTGTTGATGTGGCAATCATTCGCTTGCCGCGCATTTCAAACTTTACAGATGTTGATCCATTTTTTGATGAGCCAGCGGTTGGTGTACGTTTAATTGGCAATGTCAATGAGCTTGGTACACCCGATTTACTTATATTACCTGGAACAAAAAGTACAATGGACGATTTAGCATGGTTAAAGGCACAGGGCTTCGATCAAGCGATCGCTAATTTACGTGCACGAGGGACAAAAATTATTGGTATTTGCGGTGGTTTCCAAATGCTTGGTGAAACGTTATTAGACCCAGAGGCTGTAGAAGGAAATGGCGATTCCGCCCAAGGTCTAGCATTATTGCCAATGGAAACTGTATTTGTTGGCGATAAAAAAACAGTTCAAATGACTGGAACAAGAGGGCAGGATACGTTTACTGGCTATGAAATCCATCTTGGCCGTACAAAAATTTTACGTGATGCAGTATCACCATTTTTACAGCTTGCAGATGGGCGAGTAGATGGGGCAGTTAGTGCCGATGAACAAGTAATCGGAACATATTTCCACGGCTTATTCCATAATCGCACCTTTACACGGCAGCTCATCAACGATATTCGCGTGAAAAAGGGGCTCGCTGCTTTACCAAGTGATGTAAAAAGTGACGCAGAACGTAGAGAGGACGCATACAATATGCTGGCTAAGCATGTGCGTGCGAATCTCGATATGAAAAAAGTATACGAAATCATGAACATAGAGGTATCTGTATGACAAGAAAAGGACCGTTAGCCATTGATTATGAGGCGTTATGGCAGGAAGGCATGAAGGACTGGCATGGCCAAATGCCTGAAAGAATGGTCAATGATCAATTAGAGGAGCAATTTTGGGCGCAGTCGATCGCACGTAAAAAGGCTGGACAAACGGATCCTTATGCCGCAAAAATTTTCCAAGAAATAAAAAAAAGTATTCAACCTGAGGACTCGGTATTGGAAATTGGTCCAGGCTGGGGTAATTATACGTTTCCTCTAGCAAAACATGTGCGCAAGCTAACATGTGTAGATAGCTCAGAAAGTATCCTTACTTATTTAGAAACTTGCATGGAGGATAAACAACATGTTTCTTATCTTCATGCAAAATGGGAAAGCCTTGCTGAAGATGAAGTAGAAGCGCACGATTTAGTCATTGGTGTCAATTGCTTTTATCGAATGTATGAAATCAAATCAGCACTTTACCATATGACTCGTCTTGCTAAAAAGCGTGCCATTATTGGCATGACAACAGGGCCGATACAGCCCCATTATGAAATTTTATACGAAAAGTATGGCTACGATATTAAATTTCCACGAAGAGATTATATAGAATTTTTAAATTTGCTCTATGAAATGGACATTTATGCTTCGTGCAAAATCATCCCGTTAGAACGAGTGTATGAATATGACAGCTATGAGCAGCTTGTAACCATACAAAGTAAAAAAATATTAAATGATACTTTTAATAGAGCACATGTTGAAGAGTCGCTTTTGCCTTTTATTGAAGAAAAGAACGGGCGTTATTATTATCGTCATGATTTCCATGCGGCACTTGTATCGTGGGAGCCGAAATAATTACGAAACCTTTGGACAAAACTAATGACCAAAGGTTTTTCTTCTGTGAATGATAGTGTACAATAAAGCGATAGAAATAGAAGTGAGGTGGCATATGTGCAACTACATTTTTTAGGAACAGGCGCAGGAATGCCTTCAAAGGAACGAAATACAAGTGCCCTAATGGTCAAGCTATTAGATGAAGTGGGGGAAATGTGGCTTTTTGATTGTGGGGAGGCGACCCAACATCAAATTTTGCATACATCGTTAAAGCCACGTAAAGTAACGAAAATATTTATTACACATGTACACGGTGACCATATTTTTGGCTTACCTGGTTTTTTAAGCTCTCGATCATTTCAAGGCGGGGACGAGCCATTAACAATTTTTGGCCCACAAGGTTTACAGCAATGGATAGAGCAAACCTTAACTTTGTCAAAGACGCATTTAACATATCCGTTACAATTTGTTGAAGTCCATGAAGGTATTATTTATGAGGATGAACAATTTACAGTAAGTGCAAGTGAATTGCGACATGTAGTTCCATGCTTCGGCTACCGCATTGAGCAAAAGGATTTACATGGTGAACTGTTAATGGAAAAAGCACAGGCACTTGGTGTTCCGAAAGGTCCTATGTTAGGACAATTAAAAGCAGGGAAAAATATTGAGCTTGCGGATGGCACCGTTGTGTATGCGAAAGATGTAGTCGCGCCGCCGAAAAAAGGCTTTACGCTCACGATTTTAGGAGATACAAAATACTGTCCAGAGGCTGTTTCATTAGCTAATGGAGCAGATATCGTTATTCATGAAGCAACCTTTGATGGCACTACGACAGATTTAGCAGCAGGCTACGGACACTCTACAAATATCGAAGCGGCTAAGGTAGCACAACAAGCAGGAGCGAACTGTTTACTTCTGAACCATTTAAGTGCCCGCTTTTTACCACATGATTTACCGAAGTTCTTAGCAGATGCACAGGAGATTTTCCCACAAACCTTCCTGACATCCGATCAATCCGTATTTTCCTGGAATAACAACAAATTAATGTAATCAAAAACATAAAGTACCTTTGGATGAGCAAGGGTATATATAGGGTGAATTAAATATGGAGGCAATTGTTAATGTCGTTCCTTTTTTAAGTGATAAAGAAGGAAACTTTGTTGTTAATGAAGAACTAAAATCATATGAGGGTAGGGTAGTAAACACTATATTTAAGGGCTACAGTTGAGACCCTATGCGGCTCATCTGCACCCAGCCGGAACGGAGATCAACCCCTCGTTTTGCCAATAGAGCCATACAATGACGCTGCATGAGATTAAATCTTACGCAGCGTTTTTTCGTGCTTTTTTTTATTGTTCGACCACTTGAACCATCGAGCATGACCATCAGGGCGTTCCATTATACGTATAGATTTTATTTCTCCTTGATCAATAAAATCTTGATGCACTTACATATCAAATAAATTGTTATAACAATGATAAAGAGTGATAAGGTACACATTGGTATTTCCCTATTGCCATCACGTTATCGACATTGGCAGCAAGAGCTTCGTGTAGAGAGTCCTCGAGAATTGGTTATTTCTCTGGATGCATTCGATGATGGGATAGGAGCATATATTGATTATGACGGAAATCAACCCACGTTAAGATGATTGCTGTTGAACGACATAAAGTTTCCTATAATAGTAATAGGAATATTTTAACTTATTTCAGTAAATGTTTTTTGTAGCGACAGGCAGAAGTCTCTCACCTCTATAGAATCGATTTTAAGTCACTTTTTAAGCGTGTGTCCAAACATCCGCCCAAAAGAAGTTAAAGCCTCCGGCGCAATTATGCCGAGGCATAATTGATCGAAGGTGTGATTGTATTGAGAATTTTACTCGTTGAGGATCATGAAGATGTAAATGCCATGTTAACAGAATTGTTTGAGCAAGCAGATTATCAGGTAACAAGTGTGATGGATGGTATAGAAGGTCACAGGGCATTTCTGCAAAATAAGTTTGATATTGTGCTTCTTGATATCATGCTGCCCTATAAAAGTGGGGATGCATTACTAAAAGAAATTCACGCTATTTCGGATGTGCCTGTTGTGATGATTTCAGCAAAAGATTTAGTGTCAACAAAAATTGATTTACTTCGTTTAGGAGCGGACGATTATATTACAAAACCTTTTGACCTTGGTGAAGTTCTTGCCCGCATTGAATCTATCTTACGTCGTGTTAAAAAACAAGCTACACCAATGAAGCAGCTACAATACAAGGATATAGTGCTGGATGATGTCGCTAAGCGAGTTACAGTGTGTGGTGAAGAGGTCTTACTAACTGCAAAGGAATATTTACTGCTTGAACTGTTTATGACAAACCAACAGAAAGTATTCACGAAAGCCAATTTATATGAATCCATTTGGCATGAACAATATTTAGGGGATGAACATATTATTAAAATCCATATTAGTAATCTTCGACATAAATTAAAGACAAAAAATCCACAAGCGGATTATATTGAGACGCTTCGAGGGCTTGGTTATCGTTTACGTCCATAAATTATCCGTAATCTATACGCCATCTTTGTGAAAATGGTGCGGGTAAATCAACCTTATTGAAGATTATTTCAGGGATTAGTTTCCAAACAGAAGGTTCATTTGAGTTATTTGGAAAATCGTCTGACAGGGAAATAAAGCAACAACGAAAACGTATTGCTAGCATGATTGAACAACCAGCAATTAGCCCCGATATGACTGCAAAAGATAACCTTAAATATCATCGTTTAATGCGGGGGATTCCGAATGAGGAGCTTGAGGATGAAATACTGCAATTGGTTGGATTGACGAATACAAACAATAAGAAAGCGAAGCATTTTTCACTAGGTATGAAACAACGTTTAGGCATTGCCATTGCGTTATTAACGAACCCAGAGCTATTGATTTTAGATGAGCCAGTAAATGGATTGGATCCTATAGGTGTAGTTGAAATTCGTCAGCTTTTAACACGTCTTTGTGAAGAGCGACAGATGACGATTTTAATTTCAAGTCATAATTTACCAGAACTTTATCAAACAACAACTGATTATATCATTATTCATAAAGGGGAAATTATGAAACAAATGACGCAACAACAGCTCGATGAAGAATGTAGACATTATATTCGCATTGGTTGTACAGCTCCCGAACAATGTGCACATGTATTAGAAACAATTCTTCAAACACAAAACTACCAAGTCATGCCTAATAAAACGATTAAATTGTATGATTTCTTAGAAGATCTTGGAGAGGTGTCAACTGCATTATTTGAAAATGGGGTAACACTTACGGAATTTAGTCTACAAGGAGATACATTAGAGAACTACTTCCTTACGTTAATAGGAGGTGAGCGACATGTTTAATTTAGTACGTGCTTACCTCTATGAAACAACTAAATCCAAAATATTTTGGCTCTTACTAGCACTTACAACATGTTCAGCACTAGCAATGTTTAGTATTGCCTACGGGATTGGCAATAACTCAATAAATGAAAGCCTTATTAATGTTGGATTTTTATTATCTGATATGAATACGATGACAATAGTAGGTGCGGTACTGGCCACTACACTTATTTGTTCAGACTTTGACACAAAAAATATCCATCATCCTATTACAAGCGGGTTTGCAAGAATCCAAATTATCATAAGTAAAGCGATTGTTTTCTGGACATTACTTATTGCTCTTGTCAGTCCGTATATCATCGTGACAATAATTGGTTTATCAATGGACAGCACGTTTAGCATGGGCGGGAAAGCAGCAGGGTTTTTAAGCATTCTAACTTTGCCGACGAGCGGTAGTTTTGGCGAATACGTAACAATAATAATCACCATGATAATGGTCTATCTTGCTCAGTTAACGACTTGTATCTTCCTTGCGTTTGCCATAAGGAAATCAGTGCTTGTAGTAGCTATGTATTACATGATGTCCATGTTCTTTGGGCAGGTGGCGAGTTTCAAGAATTCATTTGAGATGATAGATAAAGTATTATCTTTCACACCATATTCAGCGGAGTATCTTACGCTTAATTTAAGCATGAGTAAAGGTGATATAATTTCGGCCGTTTCTATTTGTGTCATCTTTATAGTAGTCATTATCTATGCAACATTCATGACATTTAGAAAAGCAGAAATCAGGTAAGGGGATGTAGGGAATGTGGATTGTGGCAATTGTAGTCATCGTAGGATTACTGTTTTATATTTTTTATATACAAAGGCAACTACGATCGATGAACGTACAATTGTCACAACGTCTACATGAGCAATATACGCAGCCAATTGGCGTAGAGCTCTTAAACAACGAAATAAATCAACTAGTGGCAAATATAAATCGCATATTAATAGAATCACAAAAATCAAGGTCGTATATTTTACGAGAGGAAAAATACTATAAGGAAATGATTTCAAACATTTCTCATGATTTTCGTACGCCGCTAACCGCGATAAAGGGCTATCAACAAATGCTATTAAAAGAACTTTTAACAGCAAAGCAGCTTGCAAAGCTTGAAGTCGTACAAAAACATGTAGGAAGACTGGAGCAATTAGTAGCAACATTTTTTGAATATTCCTATTTGCATAGTAATGAAGATCAACCTAAAAAGGATCGTATCAATATAACAAATATTGTATTTGAAGAGATTGCTAGTGCCTTTGCACAATTTGAACAAAAAGGAATAGCCGTCAACTTGCCAATTTTTGAGCCGCTCATTATTCACTCTGATGAAGAGATGCTTTTACGCATTGTGCAAAACTTAGTACGAAATAGTACCGTGCATGCGCAAGGTGACGTAACGATTAAGATGTGGTTAGAAGATGAACATGCATATATCTGTTTTCAAAATCCGATTGACGAAATTAGTCAACTAAATCCTAACCAACTTTTTGATCGGTTTTATACAACAGACAATTCCAGACATAAAAACACGGGTCTAGGGCTATCTATTGTCAAGCTGCTAGCAGAAAAACTGGGTGGAAATGCAACAGCCAAAATAGAAGAAGGCATGATTGAGTTTTTAGTGTGCTTAAAAAAGAATTTGTAATAGTAGTAGCCAAGAAGCTTAGTGCATCCTTATTATTGTGCGTTGGTGACAACAGGGGAGAGTTTTATATTTCCATATAGATTTTTCCAACATTTAATGAATGACCATTGTAATGTAACAGCGGCTCCATGGCTATTCGCTATCGCTCTCTTCGTCTTATCGATCCTACTGTATAGCTAAGCAGCTACCATACGTGTGCTTATGCGCTTGATATCGCCTTAGGTTTACCCTGTTCCCAGCAATACGGCTAGTTCTTCATTTCGAATTATCCAACTGTTATTCCAGCGATTGTACAGGAACGATGCGAAACGGTAAATATGTGCTGAAACACTCGTTTATGCTTCCTGGATTAATCGAAACTGTGCTTGCGGCCGCAATCGAATCCTTTTGCAGCTTATCTTATAGGACGCTTCTTTAAATGATAAATATGAAAAGCCCTCCAAATCACTGCTATCGAGCGATTAGGAAGGGCTTTGAGTATTCAAACAATTCAATAACCACTCGACATTAGCTGTTATGACTCATGCAAATTAAACCTTACTGCGGTCACTCGCCTGGTCCTGTACCGGTTGCTCCGGTTGCTCCGATTGTGTCGGTTGTTGTTCAGACTGTACTGGCTGCTCCGATTGTGTCAGTTGTTGCTCCGACTGCTCTTTCTTCAATCCGATTTTCTTGCGAATAATGCCCCAAACCGCGCCGCCGACCAACACAAGCACGATCCAAAATTTCTTCAATAGAGGGATGAGCACAGCAAGCAAGCCCGCTTTTTTAGCAACCACTAGACCCGCGCCACCAAGAATTAATCCAGTCAAGCCGAATTCAGCTACCTTATCGGTTTTGCTGTCAAAATCCTCATACCGCTGTCCCTTCTTTAGGTGAAACTGGGACAGGATGTTGTTGTTAAACACTATACGATCCTTCTTCAAATTCTCCGGATCTGAGACTAGAATCGCCGAGATATAGCCTTCACGCGATAGAAGTCGCACATTGTAGTTAATAACGCCGTTGTTCTGATTATCATGTGCCAATAAAGACCATGACAAACTGTGTAAGTCGTTGTCGTAGAACGGAGGAACATCCCATTTGTCAACGAATAACTGATTTTCAGGACTTAGATCTTTATTCATTTCTTTCGTGCCTTCTTTGTAGCTTTCCAGCAAGGCGTCCGCATCGATATCCTGTTTCTCGTCGTCCTTTATATGTCCAGATTCGGTATATTCGAAATAAACAGCCCAAGTCTGTTTTTCATCCTTTGGGAAAACCACACCGATTTCTTCCCCGTTCGGTTCCATTCCGCTCTGCGTTATGTACTTTTTCGTATTTTCGGCATCAAGAAAAATAAAATCGGTGCCTAACTGAAGTTCCGCTAAATTGGTACCCACGTTGACTTTCTGTCCACCTTCTATCCAATTTAGCTCTTCTTCGGCGAATGCGGGAACCGTACAGACCATCATAATAAACGTCATAACAGTTACTGATTTTAATAGTTTTGTAATCCAAGATTTCAAAATAACTTCCTCCTACACTATGTGTTCTTACGCTGCGGACGACTTGTCCTTATTTCCTTTAAATAAATGAATGCCTATTAGGATGGCGCCAATACTTGCAATAGCAATTTCGACAAAGATTTCGCCTCCGCCAAAAATTTTTCCAAAAACGGTAAATAATTTGAATTGCAGACCGATTTGCGGCAGTATGAATGCCCCTAACCCCAAAATTAAAAACACAATACCAGTACGTAGCATAATTAACCTCCTTGATAAAAAAATGGAAAAATAACTTCTGTATATTATCATATAAGCTAAAATGTGACAATGATGTAAATAGTCATATAACTTATGTAGTAATTAAGAACCATTGGAAATAAAAGAATATATCTGAAGATTACGGATTTTCTATATAAAAACGATTTACCAACCACCTAACTAATATATAAGGATTTTGAATTATGCGGGCACAATTCAAAATCAGGTCGCCTTGTTTATCTGTGCGAAAGTGAAGCGGCAGCTACAATTACGTCAATGCAAAATGGTTAGCAATTTTTCGGAATTGATAGACAACGATTCAGTTTTTATTGCTTTTTCTTTGTGTAAACCTATTTTTAATTATAGTTACCGTACAAGACTAGGACATTATCGGTGTTATTATATAGTTTAATTGGAGCAACTGGTTTACCAGTATACGAATTTTAGGTGATACAATAAATTTCAAACATAGAAATTTTTTACTGCCGCTTCGAGGTAGAGTGCTTGAAATACAAAGTTTGCTTTTATGTACTTTCATTTCTGTTCTAATAAAATTAATATACACACACTTTGTTGGTTTATGTTGTGTTCTTGTGTACATAGATACTGGGTATAGGGGTATAAATTTTTGAGAAAAAAAGCGATGTGTTATAATAGGGATAAGAAAAAGACCGTATGGTACTGTAACACCATACGGTCAAGGAACAAAACAAACGCTTTAAAAGCGATTGGCAAGACGAAAGTAAAAGCACTTTAACCCTTCTTAGGTTTTAAAGGGTGCTTTTACTTTTTTTTGTGAAAAAAAATATGACAATGCAAGGATAGCTATAATTAAAGTACCAAGACCAATAGCTATGCTTAATGCTTCATATGTTGTCATAAGTAACCACTCCTTTCCCTCCTAGAACTAATTAGCAAAATTTGAATTAGGAGTAGGTAGAGAAGACGCCAATCCCCCTAACTCAATTGATTATTACACTTTACAAGAAAAATGAATTTATTTTCTCGTGCAGAATTAGATTGGGTAAAAGATCAAACTTATATTTAGAGATAGTATAATGTCAGCGAAGTATTTTTTAGTAATTTTTGATAGGGATTTTCACCATCGTCAATGGAAAAGTCATAACTGCAGATGATGCAGAGACGATAGTCAAGGCAATGGATGAAGAAATTAAACAAAATCCTGTTTATTAACATGAAAACAGCTTGTTAGTTATAAACCAACAAGCTGTTTTTATATATGTTGATGAATAGTCGATATACCGCTATTTTTCACCAGCCTCGCACGTATTGCACTGGAGGTGTAACTTCTTCTCCTAATTCCTTGGCAGCATGAAGTGGCCAATAGGGCTCGCGCAGAAGAACACGTGCTAGGAATATTAAGTCAGCACGATTGTTTTGTAAAATTTCCTCCGCTTGAATGGCTGTCGTAATAAGGCCGACTGCTCCAGTTGGAATATTAGCACCATGCTTAATCGCTTCAGCATGAGTTACTTGGTAGCCAGGAAAAACATTTATATGTGCTTGCACGACACCACCTGTAGAAACATCCACTAAATCGACACCTTGTGATTTCATCCAGCGACTGAAGACGATAAAGTCATCCATTGTTGTACCGTCTTTTGCATAGTCTTCAGCGGAAACACGCACAAGCAAAGGACCTTCCCAAACACTACGAATGGCATCGATGACTTGGCGTAATAATCGATAACGATTTTCCTCGGAGCCACCATACTGGTCATTGCGTTTATTCGTTGCTGGTGATAAAAATTCACTAATTAAATAGCCATGTGCTCCATGAATTTCAAGAACATCAAAGCCTGCTTTAGCTGCCCGAACAGCTGCTTGCTTAAATGCTTCTACAACATATTCAATGTCTTGTAATGTCATTTCAGTTGGCGTTTTAAAAGCATCGCTAAAGGCAATGGCTGATGGTGCAAATATTTCTCCATCTACAGTTGCTTTACGTCCAGCGTGTGCAAGCTGTATGCCGGTTTTTGTACCATATGCTTTCATTCCTTGAACTAATTGACTTAAACCTTCGATATGAGCATCATCCCAAATGCCAAGATCGTTACTAGAAATACGACCCTCTGGTACAACACCAGTAGCTTCGACAATGATTAAACCAACTTGACCAGCAGCCCTCGTTGCATAATGTACTTGGTGGAATGGAGTGACAAGCCCATCATCCTGTGCCGAATACATACACATCGGTGCCATCACAACACGGTTTTTTAAAGTGATAGTTTGTAATTGATAAGGTTCAAATAATTTAGCCAATTTAAAGCCCCCTAATCCCTAGTGATATACTTTATCCCGCATTAACGAGCAGTAATACGCCCATCTTTAAATTTTAGATAGGAGATAAACTGCCCGTAAATGCCCGATTCGTTCAACTAATAATTAGTGGGGGATGAAGAAACTCCCACTAATTAAAGTTTCACTTTATTTTGCACACATTATTTACTATTTGCAAGTGATCGAGATCGAGCTTCAGCCTCTTTAATGCATGCTTCGATGGCTTCATTAAATTGATATTGTTCAAGAGCTTTAATTCCAGCTTCTGTTGTACCGCCTGGACTTGTTACTTTACGGCGTAATACATCAGGCTCATCGACGGACTGCCTCAGCATTTCTGCAGTACCGGCAAGTGTTTGCGTCATTAAATGTCGTACGGTATCCTTTGAAAGACCGACCTTTGTACCAACCCGTTCAAATGCCTCCATTAAATAATAAATATAAGCTGGACCACTTCCTGAAAGAGCCGTTACAGCATGTAATTGATCCTCATCCACCTCAATAACTGAACCAACCGCCTCTAAAAGCTGTAAGAAAATGGAGCGCTGTTGTGCTGTCACTTTGTCATTAAAGGCAATACCGCTCGCAGACATTCCAATAGTGGCAGAAGTGTTAGGCATAACGCGCGCGACTGGACGAGCACCTAAATGTTTTGTAATAGTAAAAATGGCAATACCAGCTAAAATAGAAAGAACGGCTGATTGCTCTGTAATTTTAGGCTTTAGCTCACGCATCGCTGTAATGGCATCCTTAGGCTTCGTTGCTAAAATGATGAAATCAGCCTGCCGATAAATAGCATCATCAAAATGGACTTTTACTCCATATGTGTCTTGTAAAAAATGAAGGCGTTCTTTGTCTGAGCGATTGGTGACGTAAATTTCTTGTGCTGTAAATACCTTTTGTTTAATCCAGCCCTGTATCAATGCCTCTGCCATAGAGCCTGCACCAATAAATAGTATTTTTTTCATGATAAAACCTCCAGTTCCCAAAATCAATTTCGCCTTGGCGTAATTGTAGCTGTCGCTTTGCTTTCGCTACAGAAAACATTTGTAGCTGTCGCTTTGCTTTCGCTACAGAAAACATTTGTAGCTGCCGCTTTGCTTTCGCTACCAAAACAATTGCTAAAATGAAGATAAAAAAAGCGCTCCCGTCCTTATACAGAAGGACGAAAACGCTGTTGTTTCCGCGGTACCACCTTTGTTTGCCAATTGGCACAACTCATAGCCCTTTTATCGCAAGGGAAACGGTTATGTTTTCATAACTGCTCAAAAGTAGGTTCGGTAATGGGAGCGGGTGATGTCACTTTCAGCAAATGTAACACTCTCTAAGACACCTTCACCAATTACGTACTTGGCTTCATCAACGCATAAAAATAATTAGATTATTCAAAATTATATTAATGATACGTCAACCTGTCAACAGGAGGGTGACGAAAAGAAGAAAAACTTGTAAAATAGGATGAATCGGTATTCACAAGTTGCATAAAAGGGGGAAACAGTTTTTGTCTATATACAAAATAGAAATACCAACACCCTATGAAGTAGGGGATGTGAATGCATTTGTAATAAAAGGAGATGCATTGACAATTTTTGATGTTGGTCCAAAAACAATGGAAGCCTATGATGCGCTAAAATGGGGTATTCGAGCAGCAGGCTTTGACATGCGAGACATTGAACAGGTTGTGTTAACCCATCATCATCCAGACCATGCAGGTTGGGTGGATGCCTTTCCACATGCAGAAATTTTAGGGCATGCCTATAACGATAAATGGCTTCGTCATGATGAGGATTTTTTACGTTATCATGAGCAGTTTTACAGTGAGCGCTTATTTGAGCACGGTGTTCCTCAAAAATATATCAAGCCAAGTGTCCATGTACGTCGTGAAATAGAACTTGTAGGTGAACGACCATTAACACAAATTCTTTATGATGGGGATGAGGTGCCAGGACATCCTGGATTAAAGGCTATTGAAACATTAGGACACGCACAAAGCCACTTAATCTTCTGGGATGAAAAAACTCATGATGTAATAGGTGGAGATTTATTACTTGAAAAAATAACGCCAAACCCGTTAATTGAGCCACCTCTAGACCGTACATTAGGGCGTACTAAATCGTTACTACAATATAATGAATCGCTTGAAACTTTGCGTCGATTACCCGTAAAAAAGATGTATACAGGACACGGTGCTGAATTAGAGGGTATTCCTGATTTAATCGATAAGCGGCTAGAACGCCAGCATCAGCAATCTTTGAAGGTTTGTGAATTATTTGGGGACGAATCATTAACTGCTGTACAAGTAACGAAAAGCTTTTACCCAGCAATTTTTCAGCGTATGTTTGGTCTGACGTTATCTAAAACGCTCGGTTATTTAGATTACTTGGAGGCCAACAATTTCATCACAGCTACTAAAACGGAAGAAGGTATCTATTTATTTCAAAGGAAGTAGGTTTAAACATGAGCGTCAATAAAAAAACGATCTTCGTGACAGGTGCAACTAGTGGTGTTGGACTGAAAATTACAGAATTATTAGTAGCACAAGGTCATACGGTTTATGCGACAGGACGCAATACAGTGGCGTTGAAAGCATTAGAGCGTTTAGGGGCAAATGTAATCCAAGCAGATTTAACTAATATTACTACAATCGATAAAGTATGTGCTCAGCTACCGCCTCTTGATGTAGCTATTTTATCTGCTGGGGTAGGTAAATTTAGCAAGGCACCTGACTTATTAGATGAAGATATTCGACAAATGATAGAGCTAAATGTCAGTGTACCGATGTATTTAGCAAAGCGTCTAGCAGGAACTATGATACAACGGCGGCAAGGTCAGCTTATCTTCATTGGCTCACAAGCAGGAAAGGTAGCGACACCTAAGGCTAGCGTTTATGCTGCTACCAAGCATGCAATTGTTGGTTTTACGAATGGACTTCGCATGGAACTGGCGCCGTATCATGTGAAAGTCACAGCGATACATCCAGGTCCAATCGATACACCGTTTTTAGAGAAGGCGAGTGATGAAAGTAGCTATCGCCAGTCTTTAGGAAGATTTTTATTATCAGCGGAAGAAGTGGCACAAGCTACTGTGAAAACAATCGAGCGTCCTGTCCGAGAGATTAATTTACCAAGGGTCATGGGGTTAACAAGCAAGCTGTATGCAATCGCACCTGCAACCGTAGAATGGTTAGGTAAATCATTTTTCAATAAAAAATAGAGATTAAACGCATATTCTCATTTTCTATATATACTCCGAAATGGGTGGATCATTGAATTCTTTTCATGCCTAATCTTTTATGAATCTAATCCATAATTTTTTGAACGCTACACTTAAAATCTATAATCAGCTTAGTCAGCCCGCAGAAAGCACCAAGGTTCCGAGTAAAAGTATTCATAGTTTGTACAAGCGCTAAAAGTATTGTAATGATACGATTTTTGCAATAAACATAAAATTCTATCGATTTATAAAAATACACTTGTTTTTATTTTTATAACATGATACTATTCATGTATAAACTTTTATTTGAATGTATAAATATAAATATCTTAATTGGAGGCGCATTTTTTATGGTAAATAAAAAAGTAGTTTTAGCATATTCAGGAGGTCTTGATACTTCTGTAGCAATTCCGTGGTTAAAAGAACAAGGTTGGGACGTTATTGCAGTGTGCCTTGACGTTGGTGAAGGTAAGGACCTTGAATTCGTAAAAAATAAAGCTCTTCAAGTAGGAGCAACTGAATCCTATATGGTAGATGCGAAGGATGAGTTTGCGGAAGAATATGCCTTAATCTCATTACAAGCTCATACTTGGTACGAACAAAAATATCCACTAGTATCGGCACTTTCTCGTCCATTAATTTCTAAAAAATTAGTGGAGATTGCGAACCAAGTAGGAGCGGACGCAGTAGCTCATGGTTGCACAGGTAAAGGGAATGACCAAGTTCGTTTCGAAGTTTCCATTAAAGCGTTAAATCCAGACTTAGAAGTGTTAGCACCTGTACGTGAGTGGGGCTGGAGCCGTGATGAGGAAATCGAATATGCCATGAAACATGATGTACCAATTCCTGCAACGTTAGATTCACCATTCTCTATCGATCAAAACTTATGGGGCCGTGCAAATGAAGCGGGCATAATGGAAGATCCATGGGTATCTCCACCAGAAGAAGCATACGGTTTAACAGTTTCTGTGGAAAATGCGCCTGATGAAGCGGAATACGTAGAAATTGAATTCGTTGCTGGTAAGCCAGTATCGTTAAACGGTAAAGAAATGAAGCTTGCTGATTTAATCCAAGAGCTAAATGCAGTAGCTGGAGCACACGGTGTTGGTCGTATCGATCACGTAGAAAACCGATTAGTTGGTATTAAATCTCGTGAAGTTTATGAAATTCCAGGCGCAAAAGTGCTATTAACGGCACATAAAGAGCTTGAAGACTTAACGCTTGTAAAAGAGCTAGCACACTTTAAGCCAGTCATTGAGAAAAAATTATCGGAATTAATTTATGATGGTTTATGGTTCTCTCCATTACGTGTAGCACTGGAATCATTCCTAGCTGAATCACAAAAATTTGTAAACGGAACTGTGCGCGTGAAGCTTTATAAAGGGCATGCGATCGTGGAAGGACGTAAATCTCCAAATTCACTTTATAGTGAAAAACTTGCAACATACTCTAAAGAAGACCAATTCAACCATGCTTCAGCAGTAGGCTTCATCGAACTATGGGGTCTGCCAACAGTAGTTAACTCTTCTATAAATAAAAACTAATTTTGACAAGCAAGGTGTAGGATAGCTTTGTGCTATGTGGCACCTTTTCAAAAAGAAATGAAAGAAAAGGTGAGCTGTTATGATAAAACTTTGGGGCGGACGTTTCCAAAAATCAGCAGAAGCATGGGTGGACGAGTTCGGCGCATCGATTGGCTTTGACCAACAGCTTGTTCTAGAAGACCTTGAAGGTAGCGTTGCGCATGTGACGATGCTTGGTGCAACAGGAATTTTACCAGCAGCTGACGTAGAGACCATTCTCGGTGGCCTTGCACAATTACAAGAAAAAGCAATTGCAGGGGAGCTTGAATTTACTGTTGCTAATGAGGATATTCACTTAAATCTGGAAAAAATGCTCATCGATTTAATTGGTCCTGTAGGTGGTAAGCTTCACACTGGTCGTAGCCGAAATGACCAAGTAGCAACAGATATGCATATTTTCTTGAAAAAACGCGTGAAGGAAGCAATCGGTTTAATTGAGACATTCCAAAAGACATTGCTTGAAAAAGCTGAGGAGCATGTGGAAACCATTGCTCCAGGCTATACACATTTACAACGTGCACAACCAATCTCATTTGCGCATCATTTAATGGCCTATTTCTGGATGTTAGCGCGTGATAAACAACGCTTTACGGAGTCGCTTAAGCGTATTGATATTCTGCCTTTAGGTGCAGGTGCGATGGCGGGGACAACTTTCCCAATCGACCGCTTAAAATCTGCGGAGCTTTTAGGCTTCAGCGAGGTGTATGCAAACTCTATGGATGCAGTAAGTGACCGTGATTTTATCGTTGAATTTTTAAGCAATTCATCTTTATTAATGGCGCATTTATCTCGTTTTGCTGAGGAAATTATTTTATGGTCGACAGATGAATTCAAATTTATTGAATTAGATGATGCCTTCTCAACAGGTTCTTCTATTATGCCACAAAAGAAAAATCCTGATATGGCAGAGTTAATTCGTGGAAAAACGGGACGCGTATACGGTAACTTAATGGGCTTATTAACCGTTCTGAAAGGAACACCGTTAACATACAACAAAGATATGCAGGAAGATAAAGAAGGTATGTTCGATACAGTTCATACAATTCTTGGTTCTCTAAAAATCTTTGAAGGTATGATTCGCACAATGACAGTCAATACAGAGCGTTTGCACAAGGCAGTTCACGCTGACTTCTCCAATGCTACGGAGCTTGCAGATTATCTAGCAACAAAAGGTATGCCTTTCCGTGAAGCACATGAAGTGACAGGAAAACTTGTATTCACATGTATTAAAAAGGGCATCTACTTATTAGATTTACCGCTTGAAGACATGAAAAAAGAAAGTGAGCTTATCGCAGCAGATATTTACGATGTATTAGCACCTGAAGCGGCTGTTCGTCGTCGTCATTCATTAGGTGGAACAGGCTTTGATCAAGTAAAAATCCAAATCGAAAAGGCAAAAGCTTGTCTTGCATAACCATAATTAGCGTGGTGTCCTTGTGACTTTTGCATAGATATTCATTAAAGCTGTCCAGTGAGGCACTATGAAAAAACATTTTCCTTTTTCGTTAGAGCCAGAGGGTGAAACGAAAAAGAGACCCTTACATACCCCAATTCTGGAGACGCGGAATTGGGGTTTTTGTGTAATGACATAACAACGGGGGGATTGTCAATGAATGAGCGTTTTACAAAGGGATTCGAAACAATAAAGCAGTATGTAACAACGGAAGAAGCGGCACGAATGATTGAGGCAGATGCACTAGCTGACAACGCACCAGACTTACGCAAAATGATACTTGAATTTACCTATGGGGATGTTGATTGACGACCAGGGCTAGACGCGAAAAGCCGTGCACTTGTTGTCATCACGTCAGTAGTTACTCAAGGTGCTTCCTGAACGACAAAAACTCATATTAAACGTGGTTTACATGCAGGTTTGACACAAACAGAAATGGTGGAAGCACGATGACAATTAGTGCCTTACATAGGTTTTTTACGTGTGCAAAATGCTTTAACTCATAGCGCAGCAGGTTTTTAATGAAGAATCCTAAAATTTTTTGGGCGCTTCAAGCTATATGAAGCTTTAATAAAAATGCGCATTACATGAATAAGCAATTGCGAAATGGTTCATATTAAGAGCGGAATCACTTATTAATCTAATGTGATTAGGAGGATGTAGAATGAGTAGTCAAATACCTAAAGACCAGAAATCTCAGGAAAGTCCGCCACAACTGTATAGGGTGAGCTTCTAAAATCTTAAGGAATTGGTGAGGCAGAGGCTATCCTGTTTTGCTGTAGCTTAAGAAGAAGCAAAAAACGATACAGATTAAATCAAATAGAAATAAGTGTTCTTGGATTCAGAATTTTTCTGGATCCTTTTTTTAGTTGAATATATATCGGAGAAAGAAACCCCGCTGATTAGGTTTTATTTTATAGAAAAATTTGACCTTTTTAAAAAACTGTACTACTCTAAGTATGACAGTTTTCTGTTTGGTGATAAGTAGTACAGATTGGAGGGGTAAAATGCATATTCATTTAGATCCAAGCAGTGAATTACAGCTCTACAAACAATTAGCAAATCAGTTAATTGAGTTAATTGCTAAGGGAGAGCTAAAAAATGGTGATACATTACCTTCAGTTCGTTCCATGGCTGCTGATTTAAGGATTAATGTCAGCACGGTTAGTAAGAGCTATCACGAACTCGAAGAAAAAGGGTTAATCGAGTTACAACCGAAAGCAAAGGCGATCATTATCGGTGGTCAAAAAAAAGAATGGCAAGAGACGGAAGTTGAAAAAGTAGAAAATGCATTAAAACCAATTATGGCAGAGGCATTTGCACGTGGCCTCGAAAAAGATCAGATGACCAGTTTGTTTCATCGAATGTTAAAACAATGGAAGTAGGGGAAATATGCTTTTTATAATAGGCATTTTTATCTTTGTAGGGGTACTGGAAACAGTAACACCATATTTGTCAAGAAAAACATCCGTGTTTGGTGTTTCAATTCCAGAGCCCTATGTGCAACATCGGCAATTACAACAATTTAAAAAGCACTACAGTATGTTTGTAGGGAGCATCGTAGCTGCATTTTTTTTAGGCCAAATTTTACTACTATTGACGTCCATTCAGGAACAGAAAGTTGTTTTACTATCCTTTATATTCCTTTGTGTCATGCTTCTCCTATCAGCTGCTCTTTATATGTCTTATCATATAAAAATAAAAAAACTAAAAAAACAAGAAAATTGGGAAGCACATGTCAAAACTGTTTATGTGACGGATTTATCTATACGTGATCGACATGAAGTACTTTCACCTATATTTTTCGCATTGCCAATTATTATCACGATAGCATTGATTACCTTTACCTATATGAATTACAATACCATCCCAGATGTATTTGCTACCCATTGGAATGCAGCAGGTGAGGCTGACGGTTGGACTGAAAAAACCTGGATCTCAGTAATTGTCATGCCACTTATTTTACTAGGGACACAAATTAGCTTGTTCATCATGAGTTTTGGTATGAAAAGTGCCAAAATTCAATTGAGCGCTCAGGCAAAAGAAGCCTCAGCCAATAGAGAACTTACTCAGCGTAAATATGGCAGCTGGTATTTAGCGGCGATTAATTATAATATGACCGTTCTTCTTGTCGTTTTACATTACACGACAGTGATTTTAAAAGATCAAACAGCTCCTTACTTCTTCCCTCTTTTTATTGTTTTTATGATCGTCTCTTTAGGGGGACTGATCCTCTTCATTTGGAAATTAAGTAAAAGTAATGAGCGCTTTGATGATTTACATACAAACGAAACAGCTTCAGACGATGATCGCTACTGGAAATGGGGTATTGTTTACATCAATAAAAATGATCCATCACTAGTAGTGGAAAAGAAATACGGTGTTGGTTGGACTGTGAATATGGCGAATAAATGGAGCTATATCATTTTACTTGTCATATTTTTGCCAATCTTGTTAGTCATTTTCATATAGAGGGAGAGCTTTTATGAAAAAACTATTAGTTTTATGTTGTGCCCTCTAATTATTAACTGCATGTGCTCAAAAGGAAGACAACACAAAAGGTAAAGAGACGAAAGGGGATAATAAAATGAATGAACAACTAATCGGAAAATGGGAAGGGAATATTGAAACACCAAACGGAGCATTTCCAATAATCGTTGATTTGCAAAAAGATAACGGGAAATTATCAGTACCTGCGCAAGGGAATTTTCCATTTAAAAGCATGACATATAATGGCGATCAAGTGAAGGTTTCCATCAACTTAAATGGCTCAACTATTGAAATTAATGGCACAGTAAAAGATGGGCTAATCAATCCCTTTTAACAAAGGAAGAGGGTATAACTTTTGAGCAATATATAAACGTCGAAATAAATATGTACAAAAATGCTTGTTTAACCAAGTACATTTTTGATTTCCTTTGTATATTACAACTTTACATGGAGTAGCGAGAATGATAGCCTTGATCGGTTAGCCAGCCCTTGATATAGCTGGGTTCTAGGCTATCGAATCATGCGAGTAGAGGCTCCGTGTCAAGTTGTAATTATTCACGTACTTGTATAGAAAAGCAGTTAATCAGCGAAAGTGCACATTCTTAGACTAGCAAAAATGTACATTGTTATTTTGACATTTACAAGCAATACGTAGATGATGCAGTTAGCAGCACAAAAAGCACATGTAGAGTCCTTTGTTTCCATCGCAGGCACTGGAAGAACAATAGATGAAGTTCTGTTAGAGCAATTAAAAGGTCAGTTAACACCAGTCCTTCTAAAAGAATCAACAAATATTCTTGCATCTTTGAAAAAAGGGGGGCTAGTAAAGAACGTTTCGCCAGAGTTACAATCTTTCTTCCGTTCTTCGATTCAACCGTATATGATTTCATGGTTAAAATATAACCCTGCAAGCGAATTAGCAAAAGTGAATAGCCGAGTTTTAATTGTTCAAGGTACAACTGACTTACAAGTAGTTGCGACTGATGCACAAGCGTTAAAGAAAGGTAAACGAGATGCCCAGCTTGTATATATGGACGGCATGAATCATGTGTTAAAACATGCTCCAGCAGATCGAGCGGAGAATTTAGCTTTCATCAACAGGACAGGTAACAAAATATAGCAGATGTTGAACTACTGTTACTAGTAAAAGTAACTCAACGCGTATGAGATGCCAGTATTGGAACAGAATTTTGGAAAATACAAAAGACCTTTCGTTGGTGGAGGACACTGAAAAACTAAAGAAATTCATTTTTTTATATTATAAATCTATCTTTTGTTAGATTTATAAACTCAAAAAAGTCGATTTGCATCACATTTTCTGTGGCAAATCGACTTTTTCAGTGCCCTCTGTTGGTGGGAGGTCTTTTCTGTCCGTGGAAAATAAAAGGTTTAAAATGGAGTGGTTGTGCATCAATGGAAATGAATCTCCAAAATACACTGCCAAAAACAGAGAAATAGGGTAAAGAAAATAGTAGAATTGGTCAAACAAGAAAAAAGAGAAATCAATCCGTATCGACTTCTCTCAATTTATTGATATCAGCTAATTGTGTCCCAGTCTCAGATAAATTTAAATTGTAACCAAGTTTAACCCCCTAAATTCATTTACCAACGATTCAAAAATAGCAAGTGTATGTTCAATTGGTTGATGAGTATCAAAATCTACTCCAGTAATTTTTACTACTTCTAAAGGCGATTTAGAGCTTCCACCTTTTAAAAAATCTAAGTATTTATCTTTATATTTGTCAGGGTCATGTAATATAGCGTGTGCAATATTAATTGCTGCCGCAAATCCACTAGCATATTTATAGACGTAAAAATGATGATAAAAGTGACCCATCATTGCCCAACTATAGCCTACCTGTTCAGTTAATGAATAGGCATCGCCGTAGTATTCTAAAAATAAAGAACAATAAAGATTATTAAGAAACTCATAGTTCAATGATTTATTTTGTTCGACTCTTTCATGAATTTTCATCTCATATTCTGCAAACATTACTTGAGTGAAAAATGTTTGTGCAAATTTTTCAATAAAAATGTTCAAGAAATATTTTTGTTCATCTAAGCTTTTAGCATTATTAATTAAATGTTTAGCTAGAAGAATTTCATTAACAATAGCTGCAACCTCAGTCACAAATTTACTTGGAACAGAAGTAGGGAAGCTTTGATGAATAGAAGAATAGTGACTATGCAATGCATGCCCCATTTCATGAGTGAGTGTAAATAAGCCTTTTATATCATCTGTATAATTTAGTAAAATATAAGGATGTACGCCATACACATCTAGAGTGTATGCGCCTGGAAATTTACCAGGTGTTTCTCTAACATCGATATAACGACTTTGCTTATAGGAAAATACTGTTTCTGAATATTCTTTGCCAAGCGGATTAAGAGCTGCACTCATTAAACTGTATGCATCATTAAATGAATAATTTATAGAAATAGCTGGTACAATGTCTGCTGATGTATCATATAAAAAAAGTTCTTTATACCCTAGTAAACCTTTACGAATATGTCCATATGAGTGAAATCCATTTAGATTATTTTTTGTGGTATTTATTAAATCTAGATAAAAATTTTTTTTAATTTTATCGGGAAATAAAGATTTCTCCAGTGCGCTAGGGTAATTTCTTAATTGTGCAAGAGTAACATTGTTCTTTATTGATGCTGTTAGTGAAGCTGCAAAAGTGTTTCTTTGTTCTATAAAAGGTTTAAAAAACGCCTCACAAGCTTCTTTTCGCCTCTCTCGTGTCCCTTTTCGTAAAATTTGGTGATATATTCCTCTAGTCAACGACTCTTTTGTATTATCTTCATTGAGTATTTCTCCAAATGTAATATCTGTATTCATCATGTTAAATATTATTGTTGGAGTAGTAAAGGTATAGTCAATTTGTGCAAGTAATTTTTCCTTTTCTGAACTGAGTGTATGTTCTTTATATCTTTGCATTTCAAATAATGTATTCCTAAAATAACCTAAACTCGGTACCTCATCTATGTATTTATTTAAAGTTGAAGTATCTGTCTTTTGGATAAAAGGAACTAACAAAGAGGTAGCTTCATTATAACTATTACGAAGAGTCTCTATTTGAAAAAGTAGATCTTGAGCATCTGTATTTTGTGTATCTATATCATTGTTTAATCTTGCATAGGAAGATAATAGAATAAAAGTTTTATGAAGTTCCTCGTTTTTTAACAAAAAATGATATAAGTTTTTGGGGTCATTAATTTTTTCCCCAAGTATTTTTAAAAACTCTATTCCAATTTTGATTTTTTTTACATCCTCTTTCCATTCTTCCACAGAAGAATAAATATCTTTTAAATTCCACTTTTCATCTAAACGAACTTTTGTGCGACTTGTATCATGTTGCATAAAGAACATCACTCCCAAATATTATTAATTTAATTAAATATTACTATAAAAGACAAAAAAAGATTGATTATATTTTACGATAAATTAGAATTATTAGAAAGCATTTAATTTTAGTTTATTTGAAAATAATCAAAATATATGAACTTGATATAAAAAAACTAAGTTTTTAGAAAATTTTTAAAAAAGGTGTTGCATAAAAATTTATAAGGGTATAGAATTCAGATATACAAATTAGTAAATAAATTCAAAATTGTAATTTATTTACTAATGTTATGAGAGGAGGGGAAGGGAAATGAAAATGTATAGCCTAAACGTTGAGATGCCACAGCCATCATTTTTCAATTCAACTGTTATAAATTAAGATCAATAACGAAATAGTATTGATACATAAATCGGAGGAGACTATGTTTCCTCCGATATGTATTCAATATCACAAAATATTTTTGTTAAGGGGGAGGAATTTGGTAGTTTATCTAATAAATACTGAAGATGTACTTGTGTTAAAAAATTATTATGAAAACTTAGGTTTTAATACGAAAAGAGTCAATAATAGGAGCTATCTTGTTTTATTGCCTCTAAATAATTCAATCTTATTGAATTATTTAGAAGAAAAAAATGATGAATATTTAAATGAATTCTATATTGAAATATTCCCTAATCAAAATACCATCTATATTAAAGAAAAAAGGATGGATCTTTTTAAAGAAAGGTTGATTATTAATGGAGTTTCTTTTGAAGAGAAGTTAACTATTTTTGAATCCAAATTGACGATTTCCGATCCATTAGGGAATAGGATTCAAATATCTCAAAATATAGAAATGTCTGAAAATGAAATTATTAATTCATATTATACAACTGGGTTAGAATTGTGTAGTCTATTGGATAATCTTGATAAAAAACAACTTGATATTGTAAGTAAGAAGACAGGCTGGACTATAAAAACTGTCGTTAATCATACTGTGGAAATAGACACAAATAATTCTTTGTTAATTAAATATATGTTGGCCGAATCAGGGAGAAAGGTTCATTTAAATACATATAATTGTGACATATGGATAGAAAATATAGATTATGAAAATATTCCATTTGAAAAAACAGTAAATTACTATAAGTACCATTTGGAATATATCGTTAGTCTTTTAGAAAAACAGAATTATCCATTGGATAATTATATAATTGCTGATAATAACAAGATAACACTTGGACAATTACTTAAATCACTTGCATCTCACAATCTCGACCATATAGATGAAATTAAAGAGGCTATTAGTTTAAAGATATAGCTTATTTAAAAGAAAGGGAGCGGAATATGTATACATTACCACAAAATAATGAAGTTATAGAAACGCTAATGCAATTATCTAGTACAAATCATCAGAGTAATAATTGGACAAAAGGAGCAGTTCTTGGATTTGAAAATCATAATTTTGATCAGCTGCCGTATTTTCAAACTCAAATATTTGAACCCTCCATTTTATTTGAATTATCAAGGTTTACTAATATTTCACTGACAAAAATAGAAAATCTGGATTATTCGTTAACAGGTAGTAATATTAAGATTGTGAAATGGTTATTAGACAATATTAAATATGTAACGCCTGTTCAAAAATTAAGCTTATCGTATGCATTATCGTCAATCGGGAGATATAAGTTAGCGGATCATGTATTTAATCAAATTAATCCATCCCAATTATTGGAACATGAAAGAGCGTATTATCATTTCCAAAAATTTGTGATTAAGAATAGAACTGGTAGAGGGAGTGATTGCCAGGAAGAATTTGCTTATATTAAAGAAATAATGGAGAATAATTCGTTATCTGTTGGTGCTAACATATACTTTTCAGCACAGGCTGTTGTGGGATATCAGAAATCAAAGTTTATAACAGACGACTTATATCAGTGGTATTTGAATGTTGGATTAACATCAGCAGAAAAAATTAAAAATACTAGTAGTTTTGGGGAAATTCATGCCCTTTCCAACTTTTATAGAGCTTATGCAATGGTTCCTGCTGCGAAAGGAGATATTCCTTTGACTAGGGAGCTAATGGAAAAATGCTTCTACTATGCTAATTGCCTTGAAGTTAACAATGATATGACGGAAGTAATTAAAACAGATGTGTTAAAAACTTATTATGAATCGACCATTAAAGAGCAAATGTTTATTGCAAATAATCTAGAAAAAGCAGAAGAAGCTGCTCTAACATTAGTGAACTTAGATCCTAATTGGAGTATTTCGCATCAGGAATTAGGAGATGTCTATTACAAGCAGGGGTATTTACAGAAAGCAGTAGAGGAATATAGAACCTCGAAAACCTTGTTATTACCACGATATAGTATTGCTCTCTTTAAAGAAGCGAATTGTTTAGAAGAAATGGGAGAAACATACCAAGCAATTGAAGTATATAAAGATTTATTGAAATTTGATCCTTTAAATATATCAGCAGGAATTAACGGATTAAAACTTTCTAGAAAAGAAAAGAATAAGGATTCAATACAATTTTTTGAGAACTATACATTGGACTGGTCTAAAAGGGGAGATATTCCAAAAGAAATTAAGGAGGTACTAGTTTAATGCAAATAGAAACTACAAAAAATACTAATCACATAAAAATAAGAAAAATAGATCATATCCAATTAGACGTTGGAAATTTAGAAGAAAGCATTGAATTTTACAAGAGAGTGTTTGGCTTTGAATTAAAAGAAATTGGGGTAAGGCAAACTACTCGATGGGCAATTGTTGGAAATGAGTCAAGTATTTTTTTGTGCATGCATGAATATGCACCAGGGATTGGAGTTGCAAACGAAGGATTAGAAATTACCCATTTTGGATTAATTGTTGATGATTTTTATAGCGTTTTAGATAAATTAAGGGAGTTTAAAGTTAAATTGTTTTATGAAAACCCGATAGAGTACCATTCTTCTAAATCGGTATATTTTCTTGATCCAAATGGATATAAATTGGAAATATCTGAATACGAAGGTGGAGGAATAGAAAATTGAGGTTACTAAGTTGAATCAACTATTAAAAAAAAGTAATTTATCTGAATTTATCGAAATGACCCGAACGGTAACGCCTATTTTCTTTTTCAATTTAGTTAACTTTTCTTTTACGATTATAGACAGCATTATGGTAGCTAGGCTTGGAGAATCAAGTCTAGGTGCTGTAGGACAAGCTGGAATTTACTTTAATGTCGTGATGATGTTTTTTCTAGGTTTATTGGGAATTTATACACCATTAATGTCAAGGGTGAACGTTAATAAGGAGAAGCAAATTGTAAAATCACGGTTCATAATAACAATAGGGATTTGTGCAATTTTCTCAGTAATAATTATTTGTATTTTAAATTTCACGACACTTTTCTTTGAAGTATTCAAGCAACCACAGGAAACGACTAAAATAGTTAACCAGTATATTACTGTAATTAAATGGTCAACCTTTTTCACTCTAGTATACAGTATTTGTGTACAAACTGTATATATAATAGAAAGGACTAAAATTATATTATTTACTGTTATGGTTGGTAATGTAATAAATGTTTTCTTCAATTGGATGTTCATATATGGAAATCTAAATGCACCAGAATTGGGTGTTGCAGGTTCGGCCTTAGCTACATTAATGACAAGGATAATTATGCTAATCATAATAGTGTATTTTATTTATAAAACTTTACCATATAAGCTATTCAAATTAACAGGATTACTTTTTGATTTTGAATATTTAAAAAACTTTCTTTTAAAAGGTGTCCCAAAAGGAATTACTAATGTTAATGACTGGTTCGGGTCATTTTTACTCGTTTTATTTGTAGGTTGGGGGGGAGTAAGTAACATTGCAAGCAATCAAGTTTCTGATTTAATTTCAAGCCTTATGTACATGTTACCACAGGCATTTTGTGTTGTTATTACTGTAAAAATATCAAAAATGATCGGACAAAATATAGTAAATAAATCAGATTTGAAAGCTGGAATTATTCAATTATTCAAAACAATAGTACCTATTAATATAGCATTCTTGTTATTCTGTTTTTTTTTATTGCCTATATTAATAAGTTCTTTTTCACTATCTCCTAATGCCTATGATTTAGCTTATGAAATCATGATCGTGCATATAATATTCTTTTTGTTTTATTCTTTTCAATTTTTCTTTCTAGCAATTCTCGACGCTTTTCTCGACACTTTAATGCCTAGCTTAATTTCAATATTCACAACATATTTCTTCATTCTGCCAACAGCATTTTTTTTAGCGAAAAATGGAGTATCACCAGTGTTAATTTGGTCAGTTGACGGTATAGGGAATATATTCATAGCTACGCTTTTCTTATTTAGAATTTTGAAATTAATGAATACTAAAGAAAGTGCATTTGAAGCCACAAATGTTTGAAAGGGGAGTTACTAATTGCAAAGTTCATGGTTCAAGAACAGAATAGATCTTAGAAGTTGGAATTTTGATTGGGCAACTAATAAAAGTTTTTTGAAAGAGCCAACAATTCAAACTGAAATATTAATACATTCTGAGTTCTGGAGCATCCCTTCCTTTATTAATCAGCAAACTTTTATTATAGGAGGGTGGGATCACTATTTAAGATGTTTTGATGTTAATGGGATGGAATTAAAATGGGCGTTGGAATTATCCAGTCCCATTTACAGTTCTCCAGCAATTATTAATGAGAATAGTTTTATCCTTGGTGGTGAAGATGGCGTATTAAGAAGAATTAGTGTGACAGGAAAAATAGAGTGGGAGTTTAAGGCAAATGATCGTATACATGCTACTCCTACTATAGACCATAATAGAACGATTGTTTTTGCTACGAGTTATGACCATCATGTATATGCATTGGATGTTGAGTCGGGCAAACAACTTTGGAGTAGGGTTTATAACGAGGATGTAAAGGATGATATATACAGCTCACCCGCCTTAACAAAAGAAAACAATATTATATTTGGCACTGGATCTGAAGTTGTTTGTATAGATAAAAGAGGAAATAGGCTATGGGCATTTACAACCAATGGGTATGTTGACTCAACACCTGCGCTAGATTATGAAAGTAATATAGGCGTAGTTGGTTCAGAAGATAACAATATATATGGTTTTGATATTACAAGTGGTAATGTATTGTGGAAATATAAAACAGGCGATAAAGTGAATACTTCAGCAGCCATTAGTGGTGACATTGTTGCAATAGGAAGTGACGACGGTTTTTTATATGCATGTAATATTAAAAGCGGAAAGCTGGTCTGGAAAAAGGATAATTACGGTAAAAAAATGCTTTGGACTCCACTTACTGTGCTTCCTGATAGAAATTTCGTATATGTGACCTTAGATGAATGTTTGTACTGTACTGATTATACAAATGGAAATGAAGTTTGGAAAAAGTCATTTCCTCGTGGCGTACATTCCGCACCTGGAGTTTCGAGCGATGGTTATATGGCAATCGGATCAAACTGGGGAGCATTTTATTTAATAGCTTTTTAAAAAAGGGAGTATAAAATGCAGATAGTTTTAATAAGTGGAAGTATGAGTAACTATTCAAATACGAAAGCAGTACTCCAATACATAGGGGGGATTATTAACGAAAGGAATATATCTGTAAAGGTTTTAAGTGTCAAAGAGCTAGATTTAGCATTATTTGACCCTGATAGTCACCAGGAAGAATATATACAAAAAAAATTAGAGGTTATAAAAAATTCAGATGCAATAGTTTTTGGGAGTCCTGAATACCACGGTTCCTTTACTGGGGCTATGAAAAATCTATTAGACTATATGACAATTAATGATCTTAAGGGAAAAGTTGTTGGATTAATTTCAACTGCTGGAAGTTCCAGATGCGGAATTAATACATTAAATTCATTGAGGTTAGTATTGCGGAATTTCCATACAAATATTATTAACACTCAAATGACTATTTCTGAGGAAGAAATAGAAGACCTAAATGGATCAGTTGGTAACAGGATTCATTGCTTCGTTAACGAATTAGTTAGTGAGATTCATATGAGAAGAAAGAATATTTTTATGAATGACTAATATTAATAAGGGAAAAATATTATGAAATACATAAACTTAGCAATTGTTGCGCATGTGGATGCTGGCAAAACTTCATTAACTGAAAATATATTATTCCATACAAAGACGATTAAAAGAATTGGTAATGTTGATAAAGGTAATACGCAGACGGATTCCTTAAAAATAGAGAAACAAAGGGGCATCACAATAAAATCTTCACCAATTTCGTTTTATTTAGAGGATATTAAAGTTAACCTGATTGATACACCAGGGCATGCTGATTTTATCTCAGAAGTAGAAAGGTCTCTAGCGATTTTGGATGGAGCTGTACTCGTAATTTCGGGTGTGGAAGGTGTACAAGCACAAACAAAAATTATATTGAATGCATTAATTAAATTAAAAATACCTACTATTATATTTATTAATAAATTAGATAGGATAGGTGCTGATTACGAAAAGGTTATTCAGTCGCTTAAAGAATTAATATCCCAGGGACTAGTTTGTTTATACTATCCAGAGGGTCAAGGTGGAAACGAAATAAAGGTTAAAAAGAGAGAAAATTTAAATTTTGAAAATGAATTAATTAATACTTTGTCTTTAAAAAATGATAAGTTCATTTCAGAATTTGTTGAAAAGGGTGCATTAACAACGCAAAGAATTCAGAACGAATTTATAGATCAGGTCAAGTTAAGTGAGATTTTTCCTATAATTTTAGGATCGGCAGCTAAAAGTATAGGTGTTTCTGAATTATTACATGCTATTGTTACATTTTTTCCTAAAAATGAAAGTGGCGATAAAAACATTCTCTCCGGTCTAATCTTTAAAAAAGAAAATGTTTCAATTAATGATAAAAATAAATGCTACTTTCGTTTGTTTTTTGGGCACATTGCACAAGGGGATTTAGTAAAAGTTACTAATATTTTAAGTAATAGTACCAAACAGCTTAAAATTAAAAAACTTAGTAAACTAGAAAGTGGTAAATTGGTACAGACTAGTTTTATTGAGGGCGGTGACATAGGAGTTATTCATGATACTGACCTAAGCATGGGTGACATCCTTGGTGAACATACAAGTTTAATAAAAAATATAAACTTTACACAACCTAATTTAGAGGCTTCCATTAAAGCGGTAAATTCTATAGATGATAATAAATTATTTAATACATTGAATTTACTAAGTAACGAGGATCCAAATATCCAGTTGTCTTTAGATTATAATAGTAAAACTATTAAAATTCGGTTGTTTGGGGAGATACAAAAGGAATTTATACAGCATACTTTAGAAGTAGATTACGAAATACCAGTTGAATTTGGAGAGACGAATGTAGTTTATATTGAAAAACCTATAGGAAAAGGAATATATATAGAAGAGATAGGAAAAAAGGAGAATCCTTTCCTTGCTACTATTGGATTAAAAGTAGAACCTTTTGAAACCGACAATACATTAATATATAAAGTGAAAACAGAGAAAGGAGCATTACCTCAATCTTTTTATAATGCTATAGAGGAAAGTGTGAGAATAACTTTAGAACAAGGTTTATATGGATGGGAAGTTAAAGGCATAAAAGTAACACTTATACAAGTAGGATATATTAGTCCTGATAGTACTGCTGCTGATTTTAGAAATTTAACGCCTATTGTATTAATGAATGCCTTAAATAAAGCTAAAACTATTGTTTATGAACCAATAAATGAGTTTAACTTACATGTAAATTCGAACCATTTAGATAAAGTATTTTCTTTTCTATTAAAGGTAAGAGCTGAAATACATGATCATTCTTCGAAAAATGATCATGTATTGTTAAAAGGGACAATTCCTGTTGTAGAACTTAAAAATGTATTTATGACTATAAAGCATATTACTGAAGGAGAAGGAATTTTTGTTTCAGAGCCACATGCTTTTAAAGAAATAATAAGTGAGGATTCGTTTCCAATAAAAGAGAGAAAGGGGTTTAGTCCTTTAAACAAATTGGAATACTTATTGAGTATTACTAAAGGTCTTAAAGTTAAAAACGAATAGAGAGGACAAGTTTTTGATGGAATTTTGGAACGAGAAAAAAATCCTAATAACAGGCGCTACAGATGGTCTAGGAGAATTCATAACTAGAAAGCTTCTTGAAAGTGAATATCATATAAAAGTCATTGCTTTTGGCAGAAGAGATATAGAGGATTCATATCTCAGAAACTACAAAGATAAATCGCTATATGTTCAAGTCGATTTTAATGATATAGAAAGTTTAAAAAGAAAAGTTAAGAAAATAATTAAAGAATTTGGACCAATTGATATAGTCATAAACAATGCTTGCCATTTTGAAGTTTGTAATGTTCTTGAACTTGATTACCAGGCTATATTAACTCACTTTAATGTGAATACATATGCGCCTTTATTCATTACACAGGAATTCATTAAAAGTATGGTAATTAATGAATATGGAAAAGTGATAATGATCAATACAGAGTCAGCTTTACAAGTAAGACCTGAAATTGCCGCATATGCAAGTAGTAAAACAGCATTATTAAATTTATCAAGAGCATTAGCACAATCAGTAAAACATTCAAATGTAACAGTAAATTCTCTACTATTAGGTCCGTTAGCTACAAATTATTATTTGGTGAGCTATCAAAATGAAGCAAGAAAAAGAAGTACTACCCAGGAAGAAGTAGTTGGAGCAATGATAAATAAAATGTACCCTTTCAATACATCAGAGAAATTAACTTCTTTAGAGGCGGTGTTCGATACGATAGAATTTATATGTAAAAGTGAAATAAATGGTGTCAGTTGGAGATTAGATGGAGGTTCTCTATCAACAATATTTTAGAGAAAATGATTATTAACAACCATTTAATTTTAGTGTGAAAGAAGTAATTCTCACACAATAAGGATGAATTTCAAGGAGCAACGGTTAATGACTTATAAGAAAAGTCGTTGGCAACTTTCAGTATTTAGCCTCACCAACGAAGGATCCATTAGAGCCAATATGTACATCTTCTACACCTCTTCCAAAAATAGTGCCCATTGTCGTGGCACTATTTATTACAATTCTCCAAATTTTATTGCAATAAATTTTATCAACTATTAAATTTCTCACTGCCACAATCACCCGGTTGTGGTATTTTTAATGAATAAAATACTATTCATTACCCAATTCGAGGAAATATTTGGAGGTAAACGCTTTGAGGGTTTTAAAAATGATTCCACAGCCAAATACGATAAAAGGTCAGCTTCATCGAACGCTTGTATGGATTACGTTTATTATTGGCCTATGTATTTTTATTCCAACGCTTTATATTGAATATCGGCAAACTATTCAACATCAAAATGAAGAGATGACACATTATTTGGATGCCCAAACATATTTTTTTGGAAGCTGGTTATCAGAGCGATCCAGTGATATACATACTATAGCTAACTTAGATTATATGAAGGACGATAATTATGAAAAATTTCAAGCTTTTTTTCAAGATTTTAAAGGGAAAACAGATTTCACAGACTTAATATTCGTCAATAAAGAGGGCATCGTGCAAGTTGATACAGTTACTGAGTACAGTAAAAATGGTGTTGGTGTGGATGTAAATGACCGTAAGTATTTTCAAGTTGCTAAAAAAACAAAACAACCATATATAACAGATATTTTTATAAGTAAAGTTACAAATAAGCCTATTATTGCAATTGCTTCACCGATTCTTAATGCACAACAACAATTCGATGGTGTAGTTTTTGGCACAGTAGATTTAGACACCATCGATCAACTGCTTCAAGAATCGAGAGTAGGCTTTTTAGGTCATGCTTATATTATAGATCAAGAAGGTACTATGCTCACTGAATTTATCAATAAACAACACCGATCTTCTGGCAATTATTTAGTTGATGAGCATATCCTGAACGCCGCTTTAAAAAATATAACAAGCGACCTTAAGCTTTATAAAGACGCAAATGATAAGTGGGTTCTTACTAAAAGTAAGCCTATAAATGAAGGGAAATGGTTTATTATTTCAGAAATTGGTCTGTTAGAGGCGTATAAACCATTAATCATTAGATGTTTATGGATAACCTTTTGTTTAGTAGTAGGGTCATTTTTTACGATTAAAATGATGCTACATCTCTCTAAAAGAATCGAAGAACCTATTCAGCAGCTTCTTACAGGTGTTAGAAAGGTAGAACAAGGTTTTTATGATTATCAAATAAATGAACAACATCTGGCACCTTACGCGCAAGAATTTCAGGAGCTTTGTTCGTCGTTCAATGAAATGAGCGACAAGGTGAGAAAAGATACTATCTTACTGAAGGAATTATCGATTACCTGTCAGTTGACGAAGCTGTATAATCGTCGTTATTTAATTGAGCAGGGGGAGCTTGTTTTTCAAAAATGTTTAGCAGAACAATACTATTGTTCATGTATTGCGATTGATATTGATTTTTTCAAAAAGGTTAATGATACATATGGACATTTAATCGGTGATGAAGTACTAAAGCACGTCGCAAACATCATTACAAATTCTGTACGAACTATCAACATAGTTACAAGATATGGGGGAGAGGAGTTTGTCATTTTATCCCCAAATACTACGCTAGAGAGTGCAGTGAAAATTGCGGAAAGAATTCGGCAACATGCTGAAGATCATCCATATATTGCGGATGATTTTAAGATCAATGTGACAGTGAGTATTGGCATTGCAGAATACGGTGATTCTGAAAATATTTCAACATTTTACGAGCTACTTGACAAGGCGGATCAAGCACTTTATATTGCAAAGGAAAGCGGTCGAAACCAACTTAGGGTATGTGATAAAACAGGTATAATTGATACAAGGCAAATGCTTTAACTTTTTTAAGCGGGATGTCACGGAATCGAAACCACTTGGATAAGTGAATAGCATGTGTGGAAGGGGGAATTTGGATGAAAAACGATAATAGAAAGAATAAACCTGAAATATAAACAAATAAATTTTAGCAAGGAAGCAATAGGCTGATTGCAGAAGATATGAAACGAAGTGAAAGAAGTACAGGTAGTGAAATTAGAATAAATAGAAATGAACTTATAATACACGAGATGAACCGTATTCTAGAGACAAAAGAAGCGATGAATATAGTTTTATATAAGAAGGGAGACCACTCAGTTTATGCAGGTTGTAGCTGCATAATTGCTTAATACAGCAAAGCTAATTTAGCCGAGCGCCATCGTGTTACCTATTGATATGGCGATTGTAATGATAGTCCCAAAGATAGAACAAAAAAATACGGTTCCACCAATTGATTTTCAGGAATTGTTAAATGAAATAATTTCTGAGGGCCCTTTAACAATGGAAATTCAGCAACTTTTACAGAGGAAAATAGCAGGTGATGAACTAAATATGGAGCCGCGATTTGAAAAGAATTAATGCATATTGAGACATACTGTAAAAATCTTTATGTTAAAGTCGACGATCCTAGACAAAAATTACATGCGTTAGTTAGAAGGACATTGCAAGAAGTTTGGGGATAATGGTAATGGGAAATTGAATAATTATTAATTGTAAGGTCATACTAAAAAAGGTTTCACTTATGAAATCTATATTGATGAGGAGGATGACAGTGAGTAGGTTTGAACAATTAGACCCCAAGTCTCAGAAAATCCACCGCAACTGGTCAAGGATTAAACGCTCAAAATCTCAAGTAAATGGTGAAACGGAGATTACCCTCCATAACCGTATTTTGAGAAGTGAAGCAAAAGCCCGACAGTTTTAATCATGCTAGAAAAGTAAGTGTCATCAAGCCCAGAAAATATTCTGGGTTTTTTTATTTTTACGGAATTGTAAAATTGACGAATTTTTTAATCCGGTAAAAAGTTTAGTTCCGTTACACGATGTTAGTGTTATGTTTAATTTAACTGTTTACAATAAATATCCATCAAACCACTCATCAAACTTGAGGCAGACTTAGAGTTTTCATTTTACTGGATAACAGATGAACAACAAGAACTTTGGCAAAGGGCCATGGAGATTATTTATATAGAGTGTTAGCTCGTGTGAACAACTGATTGTTTTAGCTGGGTTACATCAGAAAAGCACGAGTCATCAACGTGTTTAAAATTGAGTTCTCGCGCTTTTAAAGTTTGACCAGTTTATGTCCCAGCTTTGTTTTGCTATCTAGCCTTTGCGGCAATCACGTCTAATGCCTGAGCAAAATCGGCGATTAGATCGTCAACATGCTCAAGTCCTACTGAGAAACGTAATAGCCCATCAGTTATTCCGCGTTTTGCACGCTCTTCAGGCTCCATTGCCGCATGACTCATTTTAGCAGGGTAGGATAAAATCGATTCAACGCCACCAAGTGAGACAGCGAACACTGGAATTTTCATTGCTTCTACAAGTGCTTTTGCAGCTTCATAGCTTGGTAGGCGGAAGGATAGTACTGCTCCTGCACTCGTGGTCTGACTTTGATGAATCTCATAACCAGGATGTGATGCAAGCCCTGGGTAGTATACTTGCTCAACAACGGAATTTGCAGCTAAAAACTCCGCAATCTTTTGTGCCGATTCAGCAGAACGACTAAAACGCACATCTGTTGTTTTCATATTTTGCAATAAAGTAAAGCAGTCCTGTACACCTAATATATTGCCGAAAGAATTTTGGATAAAGTAAAGATCCTGACCAATCTTGTCGTCAGCAGTTACTGTTAATCCTGCGATAATATCAGAGTGCCCAGATAAAAACTTTGTAGCACTATGTATAACAACATCAACACCTAGCTCAAGTGGACGTTGGTGTAGAGGTGTCATAAAAGTATTATCTAAAAACGTTAAGCAATTATGCTGCTTGGCAAGTGCGACTACTCCGCGAATATCTGTGATGCCGAGCGTTGGATTCGACGGTGTTTCCATATAGAGTAGCTTTGTAGCTGGTGTAATGGCTGCTTCTATCGCCGCTAAATCTGTGAAATCGACGAACGTATGGGAAATACCGAAGCGCGGTAAGACCTTGGAAACGAAGCGGTATGTTCCGCCATAAACATCCTCTGTGATGACTATATGATCACCTTGAGATAGTAACATGAATGCAGCAGATACCGCGGCAATCCCAGAAGAAAATGCGTGGGCCCTTACGCCACCTTCAAGCTCAGCTACTGCTTTTTCTAATGCATCACGCGTAGGGTTGCCAGAACGTGCATAATCATATTCGCCGAATTCATCGATATGCTCCTGATGGAAAGTAGATGATAAATACATAGGCACATTGACTGCACCTTTTTTATTTTCATAGCCGTCACGAACACCTGCGTGAATTAGGCTTGTTTCAATATGCTGCTTCATTTTTATGCCTCGTTTCTAAGGATATTAAATACTTGTATTAAATCCGCAATTAAATCTTCAGCCTCTTCAACGCCAATAGAAAAACGTAGTAATCGGTCACAAACACCGCGTTCAATGCGCTCTTCATAAGGCATATCTGCATGTGTTTGAGTAGCAGGATACGTAATAAAGCTTTCAACCCCTCCAAGGCTTTCAGCAAAAGTAATTAGCTTCAAGTTTCGAAGGAATGGATCAATCCACTCGGCCTTTTTCAAGCGGAATGAAAGCATACCACCTTTTCCTGTGTAGAGCACGTCTGTGACAAGCTCTTCTTCCTCTAAATAGGCGGCAATTGCTTTGGCATTCGCATCGTGCTGCTTTAATCGAAGATGCAATGTTTTTAATCCACGAATAAGTAACCAGGAATCCATCGGACCTAATACCATACCGCTACCATTATGAATATAGCCAATGCGTTCTGCTAATTCGGCACCCTTAGCGACAACTAAACCAGCTAACACATCATTATGTCCGCCGATATATTTAGTCGCCGAATGAATAACAATGTCAGCACCTAATTCGATTGGACGTTGGAAATACGGTGTATAGAACGTATTGTCGACAATTAACCATGCCCCATGTTTGTGAGCTAATGCTGCATATGCTTGCAAATCAAATTCCTGCATAAGCGGATTTGTCGGCGTTTCAATGAATAGTGCACGCGTATTGTCGTTGATTAATGCTTCTACCTGTTCCACTGATTCAAATTTTGAGTAGACAGGCTTAATATTATATGTTTCTGCAAAGAAATTAAAAAGTCGATATGTACCACCATATAAATCATCAGGCATCACTAATTCATCACCAGGCTTAAACAATGATAGAACTAGTTGAATCGCCGCCATCCCAGAGCTACAGGCAAAGCCCATATCTCCGCCCTCTAAATCGGCAATTCCTGCTTCTAATAGAGCACGAGTTGGATTTTTTGTACGTGTATAATCATAACCAGTGGATTCACCGATACCTGTATGTTTGTAAGCCGTCGATAAATGGATCGGTGGGCTGACAGCACCAGTTCTCGGATCACTTAAATTCCCAAGTTGTACAAGTTTTGTTTCAATACTTCTGCTGTTTGTCATGTCGTCACTCTTTTCTTTATTATAATAAATGGGGAGTCTATTAAACCTTCTTTTCCCCATATTCTCAATAATTGTTACCAATTTAACATGTATATTAAAGAAGAACAAGATAATTTCAGAAAATTAGCGAGATTATTTATATTAAATCATCTAGGAATAGTAGGAAATAACGAGGGAGAAAAGTAAATGAAACATTGGCTAGTAATAGGTGGAGCAGGAATGCTAAAGGATGTTTCTGCTTATACAGGAAGGTAATTATGTAACCGTTATCGGGAGACAGCAACATAAAATGCAAAATTTGATAAATGATATACGAATTAGTCTCAAGAAACTCAAGGGTCGTTGGATTGTATTATTGCTTGGATTCATAGCTATGATAAAAGAGTTTGGGAGTCGCTTTTGCAAGCAATTCCTACCACAAAAAACATGATTTTATACCATATAAAAGGGAGTAAATTACATAAATAATGACAGTACAAAAAATTAATTACCTTCTACTATAATTTATAGAGAAGTGAACTTGGATTTGTCAAAAGAAGACAATAATTCTTCGACAAATAGTGAAATTGCACAAGGAATTATTGAGGCAATAAAGCAGGAAATACCGGAAAAACATGTGGGAGTATTTGAACCATGGAATTTACGTCCTTAAAAGGAAAAAAAATCTGCTCTTACCTTGGATAAGTCGAGGTAACTAGGCAGATTCTTTTAACATTAATTTAAGCTTGTTCTTTTTTTAACAAATCTCGAATTTCCTTCAGAAGCTCTTCTTTAGCATCTAATTCTGGTGCTGGTTCTTCTACAACAGCTTGTTCTTTTTTACGAGATAGTTTGGTCATAATTCGTAATGCCATGAAAATGGCAAATGCGATTATTAAAAAGTCAAGGATTGACTGTAAAAATACGCCTAATCTTACTTGAGCTTCGCCTGAGCCATACATAAAGCTTTTTGTAAAATCAATACCACCAGTTAAGACACCGACTAATGGCATAATGATATTTTCAACTAAGGAGGTAACAATTTTACCGAAAGCACCACCAATTACTACGGCTACTGCTAGATCGATAATATTGCCTTTCATCGCAAATTCTTTAAAGTCATTCCACAAACCAAATCCCCCCATTATTATCCATATAAAATCATCGAACTATATTCTACTATATTCTCCCCTTGCTTTTCAAATATGAAAGTAGTGGTATTTATATACTGAAAAATCTGCTATGTAAGCTAAAAATTTGGTAATATAGAAATAGAATAAAAGATTAAGGTGTGACATATGACGAAAAAAACCCCGATGCTATCGCTTTCCACTCAATTAGGCATGATAGCTTTATTACTACCAATAGCGATAACTGTCTGTGTTTTCGCTTTTTTCGCATGGAAGGAGCTACAAACATTACCTATATTTGAGAAAAAAGCTCAGCAAAAAGCATTAGAGGAAATTCAACAAAATTTTGATATCAACATTCCTGAGCCATATATTTCTATCTATGTTGCAGCCGAAGAAAAATACGGCGTGCCTTGGACTTTACTTGCCGCCCATCATCGAATTGAAACACGTTTTTCCTCAATGAAATCGCTCGTTTCACAAGCTGGGGCAGAAGGGCCGATGCAAGTGCGACCATAAGGTCATATAAGAAATCTCCATTAGCAAGGAGTAGGCGAGACTACAATGCCTATCATTACCCAACTTATCCGTGAGGGAAACCAATATCGGGGAGTGTAGCATGTTGGGAAAGCTATAAGTTATCGAATCATCACGATACGACTGAATAGCAAAATGAAAAGATGTAAATGAGGATAAAAGCTAAACTGCCTGAATGACAGTCCGAGGGGGTTATTGGCCCACCTATGACGGAAGATGATTGTTTACGTCATACAGCGAAACAGAATGGATAACTGGAAGCCATCTCTGAATACACTTTGATTAATTGCATGTCAAAAGTGCGTAGTCTATCGCTGACCAACTATAGTAAATAGTAAAGGGCGAACGTCATATCCGACATTACATCGAGCTTGTTCTTATATGTGCTAAATGGTGATTACCTACGTCAGAAAGCTTAAATAAAAAGCTATGATAAAATGTATCTGAATATCTGATATGGTAACGGAGTTCCCGTAGTAGTCCGAGGTGGGGAAAGCCCATCACATGGCGAAGGGGAACAGCTTATCAAGTCTAACTAAAATTGGAAAGGAGCGTGAGGCTCTATGAGAAGTCCAAACACTGTGTTAGACAGTCTAACGAAACAATCAACACGCGAAAATTACAAATTCGAACGAATCTATCGAAACTTGTATAATGTGGAATTCTATTTAATGGCTTACGCTAAGATCTATGCGAAAGAAGGCAATATGACACAAGGTGTTGATGGACAAACCATTGATGGTATGAGTCTAGAACGTATTGAAAGATTAATTGAAAGTCTAAAAGATTGTAGTTATCGACCAAAACCGTCCAAAAGGGTTTACATTCCAAAAAAGAACGGTGGTAAAAGACCACTAGGTATACCATCTTTCGAAGATAAATTAGTTCAAGAAGTAGTAAGAAGTTTACTTGAGGCTATGTACGAAAAAACTTTCTCGATACATTCTCATGGTTTCAGACCAGAAAAAAGCTGTCATACTGCACTTATGCAAGTAAAAGACAGATTTACTGGAGCTAAATGGTTTGTGGAAGGTGATATTATAGGATTCTTTGATAACATCGATCATCACAAACTAATTGAGATGTTGAAAAGAAAAATTAATGATGATAAATTCATCGACTTAATTTGGAAATTTCTTAAAGCAGGTTTCCTAGAGGACTGGCAATATCACAAAACATATAGTGGTACTCCCCAAGGTGGAATCATCAGCCCCATCCTTTCAAATATCTATCTAAATGAGTTAGATAACTTTGTATTAGATTACAAAGAGAAATTTGATAAAGGAAAAGGACGGAAACGCCTTACGGAATACCGTACTAGAGAAGCTAGACTATATCGAGCAAACGCAAGGTATAAGGAAAAATGGGAAGAAATGAATGAGGAAGAAAAAGAACAAGCACTTCAACACTTGGACGAGTTGAAAAATCACATGATGGAATTACCCTATAAAGACCCTATGGACGAAAACTACAAGCGAATACAGTATGTGCGATATGCCGACGATTTCCTAATCGGTGTAATTGGTAGTAAAGAAGATTGTCAGCAAATAAAACATGACATTAGCACTTTCTTAAGCGAAGAATTGAAAATTGAATTATCACAAGAAAAGACGCTCATAACGCATTCTAGCAAGAGAGCAAGATTTCTTGGATATGATATTAAAATTAGTCATGATAATAAAACGACAAAATACACAGCAAGCGGACATAAACAACGTACACGTACAATGAGCTGTGAACTTCTTTTACCACATGAAGTATGGCGAAATAAATTAATCGAATACAAAGCGTTAGAAATAGACGAAAAAACACAAAAATGGAAGTCTATTCATCGGGCGACTCTTTTGCAAAACGATGACCTTGAAATATTGATGATTTACAATGCAGAAATCAGAGGTTTATATAATTATTACAAATTAGCGAATAATGTCTATAAGCTTGATGGATTTAAATTCATCATGGAATATAGCATGTATAAAACATTCGCAAACAAATATAAATCAAGCGTAAGAAAAATCCACAGAAAATACAGTATCAATGGAGATTTTGCGGTGAGATATGAAACTGCAAATGGCAGTAAAATCGCATTCTTCTATAAAGATGGATTTAAAAAGAAATTATTACCATCTTCGTATGCCGATATTGATGTTATTTCTAAGACTAGAAACATTATTTACAACCGAACAGGTCTCATTGAAAGGCTCGTAGCAAAGGAATGTGAATGGTGTCATGCCACAGATGTGGATTTAGAAATTCATCACATTAAGAAGTTAAAAGACCTCGAAGGCAAAAAACGATGGGAAAAGCGTATGATTGAAAGAAACCGTAAAACGATGGCACTATGCAAGAAATGCCACGTTGATTTACACAACGGTAAATTAGACTGATAGGTGGAGAGCCGTATACGCTGAGAGGTGTACGTACGGTTCGGGGAGGAGTTCTTGGAAATCTAGCATAGAAATATGCCCAGGCGCCGGGTTCTTACTCTACTTTATGCCTTGTACATTTGTCGGCTGGAAACATCCTTCCTGCTCGGGTTTAGGAAAAGGGGATATATCGAAGACGGAATTAATGAATCCAGAAACTATAAAAAAATACGGTGGATATGGTGTGGATGCTAATGGAGATGGCGTAGCAGATCCTTATGATATTGAGGATGCTATTTTTAGTGCCGCGAATTATTTATCGAAAAATGGTGCAGCAGATGGCCATATAAAGCAAGCTGTTTTTACGTACAATCATAGTGATGAATATGTGAAAAAGGTGTTACACTATTTCAAATTGTATAATGATTATCATGATGAGCTAAAGGAAGCAATCTTATATAAAGAAAAGTAAAATGCCATTAAAAAATGATGGCCAAACGAATGGTTGATTTTTGTTCAGGCTGGGCGATGTCCAGGGGCGACTTTTCAATCTTTATGCTAAAACCATAATGTACTTGTTTTTAGATTTTATATAAGCTGGAAAGGGTATTGCTTAAATGGCGAGTAAAGTGCTCTCATTATATCCTTGCTTATCTATTTTCAACAACAAATGAAGAGCCATCAAAAATGATGGCTCTTCATATTTAGGTTGCTTTACGCATACTTTTTAAAATAATGCTTACAATGAAGATCAGCACTATTGCACCAATTAATGCCGGGAATACGTAAAAGTTACTAACTCGCCAACCCCAGTTACCAAGAATCATACTACCGACCCAAGAACCGACAACCCCTGCAACAATATTTCCGATAATGCCGCCAGGTATATCTTTACCTAAAATTACGCCAGCTAACCAACCTAATACTCCGCCAATGATTAAATACCAAATGAAGCTAATCATTTTTTTCATCTCCTTAAAGTTAAGATATAATGGCGATTGCTTAGTTATGCCCTGAATGGAGTATATTAAACGCGTCTCGCTTCTTTAGTAATTATTACAAATTCATGATAAAGGTTTTATGATTTAACAACGGTTGCGCCTAATGTATGTTCAAAATGACGTAATGCCCATTCATGTCCTGCGGCATCAAAACTTGCAACACCATCTGCATAAACAACCGTTGAAATGCCCAAATTATAAGCATCAACTGCTGTATGTAAAATACAAATATCAGTACAAACTCCAACTAAATGAATTTCTTTAATACCTCGTTCATTCAATAAAATCGATAAATTGGTTCCGGCAAATGCGCTATAGCGAGTTTTATCGAGCCACAACACTTTATCTTTGTGAAGGTTATAAATTGTGCCAACTTGCCCAAATAAATGACGCCCTTTAGTGCCGCGAATATTATGAGGGGGAAATAGCTTTGTTTCAGGATGGAACGGATCATCTTCCTCATGTAGATCATTCGCAAAAACGACAAATTCGTTGTCAGCCATAAATTTTTGAATTAAAGATGCAATTTTTTTATCTAACGCTTGACCGGGCTCTCCACAAGTTAGTTTTCCGTCAGAAGCGACAAAATCATACGTATAATCAATGACTAATAAAGCCTTTTTCAACCTTTTCACTCTCCCTATAGGTATAATTTCACTTTTATCATGCCATATTTGAGCCTGTTTGTCAGAAAAATGATTCTAATTTAATATTAGGAATAGTTTGAAAATTTATTTTTCTGAGAGTATAATGTGAAAAAAGGAGAGTGATCTATATGAATATGACAACTACGAAACGTTTAAATCGCCAAGGATTACTTATTGCAGGCTTACATCTGCTAGTTTTGTTAAATTTAGCAGCGGATTTCATATTCTCCTCGTAATCTCTTAAAAAAATAGAAAGGTGAGTTAAATGCTCGTCCATTATTAAACAACCGTGAAGGCAAATTTGATTACATGTCCACGGTTGTTTTTTAGTGTCTAAATATATTTTTACTAAAAGGAATTTTTATAATGAATATCAAAGACAAAGTACAAACAAAGGAATGATAGAATGACCACTAGATTTGATCACGCGTTTCATAAACTAGAACGTCCATTTTCTTGGTTGGACTTTGATGCATTGGATCATAATATTTCAACTGTACACAACGCTTGTGGAGAGAAAAATATACGTATCGCTACGAAATCAGTTCGCTCTGTGGAGATATTACGTTATTTACAAAAAAATCTACCTAAAGTGATAGGATGTATGACATTCACAGCGGCAGAAACACTATTTTTACTACGACAGCAATTTGATGATTTATTGCTAGGATATCCGGTGATGGAAGAAGCTACTGTTCGTCAGTTATTACATTGCGTAAAGGCGGGGAAAACTGTCACTTTTATGGTAGATAAGCGGGAACATGTCAAATTTTTGGCAAAGCTAGGGCAAGAGCTAGGCGTTCGTGTGCAGGTATGTATTGATATTAATGTATCCAATGATTTTAAGCTGCTTTATTTTGGTACGAAACGCTCTTCGCTTCATTCACTTGAGTTACTTACACCATTCCTCGAATATATTAAAAATCAAGCATTTATTGAGGTGGTTGGAGCAATGGGCTATGAGGCTCAAATTGCAGGAGTCGGCAATCGTCCAGCCAATGCTGTTAAAGGAAAACTAGTGGAAGTAATGCAAATGCAAGCTAAAAAGCAAGTTACCCAGTTTCGTAGATTAGCAATTGCGCATATAAAAGCGTATTTTCCGAGCTTGCACTTTGTAAATGGTGGAGGTTCAGGAAGTATGGCATACACGGCACGACAGAAGGAAGTAACAGAAATAACAGTTGGCTCTGCATTTTATGCACCCGCTCTATTTGACCAATTTACACAGCTACAGCTAGAAAGGGCAGCTGGATTTGCTTTACGTGTCACAAGAAAGCCAGAAAAAAATATTGTTGTTTGTCATGGTGGAGGTTATACGGCATCTGGGGCAATTAGTGCTGATCGATTACCAGTATTCTATGAGCCAACCTGCTTTTCATATCTTAGCCTAGAAGGGGCAGGAGAAGTTCAGACACCGGTTAAAGTAAAGCGTAAAAAAATTAATGTAGGGGACACGCTATATTTTCGACATGCAAAGGCTGGTGAACTTTGTGAAAGATTTCAGGAACTACATGGGATTAGAGGGGACAAGTATGTAGGAGCTTATTCAACCTATAGGGGGGATGGTCAATGTTTTCTGTGAATAAGTGGAAAAATGGTGAGAAGTGGACAAACTGGGCCGGTAATGTCATCTCATATCCGTCTGAGATGTACCTCCCCCGATCTATTGAAGAGGTTACGAATATCGTGAAGCATGCACGTGAGTCCGGAAAAACGATTCGTGTCACTGGTGCAGCTCACTCTTTTAGCGCTGTGGCAATGCCTGAGCATATTGCACTTTCTTTACACAATATGCGTGGGTTCATTGCTGTGAATAAGGACAAGCAGGAGGCGACACTTTGGGCTGGAACGTATTTATATGAAATAGGTCCATTGCTTGCGAAGCATGGATTTGCCCTTATAAATATGGGAGATATTCAAGAGCAAACAATTGCAGGAGCAGTGTCAACGGGTACCCATGGAACAGGTGTAACACTCGGTTCGTTATCCTCAACTGTCACAAGATGGGGTTTTGTAGATGGTACGGGTACTTATAGGGAGCATAGGAGAGGAATGGATGATTTATCTGAAGCTTTACATGTTTCACTAGGTATGCTGGGTGTGCTTGTGAAAGTAACGATTAAGGTGATACCTCTATATAGCTTACATTATATAAGCACAAGAGATACTTTAGAAAATGGGCTGGCGATATTTGCTGAAGATATTCGACAGCATCGACATGTTGAGTGGTTTTATTTCCCAAGTAGCGAAACCATTCAAGTGAAGCGCATGAACGCTATAGCGCCTGTTTATCAGAGTAATTGGAATAAGAGACTTGAAACATTGAAGCTGCAAATAGTAGAGAACGGTGCCTTTTTTGCTATGTCCGAGCTTTGTAAATGGAAGCCTTCGTTAAGCGGTGCTATGAGTAAATTAGCAGCAGCCAGTGTAGTTGAAGGGGAGAAAACAGGGATTAGCTATGAAATTTATCCGTCTCCACGTAGCGTAAAGTTCCAAGAAAGTGAATATGCTATCCCATTAGCACAATTTAAGGCCTGTATGGAGGAGATCCACTCAACCTTTAAAAGTGGGATTTTTAATGTACATTTTCCATTAGAATGTCGAACGACGGCAGGGGAAGCAGGTTTTTTAAGTCCTACGCAAGGACAGGAATCAGCGTTTATTGCCTTTCATATGTATAAGGGAATGCGGGAAGAGCCTTACTTTGAATGGGTCCATACGATGATGAAGAAATATGAAGGACGACCGCATTGGGGCAAGCTAAGTCATGTAACCGCTAAATATGTATACGAGCTATACCCAGATATCGAAAAATTTTTAGCCATTCGAAGGCAATACGATCCTGATCAGGTGTTTTTGACAGGATACTTAAGAAAATTATTTACTTTGTAAGGAAAGGCTATGCCCATACTTTTGAAGGATTTGGGAATATTGTTGAGAGATTATTGAAAAAATTAAAATTTGAACGAAATGTCAAAATATTCACCGAAGCGAGATAAAAGAGATGTTTACTCAGCATGAAAACGATTTCAAATTTTATGGATCATTTAAATTGTTCGAACAATTCGAAAAATACTGTTGACTAGACCTTTTTTTCGTACTATGATAACAACAATTTAACACGTTCGTTACAGCAATGAGTAATCTTCTAAGAGATTAACATATACGCAAAAATGAAATAGACAGAACATTTCGTATATAGCAACGAACATAGCAATAAATGAGGGGCGTTTAAAATGAGAAGTGACATGATTAAAGTAGGCGTAGACCGTGCGCCACATCGAAGTCTTTTATATGCAACAGGCAAAGTAAAGGCGAAAGATTTAGGCAAGCCATTTATTGGGGTTTGTAATTCTTATATCGACATTATACCAGGTCACGTTCATTTACGTACATTTGCTGATGTTGTCAAAGAGGCCATCATTGAAGCGGGCGGTATTCCATTCGAATTTAATACAATCGGTGTAGATGATGGCATTGCAATGGGACACATTGGTATGCGTTACTCTTTACCGAGTCGTGAAATTATCGCAGATTCTGCTGAAACAGTTATTCAAGCACACTGGTTCGATGGCGTATTCTATATTCCTAATTGTGACAAAATCACACCGGGAATGTTAATGGCAGCAGTTCGTACTAATGTACCATCAATTTTCGTATCTGGAGGACCAATGGAGGCAGGTACTTCTGCTACTGGCAAACAACTTTCATTAACTTCCGTTTTTGAAGGTGTAGGCGCTCATAAATCAGGCAAAATGTCAGCTGAAGAGCTGTTAGATATTGAAAACAATGCATGCCCAACATGTGGTTCATGCTCAGGAATGTTTACTGCAAACTCTATGAACTGCTTAATGGAAATGCTAGGGGTAGCTTTACCAGGTAATGGCACAATCGTAGCTACCTCTGAAGAGCGCCATAAGCTTATTAAAGAAGCAGCTAAACAATTAGTCCGTATGATTAAAGAGGACATCAAACCTCGTGACATTATTACTAAAAAAGCAATTGATGATGCATTTGCACTTGATATGGCGATGGGTGGTTCGACAAATACAGTCCTCCATACATTAGCAATCGCCAATGAAGCTGAAATCGATTATAACATTGAAGATATCAATAAAGTTGCAGAGCGTGTGCCATATCTAGCGAAAATTATGCCTGCTTCAGATATTTCAATGGATGATATTAATAAAGCGGGTGGCGTTAGTGCCATTATTAATGAATTAGCATCTATACCAGGCGCTATTCACCCAGATCGACCAACAGTTGCAGGCGTAACAATGGGCGAGCTTGTAAAAGATTATCATATTACAAACGCAAAAGTTATTCGTACGAAAGATAATCCATATAGCCCAGTTGGTGGTTTATCGGTGTTATTTGGTAATATCGCACCAGATGGTTCTGTTATTAAAGTAGGAGCTGTTGACCCTTCTATCAAAGTATTCAGAGGCGAAGCAATCGTCTTTGATTCACAAGAAGTTGCACAGGAAAATATCGATAATGGCACGGTTAAAGAGGGTCATGTAGTCGTCATTCGCTACGAAGGACCAAAAGGTGGCCCAGGGATGCCTGAAATGCTTGCACCAACGTCTGCGATCCAAGGTCGCGGTCTTGGCACTAAAGTTGCGTTAATCACAGATGGACGCTTCTCAGGTGCATCTCGTGGTATTTCAATCGGACATATTTCACCAGAGGCAGCAGAAGGCGGTCCAATCGCTTTAGTAGAGAACGGTGACATGATCACAATTGATCTACCAAATCGTACGATCAATTTAGAAGTTTCAGATGAAGTATTAGCGGAACGTCGTGCAAAACTACCGGTATTTGAACCGAAAATTAAACGTGGTTGGCTAGCAAGATATTCAAAATTAGTAACAAGCGCCTCTACAGGTGGCGTTATGAAAATTTAACTTCTTTCAGAAGTTAAAGCCTCCGGCGTATGTCATGGAATCGGAAAGGAGTTCTTTGTGCAAGCACAAAGCCGATTCCAGACCAATTATGCCAAGGCACAATTGATAAAGATAAAGCGTTGATGAGGTTAAAGGTTCTAGAGCCTTGTATCTACCAGAGAGCCGGTCGTGCTGGAAGCCGGCGATACAACTAGATCCGACATCCCCTCTGAGTGAGCTATTAAACGCGTGTTCGCCATTAGATAGCTCCGGGCATAATCGAAAGTGCTCGTTATTAATGAATAAATAATTTATGACACCGTATTGGATGCGAATGATTTCGCATTGGTGCATAAATGCTACTATTTATTCACGAGGTAGCAATTATTTGCTATAAAAAAGGGTGGTACCATGGAAAGTCTTTTTCATCCCTACGTAAGGTAATTCTTTGCGTGTGGAGAAAAAGGCTTTTTATTTTTTACGAGTTAAAAAGAGCCTGTCATCTCTTTTCAAGGAGATAACCAGCTTGTAATACTTCAATGATGCGCAGAACTGATGTGAAGTTGAATGATAAGAAGGAGGCATATTTAATGAGTACGAATGTTTCTATCAATGAGAAAGAAGAATTTGCCACAACAGCAAAAGCTGAGCAAACCTATCTAGCGAAAGATGGTGCTGACGTATTAGTGCAAGCACTGCATGAACAAGGTGTTGAAATTGTTTTTGGTTACCCAGGTGGAGCGGTACTACCAATCTATGATGCCATGTATAAAAATCCGATTCGTCATATTTTAACTAGACATGAACAAGGTGCAATCCATGCAGCGGAAGGTTATGCGCGTGTTTCCAATAAAACTGGTGTTGTTATTGCGACAAGTGGTCCGGGAGCAACAAACCTAGTAACTGGTATTGCTGATGCGATGATTGATTCCATTCCATTAGTGGTATTCACGGGTCAAGTTTCAACATCTGTGATTGGTACAGATGCTTTCCAAGAAGCGGATATTATGGGCATTACGACACCCATTACGAAGCACAATTATCAGGTACAGGATATAAATGATATCTCGCGTATTGTGAAAGAGGCTTTCCATATTGCAAGCACTGGTCGGAAGGGTCCTGTTGTAGTGGATTTTCCGAAAAACGTTTCTCAAATGTTATTTGATGTGGAGAATCCACCACAGGCTCCTGATGAAATATATTTACCTGGTTATCAACCAACATACAAACCGAATTATTTACAAATTCAAAAAGCCATTCAGGCGATTTCACTGGCCAAAAATCCAATCATTTTAGCTGGAGCTGGTGTCCTCTTTGCAGATGCTAAAGAAGAGTTAACAACATTCGCTGAAAAATATCGAATTCCAGTAGCAAACACTTTATTAGGACTTGGCTCGATCCATGGAGAGCATGAATTATTCACCGGTATGGCAGGAATGCATGGGACTGCAACAGCGAACACAGCGATTACAAAATCAGATTTATTGTTGAATATCGGAGCTCGCTTTGATGACCGTTTAACTGGTAATTTAGCAACATTTGCTCCAAATGCAACAATTATACACATCGATATCGATCCAGCGGAAATTGGAAAAAATGTTCCGACAGATATTCCAATCGTTGCAGATGCCAAAGAAGCATTAAAAGCATTATTGAAAAAAGACTTCGAGGGTCCAGATACAACAGAATGGCTAACATTCTTAAATAATCACGCAAAGGAATATCCTTTATGGTATAGCAAGGAGCCAGGGGACAAAGAAATTTTACCGCAGGAAGCATTAGAGCTTGTGCATAAAATTACAGAAGGTGACGCCATTGTCACGACAGATGTTGGTCAGCATCAAATGTGGGCTGCACAATATTACCGCTTAAACAATGATCACGGATGGGTAACGTCTGGTGGACTTGGTACGATGGGCTTCGGCTTCCCGGCTGCAATTGGCGCCCAGTTTGCGAAGCCAGACAAAAAAGTTGTTTCCATTGTCGGTGATGCAGGATTCCAAATGACTGCTCAAGAGCTTTCTATACTACAAGAATTCAATTTACCGGTAAAAGTAGTGATTTTAAATAATAGCTGTCTAGGAATGGTACGCCAATGGCAAGAAACATTCTATGAGGAGCGTTACTCATCTTCATTAATGCCGATCCAACCAGACTTTGTTAAATTAGCGGATGCATATGGTCTTAAAGGCTATCGAATTAACACAATCGATGAAGCGGAAAGTATTTTCCGCGAGGCACTACTTTCTGATGAGCCAGTGTTAATTGATTGTCGTGTTAAACAGCACCAATGTGTTTACCCAATGGTAGCACCGGGCAAAGGCCTACAGGAAATGATTGGGGTGAAAAAGAATTGAAACGAGTAATTACAGTAACAGTGATTAATCAAAGCGGTGTGTTAAATCGTGTAACAGGCTTACTTATGAAGCGTCAATTTAATATTGAATCCATCACAGTTGGTCATACAGAACAACCAAACTTTTCGAAAATGACTTTTGTTGTAAACGTGGAGGATGAGCGTAAAATTGAACAGCTAGTGAAGCAATTATCGAAGCAAATTGATGTGTTAAAGGTCAATGACATTACAGATAAATCAATCGTGCTACGCGAATTAGCGCTTGTAAAGGTAATTTCACCTCCAAACTTACGACTGGAAATGAATTCAATTGTTGAACCATTCCGTCCGCATATTATTGATACAGCGAAAAACGTTGTCACCTATCAAGTAGTCGGCGATCCAGACAAGATTGATGCTTTTATTGAACTAATTCGACCTTATGGTATTAAAGAATTAACGCGTACAGGGGCTACTGCATCTGTTCGTGAAACACAAAAAATCTCAAATACACAGCTCTCTATTTTAAAATAGTTTGCATATAAAATTAATAGCTTTGGATGCGTAGCCCTAGTGGCTTACTTACATCCAAGGTTGAAAAAATAAACCAAATTTAGGAGGAAACAAACAATGGCTACAATGTACTATGATCAAAACATCAACGAGGAAGTATTAAAAGGGAAAAAAATCGCAATCATCGGTTACGGTTCACAAGGTCATGCACATGCCTTAAACCTTAAAGAATCAGGATTCGATGTAGTAGTAGGAGTCCGTCCAGGCGGATCTTTTGATGCTGCAAAAGTGGACGGATTAGATGTAAAAACTGTTGCTGAAGCAGCGCAAGAAGCAGATGTTATCCAAATTTTACTTCCAGATGAGCGTCAAAAAGCGGTATATGAGGCTGAAATTGCTCCGTATCTTGAAGCGGGTAAAGCACTTATGTTTGCACATGGCTTTAACATTCATTTCGGTCAAATTACACCACCAGCAGATGTGGACGTATTCTTAGTTGCGCCGAAAGGTCCAGGACATTTAGTTCGTCGTCAGTTCCAACAAGGTGCTGGTGTACCAGGCTTATTCGCCATTCATCAAGATGCAACTGGTCAAGCAAAAGAGTTAGCTCTTGCATACGGTAAAGGAATCGGTGCAGCTCGTGGCGGTTTACTTGAAACAACATTCAAAGAAGAAACTGAAACTGATTTATTCGGTGAGCAAGCTGTACTTTGCGGTGGTGCTACACAATTAGTAAGAGCAGGTTTTGAAACATTAGTAGAAGCTGGCTACCAACCAGAATTAGCATACTTTGAAACACTTCACGAATTAAAATTAATTGTTGACCTAATGTTTGAGGGTGGTATGGCAACAATGCGTTACTCCGTATCAGATACAGCAGAGTGGGGTGACTATGTTGCAGGACCACGTATTATCGACGACGCTGTAAAAGCTCGTATGAAAGATGTATTAACGGATATCCAAGATGGTACTTTCGCACGTCGCTGGATTCAAGAAAACGAAAACGGTCGTCCAGACTATACAAAATTCAAAGAAGCTGGTGCAAACCACCAAATCGAAGAAGTTGGTGCTAAATTACGTGCTATGATGCCTTTCATCAACGAAGGGAAAGAAAAAGTTGTGAGAGAAGTGGCTGCAAGTGCGAAAAATTGATATTTTCGATACAACCCTTCGCGACGGCGAGCAATCTGCTGGCATTAATCTAAACACCGCAGAGAAAATTGAAATCGCCAAGCAACTGGAGCGCCTAGGAGTGACAATTATTGAAGCAGGTTTTCCTGCTTCGTCACCCGGTGACTTTGATGCGGTACATCGTATTGCAGGTACAGTAAAAAACTCTATCGTAACAGGATTAGCCCGCTGTGTACAAAAAGATATCGACACAACGTGGGAAGCGATTAAAGTGGCCGAGCAGCCGCATATTCATATTTTCCTAGCAACTTCCCCAATTCATATGGAATACAAGCTAAAAAAATCACCCGAACAAGTAGTAGAACAAGCGGTGGAAGCTGTGAAATATGCGAAAAAATTCTTTCCGCTTGTCCAATGGTCTGCCGAAGATGCATTTCGCTCAGACCGTGAATTTTTAGTACGTATTATGAATGATGTTGTGGCAGCAGGTGCAACAACCATTAATGTGCCAGACACAGTAGGATATGCATCACCACAAGAATATGGTGCATTATTTAAATTCCTACTTGAAAACGTCAAAGGTGCTGACAAGGTCAAATTCTCTGCACATTGCCATGATGACTTAGGGATGGCAACTGCTAATACGATTGCAGCCATTGAAAATGGTGCCTCACAAGTAGAGGGGACGATTAACGGTATCGGAGAGCGCGCTGGAAACGTTGCGCTTGAAGAAATCGCAGTTGCCCTTCATATCCGTAAAGATATTTACCCTGTAGAAACAGGTATTCATTTACAAGAAATTAAGCGGACATCTCAATTAGTGAGTAAGCTTACGAATGTAGTCATTCAGCCAAATAAAGCGATTGTTGGTAAAAACGCATTTGCACATGAATCTGGTATTCACCAAGATGGTGTATTAAAAAATCCTGAAACGTATGAAATTATTACACCTGCCCTTATTGGTGAAGGCGAGGTGCCACTCGTTCTAGGTAAACACTCAGGCCGCGCAGCTTTCCGTGACCGAGCAGAAACAATGGGCTTCCATCTTTCGGATGAAAAACTTAACAAAGCATTTACTGAATTTAAAAAGCTTGCTGACCGTAAAAAAGAAATTACAGAAGAAGATTTACTAACGCTTCTTACTGAGCAACAAGTTCAAATAGAAGATGTTCCACTCTACGAATTAAAGATGGTACAGGTGCAATATGGCACAGAAAATATACCGACAGCAACAGCGATTGTTGTAACACCTGAAGGTCTAGAGAAGACAGTTGTGGCAACGGGTTCAGGCTCAGTGGAAGCTATTTTCAATACGCTTGAGCAACTTGTTCAAGGAGATATTCATGTCATTGATTATCGTGTTAAGTCTGTTGGTAAAGGACGAGATGCACTAGGTGAAGCCGTGATTAACATTCGATATGATGGTATTTCCACAACAGGACGAAACTCATCACAGGATGTTTTAGAAGCTTCGGCAAAAGCTTATTTAAATGCCATCAACCGTCATGTAATACAAGCAAGCCTTCGTACACAGCCTGTAAGTTAAGCTTTTTGTTAAATGGTAGTGAATTGACTCAGCATCATTCACATCCCAAACGCAATTTATGTGTAGTCGTAATATTGATGACCTCACCTATTCATATAGGTGAGCGTCTTATTAACATAGCGTAGTTCAACGCTATACAAAGAAAGGTGTTTTGACGATGGAGAAAAAAATTACAGTACTTCCTGGTGACGGAATTGGGCCAGAGGTTGTTGCTTCTGCTGTACGTGTATTACAGGTCATTGGTAAGCGATTCAACCATACATTCCATTTAGGTTATGCAACAATCGGAGGCGCTGCCATCGACCAACACAATAATCCACTACCAGATGAAACAATTGACATGTGTGAAAATAGTGACGCAATTTTACTAGGAGCCGTTGGTGGTCCAAAATGGGATAATAATCCACCTGAATTACGCCCGGAAAAAGGTTTATTGCGTATTCGTAAACACTTTGACTTATTCGCAAATCTACGTCCAGTAAAGGCGTTCCCAAGTTTACTAGATGCTTCACCATTAAAGCGTGAAGTAGCCGAAAACGTCGATTTAATGATTGTACGTGAATTAACAGGCGGCGTATACTTCGGGGAACCACGTATGCGTACTGAGAACGGCGCGATTGATACAACGGTTTACTCTATTGCAGAAGTTGAGCGTATTGTTGAAAATGCCTTTGAATTAGCACGTTTACGTGGAGGCAAATTATGCTCTGTTGATAAAGCAAATGTACTTGAAACAAGTCGATTATGGCGCGAAGTTGTCGAAGCGAAGAAAAAAGATTATCCAGATGTGCACGTGGAGCACAATTTAGTAGACTCAGTTGCGATGAAACTAATTACAAATCCTAGTCATTACGATGTAGTAGTTACTGAAAATATGTTTGGAGATATTTTGAGTGATGAAGCATCTGTTATTACAGGCTCTTTAGGCGTACTACCATCTGCATCCATTCGCGGAGATAATTTTGGTCTATATGAACCAGTACATGGCTCAGCACCAGAAATTGCAGGCCAAGGTGTAGCAAATCCTGCAGCAACCATTCTTTCCGTTGCCATGATGCTACAATATTCATTTGGCTTAAAAGAAGAGGCTGCAGAAATCGAACGTGCTGTCAGTGCAGTATTCGATGATGGCTATTTCACGGCAGATCTTGTACGCGATGGTAGTCGGATATTATCGACGAATGAATGGACAGATAAAGTCATTAACGAGATTGATACAAGCTTTGTTTCAGAAAGCATTATGACAACATACATTTAAGAAATAGGTGAAGATAATGGGCAAAAATATAATTGAAAAGATTTGGGATAAACATGTCGTTTATCAGGAAGAGGGCAAACCGGACCTGTTATATATTGATCTCCATTTAATTCATGAAGTAACTTCTCCGCAAGCTTTTGAAGGTCTACGAATGAACGGACGTCAAGTACGTCGCCCAGATTTAAGCTTTGCAACAATGGATCATAACGTACCTACAAAAAATCTACCAATGATTCATGATCCAATTGCACGTAACCAAATTGAAACGTTAGCAAAAAATGCTGAAGAATTTGGCGTTGAGCTTGCAGGGATGGGGCATCCTGATCAAGGAATTGTTCACGTAATTGGACCAGAGCTAGGTTTAACGCAGCCTGGTAAAACGATTGTCTGTGGCGACTCCCATACGTCTACCCATGGTGCGTTCGGAGCGATTGCCTTCGGGATTGGTACATCAGAGGTAGAGCATGTATTGTCAACACAAACGCTATGGCAAAACAAGCCAAAAACAATGGAAATTCGTGTAGAAGGTGCGCTTCCGGTAGGTGTAGCTGCCAAAGATATAATTCTAGCGATTATTTCGAAATTCGGTATCGGTGTCGGCACAGGACATATTGTGGAATTCACTGGAGAGGCTATCCGCAAGCTTTCTATGGAAGAACGGATGACAATTTGTAATATGTCGATCGAGGCTGGTGCAAAGGCAGGGCTAATTTCTCCTGACCAAACGACTGTTGACTATATTCGTGGACGCAAACATGCACCACAGGGAGAGAAGTTTGCGGAAGCTGCACATTATTGGTTAAGCTTAGCATCCGATGATGATGCAATATATGATACAGTTCGAATCATTCAAGCAGAAGAAATTGAGCCAATCATCACTTGGGGAACGAATCCGTCAATGGGTTCAGGTGTTTCAAGTAATGTTCCAACACAGGCAGATTATGAGGATGAGTCAGATAAAGCTGCTCTTCGTAAAGCACTTGCCTATATGGGCTTAGAGGAAGGTCAACCATTAACTTCGATCGATATTCAACACGTATTTATCGGTTCTTGCACAAACTCACGCATCAGTGATTTACGTGCAGCTGCAGATGTTATTAAAGGGCGTAAGGTGCATGAAAATGTAACAGCGATTGTTGTGCCAGGCTCCTATTCGACGAAAAAACAAGCAGAAGCAGAAGGATTAGATAAAATTTTTACAGATGCTGGTTTTGAGTGGCGTGAGACAGGTTGCTCAATGTGTCTAGCGATGAATGATGATGTAGTACCAGCTGGCGAACGCTGTGCATCCACATCAAATCGTAACTTTGAAGGACGTCAAGGAGCAGGTTCTCGTACACACTTAGTATCACCGCCAATGGCAGCAGCAGCAGCAATTGCTGGTCACTTTGTGGATGTTCGTGAATTCGTAAAGGAAACTGTGTAAATGCCATTTACACGGAAGGGATGATTGCAAATGGAACCAATTAATATGGTAAATAGTGTGATAACACCACTTAATCGTAAAAATGTCGATACAGACCAAATTATTTCGAAAGAGTTTTTAAAGCGTATTGAGCGTACTGGTTTTGGACAGTATTTATTTTACCATTGGCGTTTCGATGCAGAGGGTAATGAAATGAAGGATTTTGTATTAAACAAACCTGAATTTAAAGACGCCAAAATTTTAGTAGCTCAAGATAACTTCGGCTGTGGTTCTTCACGTGAACATGCACCGTGGGCAATTTTAGACTACGGCTTCAATGTAGTAATTGCACCATCATTCGCAGATATTTTCCATAATAACTGCTTCAAAAATGGGATTTTACCAATCAAATTAACTGAAGCAGAGTGTGATGAAATTTTAGCTAAAGGCTTAGAAAATCCGTACACGATGGAAGTCAATTTAGAAGCACAAACAGTAACGGGTGAAGATGGTGTAATTTATAAATTTAGCATCGACTCTTACTATAAGGAAACATTGCTGAATGGTTGGGATGAAATTGCCCTAACCTTTAAATACGCAGAACATATTACTGCTTACGAAGCAGAACGTATTGCATTTTAATAATTTATGGGATTTCCTTTTGACTGAAGACAGACTTGTTGTCTTCAGTTTTTTATTGCAGAGAAAAGGAATGCATTGTATGAAGGGGGAAATGCTCGGGTAGCGGGGAGAAGTGATCGGTAAGGGCCAAAACTGCTCGGGTAGCGAGAAGAAGTGATCGGGTAAGGGACGAAACTGCTCGGGTAGCAGAAAGAACCGCTCGTGTTGGAATATAAACTGCAAAAATACAGCTTTCGTTTTTTAATGTTTATTTTTTAGACGAATTGTAATATTAAGTGCAACACCTAAGTGGAAATAAAAGAAGCCCATAA